>NZ_BKZP01000032.1 GCF_008974185.1 Weizmannia acidilactici
CCCGAAAACATCAAAGATTCACTTGTCAAAGAACAATCATTCAACTGGAAATTGACTCATTTAATAGGATCGAAACTTATTATACGAGAGTGTCTTGGAATACCCGATATTTAAACAGTGTCGAGAATAACTTAACACATACAAATAATCTTTTTTGTTGAAATGTTGCAAAAAGAGGTTTATATTAAAAATTGACAACTTCATGAACGTAACCACAGGGGGAGCGTTTAGCTGAGAGTGAACGTGAAGTTCTGACCCTTTGAACCTGTCCAGTTAATGCTGACGTAGGGATGTGGAATGCTTTTCTCTTGTCTCCCATGGTCAGTTATGTTCATGCATGCCAAAAGGGGGATTTTTTAATGAAAAATTTAAGTTTGCAGGCCATGATTGAAGCGGCGATTTTTGCAGCATTCTCGATGGTGTTGGATTTGCTGCCGTCCATAAAAGTGACATCGGGCATTTCCTTGTCGTTTGCGATGATGCCAATCTTTGTAGTGGCGTTCCGTTGGGGATTCATGGCAAGCGTATTGTCCGGATTTATTTGGAGCCTCCTGCAGCTTGTCACAGGAGATGCGAACGACATTTTGAACCCGGTGCAAGGCATTATGGAATATCCGGTCGCCTTTTCGTTTATCGGCTTCGCAGGGTTATTGCGCCCGCTGATCCAAAATAGCAGCTGCTTAGGGCATAAAGGGGCCATGTCTGTATGGATGTCCCTTTCGGTTCTCGTCGGCAGCACCGCCCGGTATTTCTGGCATTTTATCGCCGGAATTGTTTTTTGGGGGTCTTACGCGCCGGCTGGACAATCCGCTTTTATGTATTCGCTAATCGTTAACGGCGGCACGATGATCGGCAATACGGTTTTGTGTGCGGCGATCACAGTAGTTCTGTTTAATGCCGCGCCGCAGTTGTTGACAAAATACCGGCACGAACACCGGAAAGCGGCATAAAGGACAAAAATTGGATGGTTTTAAATGTGAAAGCGGCATGTCTCCCTTGCGCGGGACATATCCGCTTTTTCTTTTTGGCTCTGTTAAATGTTATTGTTGATGGCCGTCTATATTTTGGATTTAAGCGGGTAAGAAGAGACTCCCACGGCTGAGGCATCGAGTGCTGTCTGCAGCAACGTTATCCCGATGTCGGGCGCTGAACTTAAGGGAAGGCCTTCAAAACTTGGCACCGCGTTTTGACGAAGCAGCGGTGCCGGATTACGGCAAATATACCGACCCAGGCAGCCTTGGACATTAAGGCAATCCAATATCCTAAAATAGGCTGTTTTCTCATTGCTTCCCATTCGGTAAAGGTTTACAATAATTGTAAACCTTATTAACCACAAGGGGCGATTTAATTGGAAGTTAGAGATTTTATGATCCGCGATGTGATCACAGTGAAAAAAGAAACAACGATCCGGGAGCTGTTAAAAGTGCTTGTTGACCATAAAATCGGCGGTGTCCCTGTCGTCGACGGACAGGGGAAGCTGCTCGGAATGATCAGCGACGGGGATGTCATTCGCTTCCTGCAGCCGAAAGCGCGGACGGTCTACGATTTTTATATCACAATCGTCGTGAACGAACGTGAAGATTTTAACGAAAAGCTTGCGCAAAGCCTTGACTTGCCTGTTGAAAAAATCATGAAACGGCGGGAACTGTATACGGTGAAACCGGATGACGATTTTGAAAACGCCTTAAGTATTTTAGCCAAACACCATTTTAAAAAATTGCCGGTTGTCAATCCGGCCGGGCGCGTTGTCGGCGTCATCAGCAGGGGTGACATTATGCGCCAAATTACAACAAAACTGATCAACAGCTAAAATCATGTTTACGTTTTCCTCGCCGGGGAAGACTATTATTGAGAGTCTGACTCGGGAGGTTAAACGATGAACGAAAAATCAATTCCGCATTATCCGGAACCAATTTGGCGCAAAACAGTATCACTACCGCGTTTTCCCTCATTGCAAGAAGACATTGAGGCGGATGTGGCGGTTGCCGGCGCAGGAATGGCCGGGATTGTGACGGCATATTTGCTTGCAAAAGAAGGAATAAAAACTGTGCTTTTTGATGCGGGAGAAATTGCGAACGGCACAAGCGGCCATACAACGGCGAAAATTACGGCACAACACGGCCTCATTTATGATGAACTGATCCAGCATATCGGCATAGAAAGGGCCGGGCTTTATTACAAAGCTAATGAAGCGGCCGCGTCCTTGATTGAAAACATCATTCGTGAAAACGACATTTCATGCAGTTTTTCCCATCAGGTTGCCTTTCTTTACACTAATTCGGATGATTATTTTGAAAAACTTGAGAAAGAAATGCGGGCATATGATACGCTCGGTATCCATGGCGAATGGCTGGATAGGCTGCCGGACGGGATCCCCGCGAAAAAAGCGGTAAAAATGGAACGCCAGGCACAATTCCATCCTCTTTCGTATTTAAAAGCTTTAGTCGAATTTTTAATGGAAAAGCAAGTCCCGATCTTCGAAAATACAACGGCTAAAGACATTGAATACGGCAACCCGATTAAAATCAAAACGGAAAAAGGGCACACGATTTCCTGCAATTACGTCTGCATTTGCACGCATTATCCTTTCTACGATGCAAAAGGGCTTTATTTTTCAAGAATGTACCCGGAACGTTCCTATTTAATTGCGGTAAAGCCCGAAAAGCCATTTCCGGGCGGGATGTATATCAATACCGAACAGCCAACGAGATCCTTCCGTGAAGTGGAAGCGGAAGCTGAAAAACTGCTTTTGGTCGGCGGCGAAAACCATAAAACCGGCCAGGGCGGTCCGATGATCCGGCATTATGAAGTATTGCAGGAATTCGCCAAAAAAACATTCGGGATTGAAACATTTTATTGCCGGTGGTCGGCGCAGGATTTAACGACACTGGATAAAATCCCTTATATCGGGCCGGTTACGAAAATGGAACCGAATGTTTTCATTGCGACCGGTTTCCGAAAATGGGGGATGACGGGCACCCATGTTGCCGCCCTGATCATGCGTGATCTGATTTTGCAAAAAGAAAATCCTTATGTGGAAATGTTCGCACCGCAGCGTTTTGAAGCGGATCCAATGGTAAAGAATTTCGTTTCCGCAAATATGGATGTAGCAGAGCACCTTGTAAAAGGAAAGTTTGATTTGCCGGATAAACCATTGGAACAATTGGAACCGGATGAAGGCGCCGTTGTCCGTATCAACGGAAAGCGGGCAGGCGCTTATAAGGATAACGAGGGAAACATCTATCTCCTCGATACGACCTGCACACATATGGGGTGCGAAGTGAAATGGAACTCAGGGGAACGGACATGGGACTGCCCGTGCCACGGTTCAAGATTTTCTTTTACAGGGGAAGTTGTAGAAGGGCCGGCAAAAGACCCATTGACAAAAATCGAATACCAGGAGTAAAGTTTGAAAAACACCGCCGAAATTCGACGGTGTTTTTTTGTATCTATGCGCGAAACTATGACAATATGCCTATGTTACAAATTTTTCACGATATTACAAAGGCTGCTTTTTGTGTAACCAAATCAACACTTTCCCGTTATCGGGCTGTTACTTCATTATGTTAGCATTTTTGGTGTTGGCGGAAAGCCGGCAAAAAGAGGAGGTTGCATTTTATGAAAAAAGCAGTAACAGCACTCGCGGCTGCGGTGACATTAACAAGTGTGATGGCTGCCAATGCTTCAGCCGCCGCCCCGGATACTTATACTGTAAAACAGGGGGATACACTTTGGGGGATTTCAAAAAAATACAACACATCCGTCAAAGAATTGAAGCAATGGAACCAGCTTTCCACAGAAACCATCTATCCTGCACAAAAACTGAAAATTTCCCCGAAAAAAGTTTACGTCATTAAAGCCGGGGATACCCTTTCGGAAATCTCGGCCAAATATGGCGTAACGGTCGAACAATTAAAAAAATGGAACGACCTGCCATCCAACATCATTTTCCCAAATGACGAAATTGTCATCCATACCAATCCCCGGAGCAAGATTACGGTGAAGGATGATTCTGCAGACGTCTCCGTTCAGGCAAAAACGAATACGGATCAGGCAAGGGTGGAAGTGAAAAAGCCGATGGTAAATGTACAAACATCCGAAAAAACCACTTCCCGCCCGCAAGGAAGGACAATAACCGTAACGGCAACGGCTTATACGGCCAATGATCCGGGCTGTTCCGGCGTAACGGCGACCGGCATCAATTTGAAAAACAATCCGGACGCAAAAGTGATCGCCGTTGACCCGAATGTTATTCCGCTCGGCTCAAAAGTGTACGTGGAAGGTTACGGAACGGCTGTTGCCGGCGATACCGGTGGTGCCATCAAAGGGAACCGCATCGACGTCCTTGTGCCGAATACGGGTGAAGCAATGAACTGGGGGCGCCGCACGATCCAGGTGACGATTTTGGACTAATGTGTTTATGCGCAAATGGAAGAAACAAAAAAATAGCATATACATCAGGAAGTGAAAAGGGTACGATGGGGGATCAACTGAATTTTTGGAGGCCGCCCGGCTAAACAAAGCTCAGACGAAGTGTTTTGTTTAGCCGGGCTTTTTATTTTGCCTTGGCATTTTCCGGAAAACATTGTAAAGTAAGGTTAGAAATCGAGAGGAGTGGTTGAGTTTGTCGTTTCCATTGATCATCGCCGAAAAACCCGACCAGGGGCTCACCCTTTGTTCGGTTTTTCCCTTTGTAAAACGCCAGGGCTATATCGAGATCCGTCCCAATGACATTTTCCCGGAAGGCGCCTACTGCACATGGGCGGTCGGCCATTTGGCGCAGCTCGTGCAGCCGGAAAGCTATAACCCCGCCTGGAAGCAGTGGAAGCTTGAAACGCTGCCGATCATTCCGGAAAAATTCCGATATGAAGTTTCCAAAACGAAATATAAGCAGTTTCATACCGTCAAAAAGTTGCTGAAAGATGCGCGTGTGACAGAGATTATCCATGCGGGCGATGCCGGCCGAGAAGGGGAGCTGATCATCCGCAATATCATCCATTTGTCCGGCATCAAAAAGCCGCTGAAGCGCTTATGGATCTCTTCTCTGACACCGCAGTCGATCAAGGAAGGGTTCCGGAATCTTTTGCATGACGAAGATACCAGTTCTTTATATCATGAGGCATATGCTCGCGCTTGTGCGGACTGGCTTGTCGGCATGAACGCCTCGCGCGTCTACAGCCTGCTTCTAAAGCAAAAAGGGATCAATGATGTGTTTTCTGTCGGACGCGTCCAGACGCCGACCCTTGCTTTAATTGTAAAAAGGGAACTTGAAATCGAAAATTTTAAGCCTGAACCGTTTTGGGAAGTCACCGCCTTGTTTCAATTTGATGACAAACAATACGAAGGAAAGTGGGTAAAAAATGGCGAATCGCGTTTAAAAGACCCCGCCATGGCGGAGCGGATCGCCGCATTTTGCCGACAAAAACCGGCAAAAGTTGCGGCGCTTAAAAAAGAAAGAAAAGAATTCCAGCCCCCGCTTCTGTTTAATTTATCGTCACTGCAGGCGGCCGCAAACCAGGCTATTAAATTCCCACCGAAAAAAACGCTTGATCTGGTACAGTCTCTGTACCAAAAAGGGATCGTATCCTACCCGCGTTCCGATTCCAATTACGTCACAAAAGGGGAAGCCGAAACGTTTCCGGATATTTTGCAAAAACTGCAGACTTATCCTGAGTATGCCCCGTTTTTCCCGCTTCCGCACCCCTCCATCATCAACAATAAACGCTTCGTGAATGAAAAAAAGGTGTCTGACCACTATGCGATCATCCCGACTGAACAGGTGGTAAACCCGGAAAATCTTCCGAATGACGAGAGGAAAATTTACGATATGATTGTGCGACGTCTCATTGCCGCCCATTACGGAAATGCGGTTTATCATTATACTACGGTTAAGACGCTGGTGGACGGGCGCGCCGAATTTATTTCAAAAGGCACGCAGATGGAAAAAGAAGGCTGGCGCAAAGTCATTTTTGCAAATGAAAAAGAGAAAGACCGCATTTTGCCGGAAGTCAAACAGGGGGATAAGGGCATTGTAAAGGATGTCAAGATAAAAGAAGGCAAAACCCAGCCGCCGAAACGGTATACGGAAGGACAGCTGATTACGCTTATGAAAACAGCGGGAAAATTTATTGAAGATGAAGCACTTGAAAAAGTGATGGCGGATGTCGAAGGGCTCGGGACGGAAGCAACAAGGGCAGGGGTGATCACTTTATTAAAAGAGCGTAAATATATCGAAGTGAAGAAAAATCAGGTATATGCAACCGATAAAGCGAAAGTGCTCATCCGCGCGGTCGGCGGTAAAATCCTCGCCTCCCCGGAAATGACGGCAAAATGGGAGCAGCGTCTCCGGGAAATCGGGAAAGGGCAGGCATCCCCGGCTGGCTTCATGGAACAGTCAAAAAAGCTGTCAGCCAAAATTGTGCACGATGCAGTCCAATCCGCAAACGAATGGGATTTTTCCGGTTTGAAAGTGGATGAGATCAAAAGGGTGAAATCGAAATATACATTAGGCAAAAAGATGGGCAAATGCCCGAAATGCGGCGGCGATATCGTTGATAAAGGCAATTTTTACGGCTGCAGCGCCTATCAAAAATCGGGATGCACCTTTACGCTTCCGAAAGTCATACTCGGCAAAAAAATCAGCCAGGCGAATGTAAAAAAACTTTTAGCCGGCGAAGAAACAAACCTCATCAAAGGATTCAAGAAAAATGAAAAGGCGTTCGATGCCAAACTGAAACTGGAACAAGAAAAACTGCGCTTTATTTTTGGAAAAGAAAAAACGGAGGGTTAACCCCGCTTATTCGAGAGCGGGGCTATCTGCCTGACGGCGGTTTTTCTTCCGATTCACCAATATGGCAATGGCGATGATAAATATCATGACGATCAAGCTTGCATAAAACCCGGGGCGGATTTCTTTTTCCGCCAGTGTCCCGCTGATCGAGAGCAGCAGAACCACCATACCGATATAACCCATTATTTTGTCAGAGCCTTTCATTTTTAACACGCGCATTGCGGAGAGGATAATAAACAGCCAGTTCATTAAAAGCAAAATCCCGGCAGCTGTTGTAATGTATTCGTAAATTTTCCCCGGCAAAAGAAGCGCAGTAATTATGGATAAAACCAAACCGGCGGTAGCGAGTGCCAGTGATGGAAGGGGGAGGTTTTTCCACTTTTTGATCTTTTTCTCGAACAGTTTTGGCGCGTCTCCGTCATCCGACAAGGTGACAAGTAGATTGGTTACCCCGAACAGAGAAGCAGTCATGGTGGAAAATCCGGCAATAATAATCGCCCCATTAAATACATGGGGGAAAAAAGTAAGATGATAATCATCCATCGCCTTGACAAACGGGCTTTCTTTATCGTTAAAAGCCGTGTATGGTTCCATAGTGACGGTAAGGCCGAGCGAGAGCACGTAAATGATGGTTAACAAGACTAACATAATCGATCCCGACTTTGGCGCATCGTCCTTGTTTTTTAATTGCATCGCCATTAAGCCGATGACTTCGATCCCGCCGAACGCATAAAAGGCGTAAATGAGTGAAGCCCAAAAGCCCATCAAGCCGTGGGGGAGGAACTCACCATAAGTATCCGGAAGCCGCACTCCGCCTCCGTGCCTTCCGTTAATCCAGCCGGACAAGGCGCAAAACGCAAGCACGATAAACATGACAATTGCTGCGGTTTTGACAACGGCCAGAATATTTTCCACCTTGTCAAATCCTTTTGTGCCGAACAGGACGACAATGATGGCAAGAGATGCGTAAACGGCCGCCATTACCCATAACGGCGCATTTTGGAACCAAAACTTTGTCAAAATGGACAGCGCGGTTAATTGGCTGCCCATAATGAGGATATTTGAACACCAGTAATTCCAGCCGCAGCTGAAACCAGCCCAATTCCCGTAAGCTTTTTTCGCATAATAGCAAAATGAGCCTTCGCGCGGGTCATCGGCTGTCATTTTCGCGAGCGCATGGAAAACGATATATGTTCCGATGGCTGCGATCAGGAAAGAAAACACGATCGAAGGGCCAGTGGTTTTAATTCCGATGCCTGAGCCGAGAAAATACCCGGTTCCGATCGTGCAGCCGACACCTACAAGCGAAAGCTGCCACCACGCTAAATTGCCTTTTTTTGCCGCTTTCGATGGTTGTTTCGAATTGCCCATCCGGTTCCCTCCTTTACCATACATACTGTTTGATAAAGGATGCCGGATTATGTACGGGTTCCGGCTGTTTTTTCGTTCAGGCCTTCGCAGAAAAACTTGTACATTTTATGCCGTGCCATCCTTTTTTATGCGGGGAAATGCATCATTTTGGGAAAATGTGAAACTTCATCTGCATTTTTTCGTAAAGAAATATTAAAATACGATTCAAACGGATACGAGGTGGCTTTTGATGTCCCGGAAAAACAGCAAAACAAAACATGCGATCTTCAGCCTCGGTTCTGTCGGGCTGCTCGTTTTGGCGAAACTGAAATATGTACTGGCAATCTTAAAACTAATGAAATTGTCATCTTTATTCACCTTATTTTTATCCCTTGGCGTGTACGCTATTGTTTACGGCTGGAAATTTGCGGTTGCATTGATATATTCGATGCTTTTGCACGAATCAGGCCATATGATCGCGGCTAAAAAACGCGGGGTGAAAACATCGCCGATCTTTTTTATCCCTTTTGTCGGGGCGGCTGTCGGCATTCAAGAAGAAATCAAACATTCCAAAGATGAAAGCTATATTGCTTACGGCGGCCCGCTGTTCGGGACGGCCGCAACGGTCATTGCGCTTCTTTTGTATTTATTGACGCACGGGGATGTATGGCTGCTCGCCGTTTACCTTGGCGCGGTGATTAATCTTTTTAATTTAATTCCGTTTTCGCCTTTGGACGGCGGAAGGATCGTTACGGTCATTTCGCCGAAAATATGGCTGATCGGCCTTATGCTGCTTTTGGTGTATTCATTTTTCGCGCCAAATCCGGTGATCGTCTTTATACTCATTATTGGTGCCTTTGAAGCTTTCTCCCAGCTGCGGCGCCCGTATGCGGCCCGGCTTTCTCAAGGTTTTTTGCACCTGCTAGAAAAAAGAAAACAGGCTTTGCAAAGCTTCCAGCAAACGGAGGACGTATATGAACGGAATGTGCTTGCCTATGAAGATGAACAATACGGCCGGCGGTTAAAGGAACGGGTGCGGTTTATAAGAGAGAACGAACATTTACGGAAGAACTACAAAAAGGTGCGCCTCGCCCTGCTGGAAAAGCGGCTGGAAATTTATCAATTTACGTCTTTTCAAGATCCGGAGACCGGGCTGGAATGGCTGGAGAGAAATATAAAAGAGGAAGAAAAAAACGCCCTGCAAATGAGGCAGTATTTCCAAACGGCGGCAAAAGAAAAAATTCTCGCGGGGCTGGCCTACCTGTTGCTCATTGTGGTGCTTGGAATCCTGCTTTACATCAGCCGAGATATTCTCCCGGATCCGCATGCGTTTAACGCTGCGGGCCGGGCAATATTTTAAATTGGGATCAAGGAGGAGTCGTTGTTTAAATAAACAGTTTAGGCTGTTGAAAGCAGTCTATTTTTTTGGCCTGTAATTGATGATAAAATAAACATGTATCTTGAAAAATATTGTGCAAAGGGGGAAACACATTGTCGAAAATTTACGGTGCGGTGGTGGATTCCGAGACGCGCTGCATCCATTATGCTTCTCCATTGGATGTGGTTGCGATAAAGTTTAAGTGCTGCGGGAAATTTTATCCTTGCTACCGGTGCCATGAAGAAGCAGAAGATCATCCGGTGGCACGCTGGGAAGAGCAGGAATGGAATGAAAAAGCCATTCTTTGCGGCGTATGTAAACACGAACTTGCAATCCGTGAATACTTGGCAGCAGGGCATTGCCCCCATTGCGGCGCCTCGTTTAATCCGGGATGTGCCAACCATTACCATCTTTACTTCCAGATGGAGCCGTCCTGCGGTGTGCCAGTAGAGAAAAAACAATCTAAAACCGAATAGGGGACAGCTTTGTTACCGCTTTAAAAATTCACAGTAGGGCCTTTATAAAGTTGTAAAACGTTTTAAGTCACAAAATAGTCAAGGCGGCCTTTAAAAAGCACGTAAAGACCGTCTCAAGTCAAAATTGAATTGCTTTTCACCTTGACCACCTTCATAAAATATGATATGGTTAACTCAACCAAAATACTTTAGTATATTAGAGTGCTAACATAATAAAGAGAGAATGGTAGGAAGTGAAAAAGATGTTTTTACCGGAAGGCAGCCAGGATGAGATTGGCACAATTGTCGCCAACCGCTCAAAAGTGTTTGAAACATTCCGCCGGACAGCGGAGCAGCGGAATTACACGGAAATCTCAACGCCGCTTGTGGAATATGCGGAAACTTTTACAAACGAAAAAGTCGGCATGAAGCTGCAAAATATGCTGAAATGGTTTGACGCCCGCGGCCAGATTGAAGTGCTCCGGCCGGACTGGACGACGTCAATCGCGAGAGCGCTCTCGCAGAAACCGTTCCGGCAGTATAAATGGGCATACCAAGGTTCCATTTTCAGGCAGGAAACGCCGGGCCTTGAAAGCCGCCAGGTTGGGATTGAAATCGTGGATCTGCCGGCGATTTTAGGGGAAAGCGAATGTTTATTTTTTGCCAATGATTTTTTCGGCAGGCTCGGGTTGGAAGCTGTGATGGTCGAACTCGGCCATGCCGGCATATTTGAAGAATTGGTGGCGCGGCTTGAGTTGCCGGCCGGACAGGTTGACAGATTAAGAGGCGCGATGCACGATAAACGAAAAGACGAAGTTTACGGGATTGCGCGTACCGGAGGAAACAAAAAAATCGCGGAAGAACTCGCAGCGCTCGTTGATGCGTACGGCCCGTTCCAAATGATCGAAACGTATTTGGAACGCTGGAAAGGCGAGCCGGAACTGTCCGAAAAACTCAAACATATCCAAAAGTTAGGGGAAACATTGTTTTCCATTGGCATGGAAGACGTCATCATCGATCTTGGCAGGGTGAAAAACCTTCCTTACTATACCGGCATTTTGTTCAGGGGATTTTTAAAAAAAACCGGCACGTCCTGTTTTTCCGGCGGGCGCTACGACAAACTGTATGAACAGTTTAACCGTAATACAACCGCAGTCGGAATTGCCTTTGACGCGGATATTTTGGCGGAGCAGCTCGATCGTGCCGGAAACCGGGAAAAAATCTGCATCATTGCCAATGAAGAAACGCTTGCCGACGCGGAAAAACTGAGATCAACATACTCATCAAGCATCGTGGATATCCGGTTTGAAAAGCCGCAAAAAGGCGAGTTCAGCACAGTGCTCCGCTTTACAAACAAGCACGGCAAATGGGAGGCGGAAGAAATTTGACCATCAGCATTGCATTGACAAAAGGGAGAGTTGAAAAACAATTTTTGCAGTATTTGCAGTCGCGCGGATTTGACGTCGGGCCGCTCATTGAAAAAGGCAGGAAACTCCTTGTTGAAACGGATGAATTCACCTGTATTTTCGTCAAAGGATGGGATGTGGCGACTTATGTAGAATACGGGATTTGCGACCTCGGCATCGTCGGTGAAGACATTTTGGCGGAAACCCGGCCGGATGTTTTTGACTTAATGCCGCTTCCATTTGGAAAATGCAGGTTTGCGCTGGCAGGGAAACCGGAAAGCATTCGTCATAACCGGAAACGGAGAATCGCAACGAAATACCCGAATGTTACACAGCGCTTTTTTCGCGAAAAAGGCGAATCGGTAGACATTGTCAAATTGGAAGGGTCCGTTGAGCTGGCGCCGATCGTCGGGCTCGCGGATGCGATCGTCGATATAGTGGAAACAGGTACGACCCTAAAGGAAAATGGCCTTGTCGTCATTGAGGAGATCCAGCTGATCACAGCTAGGCTTATTGCCAACCGTTCGGCTTTAAAAATAAAGAAACAGTCCATCCAGCCATTTATCGAAAAACTACATGGAGAAGGGGTTTACAAATGATCAGGGAATACACGCAGGAAGAATTTGCTGAAAATTTTTTGCGTTCCAAAAATAAGGGCGGCGCGCTCAATGAAGAAGTGTTAAAGACAGCGAAAGAAGTACTCGAAGATATCCGCTTAAACGGGGATGCGGCCGTCAAAAAATATGTTGCCAAATTTGACGACGAAGTGCCGGATACATGGGAAGTTTCCGCCGAAGAACGTAAACAGGCGTGGCAGGAAGTTTCGCAGGAGGTCATTGAGGCCCTGAAAAAAGCAGCTGAGAATATCCGCAGTTTCCATGCCAAACAGCTGCAAAACTCGCGGATCATGCAAATGGGTGAAGACATCGTTTCTGGGCAGCTGTTCCGTCCTGTTGAAAGAGTCGGAATTTATGTGCCGGGCGGGACAGCCTGCTATCCATCGTCTGTTTTGATGAACGCGATTCCGGCCGTTCTGGCGGGCGTAGAAGAAGTGATCATGGTGACGCCGGTACGGGAAGGCACAAAAATTGCCCCGATTTTATCGGTTGCAGCCGATATAGCAGGCGTTAACACGATTTATAAAGTCGGCGGCATCCAGGCGGTCGGCGCGCTGGCGTACGGGACGGAAACGATTCCGGCCGTTGATAAAATCGTCGGCCCGGGGAATGCATATGTCGCGGCGGCAAAATCGCTCGTTTACGGCACGGTTGGCATTGACATGATTGCTGGCCCGTCTGAAGTGGCAGTTATCGCTGATGAAAATGCCAACCCGGTTTATATCGCAGCCGACCTGATTGCCCAGGCCGAACATGACAAAAGTGCCCGGACTTTCTTGTTCACAACGTCACGCAAGTTAATTGAGGAAACAAAAGCGGAACTGGAAAAACAATGCACTGTCCTACCGCGCCGTGAAATTGCCGAGGCATCGATTCAAACGCAAAGCGCAGCCGTGCTGGTTGAAAATATTGATCAGGCTTTTGAACTTTCCAACCGGCTCGCCCCGGAACATTTGGAAATCCAGGTCCAAAATCCGCTCCAGCAGCTTTCCAAAGTAAAAAATGCCGGATCCGTATTTCTAGGTGAAAACACGCCGGAAGCGATCGGCGATTATTATGGCGGCCCGAACCACGTCCTGCCGACATCCGGAACGGCAAGATTTTCATCCGGCTTGTCGGTTGACGATTTTTATAAAAAAATTACGTACTTGTATTATTCCGAAAAAGCTTTGCAGGAAGCGGCGCCGCAGGTCATTGCGATTGCCAATGAAGAACGGCTTGCTGGGCACTTGCGGGCGGTTGAAAAACGGGTGAAAGGGTGAAAAAATTGCGCACAGCGGCAAAAAGCAGAAAAACAAATGAAACATTCATTGAAGTTGCCGTCCATTTAGACGATCCAACAGAAGTATCGATTGAAACAGGCATCGGCTTTTTTGACCATATGCTTGAATTATTTGCCAGGCATGGGCGCATCGGCCTTGTTGTAAAAGCAAAAGGCGATCTGCACATCGACAGTCACCATACCGTCGAAGATGTTGGCATTGTGCTTGGGCAATTGGTCCGGGAAGCGCTCGGCGATAAAAAAGGCATCACCCGGTACGGCTCTGCGTATGTCCCGATGGACGATTCGCTCGGTTTTGTCGCCATTGACATCAGCGGCCGGCCATTCCTTCATTTTGATGCGGAATTTGACAATCCAAAGCTCGGCAATTTTGACACCGAGCTCGTGCACGAATTTTTCCAGGCATTTTCGTTTCAGGCTGCGATGACGGTGCACGCCAGGGTGTTATACGGTGTAAACACGCACCATAAAATCGAATCGCTCTTTAAAGCTTTAGGTAGGGCGCTCCATCAGGCTGTGGCGGTCGACCCGGAAATCAAGGGCGTAAACTCGACAAAGGGGCTGATTGAATGATCGCAATTGTGGATTACGGCATGGGCAATATCGCGAGCGCTTCGAACGCTTTCCGCACGCTCGGCTATGACGTCGTTGTAACGGACGACCCGGAGCAGCTGAATGATGCATCCCATATCATTCTGCCGGGGGTCGGCGCGTTTAAGGCCGCCATTGAAGAAATTGAAAAACGGGGGCTGAGGCCGGTTTTGCAAGACCTCGCACGCAAAAAACCGTTCCTTGGCATCTGTCTCGGGATGCAGTTATTATTTGAAACCGGGTTCGAAAATGGCGTTTCAAAAGGGCTTGGTTTTATCCCCGGAACGGTTGAACTGATCCAGACAGGTGAAATTTTGCCGCATATCGGCTGGAATACGCTTGATGTGAAAGCGGGTTTCCCGTCCTTCAAACCTTTTCAAAATAAACACGTGTATTTCGTGCATTCTTACCAGGCGAAAACAAGCGCGCCTTATATTGTTGCCACAACCGATTACGGGGCGGAAATCCCCGCGGTTGTCCGCAACCGGAATGTATACGGCATGCAGTTCCACCCGGAAAAAAGCGGTAAAGTCGGCATGGCGCTGCTAAAAACATTTTTGCAGGAAAGCAGTTTGGAGGTACAGGCATGAGAATCATTCCTGCTATTGATTTAATTGACGGAAAATGCGTGCGGCTTTACCAGGGCGATTTCGCAAAGACAACAGAAGTTGCGCCTGATCCTGTAACCCAACTCAAACGGTTCATTGCTGACGGCGCGGAATTGGTCCATGTCGTGGACCTTGATGGTGCCAGAACCGGGAGGCCGGCGCAGCTTGAATTGATTGAAACATTATGCAAAGCATCTTCTGTGCCGATTGAAGTCGGCGGTGGCATCCGCGATCTGGATACGGTGCGCAAATATGCGGAGATCGGTGCGGACCGGATCGTGCTCGGCACCGCCGCCATTGAAAATCCGGAATTTTTAAAAGCGGCAGTGAAGGAATTCCCGGAAAAAATCGTTGCCGGCATTGATGCGAAAAACGGCAAAGTGGCAACCCACGGCTGGCTGTCGGTTACGGAGATGGATGCAATCGATTTTGCGAAAGAAATGGAATCGCTCGGTGTCCAACGCATCGTGTTTACCGATATATCAAGGGACGGCACGATGAAAGGCCCGAACCTCGAAGCGTTAAAATCACTGCTCGATGCGGTCAGCTGCGACATTATCGCATCCGGCGGCATTACGAGCGAAGAAGACGTGAAAAATTTAAGCGCAATCGGCATTCAAGAAGGGATTGTCGGCAAAGCGATTTATGAAGGTAAAATCCGGCTGAAGGAGGCGGAAAAATGATCGCAAAACGGATTATCCCATGCCTTGATGTCAAAGACGGGCAGGTTGTAAAAGGCACAAATTTTGTCGGGCTCCGCAACGTGGGCGATCCGGTTGAGCTTGCGAAGTTTTATTCGGAAAGCGGCGCCGATGAACTGATTTTCCTCGATATTACCGCCACCCATGAACAGCGTGATACGGTTGTCAACATGGTAAAAAGGACGGCGGAAAATGTGTTCATCCCGTTTACGGTCGGCGGCGGCGTGCGTACGATTGACGATGTCACCCGTCTGTTAAAAGCCGGTGCCGATAAAGTGTCGATGAATTCGGCGGCGGTCCGGAACCCGGAACTGATCCGCAAGTCGTCAGAACGGTTCGGGGCGCAATGCGTTGTTGTCGCAATTGATGCGAAAAAGGTCGCCGAAGGAAAATGGCATGTGATCGTAAACGGCGGCCGCATTGATACAGGCATTGACGCCATTGAATGGGCGAAGGAAGCCGAACGGCTCGGTGCTGGGGAAATCCTTCTCACGAGCGTCGATACGGACGGGGTCAAAGACGGATTTGACCTGCCGCTGACAAAAGCGGTTGTGGAGGCCATTAAGATTCCGGTGATCGCATCCGGCGGCTGTGGCAATCCGGAACATTTCCTGAAAGTATTTCAAGAAACGAATGCCTCTGCGGCCCTTGCCGCTTCCATTTTTCACGAAGGCACGTATACCATCAAAGAAGTAAAGGGCTGCTGCAGCAAAGAAGGGGTGAATATTCGTGAAGCTTGATTTTTCAAAAGGGCTGATCCCGGCAATTGTGGTGGACGACAAAACAGGCGATGTACTCATGCTCGCGTATATGAATGAAGAAGCGTACGAAAAGACGCTTGAAACAAAAGAAACATGGTTTTATTCCCGTTCCCGCGAAACGCTCTGGCATAAAGGCGAAACGAGCGGCAATACGCAAAAAGTGAAATCGATCCAGGTCGACTGCGACGCTGACACGCTTTTGATCCGCGTAGACCCGGAAGGCCCGGCCTGCCATACCGGGGAAAGGACTTGTTTTTACAGGGCCATTGGCGGGAACGGGGAAGTGGTTGAGGGAGATTTTTCAAGCCGGAGAATTTTTGATGTATTAACAGAGGAAATCGAAAGCCGTAAAACTGAACCGGTCGAGAATTCCTATACGAATTACCTGTTTGATAAAGGCATTGATAAGATCGCGAAAAAATTTATCGAAGAAGCGGGCGAAGTCATCATCGCAGCGAAAAATAACAGCAAAGAAGAACTCGTTTACGAAACGGCGGATTTGCTGTTCCATACTTTTGTCCTGCTTTCCAACCAAAATGTAAAACTGTCTGAAGTCGAAGCGGAATTGTGGAAAAGGTCGGCGAAAAAAGGCAACAGCAAAGGCGACCGGAAAAAAATTGAGAAGTGGTGAGTTATAATCCGGCAGAAAAAGGGCTGGCCATTTGGGGTCAGCCCTATACTTATTTACAAACCTGGATGTAATAATATAATGTCGTACCGTCTTTGACAGTCGACAGTACATGATGCCCGTGCCGTTTACATGAAGCCGGCACATTGATGAATGATTGTGGGCAATCGGCGATGACTTCCAATATTTTGCCGTCTTCCAATTTTTCGATTGCCTCAAGCGTGTAAAGTTCAGGATAAGGGCATGATTCCCCGCGGACATCAAGTGTCGCGTCCACAACGAAGTTTTCAGCCATCTTCATTTACCTCCTTTAGATTATGCTGTTGTCTTTTTGGAAGGCAATGTGCTTTTCACAGCAATTTTTCTCGTGTACCAATTTTCCCTCCAAATGATAAGTAAATAAAGTACAACCAGGAATGCGCCGGTGCTAAGCAATGCCCCGCCCCATCCGAGCGAGGAAACGAGGTTCACTTCCGGCCATCCTTTTACAAATACATCGAATACGCCCCAATGGTCCCAGCCGTAAGCCAAAAGGGTCGCGCCTGCCACATTTCCTGCGCCGACGGCAATAAATTGCACCTGGCCCTCTGTAATCCGGTACATCCATCCCGTTTCACATCCGCCCGCAATCACAATCCCTACGCCGAACAGAATGCCGCCGATAAACGCCCCCGGGCTTGCCCAGTGGACGACAGGCGCGATGCCTTTGAAAATAAAAATGGCCGTTCCTACGGTCTGTACCGCCATGCCGGCAATGATCGCTTTTCCGAGCGTACCCCGGCCTGTAAGCCATAAATCCCTGAGCCCGGAAGTAAAGCAAATTTGCCCGCGCTGTATCAGCATCCCGAAAACCGCCCCGAACAGCGCAGCCATCCCGAGCATGGCTTTTCCGGCAGAAATATAGTAGGCCGCAATCAGGATGATGATGATCAACACGACGAACGCGGCATAAAGCTGCTTGTTTTGTTTTTGCGCGGACGGGGAAGCCGTTTTTGCAGGGCGGAGGCCAAACTCTAATTTTGGTTTTCCTTTAAAGACCGGCAAAACCGCGAGTTTGACACCAAAATACGTTCCGATCGCAGTCCCGGCAATAAAGAACCAAGCGTGGAGCGAAAACTGCGGCAGCCCTGTAAAGAATGCGGCCAGATTACATCCCATCGCCAGGCGCGTTCCAAACCCGGCAATAACGCCACCGATAAATCCCCATACCCAGCGGCGTTTCTGGCGGGGAAATTTCCATTTAAAATTTTTGCTGATGAGTGCGCTGAATAAACTGCCGAGCAGCATTCCCATGACAAGCCAGCCATCCGTCCGGTCAACCGGCTCCCCGATGAGTTTAATTTCCTTGAAATATGCCCAATCGGAAGTATCCACGTCAAAAAGCTGCAGCAAATTGCCTCCCCAGCGTGTAAACTCTCCGGTAACGGCCCAGAGTGTTCCGGTCAGCCCAAAATAAAAAGCGGCAAAAACGCCGGCCAAAAGTAAGACAATAAATGGATTCCAAAATCGGTTAAAACATTTATTGTGGACTTTTTGCAATAAAGCAATGATCAAAATTACGGCCTCCTCTCTTAAATTTTATTGTGTCGTAAATAACACAATTATCATTATAGCAAATTTTTCAGGTCATAAATGCCGGAGTCTGGGAAAATCAGCGTTGGATCTCCGGAAATCAGTAGAAAATAAAAGAACGATTAGCGGAAGCAGGCAAAAATCTCTGTTAGAAATGCCTCCAGCGTATCATTTCAGAAGCAGTTCCCTTTATCCCAAAATGAAAAAATGATAAAATAATGAAACATATCACATTAGAAAGGGGGAGGTGGCTCGAGTCCGGCATCGGCCGCTCAAGCCAGTGAGGAAACAAATGAGAAATAATCAGAAAAGCGGAATGTTTTACGCATTTTTCGCTTATTTTTTGTGGGGGCTTTTTCCACTGTACTGGAAGCCGATTGAACAGGTTCCGGCCATTGAAATTTTGGCGCACCGCATTTTTTGGTCTTTTATTTTTATGATTGTACTTTTATTCTTTTTAAGGAAAATGGCAGATTTGAAGTCCAGTATCATGGACGGCATCTACCATCCTCGCACGCCGCTTTTATTGCTTCTGGCGTCTGTGCTCGTCAGCGCAAACTGGTTTATTTACATATGGGCGGTCAACCACGGCCATGTCATTGAAACAAGCATGGGGTATTACATCAATCCGCTCGTCAGCATCCTGCTCGGGATCATTTTTTTAAGGGAGAAGTTGAACCGCTGGCAGCTCATTGCTTTTCTGCTTGCAGCATGCGGGGTGGGCATCCAGACGTTCAGCTACGGGCATATTCCGTGGATTGCGATCGGCCTTGCGCTCACATTCGGGTTTTACGGCCTTGTGAAAAAGAAAGTAGATATCGATGCGTTCCTCGGCCTGACATATGAAACATTCTTTGTCATGCCGGTTGCGCTCATTTATTTAACGATCATTCAAGTAAAAGGGACAGCTTCTTTCGCAACGGTTTCTCCGATGACGACCGCGCTTTTGATCGGTACCGGGATCGTGACGGCTGTGCCGCTGATTTGTTTTGCGCAGGGGGCGAGGAGAATTTCGCTGACGATGATTGGCTTTTTCCAATATTTAACCCCGACAATGACGCTCATTTTGGGCATTGCCCTTTTCAAAGAACCATTTACGCATGTGCAGCTTTTGTCATTCTCTTTTGTTTGGCTGGCACTGATCGTATTTTCCATTTCGGGAATCATACCGAAGAAAAAATTCCATTTGGAGGAAATCGCTTAAAAAGCGGGCCTTTCCGGCAACGGATCGGCCTGCTTTTTCGGCCCATTTTTTTTTTAGATATAATGAAATAGGAAGATTGGGCATTTCAATCACAAGGGAGAATTTTGCCATGTCCAAGTTTCAGTTCCGTCCGGCGGCTTTTAAAATGATTTTTTTCATCTATATTTTGAGCACATTTTTCTTTTCGCTCCTCTATGTCCTGCCTATTTCGCACAAACAGCCGCTCGGTTTCGTTGACGCCTTTTTTCTGTCTGCTAGCTCCATCAGTGCGACAGGGCTGACGACTTTTACGGTCGCAAACACACTTACATTGGCAGGAAAACTCATTTTGCTCATCCAGATGGAATTCGGCGGGATCAGCATTATGGCATTAGTCGGGGCGCTTTTAATTTTGCTCCGGACCAATGCACCCGTTCCGTCGCAAACGCTGATGATTTTTGACCAGAACCAAAACAGTAGCCGCTCGATTTCGAAATTGATGTCCTTTATTGTTACATATACTATTGCGGTGAAGACGGCAGGATTTTTGTTGATCCTGCCGTCAGCACTGGAGAATGGCAGCAGTGCTTTTGCCGCTTTTTTTCTCTCGGTTTCCACATTTACGAATGCCGGATTTGAGATTTTCGGCAATGGTCTTGATGATTTTAAAGGGAAGCCGTTTGTTTTATTTGTGTTAAGCTGTATGATCATACTCGGCGTCCTCGGCTTTGCGGTCGTGATGGAACTTTTGCATTCACGAAGGAAAAAGAAAAGCCTTTATTTTAAAGTAAATGTTTTGATGCATCTCGTTTTGCTTGCCGCCGGCTTTCTCTTTTTCTTTCTGGCAGACTTTATCAATATGCCAGGATTTTCATGGAAAGAAAGAATCGTCCAGTCCCTGTTTTTCAGCGCCGCGCCAAGAAGTGGGGGACTTGCTTCGCTCGATTTGCATCTGTTTTCTTTCCCGTCGCTCTTATTCATGATGGTGCTCATGTTTATCGGCGGATCACCAAGCAGCTGCGCAGGTGGCATCCGGACAACTACATTTGCGGTGATCCTGGCAAAACTTTGGTTCACCATCCGCGGTTCGAACAACGCACATATGTTTAGACGTACATTGTTTACGGAAGATGTAAATAAAGCATTTCTCGTTTTCTTTTCCTTCCTCTTTATCTTTTTTACTTCATTTTTTGTGTTGTCTTTTACAGAAAAAGCGCCGCCTTTTGCGCTCGCTTTTGAGACAATGTCGGCGTTAACGACATGCGGATTTCTTTGGGGATCACGGCCGGGCTGACGGTATTCGGAAAACTGTGGCTCTCTTGTCTGATGCTGGTCGGCCGGCTCGGGGTGATCATTTTGATTTATACATTTTTGGAAAATAAAAATCAACGATGATATATACAAAAGAATCGATTTTAATCGGTTAGGGGTGAGTGTGTGAAAAATTTAAAAAAGTTTTCTCGTGCTCGGGCTCGGCCGCTTTGGATCAAGCGTCCTCAAGGAACTGGCAAGGCTCGGGTATGATGTAGTCGGCGCGGATAAAAATGAAAAAGTGCTCCAGGATGAGGAACTGCAGGATGCCGCCGCGTATTTGGTGGAGGTGGATGTCACGAGTACGATGTTTCTTGAAGAATTGAATGTGGCCAATTACGATGCGGTCGTTATCAGCATGGGGGACGATTTTGAATCCGCGATCTTAACGGTGCTTGCTTTGAAAGATCTCGGTTGTGAAACGATTTACGCCAAGGCGAATGATAAAAAGCGGGGAAGAGGATTGAAAGGGGCAGGGGCTACCGATGTATTTTACCCGGAAGAAGAAACGGGACGCCGCGTCGCTTACCATATTGCGAATCCGGACATTTTGCAGTACATCCGGCTGTCGCCGTATTGTTCAGGAGTTGAAATGGCAGTGCCAGAAGAATTTATCGGAAACACGCTGGCACAGCTGGATTTCCGCCGCAAATACAATGCGCTTGTCGTCATGATTACATCAGACAGCGAAAAAGTCCCGCTTGTCTCGCCCCCGTCTGATTATGTTTTCAAGGCCGGTGACACCATTTTTATGGTCGGCGAAAAAAAAGACCTGGAAAGGCTGCGGAAAAAATTTTAGTAGCGGGCGGGGTTTGCAAGGACAAGGCCGCCCCATTAAAGACGTTTTAAGTTTATAACGTCCGAGCAAAATGTCTTTCATGGCTGCTGAGAAATATACATTTTGAGATTATTCCGTTTATAAACCAGAAAAAGTTGCCCAACGTCATGGAAATGTTTCTCATTTTATATCCCGGCCCTTTTCAACACTCTTCACAGAATTTCTAATGAAAATTTTTTCACTCCCAATATACCATTCACTTGGAATATATCCTATTCAAGATAAACAAAACTTTTCGGGAATTCGCCGGTATATTCCGCGTCCGGCCGGAAGATCGTGTTGTTTTGCGCCTGTTCCATCGCGTGGGCGGTCCAGCCGACGACACGGCTTGCCGTGAAAGTCGGGGTAAATAAATCATCAGGCATGCCGAGCGACCGCATAATTGCTGCTGCGTAAAATTCAACATTTGTATACAGCTTCCTGCCCGGCTTGAATTGTTCCAGCAATTTTACCGCCGTCTTTTCAACATGCAGGGAAAGGGAAATCCAAGGATCATCCTGTCCGGCTTGCAGTAAAATTTTTTTTAAAGCGAGTGCGCGCGGATCTTTTGTTTTATAAATCCTGTGGCCGAAACCCATGATTTTTTCGCCGTTTTCAAGTTTTTTCCTGATCCAATTTTCGGCGTTTTCTATTGTGCCAATTTCATTCAGCATTTTCGTGACTTCAGAAGGCGCCCCGCCATGGAGTGGGCCTTTCATTGTCCCAATTGCGGATGTGACAGCCGAAACGAGATCCGATTCGGTTGATGTTGTGACACGCGCGGAAAACGTGGAGGCGTTCATGCCGTGTTCAAGCGTCAAAACCATATACGCTTCGAGCGCGCGTACATGCGCATCTGGCGGCTCTTTTCCAGTAAGCATATATAAATAATTTTTGACATGCCCGTATTCAGGGTTCGGAACAATCGGGGCCAGACCGGATATTTTCCGGTGCCAATAAGCAATCATCGTTGGCAGCACAGCCGTTAACCGGATTGCCGCATCTATAGAAGGCTGCCATGCACCCAGACTGGAAACGGCGGTGCGCAGCACACTCATGAAATCGATATCGTTTGGCAGCAGATGCAAAATTTTTTCCGTGTGTGAAGGGATTTGGCGGTATTGTTTCAATTTTTCCGAGAAATTTCCGAGCTCCTCACGGCCGGGAAAATGGCCGTTCCAAAGAAAATATGCGGCTTCTTCAAAAGTACGGCTGGCAGCGATTTCCTTCGCTTCTTTTCCGCGGTAAATGAGTATGCCGCGCGCGCCGTCTATAAAACTGATGGCCGTTTCGGCAGCTTTGATCCCTTTTAAACCTGGGCTGATCATATGCATCTTCCTTTCTTGTTATTATCATTATAAATGTTATAATTGATTAAAAAAATTAAATAATCATAATCAAATCAATTAAAAATGATAATCAAGGGGGGAGGAAGATGGATTTTAAATGGCTACATACATTTATCACAGCGGCAAAATATGAAAATTTCCGGAAGACGGCAGAAGCCCTCTATATTTCACAACCGACTGTAAGCGTCCATATGAAACTGCTGGAAGAGGAGATTGGTAGTCCCTTGTTCCAAAGGGAAGGCAGGAAAGTGCTTTTAACTGAAGAAGGAAGGACGTTTTTGCCGGTTGCCAAGCGCTTGCTGCAAGTATATGAAAACGGCCTGGAAGATATGGAACAGTACCGGCAGGGCTATTCGCAAAAGCTGGCGCTGGCAATGTCCCCATTGATCGGGGAATCGATCATGCCGTTCGTTTTAAAAAAATTTATGACCATCCATCCGGAAATCGATATATCCATCAAAGTGCTGGAATCAACCTATATTGCGGACGCAGTGCTTTCAGGCGAAGTGGATTTGGGGTTGTCGCGCTTGGAGGTCAAGCACTCGGAACTAAAATGCAGGCCGCTGTATGAAGATCCGGTTCTGCTTGTCGTGCCGCATGACGGGGCAGACAGCGAATCCGCGCCTCCGCTTGACGCCCGCGATGTGCTAAGAAACAATACATTATTTACGCATAACCATCCTGAATATTGGGAAGGCATGCTCAGGACATTGCGCGCGGAATTTCCTTTGCTGCGCACGATGCTTGTATCCCAGGTACATGTCACAAGAAGGTTTATTATCGAAGGGCTTGGGGTTTCTTTCTTGCCGGAATCCACCGTGCGCAGGGAACTGGCGGAAGGCCGGCTGTTATCGGTGCCGTGCCCGTTCTTGCAAATGCCGGTTGCGAGGACGTATGCGGTTTTAAAATACGAGCACAGGAAAGAAAGGCAATTTCTTGAATTTTTAAGCCAATTCCGGTTTTAAGGAAAAAGACAGTCCCAAAAGCCTTTAAAAAGCTAAGAGAATGCGATAATCGCGAAATTTACGACACTCCTTGCGGAAAAAGCGAGCAAATTTTTGCGGTCATCAAAAATGGGTGCCCTTTTGCCAAGCTTATCGGGTTTTGGGACTGCCCCTTTCCAGTTTTCTTACATTTTTTGCAAAAAAATTGTTGCTGTCAAGTACCGCCTTGCCAGCATTTGAAAATAAGCGGTGAACACGGATAACGTTGCAATCACAATTGTATTGCGGATCGCTTCTTTTTTCGGGTCATTCGGAGGTATATATTCTGATATCATTTCTTCCGCTTTTTTCGTAATCATACTCTCCATTGCGGCAATCATATGTTTATGGCTTCCAAATGGAAAATTTTCCGCTTCCCGCATCGTATTTAATTCTTCAAAAAGCTGTGAATAGGTTGCATACAGCTGGACAGGATTGATCAAATCATCGTGTTCGTCTTCCGGATCGTTGACAATCAGCTTTAATAGCTTGCGGATCGAGTCAAAATCAAGCGCTGTTTTTAAATCCTCCACCAAAAACAATAGCGCCATCTGCTCAATCGAGTATTTTTTTCCCTTTTCAGGTGCGACAATCATCTCTTTAATATCCCGCTTAACCCAGTTTTGAATGGCGGTAAGGGTAAAATTCGTATTTTCGATCTGGCTGCCGAGCGCCACAATTTCATTCAATGAGAATCCGAAATCATCCGTATTTTTCTTGAGGATTTTCGTGAAAATCGGGGGCATCACAGCAGAAGCGAAGGATCGGGCCGGATTTCCACCGTTTTTCTTCACCCATACTTTCTGCAAAAATGCGGCAGGTGTTTGCGGGCCCCAGCCTTTCAGTGCTAGTAAAAGGTCTGCCATTTCCCTGCGCGTCATTTGAAAAAGTTCCACGTCACAGCACCTCCCAATCATTGCCATGCTACTTTTAATCGTATGATTGAAAAGTTGAAAAGTCAATGACAGCCGGTTGAAATCGTTTCATATCCGGCATGCGGGGAAAATAAAAACCATTGTGAATCTTACTATATTAAAAAAACCTTGCATTTTTATCAATAGGTTCATATAATAAGTTCATAGGAACCTAAAATATCACTCGATGAGAAAAGGGGAAATCAAGTTGAAGAAATTTTTCATGCTGCTAATGTCTTTGACGTTAGTTTTTTCAGTCGTTGGCCTAAACTTTTCGCATGCTGTTGATGCAAAGGGTTACCGTTCAGTGAAGCGTTCCTACCAGTCGGTACCGAAAACGACAACGCCTTCAACGAAACAAAATTCACAATACCAGTCAAAAACAAACCAAAATACAACGTCCATATTCGGCAATAAGTCGAATACGGCTTCATCTTCTTCAAAAGGCAGCTTTGTAAAAGGGCTGCTGCTTGGCGGATTGGGCGGTATGCTGTTCGGATCGATGTTCAGCCATCTGGGCGGACTGGGGATGGCTTTAACGGCTATGGTCAATATTTTAATACTCATCGCATTGGTATTGATCGTTATTAAACTGTTCCAGTCTGTTTTCAATAACCGTAAAAAAGATCGCGAGGTATATGAACGATGGAAGAACTAAAGCTTACTGAACAAGAACTGATCAATGCGGTCTGCTCCTATGTAGCGGACCAGCATTATGCATATCCGGAAAATGTGATGGCGGTGCTCACGTACGATGACGGGATCGGCTACGGGGCCGATGTCGAATTGAATGGCAGGGATCTTGAGCCCTTGACCGAACCGAAGCTGATCCAAGCGATCCGCAAATATTTGGAAGAACAATATAGCATTGACCCGTTTGCCGTCAGCATCCGGCTTGAAATTGAAGACGTTGAAGGCATGGTCGCGTATGTAGACTGACAAAAAGCTTGGCACGAATATTCGTGCCAAGCTTTTTTTGAGGCCGGAAAACAATCGAACATCCTCCATGATTACGGTATAATAAAAAAGGGGGGATGAGATGTACTGGAAACTAAGAATTCCTATGCTTCTCTTTATCTTTGGTTTTGTGGCGGGATTATATCAGAAATTCCCTGATTTTTTTCTCGCCGGTATAAATGATTTCATTGGAAGCGCAACTTATATTGGTTTGGTTGCCGTCTTGTTTTTGATGTTGGAAAAAATAAAAGTAAATGAGAAAAAAGTGCATTTTTTGATCGGGATTGTCATCATCAGTTTCGGCTTTTTGTTTGATACATTTATGGTTTGAGAGTTAAATTCATAATTTTATGAAAATGCATTACACTAAAAATACAACTTAGAAGGCTTTCATTCATGTACACAACGGTATTTTTCAAACTCAGCTTTTACTATAGATTTATCACACATACCGATCCTCCCCTGCACCGATGCCTGCCAAAAGCATCAGCCCGCCGACTGCCATCATTATCATGATCGGGATGTTCCAGATGTGTGCATAGTCGTACAAATAACCGACAAAAAAAGGTCCGACCGCCGCAATGAGATAGCCTGCCGACTGGCTCATGCCCGACAAATTTGCGGCTTCGGCAGCCGTTTCGGAACGGAGGCCGATGAATGCCAGCGCGAGGCTGATGCTTGCGCTCTGGGCTATCCCGATTAGGATAATATAGATCCACATCATAAAAATGCTCCCGCAGAACCACAAGCCGGTGAGCCCGCTTAAATAAAAAACGGCAGTCCCGAAAACGAGGCTGATCTGGTTTTTCAACTTGTCCGCCCAGATCGGCGCCATAAAAGTAGCAGGGAGTCTGACAAACTGCATAACGGACAGCATTCAGCCGGCGGCCGCAAGCCCCACATGCCGGCTCACCATAACTTCCGCCAGCCATGCAATCGTGTTGTAAAACAAAAAGGACTGAAGGCCGAGAAACAATGTTACCTGCCAGGCAAGCGCTGATAACCAGACGGATCCGCCGTCCGCAGCGCGGTTCGCAGAAAACGGCATGCGGCTGCGCTCACGCAGTTGCGGAATCCATACAACAATAGCCAATAGGCAGACGATCCCCCAGACAAAAAGCCCTCATCTCCATCCGAGGCCAAAGCCGTTTACAAGCGGCACGCTGAGGCCGGAAGCGAGCGCCGCAAAGCCGCCCATCACTGTTGTGTAGATGCTTGTCATCAGGCCGAGTTTTTCAGGTAGCCTGTGCTTGATCAGGCTCGGGAGGAGCACATTCCCGACAACGTTTCCCGTCCCGATAAAAGCCGTACCTACACAAAAAGCAGGGCAGCGCTGCCGCATGACCGGATCAAGATGCCGACCAATAAAACGATCATTCCGAGAAACAGCGCGAGCTCCTGGCCGAGCCGGTTCGCCAGCTTCGGAGCAAGAATCAGCGCAAAAGAAAGAAGCGTGAGGGTTGTAATGAAACCTGCCGCTGCGTTTGACAAATGGAGTCCGTTGCGTACGGCGCCGACAACCGGGCCGACAGAAGTGATTGCCGGCCGCAAATTTGCTGCAATAAAAATGATACCGAGGACCAGAACCGATCCTGATAAAGCTTTTACAAGGTCTTTCTGTTGACCCATCCTTCATACTCCTTTAAAACTTTCCCGACTTAAAAATTGAAAACAAAAGCCACAAAAGCATCAAGGTTGCGACACCAAACCCGATTTCGATGATCGGATTTTTCCAAATCAAGGAAGATTGGCCGCTGATGGAGGTGCCGACCATCAGTCCGACCATCATTATGCTGAAGGCGAGCAGGACAATCGCAAATGAAAGGCGGTTGCTGATCCTGTCCAGTTTTTCCAAAAATAAATGCAGGTCCGGGATGACAATTTCCATCCTGAATTTTCCTTTCCGCATCGTTTTGGATATGTCGCGCAGATTTTTCGGCAGTTCCAGCAGGATTTCCACTTGATCAAGAAACGTTTTCCAACCTTTTTGGGCGATCCTTCCCAGACGGAATCTCTCTTTCAGCAGCCTTTCCCCAAACGGGCGCGCCGCTTCGATCAGGCTGAATTCCGGGTCAAGTGATTCCACGACGCCTTCGATTGTAATTAACGATTTACCGAGAATCGTTAAATCGGCCGGAAACCGGATGTGGTATTTGAATGCGATATGGTACAAATCGTTAATGGCTTCCCGTAAACTCAACTGGCTGACCGGCACATCGTAATATTTTTCGCGAAGGACCTCGACATCTTCCCTGAGCATGTGCAGGTCCGCGTCATCCGGAATCTCGGCAAGGGCATCGACCGACTTGATAATGGCATTTGAATCGGCCCGCATTAACGCAATGACGAGCGAGGCGCAGTGGTATTTTGTTTCTTCCGTCAGCCGCCCGACCATGCCAAAATCCATATAACAAAGGATATCCCCCGGGAGGACGACAAGATTGCCGGGGTGAGGGTCGCCATGGAAAAAACCGTCGACAAAAATCTGTTTCAGCATGGAATGAATGAGCCGATCGGAAATGGTTTTTCTCCGGTAGCCGAAAACATCCCCGTTGAAAAATTCGCTGATTTTCCTGCCCTTTATGTATTCCATTGTCAACACTTTTTTTGTTGAAAAATCCCAGTAAATCTTCGGGATGCAGACGGTGCCATCATCTTCAAACTGCTTCGCGATCCGTTCCGCATTCCGGCCTTCATGGTAATAATCGAGTTCAGACAAAATCGCCTGGGAAAATTCATCGACAATTTCCCGCAATTGGTAGTCCCTCGCCCATTCAAAACGGGACTCGAGCGACATCGATATGTCTTCCAAAATTTCCAGATCTGTTTCAATAATCGGGCGGATATTCGGGCGCTGTATTTTGACGGCAACCGGTTCTTCCGTATGCAGTTTTGCCTTATGAACCTGTCCGATCGAGGCAGTGGCAAGCGGCTCCGCGTCAAACTCGGCAAATAAATCGTCCACGCCTGACCCGAATTCTTCCTTAATAATCTCTTTTACTTCATCGTAAGAAAAAGGAGGCGCGTTATCCTGCAGTTTTTCTAGCTCCACAATGATCGACTCCGGCAAAAGGTCCCTGCGCGAGCTGGCCACCTGCCCGAGCTTAATAAAAGTCGGCCCCAAATCTTCCAGGAACTGCCGGATCCTTTCGCCGGTACTACGGTGGGCTGTGCGGGGGGATGAGGTTTTTCCCTGAGAAAAAGGAAGCAGTTCCACAAGCCCAAAATCACTGATGAGATAGCCGAGACCGTTTCGGATCAGCGCACCGGCGATTTCTTGATATCTTTTCCCGTGTTTCATCTTCCTGCGAAGCAAACAACCACCCCCGGATTCTCGTGTTTATGGAAAAAAAGCCGCCCCGGATGAAAGGGGCCAACCGGTTTATGGGTTCAAACGTTCTTCCAGCTGCTGGATGCGAAGTTCTAAAGCCTTGATTTCATCCTTCGTCGCCACGTTCATTTCAGAAAGGATTTGATTTACTCGCTCTTTGATAGCTTCATTCAGTTCCTGTTTCGACTGCTCGCCTTTTTCCAGCAGTTCATCGATCAGCTGTTTTGATTCTGCTTTCGTGAGGTTGCCCTTTTCAACAAGGCGGTTCACTGCTTTTTCTACCTGTTCTTTGCTGACAACCGCCATGCCGAGCCCTAAGGACAACAACTGGTTCATTCTATCCAACATGCCGATTCCTCCCTTTCTGGATTCTTTAATGCTATGATAGCCCAATATGAAAGGAATCACAAATGGAAAGCGGGCAGCGTAAGAAAAAATCCCAAACATTTCGTTTGGGATGACACTGCTTAATTTTTCCAATGTGCGGCAATAAATTCGTCGCGCCCGGATTTTGCCCGGTCCTCATGGTATTCCTTCGGGTTCTTTTTATAAAAATCCTGGTGGTAATCTTCAGCGGGATAAAAAGTTTTTGCAGGCAAAATTTCGGTCACGATTGGCTTTTTAAATTTGCCGCTTTCAGCCAGCGCCTTTTTTGACGCTTCGGCAAGCCGTTTTTGCTCTTCGTTATGGTAAAAAATTGCCGCCCGGTAGTTGCTGCCGCGGTCCTGGAACTGCCCGCCGGCATCGGTCGGGTCAATTTGCTGCCAAAAGATTTCGAGCAATTTTTCGTACGGGAAAATTTCAGGGTCATATGTAATTTGGACAGCTTCATAATGGCCGGTTTTCCCGGTTTTTACCTGTTCGTATGTAGGGTTTTCCACATCCCCGCCCGTGTAGCCGGAAACGACTTTTTCAATGCCGTCCCACTTGTCGAAAGGTTTCACCATGCACCAAAAACAGCCGCCCGCAAATGTTGCTTTTTCGAATTTCTGTACCATTCGTTCCCCTCCAAAAATACTTTTTTTAAATCGTAACATTCGCCGGCCAAGATTACAATGGATTTTATTTTGCCGTGCATTCCGCTTTTCCGTGGGGCTGTCCGGATAGTATAATATAACAATCAAGAAAATTTTCGTTTATCGAAATGAATGGTGGAGAAATGGCATGGACCGGGCTTTATCCTATATAAAACCTTACCGCAAACAAATCGCGGTTGCACTTTTTTTCATGCTCGTTGAACTGTCTGTCGAGCTTTTGCAGCCGCTTTTTATATCGAAAATCATCGATCATGGGATCGTAGCCCGTAACATGGGCGCGGTTATAAAATGGGGCGCTGTGATGATCGCCTTGGCGCTCCTGGCATTTTTGTCGGGAATCTCGAATTCTTTTTTCTCATCGTATGTCAGCCAGTATTACGCTGTGACCTGCGCATGCTACTGTATGAAAAAATCCAGTCATTTTCTTACGCGGATATGCACCAGTTTCGGACATCTTCGCTCGTAACAAGGATGACGAACGACATTACGCAAATCCAGCACACGGCTTTCAGTTCGCTCCGGATTATGATGCGGGCGCCGCTGCTTGTTGTAGGCAGTTTGGCCATGGCGGTTTTGGTAAACTGGAAACTGGCGCTTGCCATTGTTTTAGCAGCACCGTTTGCCGCATTCTTTCTTGTTTATATCAAAAAAGTGACAGACCGTTTGTTCCGCGAAGTCCAACAGCGGCTTGACAAAGTAAACGGGGTGCTGCGGGAAAATTTGGAAGCGATGCGGCTCATCCGCGCTTTTAACCGGAGCGGATATGAGGAGGGAATTTTTACCAAAGTGAACCGTGATTTGCGCGATGATACGAAAAAGGTGCTTCAGCTTATCGAAGTATCCGGGACGATGCTGTTGTTTATCATGAACCTGGCCATCCTTGTTGTGCTTTGGGCCGGAAACAGGCAGCTGTATGCGCATCATGTCCGGATCGGGGAAATCGTGGCGGTTGTCAACTACGGTTTCCGCATCACGGGATCCATTTCGATGTTCTCGACGATCATCAGCAACCTGTCACGCGCGAAGGCCTCGCTCGGACGCACGGATGAAGTGCTGCACGCGAATGTGACCCAGACGGAAAACGGGGAAGATGCCGATATCCGGGAAGGCGGCAATTGTGTTTGACCATGTGACGTTCCGTTATCCTGCAACGAACCGGGATGTGCTGAGAGATATTTCTTTTGCTGTCCGGCCGAAAGAGAAAATTGCCGTACTCGGGGCAACCGGATCCGGAAAAACGGCTTTGTTCCAGCTAATCCCGAGGTTATATGATACGAGTAGCGGGGGGATTTTAATCGACGGCATCCCCGTTTCCTCTTTCAGATTAAAAACTTTGCGGGACCAAATCGGCTATGTACCGCAGGAATCGTTGCTGTTTTCAGGCACGATTTCGGAAAATTTAAAATGGGGGAAACGGGACGCATCGCTGGAGGAAATGGTCCAGGCGGCAAAAGATGCACAAATTTATGAAACGATCGAAACCTTGCCGGAACAGTTTGAAACATTGATCGGCCAAAAAGGCGTAAATTTCTCCGGCGGGCAAAAACTGCAACTTTCGATTGCGCGTGCCCTTATCCGCCGGCCGAAAATCCTGCTGCTTGACGACAGCACAAGTGCGCTCGACTTGAAAACAGAAGCGAAATTGCTTGCGTCACTGGAAAAATACGACTGCACCATCCTGATGATTACGCAAAAGGTGAGCACAGCAATGGCGGCAGATCGGATTTTGATTTTGAATGATGGGGCTGTTGCCGCATACGGGCCGCATCATGAATTGATGGAAACTTCTCCCCTGTACCGTAAAATTGTGGAATCCCAATTTGTAAAGGAGTGGACGCACGATGCCTAGGCCGCCGCACGCGCGCGGGCCGGTGAAAGTAGAAAAGCCGAAAAACGCCTGGAAAACAGTCAGGCGGGCGGATTTGGCGTTACCTGTCAGCGCATCTTGGGCTTTTGTCTCTTGTTCTGTTCATGGTTGCCGTCAGTACGGTAACTGGACTGCTCGGGCCATACTTAATTGGTTACACAATCGACCATTATATTGGGCACCGTTCAAGCGCCGAACTGCTTGATTTTATTGTGCTTTTGGCCGGCGTCTATTTTCTCCAGTCCGCTTCAACCTTTTTGGGAAATTATTTGATGATCGGCATTTTGCAGGATACGGTGTTTAAAATGCGGACGCAATTGTTTGAGCAGTTCCACCGGCTGCTGATTTCGTTTTTCGACCGCCGCCAGCACGGGGAGCTAATGAGCCGCGTCACGAACGATATTGACAATGGCTCGCAAACATTAAACAACTCGGCAATCCAAATTTTTTCCAGCACCTTGACGATATCGGGCATGGCCGCGATTATGCTATGGCTGAGGCGCTTTTGACGCTCGTGACGCTGATTGTCGTGCCGGTCATGTATTTCGGGATGAAATGGATTACAAAGCGCACAGGCAGACTCTTTAAAGAGCAGCAGCAATACCTTAGCGCCTTAAACGGTTTTATAGAAGAAAGTTTGTCAGGGTAAAAAATCGTGAAATCCTTTTCGCAGGAAACACATCTGCTCGAAGAATTCCGTGGAAAAAATGAAACGGAAACTGCTTATTTAAATGAAGTACTGCAACGGGAGATGGACTATGCCAAACAGGCGCAGGATCAAAAACGGCTGCTGGAATTAAACGAAGTATTTGTGCTGTTAACTTGACGACTATAATTTTATTATGTTAACAAATAACCCTCCCGGCGTTATATGCATAATTTCATCAAAATGTCCACAAAAAAGCAAAGAAATTTAAAAAATGCGTTTAAAATTTGAACATTTTGTGAACATACGATAATATAATATAGCAAAGGGGGGTTGTAAAATGAGGGAATTTAAGGGTTATTATGTGCTTGCAACCGCTGAACTGATCATTAGTGTACTTTTTCTTGCATTTCATTTCATTGTAAACGCTAACAAAACAGACTGGGAGTTGATTTTGTTTTGGGGGTTCTTGCTTGGGGGAATGATAACGTATGGGCTCGGGATGGCATATTTGTTAATGCTTTGCGCATCAGGGAAAGAATTGCCGGAAGAATATCCGGAAGGCGATCCATATAAAAAAGTGGGATAATTTTTCGCTCGGCAGGAACCCTGTAATGTTACGGGGTTTCTTTTTTTCCTGAAAAAAACGATGCTGTTGTAAGCACCGTTTCAGTCTTTTTGCACATTTGCAGCTTGTTGCCCACGTGCGCCTTCTACTACATCGAAAGTGACTTTTTGGCCTTCTTCAAGTGTTTTATAACCTTCACCCTGGATCGCGGTGTAGTGGACGAAAACATCACCTCCGCCTTCCCGTTCGATAAAACCGTAACCTTTTTCATTGTTAAACCATTTTACTGTACCGTGTTCCACATTTTTGCCTCCTAATATTTTTACGATTTGGTCTTAATATAACCATACATCTTGCTTTTAAACGTCTATTTTTAAAATATGAAATTCCCGCTACGGCGGGAACCCGGAATGCAGGAATCGAAAAATGTTCCCAATCGCCTTTACATATTTTACGAATGCATATAAGTTCAACCATTTGATATAATCAAAAGGTATGCTGTACACTTAAAACTAATCGGATAGTGAAAACCCGTTCCAATTTTAAAGCAAAAAAGGAGCTGTTCCAATACATGATCTTTTCCGGACAAAAGGAACATCAACTTATAGAAGAAATTTTTAAAGATCAAATAGATGACATATCAGCATTAAACAAAAAATTTGAGCAATCCGGCCAATTTATGGAAGCGGTCAGGAGCCTGATTGATTTGTGCGGTGACGACCCGGACCGTGACGGGCTGCTGGAAACGCCGTACAGGGTACTGAAAGCTTTTCTGGAATACACAGAAGGCTATCGTGAAGACCCGAAACTTCATTTAACGAAAACGTTTGATGTGGACCATCAGGAGCTCGTGCTCGTTAAAGATATTGAATTTTATTCGATATGCGAGCATCATTTTGCGCCGTTTTTCGGTGTGGCGCATGTCGCGTACTTGCCGTATGAAAAAATCACCGGCCTGTCCAAAATCGCAAGAATGGTGGACGGCTATGCCAAACGGTTCCAAGTTCAGGAAAGAATGACATCGCAAATTGTGGATGCCGTAGAAGAAATTTTGGAACCACAGGGCACGATGGTCGTCGTGGAAGCGAAACATATGTGCATGTGCGGCAGGGGAGTCAAAAAATCGGACGCGTCAACAACAACGATGTCTTACCGCGGCATTTTCGCCGAACGGCCGGATATGCGTGCCGAATTTTTGTCCTTAATCAAATAGAAATTGAAGGATGGTGTTTATGCAGGATGTGGACGTATTAATTATCGGGGGCGGGCCCGCCGGCATCTCCGCGGCGATTTGGTGCAAGCGCCTCGGCATTAATCATCTGCTTGTAGAGGAGAAAGAGGCGCTCGGCGGCCAGCTGTCCATGATCCACAACCGCATTATCGATTATCCGGGCCTTATTGCAAGAGATGGGGAAGAAATGCGGAAAATTTTTCTCAAACATGTACACACACTGCAATGCCGGTATAAGCTGAACACGCGAGTATTGGAGATCGACGGGCGGCGCTATGCAACAGTTGAAACAAGAGGGCAAAAGGAGGCCATTAGATTCCGCTATTTAATTTTTGCTGCAGGTGCAATCCAGAAGCGGCTTGGCATCCCCGGCGAAAAGGAAATGCTCGCAAGGGGCGAAAATTACTCCGCAACCCGGGACAGCTGTCTGTTCAAGGGAAAAACAGTGGCGGTTGCAGGCGGCGGGGACCGGGCTTTTGAAGGAGCCATTTTGCTTGCTGAAGCGGGCGCACGTGTTTATTTAATCAACCGTTCAGGCCGTTTCAAAGCGAGAAGCGGATATATCACCCGCGCGAAAGCATGCGAAAATATCCATTTGCTGATAGAGACGCGAGTTACCGAGATTGCCGGCGAAGATAAAGTTGAAGCGGTAGAACTGGTAAACCAATCGGGAGATGTTTCGTATCTGCCGGTTTCGGCCGTTTTTATTCGAATCGGCACGAAACCGAACAGCGCTCTTGTAAAAGAACTTGTTGAGACGGATGAAAATGGCTATATTGTTTCGGGGCCGTCCGGAAATACAAGCTGTGAATGGCTGTATGCGATCGGGGACAATTGTTTAGGGCCGCACTACTCCAGCATTGCCGGCGCGGCCGGGCAGGGGGCTGCGGCTGCGAAGCATATTGCATCCCTTTTAACCGGGCATATCGTACACTGAGTAAAGTCATTTACGTTTTGCAGCGGGTGGGCCGGCATCTGGAAGCAGGTAAATGAATAAATAAAGGATGCCCGAAAATACCGCCAATAATCAGACAGATATTTTTAATAGAAGTCTGTTTCGTTTATTAGGAATATATCTGATAAACGGGCATCCTTTTTCTTTATTGATTGCCTTTTTACTGCTGTAAATCATTGATATGCAAATCGTGATTAAATTACTTGTATAAAAAAATCTTTAGTTGATCTTTCTTATCATATGTGGCGAGCAGAACATTTTTACTTCGGTTTGATATAAGCTTTCTAAGGAGGTAATAAGCCAGCGTTTATCCTTATGAATTTCCTCCAGCTCCTTGAAATTTATTTTGCCTTCCTTAATAAGGATTCTTGGCAAATTGAATACTCCGGATTCCAAGCTGGAATTGGGTGTAAGGGACTGGTATTTGGGATCCAGAAAGATTGAAATTTTTCCATTTGCTTCTCAAATTGCTAAAGCCAATTTCTTAACATCTTCAACTTTTTTCACGTAATTCTTCTAGTTAAACATCAATAAATATTCTTGCTTTTTTTAATCCTTTATAAAGTATTTCACCGTTTTGGACTATCGTTATCGGTCTATGGTTAATCAGTTTTCTGAACCATGGCCATTTCAACATTATAAAAACGCCTCCAAGGTACATGATGACCAACACAATGGTTGTACCGAGGGATCCTTTAAGACTAAGATGTGGATTTGAAAGCGGGTGGGCAATAATGTTTCCAATGATCGAAGCAATAACGAAATCAAGAAGTCTTAATTGGGAAATCATACGTTGGCCTAAGACTTTAGATACAAACACTAAAATAAAAAAGAAACAACCGCCCGAAGCATCCAACCATAAATGGTGAGCGTTTCCTGGCTTTGAAAAAAATCCATGTAATGACACATCCTTTTCCGTATCAATTGTTGCCTATTGGGTATTGATGCAATTTTTTCAATGGAAGAATGCAATATTGAAACGAAAGAGGCTTTTGTTTAGGGACCGTTATGGCACGAGTCTTGTACTGTGGCCGGTTTCTTCCTCTTTTAATATTTCCAACCCTCCTGATACTTCTATGGCTGCTCCTAATGAAACCAATGAATCCCCGGTGACTGCGAGTTTTTGTTCATTCAGTTTCTGATTTTTATCATTGGTAAAAATTTGGCTGGATACAGCAATTGCTTCTAATAAATGACCAATTGTCCCGATGAAAGAACCTGATGCTATTTGAACATCTCCTTCCGAAATTAAATCTTCGTTTAGCTGAAGCAGTTCATATAAGCCTAATACCTCTATAAAATGCCCAATAAATTGAAGCCAGATGCCAACAGCAACTTGTTTTTCTAATTTTGTTCTCATTTCCTTAATTTTTTCTTTTTGATCAAAGCTGTTTTCAAAAGAAACGCCCAATTCCTACACCTCACCACACGCTGATAATTGTATTATATTCAGGATGCATATTAATGTATCCGGTTGTTTTTTACTTATACGTTAAATCAATATTCCGTGACGGATAGGAATAAGACTTGAGCGGAGTATCCGATAGAACATTTCTGTGCTGTTTACTGAATCTTCGCCGGAACGTATTTTATTTGATCTTTTCGCTTTTTTTATATCCCTGGCGGTTATCTGAACACCTTTTTCTTAAATAATAGAAATACGAAAAAATTTAAGAAAATCAGCGGTCCATCGTTTTCGTGATTCCTTTTTTTAAATT
>NZ_BKZP01000033.1 GCF_008974185.1 Weizmannia acidilactici
CTGTCATGCATTAATGTGCGTTTAAAGTACACATTTCCAAACAGAAACTGAATGCTTCTGCCATCACGTCTGCAGTACTCCCAGCCTTCTTCGAGTTTCTGCTCTGTTATCATCCGGTCTAATTTCACAAATACGTCCCCTACCAGTTGCGTAAAGACCTCCTGCATAAAAATATTGAACTGCTCTTCAAAATCGATAAGGCTCTTTGTATCCTTTAATAACTCAGCAATTTTTGATATAATGTTTTCCATGGGAACACCTCTTTCTAAATGTATTCGCGTGGTAGCGCACATTAAATGATAGAGTGTCTTCCTATTTTTTTCCACTCATAAGTCCCCGAGTAAAATTTTACACATACAAGAAACCGCGCATTTGATTGCGCGGCGGCCGTACTCTAAAAATGGTTTAGTTTATGAATATGATGGTTTAACTCTTTTAACAGCGAACGCCTCGTAAAAATACCGGCAAAAAACCCTTCGTCATCTTCTACACACAAAAAATTATGGTCGACAAGCCATCTTAATGCTTTTTCAAAATTGTCATGCACATTGAGCCTTGGGATATTCCGGTTCATCACCGCTTCTACTTTAATTTCGCCCAGTTTTTCGAATTCAATCCTCTCCAGGCCGAGAATCGAATCGGTAATCATCGCTGAACTGATCAGGCCGTGCAGCCGATATTGCGCATCCAGCACCGGCACCGCGGAATATCCGCTTTTGGTAAGCACCAATAAAGCGTGTTCCAAATTATTCCCAATCTGCACATGGGCGACCTTTTCTGATGGAATCATAAAATCAATGATTTTAGGTTCAAGAAACTCGTGGCTCTGTAAAGAGATCATCGTGCAAAAATCCCCTTTTCTTCATTTTTTTCAGGTAACAAAAACCATTAAAGAGGAGAATGCTGAAATTTATCATGTTTGCCATCATGGATGTAAAGATATAACCGATCTTTTATATTTTATCATAAACAGAAGCGGATTGACGAAAGAAAAACGCCCGGCTAGATGCCGGGCAGACCGATTTTTAGCTGTTCGAACCTTCCTGGACAATATCAAAAATTTCAATCGCGGCGATATCGAGATCGTCAAATTGGTATTTGTTGGCGTGTTTCTGTCCGTCGTAAACTTCCAATTCAAATGTGCCGTTCTGTGGGAAAAATTTCACCTGGCACAGCGTTTTTCCGTTTACTTCAAAACGTCTTTGCTGAACTTCGCCTGTATCTTTCGCTTCCTGCATTGCCTGCAGCCTTTGGATAATTCCTAGTAGTTGAGACATAATGGACTCCTTTCAACGAACATGAGTGCCCTTCCTGTTTTTGGAAGTTTATACAATCCCTCTCATCAGCAACGAATGTGATTTTACTATCCCATACGAATTGTACAGTAAATCTTAAACTTAGGAAAGGGACTGACGACAAATTTTTTCATTTTGCAACGTTTTCTTGCCTTATTTTATCCTAAAATCCGCACGGCATTGAAAAAATTTTAAGCGTTTATGACAGATTTCGATTTGCTAACCGTAAAATTTTTAAAATAAAGGGGCAGTCCTAAAAGCCGGTAAATTGGCCAAAGGACACCCCTTTAATAACAAAATTTTTGATGATCGCGAAATTCACTCGCTTTCCGCACGCGTCGGGAGCCTCCTCGCCCGATACCTCAGCACGAGGGGGCTCGCTTTTCCCGCAGGATTCCCGAAAATTTCGCGATCATGATCTCTACTTTTCAGGGCTTTGGGACAGCCCCTTTAGTTTAAAACAAATCCGGCAAAATTTCTTTCGGTACCGCAATCCTTACTGTGGCAAGTGGGTTTACAATTTGGCTGATTTCCAGGCCGCATGCGGCGCTGAGCAGCCTGTACGCATCGTTAAAGATAAGCCCATGCGCATCCGCAAGCCGGCGCACCGCAATGCGCATCCCTTTTTTTGCCGCCAGTTCAATATTCTCTGCCGATGAAACAAAAAACCAATTGTCTGTTGTTTCGACAACCGGGATGCCAACCGGAACCGCGCCATCCCATTTCGTACACTCGAGCGTAACTTTTCCGCCGATTTCCACACCGGATCCGTCCAGTTCCCCGTCTCCCATTGCGGCGTGGAGATCACCGAGCGCAAGCAGGGCGCCTTCATGGAAAACGGGCAGGTACAATTTTGAACCGACCGTGATCCACTTCGTATCCATATTGCCGCCATGGTCGCCGGGCGTTTCGCACAGGACTGACCCTTCCGCCGGTGCTACGCCGATCACCCCGATCATCGGCCTTGCCGGAAATTGGAGCCGGCTGTTGAACAGTATTTTCCCGTCTTTCACCGGGATAATACGTGTATCGGATTCTTTCACGTCCCTTCCGAGCGCCCCCATCCCCGGATAAAGCACCATCACACCAACTTCGTTTAACGAAATATCCTTTATTTCCACACAAAGCGTATCGCCTTTTTTTACGCCTTCAATATAAATCGGGCCGGTTGCAGGATTTATAAAAGGGATATCTACTTCCGTCCGCAGCTGCGACGGGGAAGTAATTTTTCCGCAATAGCAGTCGTACGTTTCCACAGCAAATGTTTCGTTCAATCGGACTGTATACGCCGGTTTGTTTTCCGCCGAAAAATGGGTAATAAAATGTTCTTTTTGCAGTTGTTTCATTGTCCACTCCTTCCGCGGCCATTTAAAAAGGATGCTGGTTCAGCCACTGGCCGCCATCCATTGTAATGACTTCCCCATTGATATAAGACGCTTGGGGGGAGAACAGGAAATAGGCGAGTTCGGCAATTTCCTCCGGTGTACCGAGCCTGCCGAGCGGGACACTGTTTAACGTCCTTTTCGCCGCTTCTTCCGATACCCAAAGCTTATCGGCTCCGCCCGTCCTTTCAATTGGGCCGGGCGCAATCGCATTGACACGGATACCGTATTTTCCGCCCCATTCGACCGCCAGCGTGCGCGTCAAAGACAGTACGCCCGCTTTCGCCGCTGCAGAATGGGAAACGCCTGCTCCCGCCCTCCATGCATAAGTGGCTACCATATTTATGATACTTCCTTTTCTCTTTTTGTCTATCCAATAATTTCCAACCGCATGTGAACAATAAAAAGTGCCGTTTAAAACAATATTGATCACCGCATTCCAGCCGTTGACCGACAATTTTTCTGCAGGACAAATAAAATTTCCGGCGGCATTGTTGACAAGAAAATCTATGCGTCCGAACTGCCTGTCCGCCTCCGTCACCATCCTGCGCACATCTTCCGGGTTTCTGACATCCATTTGAACCGTCAGCGCATCCGGAGTAATGGCGAGCAGCTCCTCTTTCATTTTCGTCAATTTTTCCTCATCCCTGCCTGTGATCACAACTTTCGCCCCGGACTGCGCAAACTTTAATGCCATCGCTTTTCCCATTCCGTTTGATCCGCCTGTAATGATGACCACCTTTTCTTTCATCTTTTCTCCTCCCTAGGATGAATGAATAACCATTCATTTTATTTTTAAAGTTTTTAACGGGCAATCGCATGGATCTGCCCGTTATTTGCCGTTTTGTGCTGCCCCGGCGGCCATTTGGCTTGCGGGGCGCAATAAAACTATAAATCTCTTTTTAATTTCAGCAGGGATTCGTGCATTTTCGTTAACGACCGGATAATCGTTTTTTTTCGGTTATAGCCTTTCACAACGACCGTTAACCCGTTATATTCCGTAAAAACCTGCCCCCAAGAACTGTCATGCAAAAATCCGTAAACATAAATCTTAATATATCCCTCTTTGGCAGGAATAAAAAACATATCCATTCGTTCGCTCATTTTTGCACGCTCCTTTCGCCGTCTAAAGCGCGGCTCCGTTTCCCGGCTGCAGAACGGGGGTGCCGGTTTGTGTAAAAGGAACCGTCTTGCTGCATCATCTTATCCTATACAATACAATGTACCATTAGTACGGCAAAAAGAAAATATTTTTTTGCAATTCTGCGGGATGCTTTTACAGAAAAAACCGTTTTTCCACTTCTTCAGCGGTGATCGGCCGGCTGAAGAAATATCCTTGCGCTTTCTGGCAACGGACGGACCGCAAAAACTGCACCTGTTCTTTCTCCTCAACGCCTTCCGCCACCACTTCAAGCCCAAGATGGTGGGCCAAATGGATGATCGTTTTTGTAATCGCCACATCTTTTTTACTAATTTGCAGTTCACGGACAAAAGACTGGTCGATTTTTAAAATGTCTACCGGAAATTTTTTAATATAATTCAAAGAAGAATAACCCGTCCCAAAGTCATCGACCGATATCGTCAGCCCCATGTTTTTCAGCCTGTTAAGCATCTTTAATATATTGTCCTTGTCTTCCATCGCCCCTTCCGTAATTTCGATTTCAAGTGCAGAAGGCGGAAGACCGTATTTTCTCAGTGTCTTCCCGATAAAACCGGGCAGCCCCGGATCGAGAAACTGTTTTGGCGAAATATTGACAGCGACCCGGATATCGGCCCGCCCTTTTTTGCGCCATTTAGCGAGTTGGGCGCATACATGGTTGATCACCCATTCACCGATCGGAATGATCAGCCCTGTTTCCTCTGCGAGCGGAATGAATTTCAGCGGCGGGACATTCCCGAATTTCGGGTTATGCCATCTTAAAAGCGCTTCAAAACTTTTAATCCGACCCGTCTTGAGCTGCACCTGCGGCTGGTAATTGATTGTCAGCTCGTTTTTCTCAATTGCTCTCCGCAAATGGGCTTCCAGCATAAGATAATTATAGAAATCTGTATCCATATTTTTGCTATAAAAACGGAAATGGCCTTTTCCGCTTTCCTTCACTTTAAACAGCGCTGTATCTGCATGTTTGATTAATGTTCCCACTTCTTCCCCGTCTTCCGGATAAATACTGATCCCGATGGAGGGGGTAAGAAAGTAATCTTCGCCATCGATTTTAAAAGGTTCATAAAAGGCAGCCAAAATCTGCTCTGCAATTTTTTCAACCTCTTCTTTTGGGTGGCCGGAAACGACCGCAATAAATTCATCGCCACCCTGGCGATACACTTCATAATCATGAAAGGGAAGCTGTTTCAACCGCCGGGCCGCCAGCTTCAAGATTTCATCACCAACATGCTGGCCCAAAATATCATTAAAATACTTAAAACGGTCAAGGTCGAGATATAAAACAGCAAGCTGCGGCCCGCCTGCTTTTTCCTTCCCGGTTTTCTTTTGAAGTTGTTCGAGCAGTGCGCGCCTGTTCCAAAGCCCTGTCAAATGGTCGCGCATTTGGAAATATGTATGGGAAAACGGCAGTTGTTTACCGTCTTGAATCAGCTCTGTTATTTCCCTTGTGATCGCAATCACCCATTTGCCTTCATGTACGCCGACTAAAGATGTGTGGAAGACACGGTTGCTGTCCGGCCCGTGGATAAAATGGACCGGCCTTTTTTCTTCCAAGGCGGTTTTGCAATAGTGCTCGAACCGGGCGGCTTCCCCTTCCCCCAAAACTTCGTGTAAAAACTTGCCGATTTCGGCCGTATGCTCATCTTTGTTTACATAGGCAAATTTAAATGCCGGCCCCTGTTCCACTTTTAAAATGCTGACCGTATCATAAAACTGGGACAGGAAATCCCGGCTGAAAAAAGCTTCAACTTGAAGATCATGAAATTTCTCTCGTGCTGCTTTCGCTTCGTCCATAATATCATCCTTTTTATCCCGATTAAAGGGAAATATGGCCACCACGGCGTGGGATTTCCACATTTCCCGGCAAATGCAATACATTTGGAAAAATCTACTTCTATTTTACAGGGAAAAGCAAAAAAAGAATAGAAAAAACGGTGAAAACGGGTACAATAGAACAAGCGGATACCCGCCTGTTCTTTTATTCCTTACTGGCGATAAATGGCCACCAATTTGCCTTGCCGAGCACTTTTACGATTACCGGAACGAAGAGCGGAAGAATGACAAATGCATAGAGCAACAATCCTGTCAGCGTCAGTGTTGCAATTTGGAGCAATGACAAAACACCGGACGGCATCATTGCTGCAAATGTGCCAGATAAAATGATTGCCGCTGAAATGATAACAGTACCCATATTTTTCATTGACAGCAAAATTCCTTTGCGCACCGGCAAATCCTGATATTCATTGAACCGTTCCATCAGGAAAATCGAGTAGTCAGTGCCAAGCGCTATTAAGATGACAAACCCGAAGAACGGCACCGCCCAGCTGATCCCAGGGTAGCCAAGCAAATGCACAAAAATGAGTTCGGCGAGCCCGACGGAAGCATAGTACGTCAGCAGCAGGGAAGCAAGCAAATACAGCGGCATCATCAATGACCGCAGGAAAATCATCAGCGCCAGCGTCACCCCGATCATCATATATGTAACGGTGCGGCTGTAATCCGCTTTCGACATTTTGTTTAAGTCATGATTAATGCTGGATACCCCGCCGATGCCGATATGGGCATTTTCCAGTTTCGTCCCTTTCACCGCATCTTTAACGGCCTTGCCGATGTCATCGATTGTGGCCATCGCGCCGTTTGAATATGGGTTTTCATTCAATGTGATGTTAAACGTCACCATTTTCCCGTCTTTTGAGATATAGTGGTTCAATGCTTTTTGGTAATCGGCGTTGGCCAAAAGCTCATCCGGAATATAGATGCCGGACTGTTCCATGGTTGTTTCATCCGATAAATCGTTCAAATAAGAGCCGGCATCATAAAGCCCTGCTTTAATTTTGCCCAACCCTTTCGCGCCTGAATCCAGGCCGTCCGACAACTGGTTGATTTTTGTACCGAATGTGTTGAAGCCGGACTGCAGACGTGCCTGCCCGTCAGCGATGCCCTGAAGCCCTTTTTGGATCGACGGAATTTTTTGGATCACTTGGTTTTGCCCGTCAGCTGTTTTGTTGATGCCGGACTGTAACTGGTTTAGCCCCTGGATGATTGGCGTAAAGCCATCCGCAAACTGGCCGAGGGCGGTTGAAATGGCTCCAAGCTTTTCATTCACCATCTCCAGTGTGGATGTCATCGTATGAATCCTGCTGTACAATTCGGCAATCGTACCACTGCTTGAACCGATGCCGAGCATGACCATTTCTTGCTGCAATTTTTGGAACTGCGGATCATTCTTCACTTCCGGATGGTCTTTTAAAAATGCTTGATAGGATGCCTCAAGCGTTTGCAGCTGTTGCGGGATGTCGCTCGGCAACTGGCCGGTTTGCTCGATAAACTGGTTTATGCCGGTTTCGACCTGCTGGTATTTTTCATAAAGCTGATTAAAGCCGGATTGCAGTTCCCTTGCCTGGTCCTGCGCTTTTTTTACACCGGTTTTCAGCTGTTCCGCACCTTGCGACCCGCTTCTGATCCCATTTTCAATCTGGCTGAGCGATGTATTAAGATCCCCCATGCTGGCTGCGATTTTCTCCGTTCCCGTCTGCAATTGGCCGATGCCGTCCGTTGCTTCTTTAAATTTCGATTTGGAATCTGCTAAAAACTGTGACGCTTCTTTCAGCCCTGATTTGATTTTGCCGATGCCGTTATTGCTTTTTTCAATACCTTCGCTTAATGTTTTTGCCTGGTTTTTGACGTAAATTTCTTTCATGATGCTGCCATCCGGCCTTGTAGCACTTTGCACCTGGGCGACATCCTTGACCTTATCGAGATCCGCGCTTATTTTTTCAATTAAGGCCAGATAATCTTTTGATTTGACGGATTCGTCGTTTTCAAGCACCACTTCGACCGGCATCACTTTACCTGCGCCGAAACTATCAGAAATGATATTGAACGCTTTTACGGCGTCATATCCGTTGCCGAGTTCGTCCAATGAATTGAATGACAGCTTTCCGTCATAGCTGACCGAGAGCGGGACCGTCAAAAGTGCAACGATCGCGAGGGCAAGAAACGGCCTTGCAAGCGAAAAAAGCCCGGCCCGTTCCCAAATTTTGCTTTCGCGGTGGGAAATTTCCCCACGTACCGGCCAGAACAGCCCCTTTTTCAGCGTAGCCATGAAAAACGGCACAATCGAAAATAATGCGCACAAAAGTACGACCACCCCGATCGCAACTGCGGAAGCCGACTGGTACAATTTAAAGCTGGCAAGCCCGATCGAAGCAAAACCGATCAGAACCGCAATGCCGCTAAACAATACCGTTTTCCCTGCCGACTTATAAGTAGTGGCGATCGCCGGAAGCACTTCATTTCCTTTTGCCAGTTCTTCTTTAAACCGGCTGAGCAGCAAAATGCAGTAATCCGTGCCGATCCCAAACAAAACGGCGACAAGGAAAATTTGCGTAAAATTCGAAACCGGGAAATCAAACTTGTCTGCCAAAATCGCAACAATGAATTGGCTGATCATATAAGAAATCCCGACGGTTAAAAGCGGAATAATAGGCGCAACAACCGACCTGTACACAAGCACGAGCACCACAAGAATAAAAATCACCGTAATGGTTTCCGTCTTTTTCAGCCCTGCTTGCGAGCTGTCCGTCACATCCTCATTGATCAGTTTGTTGCCTGTCATCATCGCCTCAACACCCGGCGTTTGGACCGCTTTTTGCAAATCAGCGCGGACACTTTTAAAAGGCTTGCCACCTGCATCGACCTGCGCCACAACCATCACCGTTTTGCCGTCTTTTGACACAAGCTGGCTTTTTAGGGAAGGATCGTTAAAATGTGTGGTCATATTTTGGATCGCGTACTGTTTCTTATTGCTTTCCAATCGCCCGACCGTGTTCCGGATATGATCCATATCTGAAGCCGAAAGCTTTTCCCTGCCATGAAACACAATCATGACACTTGTTGTATCACTGCCTGCATCATCGTGCCGGCTTTTGATCTCATCCGCTAAAGATGATGCATAGCCTCTCGGGACCGTGATCTGGCCTTTTTCACGGACTAACGGATCCATTGCCGGCGCTTTCCATGCCAATAAAATCCCGGCAGCAGCCCATAATAATACTACAACCCACCTGAACTGCACAATTCGCTTCATGAATAGAATCCCCCCCTGTTCCTTGTTTTGCCGGAAATAACTGATATGCAACGATTATAAAGAAAACGGCTGTATTAGTATGTAAAAAAATTGGAATTTTAATTAAGTTTACTTTCCAAAGTCTGTGGAAAGTAGTATAATTAACGAAAAAGTAAAATTATTTAAAAACGAAAGGAGTTCTATATTTGGATTCGCATAAACCTGCTCCATTGCAACCTACAATCCAAAACCTCTCTTATGCTATATTCACGGTCAATCGCCATGCGAAAACCGCTACCGACCCAAAATTTTTATACCTTTTGAAGAAAAAAGCCCTCGAAAAAATGATCCAGGAAGGAAAAGCGCTGAAAGTCGGCCTGCATTTTTCGGAACATCCGAAGTACAGCCAGCAGCAGTCAGACGTACTTGTCCGGTGCGGCGATTATACCTTCCATATTCCGCCTTCAAAAGCGGATTTCAAACAACTTCCCCATCTTGGAAAACTCGACCATTCGACAAGAAACCCGAAATGCCACATGTCCCTCAGCCAGGCAAAACACTTGTTGCAAGTTTATACAGGGCTGAAAGAAAACCAGCATCCCGGGCAGCTGCCCCGTTCCGGCAAAAAAACTTACAAACCTGTTTTTAAAAAACTGGGCGAATCGTTCTTCTAAACCAAGAACGGGCAGCGGATGGCGGGAAACGCGAATCAAATATTGCATAAAACCCCCCGGCACAAGGCAGGGGGCTTTTCGTTTGCCCTCACAGCACATGTTCGTCAATCGAAAGGATCAGTTGATTGATTTCAGGTTTGCTGATTTGTGCATCTGCACCGACCATTTCCCCCTTGTGCCGCAGTGTGTCGGTAATCAGCGAGGAAAAAATAATGACCGGCAATACGTTTAATTCGCTGCTTTGTTTAATTTTTTTCGTCAAATGGTGGCCGTCCATCAGCGGCATTTCAATATCCGTGATGACAAGCTGCACTTCATCGGTAACGTTTTTCCCGCTCTCCGCGATTCCGACCAAATAATCGTACGCCTCTTTTCCGTTTTCAAAAAACTCAATTTTTTCATATCCCGCTTCAAGCAAAGTATCGTGGAGCAAACCGCGCAAAAGGCCGGAATCTTCCGCAATCAAAATCCGTTTATTGCTCCGTTCCCTTTTCCCGAGTTTTTTCACATCTTCCACGCGGATGCTTGTTTGCGGGTTGATTTCCGCAATGATCTTTTCAAAATCAAGCATCAGGATCATATCCCCGCCATTCTTGATGACCCCAGTGATGTGCGAAGATGCACCCGTATACATTTCGGACGGCTTCTCGATCTGGCCCCAGGAAAAGCGGTGGATTTTTGTTACACTGTCCACATGGAATACAATTTTTTGCTGATTGAATTCCGTGACGATAAATTTATCGTTTTCACCCATTTGCACCTGCTGCCCGAGCACTTTGCGTAAATTGACAACGGGCAGCACTTCCCCGCGCAGCTGGATGATCCCTTCAATATAAGGATGGGCGTGCGGAATCGCGGTGACCGGAACCGGCATAATAATTTCCTTGACTTTAATCACATTAATGCCATAATAGCTCCCGCCGGCATGAAACTCAACGATTTCTACTTCGTTTGTCCCGCTTTCCAGTAAAATGCCCTGCTCTTGATTCATGGTCCTGCCCCCTCGCGTATTTCTCATTATCACATGGACGGTTTTTGTATAATACTGGCAAATGGGCCTGCAAATGAAGCACTTCCCATTTCCGCCCACATCTTTTATATCGGCAAAAATTGCGAGGATTTCACTACACATCCGGCAAAAAGGGGAATGGCTTCAATCGTTGATGATCACATACGTGCCGGCGATCATATCATGGAGCGCCTGTTTTTTCTCTGTAAAAGCAGCCAAAAGATAACCGATGTAAAATACAGCTGACAAAGACATCGCCAAAGCCCTTCCGAGTGCGCGCCAAAATGAGATGCGCCCGCCATCGCTGCCGATAATTTTCAAACCGAGCGCCCTTTTTCCGAGCGTTGCCTGCCACTTGGAAGAATGGAAAATGGCGAAGTACAGGGAAAAAACGAACGCGGATACAACCGCCGCAACCGCAAAACAGAGCGCAAAAGCAAAATCCTGCTGCGGGGTAAAATCCTCTGACCCGGATCCGCCGATCACGGCAACGGATACGATGATGATGCCGAAAAATACCACAGCGGAGGGAATGCTGACAATCAATAAATCTATGAGATAAGCGGCAAAACGCAGCCAAAAACCGGCGTATCTTCTTTCAATCATCTGGCTCTCTTCCATTTTTTCAACTCCAATCCTTTTAAATATATACGATAAAAATGAGAAAATCATTCATTTTCGGTGAAAAAGGTCTCATTTCTTTACCCGTAAAAATTTTCCGTCAAACCAAATGCGTGGTAAGATAATAAGGAATGCCATACATATACAGAAAGCTGCACTGTTAAAGGAGGAAATGAGTTTTTGGAACATTTATTGAACCCGCATGTACTGGAGATTGAAATTTCCGGAATCCGTAAGTTTTCAAATATGGTTGCAGATATAGAAGATATCGTTTCTTTTACGATCGGGCAGCCCGATTTCCCGACACCGGAACACGTCAAGCAGGCAGGCATCCGTGCGATTGAAGAGAATGCAACCACTTATACCCATAACGCCGGCGATCTTGCTTTACGGAAGGCGGCCGCCAAGTTTGCGGAAACGAAATACGGGCTTTCTTACAAGCCGGAAACGGAAGTGATCGTGACGATTGGCGCCAGCGAGGCAATCGATATTGCTTTAAGGACGATCCTTACACCCGGTTCTGAAGTCATATTGCCCGGCCCGGTTTATCCGGGATATGAACCGGTGATCCGCCTGTGCGGCGCTGTACCGGTATACGTTGATACAAGAAACAGCCAGTTTAAGCTGACGGCGGATTTGATCCGGGAGGCGCTCACGAATAAAACAAAATGCATCATACTCCCATATCCTTCCAACCCTACAGGGGTAACTTTGGAAAAACGGGAATTGCAGGAAATTGCCGATCTCATCCGCGGCAAAGAATTATTTGTTCTTGCAGATGAAATTTACAGTGAACTGGCTTATGATATGCCGCACGCTTCCATCGCTTCCTTTTTACGGGAACAGGCAATTGTCATCAACGGCGTTTCAAAATCGCATGCGATGACCGGCTGGCGTATCGGCTTCGTATTCGCCCCGGAACAACTTGCCAAACATATTTTAAAAGTCCACCAGTATAACGTATCATGTGCCTCCTCGGTTTCACAAAAAGCGGCGCTTGAAGCATTGACAGCCGGCATCCATGATTCGGAAGAGATGAAAAAAGAGTATCGAAAAAGAAGGGAATTTGTGTGCAAAAAGCTTGCAGAAATCGGCCTCCATTATGTAAAGCCGGACGGCGCTTTTTATGTTTTTGTCCAACTGCCAAAAAAATATAAAGGATCGTCTTTCGATTTTGCAGTTGAAATGGCCCAAAAAGACAAAGTCGCGGTTGTTCCGGGCAGCGCCTTTTCCAAATACGGCGAAGGCTGGTTCAGAATGTCGTATGCATGCAGCTTGGAAACGCTCGAAAAAGGGCTTTTGCGCATGGAAAAATTTATTTCAAACCTCAATTGAGCAAAAAACCCGCCGGAAAATTTGTCCGGCGGGTCTTCCCTGTTATTCTGCCCAATACTTGATTAACGCCTGCGTACCACTGTTTTCTTCCCCCTTTTGGGCAAGCTCCTCATATAATTTTTTGCTGAGGGCGAGGCCCGGCAGGTCAAGCCCCATTTTTTCCGCTTCATCCAGGGCGATTTTCATATCTTTAATAAAATGTTTGATAAAAAAGCCCGGTGAATAATCGCCTGCAAGCATTCTAGGCACGAGGTTGGACATCGACCAGCTTCCGGCCGCCCCCGCACTGATGGATTGCAGTACTTTTTCCGGATCGAGCCCGGCTTTTTGCGCATATACAATCGACTCCGTCACACCGATCATATTGGAAGCAATCGCGATTTGATTGCACATTTTTGTATGCTGGCCTGCTCCCGGCCCCCCCTGCAGGACGATATTTTCGCCCAGAACGGAAAAAATCGGTCTGGCCGATTCAAACACATCTTCATCGCCGCCGACCATGATTGTCAGTGTCCCTTTTTGGGCGCCGATGTCCCCGCCGGAAACAGGCGCATCCAAAGCTTTCAAGTTTTTCTCTTTTGCAGCTTCATAAATTTTTTTCGCTAACGTAGGCGTTGACGTCGTCATATCGATCAGTAGCGTTCCCTCTTTTGCGGCGCCAAGCAGCCCATTTTCCCTAAAATAAACTTCTTCTACATCATGCGGATACCCGACCATCGTTAAGACGACATCCGCTTTCGCAGCCGTTTCCGCGGGCGTGGTACACCATTCGGCCCCCTGTTCAAGAAGTGGGGCTGCCTTTTCTTTTGTCCGGTTGTATACAAAAAGCGGATATCCTGCTTTCAGGAGATTCTGTGCCATACTCCGTCCCATTACACCTAATCCGATAAATCCGATATTTTCCATTCTTATTCCCCCGTTATCATGAAATTCTTTGCAGCCCGCCGCGGCGCATTGCATAGTTCCTACAAAATTCGGACAGCATTGCGCGCAACCAAATACAAAAAAGCCTGTACTGCGACAGACCAAAGTCAAATGGGGTGCAAGAAAGAAAACAATCTCTCACGTTTGCTTTCTTTATCCCCGCATTTTCGGACTTTAAACCAAAATTTTTTGTAACAGAGAATTTTTCCCCTTTTAACCGGCCAACTTTAAATTGATTTTACCTTTCCGCCGTCGATCAGGAAACTGCTTCCGGTTACATAGGAATTGGCTTCCGATGCGAGGAACGCGACAAACTTTCCAAATTCGTCCGGTTCGCCGTATCTGCCGAGCGGGATCGACCGCAATTCCTGCGCCTGCACTTCCTTCACCGTTTTTCCGGTTTTCTCGGCAGTGACTTGATCAAGATGGACAATTCTGTCTGTTGCAATCCTGCCCGGACCTACCGTATTGACAAGAATGTTGTAAGGCGCCAGTTCTTCCGCAAGCGATTTGGATAGTCCGACGATACCGGTGCGGAACGTATTCGACAAAATCAGCCCAGAAATCGGTTCTTTAATCGATGAAGAGGCAATATTGATCAGCCTACCGCCGTTTTTCTTCAAAAGCGGCAATGCTTCGCGGATGATGCGTATGTATGAAAGCAGGTTCAGTTCAAACGATTTTTGCCAGTCTTCATCACTCATATCTTCAAAATTCCCGGCTGGCGGACCGCCTGCATTATTCACGAGAATATCCAGCCTGCCGAACACTTCCTTCGCCTTTTGCACCATTGCCTTAATGTCTTCGCGGTTTGTGATGTCGGCGCGGACATATTCCACATTTCCAGTCCCTAAAGCGGACAATTCATCTTTTACCGCCTGCAATTTTTCTTCATTCCGACTTGTGATGAGGACATTGGCCCCTTCCAGGACGAGTTGTTTCGCAACAGCCTTTCCAAGTCCCTGGCTGGAAGCTACAACAAGCGCTGCTTTTCCTTTCAACCCTAAATCCACGAAAATCCCTCCTGAATGGTTTGTTAAATTTACAACTGTTTTCATTATAAACGATTTTCTCCCGTCCTTGCATCCGCAAAGCTTGCACATACTTGCAAAAAGCCCCTGCGGGAATCGCGGCGGCTTTGACAATGGGACGAATTTCACGGCCCAATCAAAAAAGGCCGAACGGAAAACCCGTCCGGCAAAAATAGGGGGAAAAATGAGAAAGAAACGATATACATCCGGTATTGTAACAATACTGGATACCAATACCTTACCCTAATACCGGGATAGTTTATATATACCCGCTTTCTTCCCCATTAATCCTTCTTTTTTTGAAAAAATTTTTTATGAATTGGAAAGAACTTTTTTCACGTGTTCCTTCACTTCTTCATTGGTAGAAAGGTTCAAGACTTCCTCAGCCAGTTTTTCCATGTCGGATTTATTCAGGCCACGAATTTGGGCGCGTGCCCTTAAAATGGAGGAAGCGCTCATTGAGAACTCATCAAGGCCGAGGCCGAGTAGAATTGGAATTGCGATTTCGTCCCCTGCCATTTCGCCGCACATGCCGGCCCATTTGCCTTCTTTATGCGCCGCATCAATGACGCGTTTTACAAGGCGGAGGATCGCCGGGTTGTATGGCTGGTACAGATACGAAATGCGCTCGTTCATGCGGTCGGCAGCCATTGTGTACTGGATCAGGTCGTTTGTGCCAACGCTAAAGAAATCGACTTCTTTTGCGAACACGTCTGCCATGACCGCCGTTGAAGGGATTTCAACCATGATGCCGACTTCGATATTATCTGAAACTTGTACGCCTTCCTGCACAAGTTTTTCTTTTTCTTCCAAAAGGATCGCTTTTGCCTGGCGGAATTCATCCAAGTTGGAAATCATCGGGAACATGATTTTCAAGTTGCCGTGTGCGCTCGCACGGAGCAATGCACGAAGCTGAGTGCGGAAAATATCCTGCCTGTCCAGGCACAAGCGGATCGCACGGAAGCCCAAGAACGGGTTCATTTCTTCCGGCAACGGCAAATAAGGCAGTTTTTTGTCTCCACCGATATCAAGCGTACGGACAACTACCGGTTTGCCGTTTAAGCCTTCCAGCACTGCTTTGTATGCCTCAAACTGCATTTCTTCGGAAGGAAGCTCGTCCCTGCCCATGTACAGGAATTCGGTACGGTACAAGCCGACACCTTCCCCGCCGTTTTTGATGACGCCTTCCAAATCGTTCGGTGTGCCAATATTGGCTACAAGTTCTACATGGTGCCCGTCTTTCGATACGGATTTTTCATTAACCAGCTTGGCCCATTCGGCTTTTTGCTGTTCGTATTGTTCTTGTTTTTGTTTGTATTCGTCCACAATTTCCGGAGTCGGATTCACATGGACATCGCCGCTGTTGCCGTCTACGATGACAAGGTCGCCGTTTTGGATATCCTGGATCGCGGTTTTTGTCCCGACGACTGCAGGAATTTCCAAAGAACGCGCCATAATCGCAGAGTGCGATGTACGTCCCCCGACATTTGTCGCAAATCCTTTTACATATTGGCGGTTTAATTGAGCAGTATCGGAAGGGGTCAAGTCATCGGCAATGACAATGACTTCTTCCGAAATCATGCTCGGATTCGGGATTTCCACATTCAACAGGTGGGCCAAAATCCGTTTTGTCACGTCGCGGATATCCGCAGCGCGTTCCCGCATATACTCGTTGTCCATTTGTTCAAACATGGTCACGAACATATCGGCAATTTCTTTTAATGCGTATTCCGCATTGATCTGATCATCCCTGATTTTATCCTGGATCGGAGTCAGTAATTCCGGATCGTCTAAAACAAGCAAATGGGCATCAAAGATAGCCGCTTTGTCCGGCCCCAAAGCTTGAAGTGCGTGCTCCCTGATCGCCTGCAATTCAGATTTGGATTCGGACACAGCAGCTTTAAAACGGTTAATTTCATCCGCTGTATTTTGGACAGTCGTTTTTTCAAAAGATAAATCAGGCTCTACCAAGCGATAGGCTTTTGCTATCGCAATCCCGTTGGAAGCTGCTATACCTTTCAAAATTGTTGACATTATTCGCCCAAACCTTCTTTTTTCATTAATTCAGCTAAAGCGTTTAATGCATCATCGGCGTCGCTTCCTTCAGCAATAATGGAAATGTCAGCGCCTTTGCCGATCCCAAGGGACATAACACCCATGATCGATTTCAAGTTTACTTTTTTATCCTTATACTGTAATTGGATATCTGAATCAAATTTGCTAGCCGTTTGCACAAGCAATGTTGCAGGACGTGCGTGGATTCCTGTATCTGCCGTTACTTTGAATTGTTTTTCAGCCATAGGTAAAACTACTCCTTTTCTTTAATATAGTACTAAAAATAAAGCACCATGCATTTTTCGTCAATATTTATGGGGCATCATACATAAAAAAGACAAATATTGCACAATGCGGGAATAAAACGAAATCCCCGTAATAGGATAACACGCCTTCAAAAATAAAACAATCATCTGAGTTAACTTCATTTTGCTTAACTTTGCGCGATTTTATTCAAACATAAAGCAAAATCAACTTCGCGGCGTATCCAAATACCGGTAAACCACATTTCCGCCGTGCTGGGCAATCCCCTTAAAATGCTTAAAATCGTCCTGGACGACGAGCACTTCCCGAAACGCCATAAAATCTTCGTGCTTTACGTATAATTCTTCAATTTCCCTATTGCGCAGCCGGTTGATTGCGTTCTTGATTTCCTCTTCCGTCATATCCATCACCCCAAGCGGTATTTTAGCACATTTTCGCTGCCATTCCCTCTATTTCTTTCTGGCCGGAAGAACTGCCTCACCATACAAATTCTCTTTTCCCCTAGAAAAATAGACAACGAATTTTCATTTTCATATTTTTTATCTTGAACTTTTCTGAAAAATAGTGCAAACTGGTAACAATAATTTCACTATTGGGGGAATCTCAATTGAAAAAAGCACAGGTTGGCGACATCATCGAATTTAAAAACGGACTCCAGGGCATTGTTGAAAAGGTAAATGAAAATTCTGTCATCGTCGATTTAACGTACATGGAGAACTTTAAAAATCTTGAGCTGGAAGAAAAAACAGTGGTAAACCATAAAAATTACCATATTATCCAGTCCGCTTTAAATGAATAAATCGCTCCATCAGCCCCACCTGAAAAGAAACTGGAAGCGACCGCCAGTTTCTTTTTTATGGTGCCCAAAGCCACTCTCCCACAGTTTCTTGTTAATTTTGTGAAATTTTTAACATTATTTTTCGCCATTTTACCAGATACCTTTTTCTCCGCTTCTTTGATAAAATAAGGTTTGGTATTTTACATTGGACTGTCTCCCGGACAAACGGCCTTTTTCAGCCGGTGTTTCTTTTTCAGCCTAAGAAAGGAGAGCTTTATCGGTGACAAAAAACATGATTGATACAAAGCTCCTGGGAAGTATCATTATCGCCCATCTCCTTTTATATATTACTTTTCAGGATCTTTCTGTTTTTTGGTATTTGTACTCGGGCGCAATGCTGTTTTTGGTCAGTTATGCTGTTTTTCTAGGGAAATCGGAAAAACATGAAAAGCTTTCCTATCTCCAATTGTTCATGTACGGAATCCTTTCCGGTTTACTTTTATATATCGTTTTTAGGCTTGGCAATGCAGTGCTGGGGCTGTTGCCTGGCGGGCTTGACAGGGAAGTCGTACTGGCATACAGGCGGTTCTCCCCCGATACGATCTGGCATTACCTTGCGCTGGTTTTCATTTTGGTCCCCGGAGAAGAAATTTTCTGGCGCTCATTTGTCCAGGCACGGCTCATGAAAAAGGCGGAACCCAAATATGCGATCCTCATCGCCGCTGTTTTAAATACTTCCGTTTATCTATACTGCAGTTTAAAGATTATGGCTATTGCCGCATTTGTCGGATCCGTTTTTTGGGGTTTGCTTTATGCAAAAAAACGGAGTCTGACCATCCAAATTTTATCGCATCTTACTTTTGATTTACTGCTTGTCGTCTTCCTGCCAATTTATTAATCAGGGCGGCAGCTTTTTTACGGAAAGGCTCTGTTAAATTTTATTGCTGAGATCGCTTGTTTCTGAGATTCCAGCGGGATAAGCGGGGAAGAAGAGAAACCTCGTGCTGGGGTATCAGGCGGGGAAGCCCGCGGCGCATTATGAGCGAAGCGGATTTCGCGATCACCAACATTGATCACGAACATAACCTATGGAAAAGTTTGCAAATCGCCACGGCTAGTTCCGGATGGTTTTATATCCAAGCATAACGATAAAAAGAAGGCTGAAGTACCCAAATAAAGGATATAAAAAAGACAGCAGCGCCCCGTAATGCATAAAGCTGATCATGGCAATGGCAGCCAAAATCAGGGCAAACATCCGCCCGCTTTTCATTGGCATGTATTTTTGCAGCTGTTTTTCAAGCCCGTACACATCACCGATGATCGAAGTAAAAATCTCCCCGAAAATAAGTACCACATAAATAGAATAAATTGCCGGGAAACTCATTTTGACAATATGCGCCATTGGGATTTCCACAGTCGAAACATCCGGCAGCATTATCAGCGACAAATGGCTCGAGATCAGGATGAGCATTAAAAACAACCCACCCAATATTCCGCCGGCCCGGACAATGCTTTTATCCTTTACTTCTGCCGCAAGCGGAACGAGCACCGCCTGCGCAAGCGCGAGATTAAAAGCCGCATAGGATAATGCACGGAGGATCGCGTGTGGAATCTGCCCGGTTTCCGGCCGCGCCGCAAAAGATTCGAAAAATCCTTCTGCCCGGACGGACTGCGACATCAGCAGCAGATTAAACGCAATCATCAACGGCACGACAAACGTATTCACGCCGAGGAGGCCCTTCGTCCCGGTGCACATGACAGCAAAAGTGAGAATGATGGTGAGCGAAATGCCGGTAATCCGGCTGAGATGAAGCTGTTCCTGAAATACGGCGCCTGCACCCGACAGCATGACCCCGCACACGCCAATAAGCATGGCCATCATCAAAAAGTTCACGCCGCCGGCAAACGTTTTTCCAAATAAATAATGGTTCAATTCTTCATAGGAGTCTGCTCTTAAATCAATCGCGATTTCCATCATTTTTGTACCGAACACAATAAACAAAAGCCCCGAAAAGCAAATGGCAAATAACCCATATAATCCGAAACGCGTAAAAAACTCCGCAATTTCTTTTCCTGTCGCAAATCCGGCCCCGATGACCGTCCCGATATAGACAGCCGCAATTTGCACAGCCCCGGCCCATTGCTTCAACACCTGCACCCCTTTTAATGAAAAACATTTTACGGAAAGCCGCGGACGGGCCCCACTACTATCCTATGTATATCGGTATCAAAATAGCCCAGATAAATCGGGTTCCGCCCGCCTGAAAAATTGGTCAAAAAAAGTCAAAAAAACACTTTACAACCGAAAAACATTGCCGTATACTATAGCCAAGGTTAAAATTAATCAAACCAAGGTGATGCGAATGACTTGCGTTTTCGAAAACTTTGGTATATAATGTCGTTGCAAAGGTCAAAGATGGTCAAAGATAAAAAGGCAAAGCTGATGTGTAATTGCAAAAATCTTGCATCCGACATCACTTTGTTCTATAATTAAGCTGTAAAGGTCAAAGATGGTCAAACAAAGTGCACGGAAGCAAATCAATTGCATCTTGTGAAACTTTGATTTATACTTTTGCAATAAAGGTCAAAGTAAGTCAAATCACTTTGATCTGTTTTTCAATTAAATTAGTCAAAGATAGTCAAAATCAAACCGATCAAAGGGAGGAATGTTTGATGCTTTGCGACAAATGCCATCAAAACGAAGCAACGATCGGAATGCATATAAATGTGAACGGAAATCAAAAAACATTAAACTTATGCCAGTCTTGCTACCAAAAAGAACGTGCAAAATTTGAAAACAGCTGGGGAGGTATGTTTATGAATAACGGATTTGGAAATTTCGGAGGTTTTGGAGGCTTTGGCGACTTCAATGATCTCTTTAACCAAATGAATGTGAACGGATTCCAGCCGAACGGCGCAAAACAAACCGTGCAAACCCAAACGCAGGGCGGCGGCAACGGATTTCTTGACCAATTCGGCCGCAACTTGACGGCCGCTGCAAGAGCCGGCCAGATCGACCCTGTCATCGGGCGCGACGAAGAAATTGCGCGCGTAATCGAAATTTTAAATCGCCGCAATAAAAACAATCCGGTCTTAATCGGTGAACCTGGCGTCGGGAAAACTGCGATCGCAGAAGGACTTGCTTTAAAAATCGTTGAAAAACAGGTTCCTGCAAAATTGCGCAATAAAGAAGTTTATTTGCTTGATGTTGCATCCCTTGTCGCCAATACCGGCATCCGCGGCCAATTTGAAGAACGGATGAAAAAATTGATTGCTGCACTTGAACAGCAAAAAAATGTGCTCATCTTTATCGATGAGATCCATCTGCTCGTTGGCGCTGGTTCTGCTGAAGGTTCGATGGACGCAGGCAATATTTTAAAACCGGCGCTTGCCCGCGGCGAAATCCAAGTCATCGGGGCGACGACTTTGAAAGAGTACCGGCAAATCGAAAAAGACGCTGCACTTGAACGGCGTTTCCAACCGGTCCAAGTCAATGAGCCGGGCCTCAATGAAACAGTCATGATTTTGCGCGGCTTAAAAGACCGGTATGAAAAATACCATCACGTCACTTATACCGATGAAGCGATCGAAGCTTGCGTAAACTTGTCGCACCGATATATCCAAGACCGCTTCTTGCCGGATAAAGCGATCGACTTAATGGATGAAGCGGGCTCGAAATTGAACTTGACAATCACCGTGCCAAGCAAAGAAGATATCCAAAAACGGCTCGCGGAAATTGCGCAGGAAAAACAGGCTGCGCTCGCGAAAGAAGATTATGAAAAAGCAGCTGAACTGAAAAAAGAAGAAGAGAAACTGCAGGAAATGGCTGCATCAGGCCAAGAAGCTTCAAAACCGGTAGTGGATGTTGTGCAAATCCAGGAAATCGTTGAAAAGAAAACGGGCATTCCTGTCGGCAAACTCGAAGCGGATGAAGCGCAAAAATTACAGCATCTTGAAGAAAACCTGGCTGCAAAAGTGATCGGCCAGGAAGAAGCGGTCAAGAAAGTTGCGAAAGCGATCCGCCGTTCACGCGCCGGCCTGAAAGCGAAAAACCGCCCGATCGGTTCCTTCCTGTTTGTCGGCCCTACCGGCGTCGGGAAAACGGAATTGACAAAACGTTTGGCGGAACAATTGTTCGGCACGAAAGATGCGATGATCCGCCTCGACATGAGCGAATACATGGAAAAACACAGCGTTTCGAAATTGATCGGTGCCCCTGCCGGATACGTCGGTTACGAAGATGCGGGGCAATTGACGGAGAAAGTGCGCCACAACCCGTACAGCATCATTTTGCTGGACGAAATTGAAAAGGCGCACCCGGATGTTTTGAACATGTTCCTACAAATTTTGGACGACGGTCGCTTGACCGATGCGCAGGGCAGAACGGTCAGCTTCAAAGATACCGTCATTATTATGACAAGCAACGCAGGCACCCAATTTAAGCATAAAGAAGTAGGATTTGCGAAGAGCGAAGCGATCAAAGAATCGAATATCCTCGACTCTCTCGGCGAATTCTTCAAACCGGAATTTTTGAACCGTTTTGACAGCATCATTGAATTCAAATCGCTTGAAAAAGAACATTTGATCAAAATTGTGGATTTGATGCTCGGCGAATTGAGTGAAATGTTGAAAGAACAAGCGATTACGCTTGAAGTATCGGAAGAAGCAAAAGAAAAAATCGCTGACCTCGGTTATGACCCGGCATTTGGCGCACGCCCGATCCGCCGTGTCATCCAGGAAAAAGTGGAAGACCGGATTGCCGACTTTATTCTCGACCATCCGGAAGTGAAAAACTTAAAAGCGGAAGTCCGCGGCGGCGAAATTGCCATTGCTGCGAAATAATGGCGGACTCTACCGGCATGCAGCGCTTTTGCATGCCGGTTTTTTATATACCGGAAGATACCCGCTGGTGTATCATTGCGGAGTACCGCTGATTTCTCTCTGCTTTCCGCTGATACTAGATGCGTACCCGCCGATTTCTCTGCCATATTTGCTGATTCTTTGATTCACGACAAATTTGCGGCAACCGTAACGAACCAGTTCCCCACTATTTTCCTGCAAACCTCTTATAGGCATTATTTTTTTCTACTTTTTTGGCGGTTCGCTGATTTTCTCATCCTTTCCGCCGATTTTTTGCACCGCACCGCTGATACTGGATGCGTACCCGCCGATTTCTCTGCCTTTTTCGCTGATTCTTCCGCGGCGGATACCCGGTCCGCTATGATCGTCAAAAAATTTACCTTGCCACCGGATTCCTGTTGCAAAGAAAAAATGACCATGATTACCAATGTTCTTTCACCGGGGAAGGCTCTTCAACCCCCCCGCTGCATCAGCTTGTAAACCGGAAACCCGATCACAGTAAGGGCGCGGCACCCATGCTCAAATGTGCGGCTGCCATCCCGCTCGGATGGGAAAAAATTGCGCGTCCCTTTTTCATAAACCGAAAAAGGCAATCATAAAAATCGGGATCAATTTTCCGACGATAAACATAATCTGGATAAAACCGCCGAATTTCGTACCAAGCAGGTTCATCGTTGTTAAAAAGAGTACGGTCAAAATGCCGATCCACACTTTGTTATTTTGGACGGAACCGAAAAAATTGGCAAGGATCGAACCGAAATACATTCCGAGCGCACCGATAACCGCAGGCCCGTAAATCAGCGACTGGTTCCATCCGCATAAAAAGTCCCAAACTTTTCCATACACGGTTTCCAGATATGCGTACAATCCCCCTGTCCGCGGAATTTTCACGCTCACTTCGGCAATCGTTAAGCCGCCCGCCAGCGTGATCACACCGCCGATGACCCATGCCAGCATCGCCATTGCTGAATTTCCGGCAGAAGAAAGAATGATGCCTGGTTTCATAAAAATGCCGGATTCGATCAGCGAGCCGATGACAATTGAAGTGGCAACAAAAAATCCGATGGTCTTTTTCAACTGTGGCTTGTCTTTCACGCCAAATCCCCCAAGTGGTATAAATATATGCACATTATATCACAACATACTTTACTAAAATAATTTTCAGAATCATTTTATTTTAGAAAACATCTTCCCTTCTTTTTTTATTGGAAATCTATATACAAAAAAAGCCGGAAAGAATATTCAATCAGGAATATTCTTTCCAGCTTTTTTGATCAAATCAATGGCAGTACGTTTCTCATCGTCGCTTAAAATCGACATAATCGAGTGGATCCGCCTTTTATGTTCGGGAAAAACCGATTCAATAAAGGCCCTGCCCCGGTCCGTAATATGCGCGTACGTAATACGGCGGTCATTCGGGCAGGAAATCCTTTCTAAATAGCCTTTTTTTTCAAGCTTATCCACCACATAAGTGATGCTTCCGCTTGCCAACAGAATTTTTCCGCCAATCTGCTGCAGCGGCTGATCCCCTTTATGGTACAAAAGCTCAAGAACCGCAAATTCAGTAGGATTAACCCCCTGTTTTTGTATAAATGTATTGGTGTATTCTTTAATGGCGCGTGAAGCTTTTGACAAAACGACAAATAATTTTAATGACAGCTCCATGTCATTTCCCATAGTATCGAATCCTTTTTTCCTTTTTACACCATTATATTTGGAAATTGGCACATTGGCAATGCATGGGTTACTCAGCTTACACGCCGCCCGTGATATGCAGGCGTTGTCTAATGATTTGGATTTAAAAGGTGGGATCAGGATGAGCAATCAGAAGCAGTTTCCAGGTTCACATTAAACAAGCTGCATTTTTTTATGTTCTTTCCGTGCTTCAACCAAATTCGGCCGTTGCACTTTTTCATATAAAATAAACGACATTTCCCTGATGATGACCATCTCGGAAGAAAGGGTGCTGTGCTGCTTGCGGTATGCTTCATACTCGTTCATGAGCGCATCGAGCTGTTGGCTGCACTGCACCGTTTTCTCATGGGTAAGCCCCAATTCTTTTCCAAGTTTCATCATTTCCTGGCGTTTTTTCTGAATACGTAACAGATACTTGTTCTCCTCCAACCAATTCTTGTCCACTTTCAAATTCTCCTTTTGCCTTCTATTTTTCGCTGATTTGGTTTCTGTTGTCCCCCATGCAAAGCAGATTCCCAAAAAATGTGTGAGATTCTACACATGGAAAACGCCGGAAGTCCTGTTGATTTTCCGGATTTCAAACCATTACTAAAGCATTATCGCAGGTCTTGACGTAAATGTAAATAGATTCGCAATATTAGACAAAATTTTCACCATATCTTTTCGTTCCTTTCTGAAAATCAACGGCTTTTGACAGCATTATGTTTTTTTGGGGTATGCCAAGGAAAAATAACAAAAAACTCCTGAGAAAGGTGAGACGGATCATGAATCAATATTTGCTGGCAAAAGCGGCCGGATGGCTTTTCCGTCCAAAAGTAAAGCAGCATTTAAAAGACAGGCAGTAAAGTAAAAACACGGAGAAAAGGAGACACAAATCGGATGAAAAGGAAAATTGCCTGCATTCAAATGGATATTGCCTATGGGGATCCTGAAAAAAATTTTAATACAGCGGAAAAATGGATTGAAAAGGCAGCGGCTTACGGCTGCGATCTGGCCGTTCTGCCCGAACAGTGGACCACCGGTTATGACCTTACCCGCCTGGATGAACTGGAAAAAGGTTACGCCGTGCATCTCTCAGACGGAAAATATTATAATACTTTGCTGATTGCCGAAAAGGACGGCAAATGCAGCATACCGTACAGTTTCAATTGATGGATGAGCACCGTTATTTTGCACCAGGGGCAAGCGACGGCCTGTTTACACTCGGCGGCGGAACATTCGCGGGCGTTATCTTGTTATGATATCCGCTTTCCTGAATGGGTCCGTAAAATTGCTTTACGCGGTGCAAAAACGCTGTTTGTGCCGGCTGAATGGCCGCTTACACGGCTCGACCACTGGCGTACCTTATGTATGGCACGCGCCATTGAAAACCAGTTTTTGTGATTGCCTGCAACCGGGCCGGAAATGACCCTGCCAATACTTTCGCCGGGCATTCGATGATCATCGGCCCGTGGGGGGGGACATTTTAAGCGAAGGCAGGGAAAGGGAACAGCTCGTGACTGCTGAAATCGATTTGGCCGCCGTGGATGAAGCGCGCAGCATAATCCCTGTTTTTTCCGACCGGATGCCGGATTTTTACTAATTGTATTAAAAAAGCTTCCAAAAATCCGTCCACACCGGATTTTTGGAAGCCCCTTCAGCATAAACACCCTTCCAGCCGCAAAAGGATTTCCTTTTTGTCCAGCTGCTTTCCGGCATAGCCGGTCAGCGACCTGTCTTTTCCTATCACACGGTGGCATGGGATAATAACCGGTATTTGATTTTTTCGGTTGGCCTGTCCGACCGCCCGCACCGCTTTCGGCCTGCCGATTGCTTTTGCAATATCCGAATACGACCGCGTTTCCCCGTATGGGATTTTTTGCAGTTCCTTCCAGACAGCCATTTGAAAAGCCGTCCCTTCAACGCAAACCGGCACATCAAAGGCCTTCCTTTTCCTTGCGAAATACTCTTCCAACTCGCGGACGGCCTGTGAAAGGACCGGATGCCCGGGATCCGGATTGCCTTCTGCACGGCCGAAATCGATGGCTGTTACCCCTTCCTCATTTGCCCATACTGTTAAAGGGCCGATGGGGCTCTCCATCCATGTGAAAGCCATTTTTCATCACCTAACCGTTCTGTGTGGGAAGAAAAATATGGAATGTTGTGCCTTCCCCCACTTTGCTTTCTACATCGATCATTCCTTTATGCTCTTTGATAATTTTATAACTGATCATCAGCCCAAGTCCAGTGCCCCTTTCTTTTGTCGTGTAAAACGGCTCCCCGAGCTTCTCGATTTTATCTTCAGGGATTCCTTCCCCTTCATCCCGGATGCTTGTGTGGATCAGCTGCTTCCCTTTTTCATATTGGATTTTGATCCCGATATTTCCCCCGTTCGGCATCACTTCTATCGCATTTTTAATAATGTTGATAAAAACCTGCTTAATTTGATTGCCTTCACAGTAAACATCGGGCAACGGCTCATGGAAATGACATGAAATTTGGATATTATGCATGAGCGCCTGCGCATTCAAGAGATCAATCGTATCGCTCATAATTTTCCGGATATCGTGGTTTTGGAACTGAGTGGCCTGCGGTTTGGCCAGCACCAAAAATTCGGTAATAATTGATTCAATCCGCGCCAGTTCCGACGTAATCACATTAAAATACAAAGAATGTTCCTCTTCTTTCATGCTGCTTTGCAGCAATTGGATAAATCCTTTCAAGGCCGTCATCGGATTGCGGATCTCATGGGCGATCCCCGCCGCCAGCTCCCCGACAATGTTTAGCGTGTCCGATTTCCGGAGCTGCTCCTGCATTGCCCTTTTTTCGGTAATGTCCCTGATGACCGTTAAATTCATATTGGATGTTAAATTGCCTTTTGATATAATTTCATAGTATTTGGTATAATTGGTCCTCGGCACGGTAATCAAATAGTCTGCCACCCCGTTTTCTTTTAATTTAAAAAGATGTCTGAGGAAATCTTTTTGTATTTTTTCATCATCATCTGTATGTAATAAAGCGTGCAACGTTTTCCCGATCACTTCTTCTCGCCGACATCCAAAATATTCGGCGGCAACAGGGTTGATATCCAAAATTTTAAAATCCCAGTTCCATAACACCATGCCGTCGAATGACCCTTCAAACACTTTCCGGAAGCGCTCCTCGCTGTCGTGTAAAGTCTGTTCCATCTGGTACCGGTCGCTGACATTACGGAAGATCGTTATATGGTATTTTTCAGCGCTCATATACTTCGAAGTAAACTCCAAATGTTTCAGCTGCCCGTTCGGCATTTTAAACAGCAGCTCATCCCGGACAGCTTTTGTTTGATTAAGTTTGTCCAGCCATTGGCAGTTCTGCCCGTTTTCCAAATAAACAAAATCCCACAGCTTTTTTCCCATAAATTCTTCCATTGTACATTCAAAAATTTTTAATGCTGCCTCATTTGCCAATAAAATCCGTCCGCTGCGGTCCCAAAACACGATCGCATCAATTGCTTCCAAAAAAAGGGTCCGGTACAGCTGTTCATTATCTTTTAGCACAATTCCCTCTTTTTTATTCCGGTGAAAATCTTCCTGTTTTCTTAAAATAAAACGATTAGTTCCCAAATTTATTCTCCCCTTCATCTTAAGAAGCATGATCCCATATTTCCTTCTCTTTCTGCGAAACGAGTTCAACCAAAAAGAAAAGCACAGCCTCCTAACCAATGGGATATGCCCATGCGGAAAAGCCGCTGCTGCCATCCAGGCATATCGGGGCCCTGAATCCGGCAATATCAAGAAGCGCATCAGCAGAAAGCTTCCGCCGCAATCAAGAACAAGTACTGCCATGGCAAAGCAGTTGCAGTTATGTAATTATTTGTCAAAAACGGTTGGCGAAATAAGTGTGTATATGGAGTTATTTCGTTAAATAACAGGAATCTCCTGCTTCGAGTTGCAAATTTTCATGAGGAAAGTCCCAAAGGGCAGACAAAAAGGGGCTGTCCCAAAAGTCGGTTAACTGACTTAGGGACACCCCTTTTTCATGCAAAGTAAAAGTTATTAGAGATTGTTGATGATCGCGAAATTCACTCGCTTTCCGCACGCGTCGTGATCCTCCTCTCTCGTCCCTCAAGCACACTGGGTCTCTTCTTGCTCGCTTTTCCCGCAGGAGTCTCGTGAATTTCGCAAATCATCAACGAGTCATATACAGAGAAAATGCAAAAAACCGCCTTTTCCATTATAATATAAATGTCTAGCAAACATTGAATGGAGGCGGTTTTCTTGAGTAACTATTCAGCTACCTTTTTACTTTCTTCTGCGGTGTTGTTTTTTGTCCCGGCCCGCAGCTGATTCCGCCATGATTTCGTATATTTTCCCGGCATTGATATCACCGAATTCCAGCGCCGCCTCTTCACGGAAATGTTCTTTTCGGCGCTTCATGACTATCTCCCCTGCCGGCCTTTTTTCGAATTTCGGTTGGCGCCTTTGATTGCTTCTTCACCGCGGGCAAATTCAGCGGAAAATTCCGTTTCCGCCAAATTCTCCTTTGGGGTTTGATTATTTTTCACAGCTGCATCAAATACCGCTTTCCGTTTTGACATTTTCCTTCCCCCCGTATGGAAATCCTTGCGTTTTTAGCATCCCCTTCCCTTCCCGGTTTAAAAGCTGTAATATCTGTATGCAGCGGGCTGAATTGTTTCGGGATGGATACAAGTGTTTCCAATCATATTTGATAAACTTGCGCCAATACTAACCATTAAACAAAGCTCTGCAGCGGAATCCTCGCGCTTTCCGAAGCAAACATTCCGCGTAATTCCGCTCCATTTACAGAGCAAAAAACAAAAAAGGAGAATGGATATGGCTAGAATCAGCAATAAATTATTAATTCCAGGCATCGAAGAATATTTGGACCAGGTAAAATACGAAATCGCCCAGGAATTCGGCGTACAGCTCGGATCCGATACCGTGTCGCGTGCAAACGGCTCGGTGGGCGGCGAAATTACAAAACGGCTCGTCCGGCAGGCCCAGGCCCATCTTTCAGGGCAAAAGGGCGAATAAATGAAACGGCAAAGCAGGCATTCTTTAGTACCCTGCTTTGCCGTTTCATTTTACATATTCTTTTAAAAAATGGAAGTCACCGTTCATGATCAGCACGAGCGCAATGATGTACTTCCGGTTCCGTTCCAGTGTTTTGCGGCTGACTTCAACTTTTTCTTCCAGCTGTTTCAGCGGAATCCGCCGTTTTTTGTCCAGCACCGAAAGCAGCTCCTTATCTTCATAAAGCACTTTCGCTGCTTTTAAAGCATGCAGCTTGGCATCCCTATGTTTCGGCCCCTGCCTGATCAGGTCTTCAAACCGAATGCCGTATGTATGTAAAACAGATGCAAACCGCAAAATTTCCGCTTTCCTGCTTTCTTCCTCCAATTTCTGCCGATATTTTGCAATCGAGGCAGATTGCTCAATATGAAGGGAAATGGCGGTTTCATCCTCATCTGTCCCATAAACATCCAAGCTTGCTGCCTTATGTTTGGACACCTGGCGGATGTAGTCGATTACCTTCCTCTTGATCATCACTTCCGCAAAAGGCAGTAACGAAGCACCTTTTTTGTTGTCGTATTTCATCATGCTATCGTGAAATGCCATCAGTCCGATGCTGAATTCATCATCTTTATGGTCAATATACCGTTTGCACACTTTTGCGACTGTTTTTTTAATAAACGGCTGGTAATTCTGCAGCAAAAAATCCGCCATGTTCCGGTCGCCCTGCTGCACGCGCCGCACCAAATCTTCAAGCGGCTTGTTCCGTTCCGCCTGCGCAACCGCCATTGCCATTCGGTCACCCCCTGTTCCATGCCACATTGTACCATCTGCATGCAACACAGAGGTTGCGATCGGATTACGGTTTGATTTCACGGAAAAATTGCCTGCACTTTCCGTAATAAGTTTGAAATAAGCGCAGGCAAGCCTTTATTTATTCAAATGCTTTTTTTCTCCTGCTTTGCTGTTTACGCGGGGAAGATTCCGCTCGCTCTTTTTAGCGACGCCGGCATCTTTCCGGATAGAGATGAAATAGCCGCCCGCCACAATCGCAAGCATGACCGTCCAAAACACAAGCTTCCACGCGGCTGATTCCGGAAAATGCTCATCCAAAAGCCCGACGCCCGGATGGGACAGCGTAAAAACGAGTAATTTGACGCCGACCCAGCCTACAATCAGGAATGCGGCGTCTTCAAGGCCCGGATATTTCTTCAGCAGGCGGACAAACTGGTTGGCGGCAAAACGGATCAGGACAAGACCGATGGCACCCCCTAAAAACATGACGATAAACTGTCCGCCGTCGATCCCGCCGATCGTAAACCAGCCGGCCGGGCGCAGCGTAACGGCCAAAGCCACCGCCGCAAGCATTGAATCAATGGCAAAGGCAATGTCGGCCAATTCCACTTTTAAAACGGTCATCCAAAAAGAAGCAGGCTTGCTTTTGGCAGCCGTTGCCTTTGGTTCAGTTTTTTGGCGTTTTTTCATATAATAGTGGATCATAATGAAGAATAAATAAGCTGCGCCGACCGCCTGGATCTGCCAAATACCGGCGAGAAACGAGATGAGGAACAAGGCTGTAAACCGGAAAATAAACGCACCCAAAAGCCCGTAAAAAAGTGATTTTTTTTGCTGTTTCTGCGGGAGATGCTTAACCATTACGGCCATCACAACCGCATTGTCGGCGGCCAATATCCCTTCAAGCCCGACCAATACGAGCAGCACCCACCCATACTCCAACAGCATTGACATATCCATTCAAACAGTCCTCCCTTTGCCGGCAGCGCCCTAAATCCGCATAGCCTTAATGGAAGAAAAAGCGGCATGCCGGATCTAATCGCTTTGCGGCGTTATTAGATTTATGCCACTTTTGACAATTTTCCTATAAGACAAAAAGCAAGACCTTTGCCTATATAGGCAAAGGTCTTGCTGGACATTCGGACAATGCCAACAAAGCCGATGACACCGTTCAGCGGATCATGTAATGACGACTTTGTTTTAAGTGTGCTACACACACTTAACGCTACTCCCCTTTGACAACTGCCAAAAGTATTTTGTTGTTTTGATTATAAAGATTTTTTTCATTTCCGTCAACAGTTATTTTTCCAATCATGTCTTTACCGGCTTTTTTTCTGCACAATTTTACGGATGACACCGCCTATTAAAAGCCCCGGGATTGCGAACATCATTGGAAAAAATACCGGTCCGACCGGTTTATGCCAGAACACGGCGGCAGGCGAGACCATTAATCCAAGCGTCACAAAATAGGCAGCAAACGCAAAAGGAAGATAGCTGTGCTTCGGGGGATTGCTCCAACTTGTTTTATAGGCATCCCACATCGCGAAAAAATATAAACACGGATAGAACATCAGCCATCCGTAATCGACCGTTTCGCCGGCCTCGGCTGTTTTTCCTAAAAAACTGAGCATGATGGCTTCATTAAAGCGGCTGTTCACATTGATGATAAACTCTAAAAAAATAAACAGGATGCCTTTTATATAGCTGCCGGCCAACAGCTGCGCAAAACCCGGCAAGGCAATGCTCCAAAGAATGGCCTCCAATGGCGCTACTTTTTTCATGCGTCTGCCTTTATATAACCAATGTCCAGATTTTGTTTACCATTATAAACTTCCTTCCTACCTTTTTTGCATGCTGCGTGGTTTTCCTTGCCCATTCTTTATCGTGCCCCGGTTTAAGCAAAAAAAACACCGTCCAGCATTGATTTGCCGTGCGGTGTTTTTCCTTATTCCATCGGGTTATACAGTTTGATTTCCGGGTGCTTGTCGCTGAACCAACGCAGTGCAAAATCATTTTCAAATAAAAACAAAGGTTTTCCGAACCGGTCTTTTACAAGCAGGCTGCGCGAACTTGAAAGCGATTCATCCACCGCGTCTTCATAAATCCAGCGCGGAATTTTCGAACCGATCGATTCCATGACAACATCCGAATTATATTCATTTTTCATGCGGTGCTCGAACACTTCGAACTGCAACTGCCCGACCGCCCCCAAAATATAATCTTCCGTGTGCCAGGTGCGGTACAGCTGGATGGCGCCTTCCTGGACAAGCTGGTTGATCCCTTTATGGAAGCTTTTCTGCTTCATCACGTTTTTCGCAGAAACTTTCACAAACAGTTCCGGCGTAAATTGCGGCAGCTTTTCAAATTGGACCGGCTGTTTTCCGGAGTAGATCGTATCGCCGATCTGGTAAGTGCCGGTATCATACAGGCCGATAATATCGCCGCTGACCGCCTCATCCACCGTGCTTCTGTCATCCGCCAAAAATTGGGTCGATTGCGAAAGTTTCATCTGCTTTCCGGTTCGCGCCAGCGTTACCGACATGCCGCGCTCGAATTTTCCGGAGCAGACGCGGATAAATGCGATCCGGTCGCGGTGGGCCGGATTCATATTGGCCTGGATTTTAAACACAAAACCGGAAAATTGTTCGCTCAGCGGATCGATTACCCCTGCATCCGACATTCTGCCCTGGGGGGAAGGCGCAAATTGAAGATACGTCTCCAAAAACGTCTGGACGCCGAAATTCGTCAAGGCGCTGCCGAAAAAGACTGGCGTCAATTTGCCGTTTGCAATCCGTTCTTCCGAAAATTCATTACCTGCTTCATTGAGCAAAAGAATTTCTTCCAATGCCTGGTCATATAATGCATTTTCTTTGATTGGGTCATCTCCTTCCACTTCCCCCGCATCATTCAACGGCAGGAAGCGCTCGTCTTCATCGACGCGGAACTGCTCAATGCGGCGGTGGTAACGGTCGTAAATGCCGAGAAATTCCTTTCCCATTCCGATCGGCCAGTTCATCGGATAAGATTCGATGCCCAACACTTCTTCTAGTTCGGCCAGGAGCTCGAGCGGCGGCCTCCCCTGCCGGTCGAGCTTATTGATAAACGTAAAAATCGGAATGCCCCTCATCCGGCATACTTTAAACAGCTTAATGGTCTGCGCCTCGATCCCTTTTGCGGCATCGATGATCATGACGGCGCTGTCGACCGCCATCAGCGTCCGGTACGTATCTTCACTGAAGTCCTGGTGGCCGGGCGTATCCAAAATGTTGATCCTTTTTCCGGCGTATTCAAACTGCATGACGGAAGACGTGACCGAAATGCCCCGCTGCTTCTCGATTTCCATCCAGTCGGAAGTCGCATATTTCCCGGTTTTTTTGCCTTTGACCGTCCCGGCCGCGCGGATCGCCCCGCCAAACAGGAGAAGTTTCTCCGTCAGCGTCGTTTTCCCGGCGTCCGGATGGGAAATGATCGCGAAAGTCCTTCTTGATAATACTTCATCTTTAAAACTTGCCATGTTTCAATTCCTTTCAATTGTGTATAATGGGCCTTAAATTCGTACGCTGCTTTTCTTATTACATCGGCATCACCTTTTTCGGTAAATCTTTTTCCGCTGTCCGCCTTAAAACTTCAACAGGCGCGGATTCAAAGTAAATAGATATTGCAAAATTATCCGATCATAGAAGACTGTACATAAGCATACAACAGTTTTTCCGTATTCTCAATGGATGTGATATGCGTCCGCTCGTAAGCATGGGAAGCATCGATACCCGGCCCGATCAGCCCGTGCGCCAAATCAAACCCTGCCTTGACAGCAGCCGAGGCATCCGACTGGTAAAACGGATAGATATCCACTTTATATGCAACCCCATTTTGTTTTGCAAGCTCCACCAGCCGTTTTCGCAATCCATAATGGTACGGGCCGCTTGCATCTTTTGCGCAAATTGAAACTGTATACTCGTCCGATGCCTGTCCGTCGCCTAGCGCACCCATGTCCACGGCCAAATATTCCGCCGTCTCGGGCGTGATATTGGAATTTCCCCCGTACCCGATTTCTTCATTATTTGAAATCAAAAAATGCGTCGTGTAAGGAAGTTGTATGTTTTCTTCGCTGATTTTCCGGATCAGGTTCAAAAGGATTCCGGTGCTTGCTTTATCATCCAAATGGCGGGATTTGATAAAGCCACTTTCCGTAATCGCCGCGCGCGGGTCAAACGACACAAAATCGCCTTCTGAGATGCCCAGCGCCCGCGTTTCTTGCGCGCTTGTTGTCTTTTCGTCGATCCGGACTTCCATATTTTCATCATTCCGTTCCAGTTTTCCCGCATCTTTATACACATGCACGGAAGTTTGGTGCATCAAAATGGTTCCCGTATACGTTTTGCCGGAAACCGTTTCGATTTCGCAATACTCGCCTTCGACCGCATTCCAGCGGTATCCGCCGATCATTGACAAGCGCAGGCGGCCGTCTGCTTTGATTTCTTTCACCATCGCACCGAGCGTATCGACATGCGCCGTCAGCATGCGGTGTTTTGTGCCGTTCTTGCCTTGAATCGTGATGAGCAGGCCGCCTTTCCGGTTCCTTTTCATATCTAGATTCAAATCGCTTAAATATTGTCCGCAAAACCGGATCACTTTTTCCGTATTGCCTGAAGGGCTTGGGATTTCAACAAGCTGTTTAATCAGTTGGATCGTTTCTTGTGCCAATTGGATAACCCCCATTTTATCGTTTCTTATCCTATTCTACCGCAAGCAGTTACCGGCATCAAAAACGTTTAACGTCTACAGCCCGCCCGCTTTTACCCACGGCAGCATAATGGTAAAAACCGTGCCCTTGCCAAGTTCGCTTTCGACGGAAATCTTTCCCTGATGTTCCTGGACAATCTGGTAACAGACCATCAGCCCCAAACCGTTTCCCCGCTCCTTTGTCGTATAAAAAGGCTGCCCGATTTTTCCGATTTTTTCAGGTGGAATACCTATGCCTTCATCCCTTACCGAAATGCAGATACAGTTTTCGGGCAGCGCAGATACCTCAACGGTCAGCGTACCCCCGTTTTCCATCGCTTCCATGCCGTTTTTGATTAAATTTACAAACACCTGCTTCATTTTCGAATCGTCACAACGGATGTAGACCGGCTGGGATGGAAAAATCGTTTCGATCTGGATATTTTTATCGTTCGATTGCGTTTCCATTAAGACCAACACTTCTTCCAGCAGTTTTTGGATGCAGTGGATCTTCAATTCCGATTTTTTAGGCCTGCCGAGAAAAAGCAGTTCGCCCGAAATCATTTCGATGCGCTCTATTTCATTTTGCATAATATCAAGATAATGGTTCGTATCAATGACCCCCGCCTGCATCAACTGCAAAAACCCTTTGATTGAAGTGAGCGGATTCCGGATTTCATGTGCGATGCCCGCCGCGAGCTGGCCGATCATCGACAACTTTTCCGAAGATATGAGATAATCATACAGTTCTTTCACAATCGTCATGTCTTTCGTCAACAAATGGATATGGGGCGTTCCGCCAAAATTTGAATCTTTGAAAACCGCATAAGTGGATTCCACCCATTTATAATCGTCGGTTTTCGTTTTCAGCCTGTACATCACCATGCCCATTTCTTCTTCATTTTTATGTAAAAGACCCGTTAATTTGCCAATGTCGTCTTGATGGATAAAGGAAGAATAAGGTTTCCCAATCCAGTCATCCAAATCAAATCCGGTAACGGCCTGCATATTCGGGGTAATGCTTTTCAGTATCCCGTCCCTACCAATTACCGCATTAAAAAGATGGAACTGCAGCGGGAGATCCATAAAATCGTAATGTACTTTTCCGTCACACATATTTTGCACCTGCCTATCTTGCTATCAATCCATTATCCCATTCGCATACAAAGCACCCACATGCTCAATAATATATGTATGGTTCTGGCCGGGTATTCCGTAAAGTATGTATATATATTTCAACTATATATCTTTTCCAGCAAAAATATCTATTTTTTTATAA
>NZ_BKZP01000034.1 GCF_008974185.1 Weizmannia acidilactici
TTATGGCAAATCAAAATCAGGCGGATTGCGCGGCTTCTGCTATCATTTTCGGATGAACAATGCAGCCGAATGCATCATCGCCGGATAAATGCTGCGCCGAAAAGGAAATAAGCGCTTTTTTTACATTCCATGTCTTGTGGTTACTTGTGATTCGAACATCATCCGGCTTATAGGCAACTAGAAGCGATTGTTTTCCAACCGTTTTTGCCGGCACAAGCCGGACGCGTCCGGCCCATCCATCCGGCAGCACCGTTTTTCCTTCCATTAGCCGGTCCGCATCTTCCGCAAGGGCGGCAACTTCTTCCGGAAGCTTTTCTCGGATCGGCACGATAGAGACAACCATTGCCGGCAGCTGCGTCAGCGGATCATACAGCTGGTTGCCGCTGTCTACGAGGCCTTTTAAGGTAAAATCGCAATCCTCGATGCGGATGTGCACGTCAACAAGCTGGTCGTACTTGATTTGTGCCGCCTCAATTCCCTTGATCCGGTTCTTTGAAAAAACCCATGCAGCCGGAATCCCGATGACAATGAATGTCCAGCTGACCGGGTCGCCGAATCCCCTGGTGCTTGCAAGCAGTGCATTCACCTCCATTTGAAAATGGAAGCTTAAAAAATAGTGGACACCGATCAGTATGCCCCCCATCAGGAATGTGGCAAAATAAAAGGTAAGCAAATTGGAAAAAAAATAGCGCCATCTTTTATAGCCGAAAACCGCAAACACCATGGCTACAGAAAAGGCCAGTTTCATAAACGGATTGCCGGCAAAACGGGAAAGTGAAGAGATGAAACCCATGATGATAATACCTGAACCGATGAGGCCGCCCAACAAAATCCGGAACAGACGCACTTTCCGCTTTAAAGCGATGCTTGTCAGCCATAAAAGCAGGCTGTCTGCAAGCAAATTCAATAGCCAAATGGCATCCATATATACTACCAACCGCATCCCCCCTGCACACCGGCTTTCCCATTTACGGGACGAGGGCTGCCGCCTTTTGCGCCCCGCCCCTCTTTGTACGGCTAGTATACCGCATGAACGGCATAAAAGTATGTCAGTTCCTGCTGGCAAAAAAATAGAACTTTTCATTTTTTTATTCGAAAACTGTCAGTGTATCGGAAAACCGGTTCCCGTTTCACGATATAAAAAAGAGCCCGCCGCCACTTAAGGCAAACACCTTTTTGCGGAGACAGGCCTTTTCCATTATTTTCTTCTGTTCCGGTTTCTTAAGAACGTCGGAATATCCAATGTATCTTCGCTGTACTGAACCGCACGGCCGGGATCCGGCTGGGGCTCTTCGTGTTTCGTTTCACGCTTCACCTGGTTTAAAGCCGGTTTTGCTTGCCCAAACGGCGCGCGCTGCTGTTTTGCCGCCTGTGCTTCTTCATTAAAGCCGGTTGCAATGACCGTTACAACGATTTCATCCTTCAGACTGTCATTGATAACAGACCCGAAGATCATGTTCACTTCCTGGTCCGATGCCGAAGCGACAATATCGGCTGCTTCCTGTACTTCATACAAACTTAAATTCGTACTTCCGGTAATGTTCATCAATACGCCTTGCGCGCCATCGATAGATGTTTCAAGCAACGGGGATGAAATGGCTTTTTTCGCCGCTTCCTGCGCACGGTTTTCACCGGAGGCAATCCCGATCCCCATAAGAGCGGATCCTTTATTCGTCATGATCGTTTTGACATCTGCAAAATCAAGGTTGATCAGACCCGGTACAGCAATCAGGTCGGAAATCCCCTGGACACCCTGGCGCAGCACGTTATCCGCTTCCCGGAACGCTTCAAGCATCGGCGTGCTTTTGTCGACAATTTCAAGAAGCCGGTCGTTTGGAATTACAATTAAAGTGTCTACCGCTTCTTTCATGGCATTGATCCCGCCTGCAGCCTGAGTGGCGCGCTTGCGGCCTTCAAACGTAAACGGCCTTGTGACAACGCCGACAGTTAAAGCACCCAATTCTTTTGCAATCTGCGCAATAACCGGTGCTGCCCCCGTTCCGGTTCCGCCGCCCATTCCGGCCGTTACAAACACCATATCCGCGCCCTTTAAAGCTTCCTCAATTTGTTCTTTGCTTTCTTCGGCCGCTTTCCTCCCCACTTCCGGATTCGCCCCGGCGCCCAGCCCGCGCGTTAATTTTGCGCCGATCTGCATTTTGATTTCGGCTTTTGAAAGGTTCAAAGCCTGTGCATCGGTGTTGACCGCAATGAACTCAACACCCTGCAAGTCATGTTCAATCATGCGGTTGACGGCATTGTTGCCGCCGCCGCCAACCCCAATTACTTTTATGGTTGCTAAAGAGTCTAAATTTGTATCGAACTCCAACATTCACTAATCCTCCTAATTCGTATTGCATATCGTTGTTCCGGCCCTGCCGCTTCCGGAAGGCAATTCCACGCCGCGTTTTTGTTTTGACACTGGCTACTCGAAAAACAGGCCAAAGAATTTTTTCATCTTGGACGAAATTTTTTCTTCCTGCCTTGACTCTTGTTTTGGCCTTGGCTTTGATTGCGGCTTTTTGGCCGGTTTCGGCTCTGCATACTCCATCCCCGCCGCCACCGCATGGGAACTCACATTCCTTCCCTGCAACCGGGCGTGCCTGCAAGCGTACTGGATCAATCCCACTGCCGTCGTATACTGCGGTTCGCGGACACCGATATAGTCCGGAATGGCAACTCTTACGCGGTTTTGAAAGACGCTTTGTGCGAGTTCAAGCACGCCGGGCATGTTTGCGGTGCCTCCTGTCAAAACAATTCCTCCCGGCAAATCATGGATCCCGATTCTTTTTAGCTCCTTCTGGACAAACAAAAAGATTTCTTCTAATCTAGCTTCTATAATATCAGAAATTTGCAATTGGTTAAATTGTTCTTTTTGTTCGCTGCCAATAATCTGCACATCGAAAACATCGTCTTCCAGCGCATCCGGGCTGAATGCATGCCCGTGTTTCAGTTTTATCCTTTCCGCATCCTCTGTTGAAGTTCTTAAACAAATAGACAAATCTTTTGTAATATGGTCTCCACCGACAGGCAAAACACTCGTCGTTTGGATATGGCCATTTTCAAAAACAGCCAAAGTTGTGGATCCGCCACCGATGTCAACCAATACGGTCCCAAGTTCCATCTCGTCTTTGGATAACGCAATGGCACCTGCTGCCAGCGGCTGTAAAACAATTTCCGCAATGGTAAGGCCAGCCCTTTCAACGCAGCGCAATGTGTTATGTAAGATTGTTTTGGAAGTGGTCACAATAACCCCTTCCACCTCCAACCTGACGCCGATCATCCCGCGAGGATCATGAATTTCGTCCAAACCGTCCACAATGAATTGCTTTGGAATGACGTTAACAATCTCTCTTTCGGGAGGAATAGAAAGCACTTGCGCCGCATCCATTACTCTTTGTACATCCCCATCTGTTATTTCACGGTTTCCACTCTGCACGGCCACAACCCCATGGCACGGCTGCAGCATCACATGATTGCCCGCAATGCCGACGATCACATGGTCAATTTTCATGCCGACCATTCTCTCCGCCTGTTCAATTGCACGCCTGATCGACAGGACGGTTTCATCTATATCTACAATTGAACCCTTCTTAATGCCCTCGGACCTGACATTGCCAACCCCGATGATATTTAATGAATCATTGGCCATTTCGGCAATGATGACTTTCGTGGTAGATGTACCGATGTCAAGACTCACATAAATTTCACTGTTGTTCATACTGCGGCACCTCCCTTTGCCTTTCTATCAATCTATCCGCCTGAATTATGATCACCAAATAAAAAAGAAATCCGTCCGCAAACGGGCCGTTTCCGTTGTTCCAGTCTGATCAACCCGCCTGCCTTCCCCATTACAGAAGAATAATATAAAGTAAGTATTCTTCATTAGAATGAAATTCCCTTTTTTCAATCGGAACTTTTTTCATTTTCTTTTGATAAGCAAAATATTACCAGCCGTAAACCCAACGGCTTCTAAAATTTGGTTCCATCATAAGTCTACACTAAGATGAACATTGAGAAAAGCGAAATATGCAAGATTACCGGTCATTCTTTTCCGTGTCATAAGCTTTAAAATATGATCCGACTTCAAGGTCGATGACGCCTTTTTTGCCAGGTCCGATCTGGCTGATAATGGAAGGGTAATGGACCATTTTCTCGGCAAACGTCGCGATGCTTGCCCGTACTTCGAAACCGTTGTTCATATAAAGCGTGACAAGCCCATCATCAACTTTCGAAGGGGAATACCGGACTTCCGAAATGGCATTCGTTATCGAATCCGGCAGTTTTTGCATCTGCCCGATCATATCATGCAAATGCCGATCCTGTCGAAAGCCCGAAAAAATCAGGCTGTCGGCCGGGATATTGCGAATGGCGCGGCGGACGATCCGGCCGTTGTCCAATACCGGCAAAAAACGCCCCTGTTCCTGCAAATAACCGATTTTCTCATGTTCTTTCACCTTTATGTACAGATTATTCGGCAGGGCAATGCCCACTTTTACAGATTCAATTTCAGGAATTTGGCCAATTTTCTTTTGAATGGCTTCTTTATGGATATTCCAAATGTTTGTACTGGTTGTCACGCCGCTTTTTTTCAAAATCAATTGCCTGCCGACCGCCTCATTTCCTTCAATCCGGATATGATGGACGCGGCTGAGCGGGGACTCAAGATAAATAATCAGCATAACCAGGGTAAAAAAAGTAGACAAGAGCATGATCAGCCTCCGGTTAGTTTTGCGCCGGCGCTGCTGCTTCAATTTTGGAATCCGGTCTTCTATCGATACGATGTTTTTATTGGAGCGCGCCATCTTGCTCCTCCCTTCATTCTTCCGCCAGCCTTTATTTCGTTCCTGCGGCCAGGTTTTCCATCACTTCATACAGTCTCCAGGAAGCATCGCGGATCCCGAGGTTGCGCGAAGCCATCCGCATTTTGACCAGCTGGTCCTTATCGAGCAAAATCCGGTCAATTAAGGACACCAGTTTTGACGGGGATAAATCTTTCTCCAGCAGCATAAGCGCTGCACCGCTTTCCACAAGCGTCCGCGCATTCTTTTCCTGGTGATTATTGGTCACATAGGGGCTTGGAATTAAAATACCCGGCAGGCCAAGTGCCGTTAATTCGGCAAGCGTCGTTGCCCCCGCCCTGGAAACAACAAGGTCAACCGCACGCAGTACTTCCGGCATATTATGGATGAACGGCACCACTTTGACATTGTCTTTTTCATCAATCAAGGCAATTTCTTTTTGGACGGCCTCGTAATGGACATCACCCGTCACATAAATCACCTGGTATTTTTTCTGTGCAAAATTGGCAAGTGATTTTACAACCGCTTCATTAATCGGTCTTGCACCGCGGCTTCCGCCGAAAATGAGGATGGTCGGGGGCTCCTTTTTTAGGCCGAACGTCTCCAGAACATTCCGGCTGCTTTCCCCCACAACTTCCGAAGCGCGCGGATTGCCTGTCAGCACAACTTTTTTTTCATCAAAAAATTCTCTTGCCGATTCAAAGCAAATCGCCACTTTATCGACATACCGGCTTAAAAATTTATTCGTTAATCCGGGCACGCTGTTTTGCTCGTGGATCATCGTTGGAATGTTCAATTTGGCAGCTGCATATACCACCGGGCCGCATACATAGCCGCCGGTCCCGATCACTACGTCCGGCTTAAATTCCTTAATGATTTTTTTGCATTGGCTGACCCCTTTGAGAAAGCGGACAACCGTTTTAATATTTTCAAATGATAAGGACCGCTTAAAGCCCGTAATGTGGATCGATTTAAACGGGATGTTTTCCCTCGGCACGAGATTGGACTCCAGGCCTCTATCCGTTCCGATATATAAACATTCCGTATCTGGATGTTTTTGCTTAATGGTTCTGATCAAGGCCAGCGCAGGGTAAATATGCCCGCCGGTCCCGCCCCCGCTTACAATAATTTTCATTTTTTCCACCTCAAACTAATATCCATTTGCAATATTTTAATATAGTATGTTTGGAACATTCATTTTTCTATAATACTATATTTTAAACTACAATGGGGCCCCAGTAAAACGATTATTAATAAAATGTTAACGGGATGTTAAATAAAAAAAGAACCCCTTTTGAGGGATTCTTTATCCGCTTACAGACGGGAATGGCGGCTGATGTTTAAAAGCACGCCGATCGCCACAAGCATTAAAGTTAAAGAAGATCCGCCGTAGCTGATAAACGGCAGCGTGATCCCGGTAACCGGCATCAGACCGATGACCACGCTGATATTGATCACGACCTGGATCGCAATCATCGAAATAATGCCGACCGCAAGCAGGCTCCCGAACAAATCCGGCGCCCCGAGCGCGATCCGGATCCCGCGCCAGAGCAAAAGGGTGAACAAAACCAGGACAAAAGTCCCACCGATAAACCCGAGCTCTTCCGACAAAATCGCAAAAATAAAATCGTTTTGCGGCTCGGGAAGATAGAAAAATTTCTGTTTGCTTTCCCCGAGCCCCATGCCGAACAGCCCGCCCGGCCCGATCGCAAACAGCGACTGGATAATTTGGAATCCCGTCCCCCGCGGATCGGACCACGGATCCAAAAAAGAAGTAATCCGCGCCATCCGGTACGGCGCCGATAAAATCAAACCAACAAAGCCGGCAAGCCCGAGCATCCCGAGCATCACGAAATGTGCAATACGCGCACCTGCGACAAAAATCATGACAATACATGTCCCGAACATCACCGTCCCCGTCCCGAGGTCCGGCTGCAGCATAATCATCGCAAAGGCAATAAAAACAAGGCTTAATGCGGGCAGCATCCCTTTTCTAAAAGACGTGACGTACTTTTGGTTTTCCGATAAAAATTTTGCCAAAAAGGCAATCAGTGCCATTTTAATAAATTCGGACGGCTGGATGGAGAAAGCGCCGACCCCGATCCAGCTCCTCGACCCGTTCCGCTCAAGCCCGATGCCGGGAATCAAGACGAGCACGAGCAAAACAAAACATATGATCAGGATCGTTTTCGCCCATGCGCGCCACGTCCAGTAATCGATGCGCATGACCAAAAACATCGCCGCGACGCCGAGCCCTGCAAAAAGCAGCTGCCGCTTCAGGAAATAAAAAGAATCATGAAATTTGTAATCCGCCACAATTTCGCTCGCGCTGTACACCATAATCAGGCCGACCGCCAGCAAAGATAAGGTGGCGATGATCAACAAAAGATCGGGATTGTTTTTTTTCGACGGCATCCGCGAACACCCCAGAAAAGAATTAGGGCCGTAGAAGTGCCGCACAGGCGGCGGAAAAACCGGCGTGCGGAGCAAATAGCCATTCGTCCAAGCCCTTATCTTAACTTATGCACGGCGTCGACGAAAATATCACCACGAATTTCAAAAGATTTATACTGGTCCCAGCTTGCGCATGCGGGAGACAACAGAATAACATCGCCCGGCTCAGATAATTCCCAGGCAACCGGAACGGCTTCTTCCACATTCTCGACGCGCAGGACGACCGGAATGCCAGCTTTTTTTGCAGTGCTTTCCAGTTTCGGCGCAGTTTCCCCGAACGTGATCAAAGCCTTTACATATTTCAGACTCGGGATCAGTTCGTCAAACCCGTTTCCTCGGTCAAGCCCCCCGGCCAGCAAAATCACCGGCTGATGGAATGCTTTCAGCGCGGCTTTGCAGGCGAGAATATTCGTTGCTTTTGAGTCGTTGTAAAATTTCCGGCCTTCGATTTCGCCGATGTATTGTGTACGGTGCTTAACACCTTTAAAAGTCTTCAGCACTTCGCGGATTGCTTCATCACTAGCACCCATTAATTTCGAAGCCGCCACAGCCGCCAAAATATTTTCCAGATTATGGTCACCCGGCAGGACAACTTCGCTGCGGTCCATCATTTTTTTGCCCTTCCACATGATGCTGCCGTCTTTTATGGACGCTCCGTCCTCCAAATATTCCTTTGTGGAAAACGGAATGATTTTTGCTTTCGTAAATGAAACGAGATCCCACAGATCCGGCTGGGCATGGTTCAGGATGAGAAAATCGTCTTCCGTCTGGTTCCTTGTAATATTTGATTTTGCTTTTGCATAAGCTTGTTTTGTCCCATGGTAATCGAGATGGGCTTCATAAATATTCGTAATGATGGCAATATGCGGCCTGAATGTTTGAACGCCCATCAGCTGGAAAGACGACAATTCCACAATCATCTGCTGGTTTGCTGTTGCTTTTTGCGCCACACTTGAAGCCACCGTGCCGATGTTCCCGGCAATTAACGGATCAAGGTTCCGGTCTGCCTTAAAGATTTCATAAATCAGCGTCGTCGTCGTTGTTTTTCCGTTTGTGCCCGTAATCCCGACCATTTCACATTCCGCAATTTTATAAGCCAGTTCGATTTCGGTTATGACCGGGATGCCTTTTTCAATCGCTCCCGCAACGAGCGGGTTTGTGTACGGGATGCCCGGATTTTTTACAATCAGTTCAAATCCTTCGTCCAAAAGTTCAATCGGATGGCTCCCGCAAATGACTTTAATCCCCTGCTCCAAAAGCCCTTGCGCTTCTGCATTCTCTTCCAGCGGCTTGTAGTCGTTGACCGTCACAAATGCCCCGAGCTTATGCAAAAGCGAGGCCGCACTCACCCCGCTTTTTGCCAGCCCCAGCACCAATACTTTTTTATGCTCATAATCTTTTATATTTTTCATATTACATCCACACCTCGATATAAATTCCTAAAATCGCACACAACAGGCCTACCGCCCAGAATGTAACGACCACACGCCATTCAGACCAGCCGGCCAGCTCATAATGGTGGTGCAGCGGGCTCATCCTGAAAATCCTTTTCCCCGTTGTCTTAAATGATATCACTTGCAGAATAACAGACAAGGTTTCGATGACAAATACGCCGCCAATCACGATCAAAAGGATTTCCAGATTGGTCAGGATCGATACTGTTGCAATCGCACCGCCAAGCGCCAGCGATCCGGTATCGCCCATAAATACTTTTGCCGGGTGCGCGTTAAAAACGAGGAACCCGAGCACCGCCCCGACAACAGCGACACAAAACAACGCCACGTCCACCTGCGACTGGTTCCATGCCAAAACGGCGAATGCACCAAAAGCAATCGCTGCCGTCCCGGATACGAGCCCGTCAAGCCCGTCTGTCAGATTGACTGCATTGGAAAATCCGACGAGCCACAAAATGATCACCACGAAATAAAACCAGCCGAGATGGACCGATTTGTCCGTAAACGGAATGGAGACTTCCGAAGATAAGTGGAACTGCCGGAAAATCACATAAAAAATCACCGCAACGATAATCTGACCGAGCAGCTTCTGCTTCGAAGTTAGCCCGAGATTCCGCTTCATTACCACTTTAATAAAATCATCCAAAAATCCGAGCAGCCCGAAACCAATCGTCACCAATAAAAGCAGATACGTCTTGACGGTCGGTTCCGAAAATTTTCCGCTCATGATCAAAGTTGCCGCAACAATCGAAAGCAGGATAATCACCCCGCCCATTGTCGGCGTCCCGGATTTTTTCTGGTGCGATTTCGGTCCTTCTTCCCGGATGCTCTGACCGAATTTTAATCTTCTTAAAAAAGGGATAAACACAGGAGAGAGCAGCACAGAAATAAGGAAAGCCATGAGCGTCGTAAAAAAGATCACTTGCTCCATCATGCCTTTCCCCTCCCTTTCCAGCGATTGCAAGCTTGAAGCAGCAAAGCCTTGCCTTCCCGGCCGGCCAAATCATATGTATGAGGCTTCATGTCCCGGCATTCCGGGCCGTAAAAAATAAAAGATGTCTTCATATCAAAATCCTTGCTTTCTATTTGTTTAAGATAATATTGCACAATTTTTAAGAAGGCGGCATCAAAACCTTCCGCCGCAAACAGCGGAAAATCATTCGGGATATATCGCGGAACCGGCGTATCCTTTTTCCAAAGCGCCGTGATGGCCCCGCTTGCAATTGCCCTGTTGATGTCCGGCTCCCCGTTCAGCGGAATATACAATCCTTTCGGCTGCTTTTTATCCGCAAACACGCTGACAGTTGCAAATTGCAGCGTAAAATCTTTTATTCCGTGCACCAAACTGAAAAGATGGTTAACGTCCCCAAAAGATAACATACTTTCACCGCTCCTTTATCATATCCAGTGCAACTTTCCGGTCATCAAAATCATGCACTTCATTGCCGATGACTTGATACGTTTCATGACCTTTTCCTGCGATCAGCACGACATCCCCAGCATGCGCGCGGAGAATGGCCGCTTTGATCGCTTCCCTGCGATCGGGGATCACATCGTATTTTTGGCCCTCAGCGCCCTTTTCCATATCGCACAAAATGTCGAGTGGATCTTCACTGCGCGGATTATCCGATGTAAAAATCGGATCGGTTGCGTACTTACAGGCGATTTGGGCCATGATCGGCCTTTTCGTTTTATCGCGGTCGCCACCGCAGCCTACGACGACAAAAATGTTTTTCTTGGCAAACTGCCTGATCGTTTTTAACACATTTTCCAGGCTGTCCGGCGTATGCGCATAGTCAACGATAACGGTAAAATCCTGGCCGCCTTTTACGAGTTCAAACCGGCCGCGCACGCCTTCCATTTGTTCAACGGTTTTGATGATCGAGTCAAGCGGGACATTGGAAATATAGCCCGCTGCGACGGCTGCCAGCACATTATAAACGCTGAATTTCCCGGCAAGCTGCAGGTTGATTTCCCGCTTTTCATAAGGCGTAACAAGTGTAAACGCAGTGCCTCCCGCATCCATTACGATATTTTGTGCCATGAAATCCGCCTCATGTTCGATACCGTACGTAATCACAGGTGCTGCAGTCACCTGTTCAAACTCTTTTGAGGCAGGGTCATCCACATTTAAAACAGCATATTTCGGCCTGCTTTGCGGATAGGAATTGCCGAGCTGCGAAAACAATAAACTTTTCGCGCGCCGGTATTCCGCCATAGTTTTATGGTAATCGAGATGATCCTGCGTCAAATTCGTAAAAACAGCGATATCATAATCGCAGCCGTGCACCCTCCCTTCAACCAGAGCATGTGAGGATACTTCCATGACACAGTCTGTTACGCCGCGCTCCACCATCTCATGGAATGTTTTTTGCAGCGTCAGGCTGTCTGGTGTCGTGTTTTTCGTTTTCAATGTTTCATCGCCGATTTTCATATACATCGTGCCGATCATGCCGGTACTTCTGCTTGCGTCCCGGTAAATCTTTTCGATGATATGGCTGGTCGTCGTTTTCCCGTTTGTTCCGGTAATGCCGACCAAATGGAGTTTGCGCGACGGCTGCCCGTAAAACATATCGGCAAGGATGGCCATCGCACGTTTCGTATTGCGGACAACAATGACCGGCACACCCACATTGAGCGGCTTTTCGGCCAAAATGGCGGCCGCGCCCCTTTTTTCCGCATCTTCCGCGAAATTGTGCCCGTCAACGGTATAGCCTTTGATACATATAAACAGGCTGTTTTTTGTAACCAGCCGGTTATCCTGGACAAGCCCGGTAATTTCCGGATTTTCTTCAGGCACTTTGGCAAACGGCAATGCCCGCATTAATGTATGTAAATCCACTTTTCTCAACCCTTCCTATTGCAAAAACAATGCAGCTAAAGTTCCCGATTGAACAAAGTCCTTTTCTATTGTACAAAAAAAACGGCCATTAAGCTATGAAGCATGGCATTTATTTTAAAAAAGTACGGATTTAGGGCCCGGCAAGTGGGAAAATCCGGCTAAAAGGGGCGGCAGGCTTGGGGTGCCGCCCCTTTTTTCACTTCATATAAATCCGGATGGTCGAACCTTCCTCCACTTTGGCGCCGGGTTCCGGGGATTGTTTGATGACTTTATCGCCGGATCCGCTGACATCAAGTTTAAAGTTATAATCATCGTTCAGAATGTCATTTTTTGTCTGCCCGATCAAATCCGGCACCGTTACGTTTGGCGTTTCAAAATAGCTTTTTTCTTTTTCCATCTGTTTTTTTACAGGCTTGATGCCCATCGCGCGCAGGCTGTCTCCGATAATGGTCCCTGCAATTGGCGCGGCGACCTGTCCGCCGAACTGAACTGTATTTTTCGGATTATCGACAGCCAAATAAACGACGATTTTTGGATTGTTCGCCGGAGCAAAACCGATGAAAGACAAAATATAGTTATTTTCTAGGTAGCGCCCGTTTTTTGCTTTTTGCGCCGTTCCCGTTTTGCCGCCGATCGGGTAGCCGTCAACGTATGCATTTTTTCCAGTTCCTTGCGCCACAACGGTCTCAAGTGCATAGCGGATTTGTTTTGACGTGCTTTCCGAAATAACCCTTCTTTTTGCAACCGGCGTTTTCCGCATCACCACTTCCCCTGTTGCGGGATCAACCAATTCTTTCGCAATATAAGGCTTGTAAAGAATGCCGCCGTTAATGGCAGCCGACACCGCCGCAACCTGCTGGATCGGCGTGACGGATACCCCTTGGCCGAAAGCGGTCGTTGCCAGTTCGACTGGGCCGACCTTGTTTGAATTAAACAAAATACCAGAAGCTTCTCCCGAAAGATCGATGCCGGTTTTTTCCCCAAACCCGAATTTGCGGATATAATTAAACAGCGTCTTTTTCCCTAATCTTTCACCGAGCTCTACAAAGCCTGGGTTACACGAATTTTGGACGACTTCAAGGAAGGTTTCGCTGCCGTGCCCGCCTCTTTTCCAGCAGTGCAGCGTTACGCCGCCGACTTCCACGGCACCGGAGTCGTAAAACTTATCTTTTGTCAAATTCACTTTCTTTTCTTCAAGCGCTGCGGCAAGGGTGATGATCTTAAATGTCGATCCAGGCTCATATGTGCTCCATATCGGCAGGTTGCGATTGTATACTTTCTGGGGAACATATTTGTAATTGTCCGGCCGGTATGTCGGCCTGCTCGACATGCCGAGGATTTCCCCCGTATTCGGATCCATCGCAATCGCAATCAGCCCGTCCGGATGGTATTTCTTTTCCGCATTATCGAGCTCCCGTTCAATAATCGTCTGGACTTTTGTATCGATCGTGAGTTTTAAATCCAGCCCGTTTTTCGGGGGCTCATATTCATCGGACATGTCCGACATCTTTTTCTTCCCCTTCGCATCGGTGTAAAACTCGACAGCCCCTTTTTGCCCGCTCAATGCATCGTCATAATACAATTCCAGCCCCGTCAACCCCTGGTTGTCGGCACCGGTAAACCCAAGCACATGGGAAAGATAACTGCCGAACGGATAATACCGTTTTGAATCTTCCGCGATATAGACGCCGGAAAGCCCGAGTCTGCGCACGGCATTTGCTTTTTCATTGCTGATTTTCCTTCCTTCTTTGATTCTGACAATCGAAGTCGCTTTTGTAATTTCTTTATAAATGTTTTCCCGGTCGGCTTTCAGGACATTTCCCAATTTTTCAGCCGTTTTGGACGGATCTTTTACCTGCCTTGGAATGACGAATATTGTCGGGGCACTTTGATTAATGGCAATCGGCACGCCGTTTCTATCCACTATTTTTCCCCTCTTCCCTTCAAAAGGAATGCTCCTGCTCCATAATTCTTTCGCCCTGTTCGTCAACATGTCCCCAAGCCCAAACTGTACATACCCGAGCCGGACGTCCATAATGCTGAAAATAACAATCCCGGACAACAAAATAAAAACAAGCCGCTTTCTTACCGTAACATTTGATACACGCTTCAAGACCGCGCCTCCTTATTCGTCCGAACTTTTTTCAATCGACCGTATTGAAGCCGGACAGGCAGTCCCCCTGTTGCCTTTACACCCATTTATATGCTTGTACTTTTCCTGCTAGTACATTCTCTAGACACGGAGTTGCGGGGTGCATGAAAAAAGCAAGCCTGGCGTATGGCTTGCTTTTTTCATCATTTATGGATTCTCAAACCTCACAGTTATGGTCTGCCCGGATTTTACTTTTGATTTTGCCGGAATACTTTGAGATACGGCGTAGCCTTCCCCGTCCATTTTTAAGCGGAGCCCGAGCAGTTTCGCGGCGCTTGTCACGTCACGCTTTGACCATCCGCTGAAATCCGGGATGATCATCTTGCCGTTTGTTTTCAGGAGCACTTTCCCGTCCGGCAGCAGTTTCTCTTTTGTTTCCGGCAGCTGACCCGTTATAGTATCGCCGTCGCCGAGCACGACAGGCGTCAGTTTTAAAGCTTTCGCTTCCGACTCCGCATCCTGCCGACCTTTGCCGGTAAAGTCCGGAAGCGCCACGGTACTTGCGGTTCCCATTTTTTCCGGCTTAATGTTTAAATACTGCAGACTGTTTTTCATAATCGGGTTAAACAGGTCTTTTACCGGTTCGCTTCCAAGCTCGCCCGCTTTTAAATGGGGCTGCTGGACAAGGGCGTAAACGATCAGTTTCGGATCATCTTTTGGCGCCATTCCGAGAAACGAAAAAATGTAATTGTCCGTGCCGGTCATATACCCGCTTCCGTTCGGGTTCGGAATTTGCGCGGTCCCGGTTTTTCCGGTAACAGAATAACCCGGAATATTATAGGCCGTTCCGGTACCTGTTTTTTTGTTCGTCACAACCGTGCGCAAATAATCACGGACCTTTTTGGCCGTTTCCGCGCTGATCGGATTGCCGACAACAGTCGGTTTCGTTTCTTTTACTTTCCCGTTATCGGGGTTGACCACTTTTTCAACAACATACGGCTTCATCATTTTTCCATCATTGGCGATTGCTGTTGCCGCTTGTACCATCTGCAAGGCGGTGACGGTCGTGCCCTGGCCGAATGTGGTCGTATACCGTTCAATCGCGTAATTGTATAAAATTTTCCCGGAAGCTTCGTTCGGCAAGCCGATTTTCGTCGGCTTCCCGAAACCGAATGCTTCCAAATACTGCTTGAACTTATCTTGTTTAATATAATCGAGCAGCGTAGCAAACGCGACGTTTGAGGAGCGCTGCAGGCCTTCGAGGAAGGTGATTTTGCCCCAGCCTACGCCGCCATTATGGTCCTTGATCGGGGTCGGGACATTTTTTACACGGAATTCCCCCGACTTGTATGTCGCATACGGGTGGAAGACGCCTTCCTGGACGGCCGCCGCGAGCGTAAAGATTTTCATTGTCGAGCCCGGCTCATAGGCGGTTTCGACTGCTTCGTTATGCCATGAAGCGCTCAAGCCTTCCCTCGTTTCCGGGTTGAATGTCGGCCGCTGCCCCATCGCCAAAATTTTTCCGGTTTTTGGGTCAGCGACGATGACAACGGTTTTTTTCGGGTTATATTCCTTCTGCACCTTGTTCAAAGCGTCTTCAACGAAAGACTGGATCTTTTTATCAATCGTTAAATACACATCTTCCCCATCTTTCGGTTTTGTAACCTTTTTGCTTGAGTTCGGCAGGATATAACCCCAAAAATCTCCTTCATATTTGATTTTCCCGTCTTTTCCCTGTAAGGCGCTGTTCATGCTTTTTTCAATGCCCATCACGCCTGTCAGCTGGGCGCTGTTGCTGCTTTTTTGGGCGTAACCGACCAAGTGCGAGGCAAACGCACCGTTCGGATAAGCGCGTTTTGAAGCAGGTTCAAATACGATCCCGGGGAGGTTCAATTTTTCAATTTTCTGTTTGACTTGATAGGAAATATCCTCACCGGCTTTTCCAAACTCAACCTGGAACCGCCCTTTCCGCGTCAACAACTCATAGATTTTCGATTCGGGCATGTCGATATATTTGGCGAGGGCTTCTGCGGTTTTACGGGGGTTGACTACATGTTTCGGATGGCTCGGGTCGATCGTCGCTTTTGGGCTCAAAATGGCGACCAAATTATAGGAAACAACATTTTCGGCTATGGGATCCCCGTTGCTGTCGTATATGTTGCCGCGCTGCGCTTGGATGACGCTTGTCCGCATATATTTTTTGGCCGCCTTGGCCGCCAGCACTTTCCCATCGACCTGACCGGTAATTTCAATCGTCAAAAACCTTACAGTAATGATAAAAAAGGACAGACCGAATATTATAAATAATATCGCTGCCCCCGTATTTGTATTCAGTTTTCTTGATCTCATTTATTTTCAACAACCTTGACATTATTCTCATCAAGCTTTAAGCCAAGTTCCTTCGCTTTTTCGTAAATGCGGTCATAGCGGCTTAACTCGCTTACCTGCATTTTCAAATCATCGGTGACTTTGTTTTTGCTTTGGATCGTTGTTTTCGTGTTTTCAATCGATTTGTTGACATTATAGATGGCGGCTTCCGTCGAAACAATCCGGACCCCCATAAACACAACGAACAAAACAAAAATGCTTGCGATGATCTTTTCCCCTAAAGTGATTTGCGCTCTTCTTTTGACAGGCTGCAGCCTTGTTTCAACCTGCTTCTGCCGTTCTATTGTTGTTTTAGGCTGTCTTGCTAAATTGCTCAAAATGCTCCCTCCTTTTTTCCCTTAACATTTTTCCGCAATGCGCAGTTTAGCCGACCTTGACCGGTTGTTTCCGCCCACTTCTTCTTCGCTTGGAACGATGGGTTTTTTGGTGATGATTTTTAAAGCGGGCTCATATGCTTTCGGTATGACAGGCAGTCCGTGTGGCAAATCTTTCACACTGCTGTTTTCTTTAAATATATTTTTGCAAATGCGGTCTTCCAAAGAATGAAAGGTGATAACGCTGATCCGCCCGCCCGGTTTCAAAAGCGCGATGGCATCCGTTAATGATTCTTCAAAAGCGGACAATTCGTCGTTCACGGCAATCCGGATCGCCTGGAACACCCTTTTGGCCGGATGCCCGCCTTTTCTTCTCGCAGGTGCGGGGATCGCTTTTTTAATAATATCGGCGAGCTGGCCGGTTGTTCGGATGTTTTCTTTTGCACGGTGCGCTTCTATTTTTCGGGCGATTTGTTTTGAAAATTTTTCTTCCCCGTAGCGGAAAAAGATGCGGACCAGATCCTCATACGACCAGTGGTTTACGATTTCGTATGCAGTAAGCGGCGAATCGAGGTCCATCCTCATATCAAGCGGCGCATCGTGCTGGTAGCTGAACCCGCGTTCCGGCGTATCGAGCTGCGGGGACGAAACGCCCAAATCGTACATGATTCCGTCAACCTTTTCCACGCCGCGCGCTTCCAATTCCGTTTTTAAATGCCGAAAATTGCTTTTAATCAATGTTATTCTGTTTAAATCGTTTTGGAATTTTTCCCTGGCATGCTGAATCGCAGTTTCATCTTGGTCGAAAGCGTAAAGACGGCCTTCCCCCGACAGTTTCGAGAGCAGGTATCCGCTGTGGCCCCCGCCGCCAAGCGTACAGTCGACGTATATCCCATAAGGTTTAACATTGAGCCCGTCGACCGCCTCTTTTAACAATACTGTTGTGTGTTCAAACATATTAGGTCTCCTATCCAATCGAAGCAGTTAAAGGTCAAAATCAATGAGGTTCTCCGCAATTTCCGCAAAAGACTCCTCCGATTTTGAAAAATATTCTTCCCATAAACCTTTGCTCCAAATCTCAATTCGATTGGAAACGCCGAGCACGACGCATTCTTTTTCCAATTGGGCATATGCAAGGAGCGGAGCCGGGATATTGATGCGTCCCTGCTTGTCCCACTCGCATTCGGTCGCCCCTGAAAAGAAAAAACGTGTAAATGCGCGTGCATCTTTTTTCGTTAATGGTAGGGATTTTAGTTTTTCTTCAACCAATTTCCATTCATCCATGGGATAGCCGAATATGCAGCGGTCAAGCCCGCGCGTGATAACAAATGTATCGCCAAGCTGTTCACGGAATTTGGCCGGAACAATCAGGCGACCTTTTGTATCGATGTTATGCTGGTATTCTCCCATGAACATAGTCGGCGCCTCCCACTTCATATTAATAATTTACCACAATCCCCCACCTTTCACCACTCTATTTTTTATATTCTCCCCTGTGCGGAAATTTCCTGCATTTGCACAAAAAACCGGCCCCATACGAAGCCGGTTAAATTTTCACCAATTTATGCGTGCCGTCAAACGTGTACGGCAACGACAGAAGGTCACGGATCAAATCTTTTCCATATTTGTTCAGAAAATAAAAAATATTCCATACCCTTTCCTGTGGGATACCGTCCGGTCGCAGCGCACGTTCAATCCGCGCATATTTTTCAAGCATCACATCATGCTTCCGTTCGATATCCTCATTGATTTTCCGCTGCAAAAAAGCAAGCTGGTTGAGATGGAAGTTCAAGTTTTTGCGGGCAAGCGGCTCAAGCCCTTTACTGACAGCGGATAGAATCGCATCATATTGGGTTTCAAGCATCGCTTCCGTTTCACTGATTAAGGCATCCAAATTTTCATCTTTAACGGAATTCCAGTACGCTTGCCGTTCTTCCGCTGTTCCGTGCTTTAACACCTGTTCGATCTCGAGTCCAAGTTCCTTAATATCCCTTTGGATGGAACGTTCCAGCAGGGTGATGTTCAGCCGCGGCACCAAGGGCGGCATCAGGAAGCCGATTTTCTCAAATGCCTGCTTCAGTTCACCCCAATAGGCAATTTCTCCCGGCCCCCCGATAAATGCGAGGCTTGGAAACAGCCATTCCTGCATAAGCGGCCGCGTCACGACATTATTGCTTAAACGTTCTGGAGTTTGGCGGGAAATTTCCAACAATTGTTCTTTTGTAAAAAAGACGCTGCCGTTTTTCCCGGTAAATCCGCCTTGTTCCGGGTCATATTCGAGCAGGATGCGCTCCGTCCCATCGTAATAAAAAAGGTTCAGCGCCCGTCGCGAGATGTCGATTGCTTTCGGGAATTCGAACTTAGCCATTTTTTCCTGCTGCGCAAATACCGCTGCCGTAATCGTTTCATATTCCCGGATGATCCGCACGAAAAACGGCGCCTCTATTTCCCGCAGGCGCGGATCGGCCGAATCAATCAGAAGCACGCCGTATTCATGAAAAAGATCATGGACGATAAATGCGAAAGCATCGGTCAAGCTTTCGGACTGGTCCACAAATTTTTCAAGCTGGGCAAGAACCTTTTTTGTATGTTTTGTTTCTCCGAATGTTTCAAATACTTTATGTATCCATTTTTTTAAATGGGCACGATCCGGCTTTGTATCGGAAATCATTTTTTTCTGAAGCGGCCCTTCGGTATAGTTTAATTTTTTCAAGCTTCTGCCGCACACGGTAAAAACATGGTTCACTTCCAAATAATCGTGGTCCTCGCCCGCAATCCAGAAGACGGGCACGACCGGGATGTGAAGCGCTTCCTCCTGCATCTGGGCAAGCTTGATGATCGATATAAGTTTATGGATCGTATAAAGCGGCCCAGTTAAAAGCCCGGCCTGCTGGCCCCCGATCACAACGGCGGCGTTTTCCTGCCTTAATTTTTGCAAAGACCGGTGTATCTCCGGTGTAATACCAAATTTCTCCATAAAACTCCTGATACAATCTGCAAGCTGCTCCCGGGGAAACGTCCGTTTTTGTAAATCTTCCACTCTTCTTTGAAAAAAAGAAGAATCCATTATATCATAATGAAAAAAATCCTTTACAGGAGGCTTTTGCTCTAAGTAAAGGGAAGCAAACCGGTTCGTTGCTGGAATTGAAAAGTTTTCCAGTTCCATCAATAGATTCTTCCTTTCTTGTCATCATTGATTTTCTCATTGAGTATAGCATTTTTGCGAAAAAAAGGAAAAAAGACTGCTTTAATTCCTTCTTTCCATCCCTTTCACCATTTCATACAGCGCGGCCGATACCGGAATTTCCTTTTCCTTCCGGGCAGCGGTTTCAAGCATAAACCCGAGAATGGCGTCAATTTCGGTCCGCGCCCCTTTTTTCACATCTTTCAGCATGGAGGATTCATTTTCTTTCGTATTCCGGCAGATGCCGGTGACTTCCTCCCACATTTCTTCCCTTGAAAGCTTTGGAAAAAGCGCGATCAGCTCTTCAAAAACAGCACGGAACACGTTCGCATAATGCGGGTTTGTTAAAAGTAACCCGTTTTTCACTTTTAAAACAGCGGTCAAAGGATTGATCATGGCGTTGGCAAAGCATTTGCGCAAAAGCATGATTTCATAATCCGGAAGCAGCCGAAACGGAAAAGCATCTGGCGCGGTTTCAAGCAGTGCGGCAATTCCTTCCCAATTTCCCCGGAAAAAAGCAAGATTCGTTTTTCCGCGGCCGTTTTGTGCAACCGTCACGGCATCGATGCGGGCGGCGCCGTGCTCCACCGTTCCGACAAGGATCCTTTCTTGCGGAAGTTCTTCCAAAAGTGGAAGATGGCCCATCCCGTTTTGCAAAAACAGCACCGGAATTGCGGTGTCCATTTTTTTCAATATGGCGGCCGCACCGCTTAAGTCGTACTGTTTTACCGTAACAATGACCAGTTCCTGCGTGCCGGGGGATACAGGCGTTTCTTGTGCTTTTACGGAGACGGTGAACGGGGACATGCCGCCTTTTACCGTGATCCCTTTTTCGTTTAACAGCCGCGCCTGTTCTTTTGTTCTTGGAAACATGGTCACTTCATGAAACTTGCCAAGCCAGCCGCCATACAATAAACCGACCGCGCCGGCGCCAATGATCCCGATTTTCATCGCAACCGCCCCTTTTCTGTCATTTCTTTTCCACATTTTATCAGGCAATTTCCGGCTTGGAAAGAAATTTTTACCGGAATAAAATTTCTTGCGATCGCTTACACGTATTTCTTTCATTCTTGCCGCCGTTTGTTATATAATTATAATAACAATAGGCTTTACGCGAACAGGCAGCGTACCATACGCAAGCCAAGGGACAGAACTTCAACGAGGGATAGGGGAATTGATATGTCTTATAAAGTGGAAAGGTTAAAAGTGAATTACAAAACGCTGGAAGAATTTAAACAGTTTAAAGAGTACGGGGCACAGGAACTGTCCATGCTGGAAGATTTACAGGATAATATCATTGAAGACAACTGCGATTCGCCTTTTTACGGCATTTATTTTGCCGATAAGCTGGTCGCGCGCATGAGCCTTTACGAACGGGATGCGAAATATGATTTATATTTTGACCCCCCTCAAAAATTTTTGGAACTGTGGAAGCTGGAAGTGCTCCCAAACTACCAATTTAAAAATTACGGGAGGGCGCTCGTTGATTTTGCTAAAAGCTTCGGGCTCCCGATTAAAACAAATGCCCGCCTGAAATCAAGGGGTTTTTGGGAAAAGATGGGATTCCAGCCCGTTTCCTATAATGTTGAGCGCGACTTGAGCGAAAACCCGTTTGTTTGGCTTCCGGAAGGCGTCAAACTGCAGGATGCCAAACAGGACAAAAAACAGGCCTCATCTTGATCCGCCAAAAAGAACCGGATCCCCGGTTCTTTTTTACTTATCACGGGGGTGCAGCCTAAAACGATTTACTTCTTTCCGCTTACCGGGAAAGAAAATAGTAGTGCATCATGCGAGATGGTTGACGGCATTCTTCCGCGTTTCCTTGTCAATTTGTTTTCTGATTGCTTTTAAAACCGGATGCCAGCCTGCCAGTCCTTTTCCGTACGACAAAATAAATTGATAGTCAAAGCCGGGCGGGTTTTTTCCCTGATTGTGCTGCAGGATCGTTTCCATTTTATCCAGCGCTTTAACCAGCATAGCTTCGCGGGATTCCCCCCTGTTGTACTCCTCCCATAAGCTCAGAATCTTGCTCCGCAGCTCCGGCAACCCGACCGTAAGTTTTTCAATAGCAAGCCTTTCACGCTGCAGCTTTTTTTCACGGTCTTCTCCCACTACAGCAGAGATATCTCCGGCGTAAGCTTCACCAAGATCATGGACAAGGCACATCAGGATCACCCTGTCCATTTGGATACCGGGAAAATCTTCTGCGAGCGCAAACGCAAAGAGTGCCAGCCGGAATGTATGTTCCGCAACGCTTTCACGCCTGCCGTTTCCCGTCCACGCTGTCCGTTCAGCATCCTTGAGCCTTTCCAATTCTTTTACAAATCCGAGCACCTTCTCTACGTCTTCCATCCCGAATGAATACTCCCTCCAAGTTTTTCTCCAGTTTAACATATGTATCGGGAGAACATGGGCTGACAAGCAAAAATCCCCCGCTTTTATTAAAAATGCAGGGGAATATCCGTTATCTTTTATACTTCCTGCTCAACCAGTTTCCTCGCTTTTTCCATAATCGACAGAAGCGCGCTGTATTCTTTTTGCAGCTGCTCATGCTTTTCCCTTTCTTCCTGGTACATCCCGAGTAGTTCCTCGTATTTTAATTTCCATTCATCGGCACCGCGCTGCACATCTGTAACTTGTTTATTCTCCTGTTTGCTTTTTTCAGCAATTTTCTGGAGAATACGAATGGCATCGAATAATGAAGCCTCGCTTTCCACGGCCTCCGTCGGCTTTTCCGCTTCCGAAGCCGTTTCCGCAGGTTCACGGATCAGCTTCTTCCTCTCTTTTCTCTGTTTTTTCGCCATTTCAATTTCGGCCTTGTACTGTTTCCTCACATAGGAATTCCATCTGAATCCGCATGCCGCGGCCGTGCGGTTCATTTGCTTACCTGCTTCTTCAAATGCCTGCAGCTGCGTGCTCCCTTCCCTGATATGGCGCAGAACGATTTCTGACAGCAGCAAGTCTTCTTCCTGCGTCCAAGCATCCTGTCTGACTGTCGGCATATGAACCCCCCCAACCATTAATTAATACTATTCATATGCCGTTAATAGAAAAGATAGACTGGGAAGCTTGATAAAATTTCTACGGGGCAACAATGATTAAAAAAGCACGGGATGAACCTACCCCGTGCTCTTTTTCAATTATTTGTTCACAACATCTTTGCCTTTGTATGTCCCGCAGGATGGGCAAACGCGGTGCGCCATTTTCAATTCACCGCAATTTGGGCATTCGACCATGCCAGGCACTTGCAATTTGAAGTGTGTACGGCGTTTTCTTTTTGCAGTTTTAGAAGTTCTTCTGAAAGGTACAGCCATTCTTCCCACCTCCTTATAAGAGATAAGCAATAATGCAAGCCGAACCGTTTCGGTTATTTTTCAGAATCTTGTTCAAAAAATTTTGCCAGGCCGGCCAGCCGCGGATCCACCTTTTTTTCCGCCTGCTGCCCCATCTCCAAATACTGGTCCTCCGTCAACACTTGCCAGTTTTCGGTATGCGGAAGTTCTGCTTTTTTCGCTTCTTCGCTGAAAACCTGCATTGGAATGTCCAGCAAAATCAGTTCTTTCATAACCGGGATCAAGTCGATGACCTCATTTTCGGCAATATGCACTTCTTCATCTTCAGCGCCTTCATATTCAGAAGGCTCAAGAAGAAACGTTTCTGTCGATTTCAAATCAATTGGGTAATCCACATCGGCAAGAGTCCTGGCACAAGGCAACACGAGTTTCCCTTCAATATGAAGGTCAAACGTCACCCTGTCCCTGGAGACATTCCCATTGCCCGTTACTTGGAACAAAGAAGCCCCGCGGATTTCCGAATCCATTTCCATTAAATCTTTTGTAATGTCAACAGATTCATCTATATCAAAACTCTTGCCACGAAATTTTTGCAACTGAATGGTAGACCATTTCACTTCAAATCACCCCAAGGCAACAAAGGTAATTATAGCTTTCCTTATACCGTTTGTCAATATTTTTCCTTTACATCCCATTATGCCCAAAACTGTTTCGTTTTCTGCAAGGCACTGCGTACGTACTTTTGTATATCGCATATTCCGGCTGCCACGCCCGGCCCGTCATTCCCGCATGAGCCAGTCAAATCGCAACCTTCAAAAAATCACCCCCCTGTAAAGATTGCTTTTTTTGCCGGTTATGTTAAAAATAATTTATCACAGTCTGTACCGGAAAAAACATAGAAAGCATTCCAATTTTAAAAAGGAGGTCAAAAAAGTGATCAGTACCGGGATAATTGTGGAGTACAATCCCTTTCACAACGGGCATCTCCACCATATCCGCGAGACGCGGCGGCTGACAGGGGCGGATTGTATCATCGCCGTCATGAGCGGCTATTTTATGCAGCGGGGGGAACCTGCGCTTGTTTCAAAGTGGGCGCGGGCGGAGATGGCGGTATTATGCGGCGCGGATTTGGTTGTGGAACTGCCGTATGCGTTTGCCGTGCAGCAGGCCGAAAGTTTCGGATCCGGTGGGATTGCCATTTTGGATGCTTTACAGTGCCGCAATTTCTGTTTTGGCAGCGAGTCCGGGGATATTGAAAAGTTCCGCCGGGCCGTATCGGTTCTGCTCAAAAACGAATCTGTTTTTAACACTTATGTCCGGTGCGGGATGAAAAACGGGATCAGCTACCCGCAAGCACTGGCTAACAGTTTAAACAAACTCGGGGCAGGAGATGTGCTCGATTTAAGTTCTCCAAATAACATTCTTGGGTTCCACTATATGCTTGCCGCTGCAAAGAAAAATACCGGTATGGAGGCCTTCACGGTCGCAAGGAAATCGGCACAGCACCATGACGAAGCGTTTGCGGATGAAACAATTGCAAGCGCGACCGCGATCCGGAAAACTTTGATGCGGGACAACGATCCGGCTTCAATCCGCACGGTGGTCCCGAAACAGTCTTATGCATTGCTTACCCGCTGCCTGAAAGAAACGGGAACCTTCCACCATTGGGGAATTTACTGGCCTTTTTTGCGCTACAGGCTCATTTCCGCCTCCCATGAAGAACTGCGCAACATTTGCGAAGTGGAAGAAGGAATTGAGTACCGATTAAAAAAAGCGGCGATTGCCGCAGATGATTTTGAAAGTTTTATGAAAAAAGTAAAAACAAAACGGTATACATGGACAAGGATCCAAAGAATGTGCACCCATATTTTAACGAATACAACAAAAGATGAAATGAAAAGGCACGCGGCAAAGCCGGAATACATCAGGCTGCTCGCCATGAACGAAAAAGGGAGGGCTTATTTGCACCGTATCAAAAAAAATGTCCCTGTACCGGTGGTTTCCAAATTTTCGGCAAGTCTTGGACCGCTGATCGAACTTGATAGCAGGGCGGCGCATATTTATGCGCTCCCCCTCACAAAAAACGGCAGGGATAACCTGCTCCACCGGGAATACAGCAGGCCGCCGCTCATGGTTGGCGAACCGTTACGGTAAACCGAAAGCCCGCCGTACATGGCATGGCTTTCCGGTGTTATTTTTTCTTTTTCAGCCCGTTTAAATAGTCGAGGGCATCATCAAACGTTTTAACCGGAACGATTTTCATTTTTGTCCCGATGTCTTTTGCTGCCGCTTTTGCTTCTTCATAATTAGATTTTATGCCGGGATCCGCTTTTTTCATTTCCGGTGTAATTGTGTCATCCGGGGCAAAAAAGATTTCCGCCCCCGCTTTATCCGCCGCAATGACTTTTTTATCAATCCCGCCGATGCGGCCGACTTTCCCGTCCGTTGAAATTTCCCCGGTTCCGGCAATTTTATAGCCTTTCGTAATATCCTCCTTTGTGAGCTGGTTGTAAATTTCCAAAGTGAACATCAATCCGGCTGAAGGGCCGCCGATCTTTTCCGTATCCATTTTCACGCTTGGATCCGATGTAATCGAACGGTCGTCAACAAGGCTGATGCCGATCCCGGCTTTATTGTGGTTTTCCTTAAATTTTGCCAGCACAATTTCGGCTGTCTTTGTTTTTTTACCCCGCACATATGTGACCGTGATTTGATCGCCCGCTTTTTTCTTTGCGACAAAATTCGTAAACGCTTTGGAGGATTTATATGCATGACCGTCCACTTTCGTAATCCGGTCGCCTGCTTTTAACACTTTCGCGGCCGGCATCCCGTCGTAAACATTCAGTACATAAATTCCTTTATAATGGGAACGGAACGGTTTTTTCGCTTTCGTAAAGGCGACCTGAATTGCATTATGCTTTGAGTTTTCCATTAAATAAAGCTGGTACACATTAAACTCTTCATCGGTTTCGTTCTTATCCATGATCTCATCAACCGGGACAACATCCTCATGTTTTCTCAATTTTGCCCATATATACGTATACGGATTGGCGCGTCCCATGCGGACGGTTGTCAGCATAAATTTGCCTTTTTCCGGGTAGCCGCCCTTTACTTTAATGAGCGGGGCAAGCTGCAAGGCGCTGCCTGGCATTTCAATATAATAAGGCAGCGGCACAAAAGACAGCAGTGCGAGGGCCAAAACTGCAGCGATAAGGGCGCGCCGCCGGAATTTACGATGCTTCATTCATTCTGCTCCTTCCAGCTATTCATCGATTGCTTGATTTTCGGTACTGCTTTTTTTGCTGCTTCCTCTCCTATCTTAATGATTTGTTCCGCATTTGTAAAAGCCCTTGAACTGTACATTGAAGAGTCCGGGCGGATCATCACGTCAGCTTCCATTTTCCGGTTTTCGGCAATTTCCATTTGCATAATGTCAATACTCTGCATAATCACATCATATATATGGTGGATTTCCGCTTCCCTTTTTATGACGGCCACGTCCACTCCAACGACAATTTCGGCACCCATCCCTTTTGCGACAGAAACAGGGACGCGGTCAGCCACTCCACCGTCCACAAGGTAAAAGCCGCCGATCTTTTTCGGCACAAAAATACCGGGAATGGAAATACTGGCGCGCACCGCTTCTGCAACAGGCCCTTTTGTAAACACGACCTTTTTCCCGTTTGCGAGATTTGTCGCCACAACAGCAACGGGCGGGCGCAAATCCTCGAGCCTTTTCCTGTGCGTCAGCAATTTGATCAGCGCCTCTATTCTTTTCCCAGAAATCAGGCCCATTCTGCCGATTTTAAAATCCAAATAATATTTCCGTTTGAACGCGCCGGAAAGCTGCTGCATCTGCCGGACGGTCCGGCCTGCCCCGTACAGCGCGGCAACAAGCGCCCCGATGCTGCTTCCGGCGATCATGTCAATGGGAATCCCTTCTTCCTCCAGTACTTTCAAGACCCCGATATGCGCAAATCCCCTGGCGCCACCCGATCCAAGCGCCAATCCGATTTTCGGACGGTCCGCCATTGTCCCCCCTCCTCTTTTACGCCTCTTCCCGAACAGTTTATGGTCTAAATTTCAGGCCTATGAGTATATTGTTTTATAAGGACAAGCGACACAGAAAAAAAGAATCGCAGCGTGCGGCGGATGGATCAACGCAGGGGAGGAACACAGTTTGTATCAGTCTAAACTTAAAAGTGCTATTCTAGCATTGAGCGTCTCAACGATGGCCATTTCCATGATTGTTTTACCGGATGAATCTTTTAAAGCTTCCATTCAAGGATTAAATATGTGGTGGGAAGTTGTATTTCCTTCGCTTTTTCCTTTTTTTGTCATTTCTGAATTATTGATCGGATTTGGCGTTGTCCGCTTTCTCGGCGTCCTTCTGGAACCTTTGATGCGACCGCTTTTCCGCGTCCCGGGCGTAGGCGGCTTTACATGGGCGATGGGCCTGGCTTCCGGAAATCCCGCCGGAGCCAAATTTACCGCCCGCCTTCGCCAAGAAAAGCAGATTACGCAAATTGAAGCGGAACGCCTTGTTGCCTTTACGAGCTCATCCAGTCCGCTTTTTATTTTCGGCGCTGTGGCGGTCGGCTTTTTCCACAATCCATCGCTCGGAATCATTTTTGCGGCGGCCCATTATGTAGGGAATATTGCTGTCGGGCTGGTGATGCGCTTCCACGGCACAAATGAAGAAGTCAGGCGCCCAAAGAGAAAACACAAATTTCTATTAAAAGAAGCATTACGAGTCCTGCATGCCACAAGGATAAAAAACAACAAACCGATCGGAAAACTGCTCGGGGATGCGGTGATGTCCGCCATCCAGACGCTACTGATGATCGGAGGGTTCATCATCCTATTCTCTGTCTTTAATAAACTGCTACGGTACATGCATATTACGTCTTTTTTGGCGCTGCTTACCGAAGGGCTGCTGCATCTTGCCCATTTCTCGGAAAAATTAAGCATCCCGCTCATATCCGGCCTGTTTGAAATGACGCTCGGCATCCAAATGATCAGCGAAGCACGGGAATCCCCCCTGCTCCAGCAGGTCATTGCCGCCAGTTTTATGCTCGGGTTCGGCGGGTTCAGCATCCAGGCCCAGGTGGCAAGCATCCTTGCCCAGACAGATATCCGGTTCCGGCCGTTTTTTATTGCCCGCATGTTGCACGGATTCCTGTCCGCGGCAATTGTATGGCTGATCTGGAATCCGGTGTATATACGCTTTTTTGCCGAAAAAGATGCATTGCAGACGGTTTTTGGCTCTCCGGTTGCGGGTGCGGGCCATGGGCTGTACGCCCGCGCTGCCGCATGGCTGGAAGCAAACGGTCCGCTTGTGACCATATCCTGCCTCATTATCTACATCATCCTTTATTACAAGTCATGTCGGACAAATTGGCGCTGAAGGGAGTAAACGCCAAGAAAACAAAAAAGGGGAGCCCCTATTGGCATCCCCCGCCCTTTTCCGGCCTATTTATTGACTCCCGAATTTCTTTTTCAGCGCTTCGTTTACAGGAGCCGGAACAAGTTCGGAAATATCACCGTGGTATTTGGCAATTTCTTTCACAATGCTTGAACTCAAGAAAGAATATTGGTTGTTGGTCATGATAAAAAAAGTTTCAATCCGGTCATTTAACAGACGGTTCATAGAAGTCAGCTGCAACTCGTATTCAAAATCGGAAACGGCCCTCAAACCGCGGATAATCACGTCGGCTTTTTTGGATTCGGCATATTCCATCAAAAGCCCTTGGAAAGAATCAACTTCCACATTCGGGATATCCTTCGTCACTTCCCTGATCAATTCTTTCCTTTCTTCCACATCGAAAAGCGGCCTTTTCGAGATATTGTTCAGCACGGCCACATACACTTTGTCAAAAACTTTCGCACCTCTTTTAATAATATCCAGATGCCCGTTTGTAATCGGATCAAAACTTCCCGGGCAAATTGCGATCTTCCCCATTGCCCTCATCCCCCTTATTGGTATATATCGTGATTCCGGTGATGCCATATTTCGCTATTTTATATGTAATAAGATTGCCGATGTTTTCCGGCATTGAAAGCCCTGCGTCATGTTCGCAAACAACGTAACCGTTTTCAACAAGCAGATGGTTTGCAGCAATAAATTCCAGGAGCGCAGCTAATTTTTGCTTTTTATAAGGCGGATCAAGAAAAACCGCATCAAAGGCAAGCCCCCTTTTTGCCAACACTTTTAAAGCGCGTTCGGCATCATTCCGATATACTTCGCTTCTGGTTTTAAACCCGCATTTTGCAAGGTTCGTTTTAACCGTTTGCAGCGCCTTTGGGTCTTTATCGACAAAAATCATTTTGTCCATGCCCCTGCTCAACGCTTCAATCCCAAGCCCACCGCTGCCCGCATACAGATCGAGGCCCAGCCCCTTTTTAAAATATGGGCCGATCATATTAAAAACCGCTTCTTTCACTTTATCTGTCGTAGGGCGCGTTCCCATTCCAGGGACGGCTTTTAAAACTGTTCCTTTTTGGCTGCCCGAAATAACTCTCATGATGGTCACCACGAATTCGAAAAGTTTTCCATCTTATCCTACCATATTTTTTTAAGAGGGGGAAAAGTTTTTCGCTAAAATTTTATGCAAAAGTATAATTTGGGAAAAGCTGGCCATACTGATAACAGCAGCATCACAATAAGATGTTGCTGCCAACCGCGGAGAAGACTTACGTTTCCCCATAAGTTCTTCCTCCGGTTTCTCCTCTCCCTTTGCCTTCTGTCCGGAATAAAAGGATATGGAAGGGCCCTGCAGAATATTCTGCAGGGTTTTTTATTTTCCTTCTGTACCGGGCAGCTTTATAAAAATTTTATTCAATTCCGTTTCCAGAGCTGGGGCAGGCATCTTTATTGTAAATTTTGACCATACCGCCCTGGAAAAACGAAGCTTTATTTTTGCCGCTTTTCGAAAGGGGAGAGATGCAGTAGAATAAAAACAGCGAAAAATGAAAAGTGGGGAATGTACGATGCAGCAAAGATTTATCGAACTGGGGAACGGATACACCGATTTGTTTGAACTGATAGAACTTGCAAAAGTGAACAAGCACCGCCTGCAGGGGATGCTTGCGCTTCATACCATAACCGGCGGAAAGGCGGTCACATCGCCTGTCCTTGTTTTGAAACCGACAGACCCGGGGGAATTCCAGCCGTTATACATTTGCCTCGAAGGCATTCCGGATCCACGCATCCAGCAGAATAAAAGGTACAGCCTTTTTGCGGAAACCGCCGCGGACTTAAATATGGAAATTGTTGAACTGGAAGTCCGGCCTTCAACATCTTTTACCGATAAAACACTTTTCTACCAGTATTTAATCGGGATTTTAAGAATGAACAAGCTTATCGCACCGCTTACATAAAATATCCGGCCGAAAAATGGCCGGATGTCCAATCGGTCATAAGCCGATTTTGTAATCATATTCTTTTGCTTTATCGGGTTTTGCATTTTCATATTCCGTTTTTAAAAACGGCTTCATAGAGTAGTCTACTTTCCGCACAAACGGGAGATTTTCAATTTTTTCTTTTATATGCTCTATTTCGGCGCGGTCGCAATAGAGCACAACATACTTCATCTTTTTGGACGCATAATGGACATTGCCGAATCTCCGCAAATATTTCGTGTGTTTCATCTGATACAGCCAAATGATAAGACCCTGCCGATCTGATAGCATATCGTTTCCCCTTCGTACTTTTTATATGAGTGTACCATATTCCCTCCTTGCAGAACAATAAAAACAGAGAGGCCGCATCCTTTTTGAAGCGGATTGCGGCCCAATTTATCATAAGACTATGTTAGTAATTAATGTTTTTGATCGCGAAATCCGCTTCGCTCCCTGCGCAGCGAGCCTCCTCGCCGATACCCCGGCACAAGGCGTCTCTTCTTGCTCGCTTATCCCGCAGGAATCTCAGAAATTAGCGATAACAAAAATTGAACAAAGCCCAACATAATAAAGACTCATGCGGAACAGCCGCAACTGCCGCCCGTCCCGCAGCCCCCGGAACATGAAGAATCAAAAAACGGGTTTCCGGTAGGCACTTTTATATGTTCTGAAACGGATCTGCCAATCAGGAGGCTGATTTGGTCGAGCAGATCCTGCAAAGCATTTTCCGCCCGCCTGAAGCTTGCGACATTCTCATCCAAATCCATTTCCCTTTTGGCTTCCCTTGTTTCTTTATTGATGCGTTTGTAATCAGGATGATACCTGCCAAATCGCTGAACTTCCTCAAATTGTTCTTTCATGCGCATAAATGCACGGACTTTCCGCTGCGTATCAAGATCGGAATGCATCTTGATGTAGCACTTCCGGTACTCTTCCGCAACGTCCGACTCCACGACCATTCTGGCAAGGGTTTCGGCCTCGGACAGAATTTCCGCGCTTTCCAATGTTGCAAGCAAAAAGCTCACCTCCACATGCCTATTTTAACATGTTTCAGGGAGCTTTGCGAATTGGCTGCCATCAGGTAACGGTAATATAAAACTGCCTGCGGATGCCCAAATCCGCATCCGTCGTTTTGTCCACCACTTCCAGCTTCACGGTATGTACCCCTTTTTCTAACCCTTTTACAACAAACGCCGCAGTGTTGTACTCGCCTTCATATGCGCCGTCCACATAGACCTTGATCTTTGCCTGCCTCGCATGCTTGCTGCCGGAAAAAGATACGCTTGGAATAATGCATTCCACAAATAAATCGTCTTCTTTTACAAAATGCCGGATAGATACTTGATTGCCTTTCGTATATGTGGCCGCATCCACCTCGTTCCACTCTTTGCGGGGGATCTGCCCGCCGCAGCCGGAAAGCAAGATACATACCGCAATCAAACCTGCAGCAATTCTCATGATCATCACTCCTCACGGTTTATTTTCCGCAAGAAAGTGCTACTTTACTCAAAAAAAAGGAAAATTTTTCGCGTTTTTTACTCAGCTGTCTTTTGCTCAATTTACATTACAGCAGTCAAAACCCTTTTATCCGGAAGCTACACCGAAATTATCCTTGCTCATACATCGCCCGAACCATATGCATCATCATCTGCGCCATCTGCAGCCCATTTGTAAATTTTTCAACCCGCTGGGGGATCGTTTTTTGGTAATAATGGAGCGACGCGATTTGAAATTGTTCCAATTCTTCAGGATGACGCGATAATCTCCGGTACCAGATCGGCTGTTCCCTCAAAAATGCTTTCCACTCATTCGATTGGCGAATATAATCCATCACATCGCCTCTCATCCGGAATACCTCCTTTTAATCTTTTCTAAATGAAAAAGGGTTTTTCTGCTGCACCGGCTGCGGTGATTTTCCCCCTTGTGCAGGCGCCTGGAATTGCATGATTAAATTCTGCACGGCCGCAATCGCAGCGCTGAGATTTTGCAAATGCCCTTGCACCTGTTCCACATCCAATTTTTGCAGGACCGAACCAAGCTGTGTCATCCAGCCGCCTTCGCCGTTGCCGTTTTCTACCTTCTTTTTATTGTCGCCTTCCGCTTCGTACTTTATCCAGCTCGGATCATCCTCGCCCAATATATACCATTCCTCAAAAAAATCCTGTAATGTTTTCTTTCCGCTCCGGACTTCTTTCAAAATCAAAGGATGGCTTTTTGTAAACAACTTAAATTTTTCGACGGAAGGATGCAATTTTTTCGTTCCCAATTTCGGTCACCCCGCAAGAAAACATTTTCGGCATCTCATAGGACGGAACCCGTTTAATATTCCAAAGCTCATTTTGTGTAACCTTCCTATCTTCCAGCATATGCCCGTTACGCTTAAGTGTGAAGGTTTTCATTTTCCGTAAATTTTGGTACGATATGTGTATGTTTTATTTGGGCTTTACCGGCCCTCCGAAAAATTTTGAAATAGAAGAGGGTATCCAAAAAATGAAAGAAGCATTGCGCGATACATTCGAAAAAGTGCTGGAAAAGGCAACTGGTGAAGATTTAACCGTGTTGTCGCAAATGTTAAACGGGTTGGCCAAAAAACAATCCGGACACGAAAACACATATTTTAAAGACCTCTTTCTGATGGAAGCGGATTTCCGGGAAGGGGAATGTGAAGTGGCCATCCCTGTGACGCCGTTAATCTATAATACATTTTCCATCGTGCACGGCGGCGTGACCGCGACGCTGCTCGATACAGTGATGGGGGTCATGGCAAACCGCCTTTTGCCGCCAGGGCAGCAGGCGGTGACCTCCAATTTGACGATCCACTATCTCGCTCCCGGAACTGGAAAATTTTTAAAAGCAAAAGCAAACGTCATTCACCGCGGGACGAAAACAATGGTGATGGAAGGGATTGCCTTCCGGGATGATGGGACGAAAATAGCACACTGCACCGGTTCTTTTTTCATATTAAAATTAAAATAACGTGTAAGAAAAAGCTAAAAACCCCGTCCTGCAAGGATGCAGGCGGAGTTTTTCTACTTAAGGCTTTTGGATAAAGTCCTGGGTATAGTATTTTTGGTAAACACCGACCCCGAGATCCGTAAAATCTTTTTGCAGCAAGGCCTTCCGGTGGCCTTCGGAATTCAGCCAGCCTTCCACCGCCGCAGGGCCGTCCATATAGTGGGCTGCAATATTTTCCGCAGCCGAAGTGTATAAAATTTTGCCGTCGTTTAATCTTTCCTTTAAATCCCCATATTTTGGGGATTCATGGGAGAAATAATGCCTGACTGCCATATCTTTGCTGTGTTTGTAAGCTACATCGGCAACCGCTTCATCCCAGCCGAGTTTTTTCAGGCCAAACCGCTCCCGGACGATATTGGTAATGTCAAAAATTTGCCGGGCGCTTCCGGTCTCGATGTCAGCCCATTTTTTTTCGCTGACCGAGGCGGGTTCGGGTAACTCACCCCGGTAAACCATTTCATACGGATGTTGCAGCATCAATGTATTTTTATCCATAAAACGGATGAAAAGCAGTTGTCCGCTGAATTTATCAAGCGCTAGTTGCGCATACACATCACCGAGCTGTACAAGCGGACGTATATTTAAATCTTCTTCCGACAGTTCAAAACGGTATGTGCCTTTAGATGACTGGACAGTCATATCCGTATTCATCATAATGGAACTGTAAATTTCCTCTACATTTTCCCCGATCCGGAAAGGTTCCACATTTAATTTTTTTCCGACGGCATAAATGGTCTTAATCTTGCCGTTTTTGACCCCGGCCTGAAAATAGCCGGAAGATTTCTTGTTATAAATCCACCAATCATAACCGTATGCCGACGGGTCAATCCGCTTAGGTTTTCCGAAATGCGCTGTTAAATTTTTCACAGGTTTTCCAATATATACCGCCATTCCGCTTTTCGGGTGGCCATATTTATTGCTTTGGCCGTTTTTATTTATTTTCGTGCCGTCATCGACTTTCGGGCTTGTAGAACGGTTTTGCAGCACCCCGTTTTCAGGGCGGAGTTGAAAATACAGCCCTACTATAAAGATAAGCACGAAAATCACGGCTGTTTTCAAAAAAATACGCAGGTGGTTTCACCCCTCTTGGCTGATCCATAATCTATTGACTGTATTGATTTTATTATACATTTTACCTTTATAAGCAGGAAAGCGCCAATTTTTTTGAAGCCGCATCCTGCATCTCGACCGAAGATCGAATATTTCTCTTTATATGAACATATAAAAATAAAAAATATTGTCATTGCATTGCCGGTTATTTTCAGATAAGATAAAATTGAGGAATTTTACTGTGCAATTCCGGAACGTTTATAGGAGGGATTGGTTCTTGAAATTCGACAATACCGGGCTGGAAAATTTCAAGGTGGATCTGACACGGCTTGATGACATTATGGAACGGCACCGCATGGTACGGGCAGGCCAATGGGATTATGAACGCGTCACCTATGATAAAAAATATACAATTAAAGAAGGCACTTATTATTTGCGTGTGCAGGGATACGCAACCGAAGGCGATGTGGATTCATTTGATGCCGTCATACAACTGATGCCACCGATTTTAGGAAAATATTATTATCCGCATGGTATCGAATACGGGGATGATGAATACTTTCCGCATGACCTCATCAAACATTGCAGAAAAGCTTTGGAAGCGCTTAAAGAAGATTTGGCTGTTTTTGCTGAATAAGGTTAAGCGGCCGCCCCACTGGACGGATGTTACGCCTCCGCGACGGGAGCGGCCGCTTTTTGCTTTTACCGGTGCTCCATCGGCCGGTGCCGGTCGGAAAGCATTGGGGTTGTTTCTTCTTCTGATGGCTCCTGTTCTTTTTTTGCCCAGTCAAAAAAGGCACGGGCCAGCATAATGCCGTAAACCGTTTCCTGCACCATCTTCATGATGACGCCGCCAAGCTGCTGGTCTTCCAGCGCCGGCAGCGGTGAAAATATCGCAGGTGAACCATAACGGCCCAATGTGGAAAGTTTTTCTGCAGGGACGCACAAATGCATGGACGTAAGCCACATCGCGCCGTCGGAATAGGTTTTGTAAACCGGGGCATTTGCGAAAATGATCAGCCCGCAGGCAGGGGTCAAAAGCATTGCGCTGGCAAATAAATAAGCAATTTTTTTCAAACCGTTTAACGGATATTCCCCGGGCAATGGCTGAAGCAGCGGCCACCACATGAACATGGCAAAGATAAATAGTACAATCGTATAAACACTATGGAGAAGCGGCACCACTTTCACCTGATCAAAAACCGCAGGAATATGGTACAGGGAAAAAATAACATTAAACCCGCTTACCGCAATGACCGGCCTGGTAAAAAACCGGAAAACGGGCGCAACAATAGGCAGCTGAACAAATTTCTCATATATCCAGACTGGAATGCCCCGCATAAGAAGCGGTGCCACAATCAAATACAGAATGGACATCTGTAACATATGCACTGAAAACATAATATGTCCGAGCAAATCAAGCGGGGATCCTTTTACAATGTAGAGAAGCGCCATTGCCGTGCAAAAAAAGCCTGCCTGGGCCTTGCTTGGAGGCGCTTCGGTTAAGAAAGATTTTTTGCACAAAGCCGCAAGCGTAAAATAAAAGAAAACAACCAACAGGATTGCACTGAAAAAATACGGGCTCCACAATGCAAGGAACCCGAATATTTCAAGCGGCATAGTC
>NZ_BKZP01000035.1 GCF_008974185.1 Weizmannia acidilactici
TATTAAAATAATTTCTATCTTCTAAAATTGAGATTCCTGATGTTTCGATGTAGAGAAAAGATCGCTGTGTTACGCCAAATTTTACCACATATATTGCTAACGAATGAAGAAATAATACATTACGCAAGCGATCATTTTGACGAAAGAGGGATACAAAAATGACAGTCGCAACTCAAGTTACTCAAGCTTTAGTAGGGTTAAAAAGTGCACAGGCAAGTTTTGAACAATTTGCTTTGCAGACTGAAAATCAACAGGCGAAACAACTTTACCAAAATGCAGCACAACAAACGCAAGCAATTATTGATAGCTTAGAACCGCGTCTTCAGGCCATTCAAACTGAAGAACCCCAGTATAAGCAACAATAATGTCGTCCTTTGAAGTTGCGGGTTGGCTTTTTTGCCAACCTTTTTCAAATAAAAACTTACTTTTAGATCAAATTAAAGACAAGGGAAGGATGGGGAGGATAATTGACTGTATACTCCAATGTAAAGCAAAGCTTAGCGACTGTTAAGGGGATTGAGACCCAACTCTCAACCCTGGCTTTAAATGCTATGGATGAAAAAGCCCAACAAGCTTTTCATCAGGCGATGCTGTTAGTCGGAGAAATAAAACAAGACTTGCAAATCCGCATTCATCAAATGGAACGCGAAGAACCACAATATAAACCAAATTAATCGGGGTGATCAATGTGCCTGAGTGGTTTGAGATTGTATTACGATCCATTTTGTTTATCGCCGTTTTATTCTTAATGACAAAAATATTGGGATCTAAACAAATTTCCCAGCTTTCTTTTTTTGAATATATTTCAGGTATTACAATCGGAAGCGTCGCTGCTGAAGTAATCACAGGTGTAGATGGAAATATTATCCACGGATTAATTGTACTCGTGCTTTTTTGCGGCATAACCTATGGTGTTGACGTTCTTTCTTTAAAAAGCAAAAAATTCAGGGACTTTGCGGAAGGAAAATCAGTCGTCTTTATTAAAGATGGAAAAATTATGGAAGATAGTTTGAGAAAAGAACACTATACCATTGATGATTTTAATTCATTATTAAGGAAAAAGAATGTATTTAACGCAGCAGACGTAGAGTTCGCAGTATTAGAACCAAATGGGGATCTAAGCGTATTTTTGAAAAAAGAGAACCGGCCGTTAACCCCAAAAGATTTGAATCTCAAAGTAGCAAACGAAAAAGTTCCCCAGACGGTTATCATGGATGGGAAAATTTTAGATGATCCTCTTGCGGAAGCAAACAAAACCCGGCAATGGTTAAAAACAGAACTGGATAAGCTTGGTGTAGCCCTTGACAATGTATTTATGGCCCAAGTCGATTCTTACGGGCAATTAACCGTGGATGTTTATGATGATCAATTGAAATTACCAACGTCTCAACAAAAACCATTATTAATGTCAATGATAAAAAAAAGCCAGTCTGATCTGGAATCTTTCGCATTACAGACGGATTCAGATGAAGCGAAAAAAATGTATTTAAAAAATGCCAAGAAGCTACAGGAAGCGATCGATATGCTTGAACCTTATTTGAAAAGCTAAAAACTCAAAAGAACTCCGCATGAAAAAGGTTGCTCATGAATGTGCTCGCGTGGCAAATCTTATCCCCAAAACCCCTTGTTAAAAGAGTGTCCGTTCTAAATCCCCGTTTTGATATACGCGAAATTCACGAGACTTCTGCGAAAAAAGCGGTCCGCAAACGGAAAACGAAGTGAATGTCACGTCTATTCAAAAAGCCCGGGAAGCAGCCTGCAGCTCTGCTTCTTTCTTTGCATATCCGGGCAAAATCGCATAACATACAGGTAACGATATTTTGCCAAGGAGTGAACAAGATGGCACTGACTTTTTACTGGTACCCGAAATGCGGCACATGCCGGAAAGCGAAAAAATGGCTGGACGAACACGAAATTGCTTATGAAGCCGTGCACATTGTGGAAAACCCGCCTTCCAAAGCGCAACTCAAAGACTATTATGAAAAGAGCGGGCTTGAGATCAAGAAGCTGTTTAACACGAGCGGGCAAAAATACCGTGAACTCGGTTTGAAAGATAAAATCCCGGCTTTATCCGAAGATGAACTCCTCGAAATGCTTGCATCTGACGGCATGCTCATCAAACGTCCGATTTTGGCCGGCGATGCATTTGCGCTGTTCGGCTTTAATGAAGAAGATTATGAAAAAAACTTATAAAATGATTGATTTAAGCTGTATTTTTATGTAATTTTAGACTTGAAAGGTTGAATTTTTGAACAGATACATACAACGGAGGGATATGTGATGGCGGTACCAGAGGATTTGCGGTATTCGGAAGATCATGAGTGGGTCAAAGAAGAGGATGGGAATTTCCGGATCGGCATTACCGATTTTGCGCAATCTGAACTTGGGGATATTGTGTTTGTCGAATTGCCGGAAGAAGGCGATGAAGTGACAGCCAATGAACCTTTTGGGAGCGTGGAATCCGTTAAAACCGTTTCGGAATTATATGCCCCGGTCAGTGGAAAAGTCGTTGCAGTCAATGCGGATTTGAACGACAACCCTGAATTTGTCAATGAATCCCCGTATGAAAAAGCCTGGATGATCGTTGTTGAACCGTCCGACCCGAGCGAAGCGGATGAATTGTTAACGGCCGAACAATATGAGAAAATGATTCAAGAAGCGTAACAGATGAAAAAGGCACTGCATCCCGGATGCGGTGCCTTCGTAATGATAAAGGAATGGATGTGCTTATGGATGACTGGACAAAAGAAAAACATTTAAGCGAACGGATTATGCAGGAAGAAAAATTGGCCCTTTATTTTTACACCCCGTTATGTGGGACATGCCAGTTGGCGGGGAAAATGTTGGACATTGTGGAGCAGGCTGCCAAACAGTTTACCTATGCGAAAGCCAATTTGAACTATGTGCCGAAAATGGCGGAAATATACCAAATCGAAAGTGTGCCATGCCTGCTCCTATTTGAAAAAGGAAATTTGAAAGAAAAAGTGTATGCTTTCCATTCCGTTCCACATTTGTTTGAAAAACTATCTTCCCACTTAATTTGACAATGTTCGACGGTATCGCCTCATTTACCGTCAAAAACAGGGGGAAAAGCGGGCGATTTGTTGAACGGTTATGGCAGGAAAGGCACGGTCCGTACGGAAATAGTAAAGTAAAACGGACGGATGGAGCGTGTCTAGATGGAACAGATCATCGAGGCTTTTCTATGTAATCTTGTACGAAAAAAACATTTGCGGATGCTTTTGCCGGCTGCGCCGTTTGTGGTGTCTTTCCGCTCGGAAAAGGATGTTTGCTTTGTCTCTTTTTGCAAGGAGCGGGCGGAGCAGCTGCAAGCCGGCGCATGTAAAGCGGATTTTGAACTGGTGATGCCGGATAAAAACTTTCCACTGCTGTTATCCCGAAAGGACCGTCTCAGCACCTTTCTGAAAATGGACGAACTCCAATTTAAGGGTGCGTACCGGCATTTTTTGTTGCTTGAGTCCCTTTTTTGGCTCGCAGGCAGCCCCCATCCTGATTTGGGAAAACGGCAGCCGCTTATGATTATCAAATAACAGGATGAAAATGAGAATCACAAAATGAACCGGGAATTGGGAAAATCCCGGCTTTTTTTTAACCATTTTTCGCGGCATGGACAGGGCAGCGATGAAAATATAAGGAAATTCAATAAATCTGAATCAAGAATTTTATGTCAAGTCGAGTTTGTGCTATTATTAAAGAATAAGCGGGAACGGAAAAACTTCGGTATTGCCCGTTTATCCACAGGTTTTTACTAGTTGCGCATAGTTTTCATTTGCTATAAAATAATAATGAGAATAAATTGAGAATGAACTGAGAATGAACTGTACGAAATATACAATCAACGGAGGAATTTTTAATGGCAGGATCAAAACTTGTAATCAAAGATCTTCACGTCGAAGTAGAAGGAAAGGAAATTTTAAAAGGGGTCAATTTGGAAGTAAACAGCGGTGAGTTCCATGCCATTATGGGGCCGAACGGGACCGGGAAATCAACGTTGTCGTCCGCCATTATGGGACATCCGAAATACATTGTAACACAAGGCAGCATCACGCTCGACGGGAAAAATGTGCTAGAAATGGAAGTAGATGAACGCGCAAGGGCAGGCCTGTTTTTAGCGATGCAATATCCGAGCGAAATCAGTGGCGTCACCAATGCGGAATTTCTGCGCTCGGCAATCAACACCCGCCGCGGGGAAGGTAACGAAATTCCACTCATGAAATTTATCAGTGAACTGGATAAGAAGATGGAATTTCTTGAAATGGATACGAACATGGCGCAGCGCTATTTAAATGAGGGATTCTCTGGCGGCGAGAAAAAACGGAACGAAATTTTGCAGCTGCTGATGATTCAACCGAAAATCGCAATTCTGGATGAAATCGACTCCGGCCTTGATATTGACGCGCTGAAAATTGTTGCTAAAGGAATTAATTCAATGCGCAGCGATGATTTCGGCTGCATCATCATTACCCACTATCAGCGTTTGCTCAACTACATTACACCTGATGTTGTCCATATTATGATGCAAGGGCGCATCGTGAAATCCGGCGGCCCTGAACTGGCAACCCGACTTGAAGCGGAAGGTTACGAATGGATTAAGCAGGAGCTTGGGATCGAAGACGAAACTGTCGGCCAGGAAGCTTAAGCAGGGAGGAGCAGCAGACATGATGGTAGAAACAAAATTATCGATGACTCAACAGGATGTTCGCTCTTATTCCGACCGAAACGGCGAACCGGAATGGTTTAAGGAGCTCCGCCTCTATGCACTTGGCCGGGCCGAAACCGCTCCGATGCCGGAAGTGGATAAGACGAAGCTGAATAAATGGAATTTTACACAGTTTACGGATTTCAGTGTGGCAAGCCCGGCGTACAGTTCTTTAAATGAACTGCCTGAGAAAGTAAAAGCGCTCGTGGATCTCGAAAATGCGAAAAAGAATCTCTATATCCAGCATAACCAGACGCGGGCCTACCTTTCCCTATCGGAAGGCGCAAAAGCAAAAGGGGTCATCCTGACAGATATTTTTACAGCCGTAAAAGAACATCCTGACCTCGTGAAAAAGTACTTCATGACAGATGCAGTAAAAGTGGATGAACACCGTTTGACCGCCCTCCATGCAGCTTTGGTGAACGGCGGGACATTTTTATACTTGCCGAAAAATGTAGTGCTGGAAGAACCGGTTCAGGCCATTTATGTGCACGACCATGAAACGGCGCCGCTTTTCAACCATGTGCTGGTGGTGGCGGATGAAAACAGTACGGTTACTTACGTTGAAAACTATATTTCGACAAACGACAATGCAAAAGGCATCGTCAATATTGTTACGGAAGTCATTGCCGAAGCGAACGCAAAAATCGAGTATGGTGCGGTTGACGCGCTTGCGGAAGGCGTCACCACTTATGTTAACCGCCGGGGCTACGCCGGACGCGATGCACAGATTGAATGGGCGCTTGGCATGATGAACGACGGTAATACGATTTCCGACAATACAACCAACCTGATGGGCGACGGATCCGTTTCCCATTCCAAAACAGTTGTCGTGAGCTGCGGAAAACAAATCCAAAACTTTACAACAAGGATAGCCCACTTCGGAAAAAATACAGAAAGCTTTATTTTAAAACACGGCGTTGTAAAAGACGCCTCAACGATGATCTTTAACGGCATCGGCAAAATTGAGCATGGCGCGTCCAAATCGGATGCGGAACAGGAATCGCGTGTGTTGATGCTGAGCGAAAAAGCGCGCGGTGACGCCAACCCGATGCTCCTCATTGACGAAGATGATGTCATGGCCGGTCACGCCGCATCTGTCGGGCGCGTTGACCCTGTGCAGCTCTACTATTTGATGAGCCGGGGCATTACAAGAAGCGAAGCGGAAAGGCTGATCATCCACGGCTTCCTCGCTCCGGTTGTCACGCAGCTGCCGATTGAAAGTGTAAAAAAACAATTGACGGAAGTCATTGAAAGGAAAGTGCGATAATGGATATCAAAGAAGTTCGCCGGCAGTTTCCAATATTGGACCAGGAAGTAAACGACCATCCGCTTGTTTATTTAGACAGTGCTGCGACTTCACAAAAGCCGCTCCGTGTCATTGAAGCCGTCAATCAGTATTACCGTGAATACAATTCGAATGTCCACCGCGGCGTCCATACACTCGGGACAAAAGCGACCGACCGCTATGAAGGCGCGCGCGAAAAAGTCCGCAAATTTATCGGCGCTGAGTCGACGGAAGAAGTGGTGTTCACGAAAGGGACGACAGCCGGGTTAAACTTGGTTGCGCACAGTTTCGGGAACGACCATGTGCAGGAAGGCGATGAAATCGTCATTACGTATATGGAACACCACAGCAACCTGATTCCGTGGCAGCAGCTTGCGAAAAGAAAAGGCGCCGTTTTAAAATATATGCCGATGCAAGAAGATGGCACATTACGGCTTGAAGATGTACAAAAAACGATTACGGACCAAACCAAAATGGTTGCCGTGGCGCTCATTTCCAACGTGCTCGGAACGATTAACCCGGTCAGGGAAATTGCGAAAATCGCACACAGCCACGGTGCTTATATGGTTGTCGATGCCGCCCAAGGCGCGCCGCATCTGAAAATCGATGTGAAGGATCTGGAATGCGACTTTTTAGCCTTCTCCAGCCATAAAATGTGCGGCCCGACCGGTGTGGGCGTCCTGTACGGGAAAAAAGCGCTGCTTGAAAATATGGAACCGCTCGAGTACGGCGGGGAAATGATCGATTTTGTCGGCCTCTATGATTCCACATGGAAAGAACTCCCGTGGAAATTTGAAGGGGGCACGCCGATCATTGCCGGAGCGATCGGGCTCGGGGAAGCCATCGATTTTCTCGAGGAAATCGGGCTCGATGCAATCCAGGCGTATGAACACAATTTGAGCGCCTATGCTCTGGATCAGCTTTCCAAAGTGGAAGGCATTACGGTTTACGGCCCGAAAAAAGCCGATCAGCGGGCAGGGCTCGTCACGTTCAATTTGAAAGATGTGCACCCGCATGACGTGGCGACCGTGCTCGATGCGGAAGGAATCGCGATCCGCGCCGGTCACCACTGCGCACAGCCTTTGATGAAATGGCTCAATGTTTCCGCCACTGCGCGTGCAAGCTTTTATTTATACAATACAAAAGAAGATATTGACAAACTGGTTGCCGGTATCGTCAAAGCAAAGGAGTATTTCACAAATGTCTTCTAATAACCTTGATGCGCTGTACCGCAGCGTGATTATGGACCACTATAAAAATCCGCGAAACAGGGGCAGTTTGGAAGATGGAAGCCTGACGATCGATATGAATAACCCGACTTGCGGCGACCGGATCCATTTGACGATGAAAGTGGAAGACGACATCATCAAAGACGCGAAATTTACCGGCGAGGGCTGTTCAATTTCGATGGCGTCCGCTTCCATGATGACGCAGTCGATAAAGGGAAAAACGGTGGAGGAAGCGGTGAAGCTTTCCCATATTTTCTCGGAAATGGTGCAGGGAAAAGAATACGAAGATGATATTGACCTCGGTGATATTGAAGCTTTGCACGGCGTTTCGAAATTCCCTGCCCGGATCAAATGTGCGACGTTGGCATGGAAGGCGATGGAAAAAGGGGTCAAAGAAGAAAAAGGAATGGAGGAATGATGGCTGATGGCTAAAAAAATGCCGGAAATCGGAGATTATAAGTACGGCTTTCGGGATAAAGACGTTTCCATTTTTCGTGCGAATCGCGGATTAACGAAAGAAATTGTGGAAGAAATTTCAAAAATGAAAGAGGAACCGCAATGGATGCTTGATTTCCGCCTGAAATCCCTGGAGCATTTTTACAACAAACCGATGCCGCAATGGGGCGGGGACCTCTCCGGGCTGGACTTTGATGACATTACGTATTATGTAAAGCCGACCGAACATGCCGGCCGTTCCTGGGATGAAGTGCCGCAGGAAATCAAAAATACGTTTGATAAACTCGGTATTCCGGAAGCGGAACAAAAATATTTGGCAGGCGTTTCTGCGCAATACGAATCGGAAGTCGTATACCATAATATGAAACAGGATTTGGAAAAACTCGGCATTGTTTTCAAAGACACGGATTCCGCGTTAAAGGAAAATGAAGATATTTTCCGCAAATATTGGGCAACAGTCGTTCCTCCGACAGACAATAAATTTGCGGCTTTGAACTCGGCTGTATGGTCGGGCGGTTCCTTCATCTATGTTCCGCCTGGCGTAAAAGTCGACACGCCGCTGCAGGCTTATTTCCGGATTAACTCGGAAAACATGGGGCAGTTTGAACGGACATTGATTATCGTCGATGAAGGCGCGTCCGTCCACTATGTCGAAGGGTGCACGGCACCGGTTTATACGACGAACTCGCTCCACAGCGCCGTTGTTGAAATCATCGTCAAGAAAAATGCATACTGCCGCTATACGACGATCCAAAACTGGGCGAACAACGTCTACAACCTCGTTACGAAACGTGCGGTGTGTGATGAAAATGCGACGATGGAATGGATCGACGGGAACATCGGCTCGAAATTAACGATGAAATATCCATCCGTGCTGCTGAGAGGGGAAGGCGCGCGCGGCATGACACTGTCGATCGCAATCGCCGGAAAAGGCCAGCACCAGGATGCCGGCTCAAAAATGTACCATTTGGCACCAAATACTTCCTCTACGATCGTGTCAAAATCGATCTCGAAGCACGGCGGCAAAGTGACGTATCGCGGTATGGTGCATTTCGGCCGGAAAGCGGACGGCGCCCGCGCCAACATCGAGTGCGACACGCTCATTATGGATAACCAATCAACATCCGATACGATTCCGTACAACGAAATCTTGAACGACAATATTTCGCTCGAACACGAAGCAAAAGTATCGAAAGTATCGGAAGAACAGCTTTTCTATTTGATGAGCCGCGGTATTTCCGAACAGGAAGCGACGGAAATGATCGTCATGGGCTTCATCGAGCCATTTACAAAAGAACTGCCGATGGAATACGCCGTTGAAATGAACCGCCTCATCAAATTCGAGATGGAAGGCTCCATTGGTTAACAGTAAAAAACATCCGCTGCAGTAAGTCTGTAGCGGATGTTTTTTCATTCTTTGCTTTACGGGCAATTTTCAGGAGGGGTTTTGCAAATACGTTATCCAAAAGCCCGCACCGTTTTTAAAATCGTGATAAAATAAAATCCATAAGCATATAGGATATAGGGCGGCTGTTTCAAACGGCTGTCTGTACATTACCCTCACCATGATAAGGGGACCGGCAATGAACGAAATTTTACATATATACCATACAAATGATATTCACAGTCATTTTGAAAACTGGCCGAAGATCCGGCATTTTTTACAACGGAAAAAGGAGCAGCATGCCCGGAACAATGAAGAAATGCTGCTTTTTGACCTCGGTGACCATGTGGACAGGTGTCATCCATATACAGAAGGGACGATGGGAAAAGCGAACGTCCGGCTCTTGAACGAACTTGGATACCTGGCTGCCACGATCGGCAACAATGAAGGGATTACGATGCCGCACGACGCCTTGGACACGCTGTACCAGGAGGCCCAATTCGATATTATCCTTGCCAACTTGTACGATGATAATTTTAAACGGCCAAAGTGGACAGTGCCGCGGAAAATTTACACTACAAAAGGCGGCGTAAGAATCGGTGTTACCGGGGTGACAGCGCCGTTTTATAAATTGTACAGGCTGCTTGGCTGGCAAATCTCCAACCCGCTTAAAGAACTCGAAACGCAGATTGATTTTTTAAAAAAACAGGCGGATATTATTGTCGTACTTTCGCATTTAGGGATTCACGAAGACCTCATCGTTGCAAAGCTATATCCGGAAGTCGATCTCATTTTAGGCGGGCATACGCACCATGTGCTGGAAAAAGGAGAAACGGACGGGCAGACACTGCTGGCAGCTGCTGGGAAATACGGTTATTATCTCGGCCATGTGAAGCTGGAGATCGATCCGGGCGCCAAAAAAATCGTTCACCGCTCGGCGCGCGCTTTGCCGACCGGCAACTTTCAGGAACCGCATGATGAAGCAAGCGAAATTGAACATTATTATTTTGAGGGAAAAAAATTATTGGACAAAAAGCTTGTGTATTTGCCGGAAACATTGGAATCGGACTGGTTCAGAGATAACTGCCTCGCGGGACTGCTTTGCGAAGCGGTGATGGAATGGTGCGGCGCGGACTGCGCTTTTTTAAATGCCGGCCTGGTGCTTGGCAGCCTAGAACAAGGACCGGTAACAAAATTCGACCTGCACCGCATCCTCCCGCATCCGATCAACCCGTGCCTGATCGAACTGACGGGCGCCCAGCTTCAGGAGGTGCTTTTGGCAACGCTGGATCCGAAATGGCCACATCTTGAATTGAAAGGGCTCGGCTTCCGCGGGAAAATCATGGGGCAGTTTGTATACCGGAGAATTCAGTTCAACCATGCACTGCGCAAAATATACATTAACGGGCAGCCAGTTGCCCCGGACCGTATTTATAAGCTGGGCACGATTGACATGTATACGTTCGGAAACTTTTTTCCGCATATCCGGGAGGCCAAAATTCATTATTTCATGCCGGAGTTTTTGCGGGATGTGCTCGAGTGGAAACTGGTGGAACTTTACAAGGTACGGCCATAGGAACCTTTCACGGCCCTTTTCATAAAGTATGGAAGAAGACTTGAGAAAGGGGCGAATGGAATTGGTAACCGTATCACCGGTTGAAATCGAAGGGCATACGTTTATCGCGACAACTGTCCGGCTGCCGAAAACGACCTTATTAACGGTTTCAAACGAAAAAGGCTATATTATGTGCGGGGCGCTTGATGTCGGCCTGCTGAATGAAAAGTTAAAGGATCGCCATATTATTGCCGGCAGGGCGGTCGGCGTAAAAACAATTGAACAATTATTGGAAGCGCCGCTTGAGTCGGTCACATATGAAGCGGAAAAAATCGGCGTAACAGCGGGAATGCGCGGGAAAGACGCCCTGTTGAAAATGGTTTAATGCGGTAGAAATAGACAAAAAAAGCGTGCGGGCTGTGTGCCGAAATGTCCTTTATCAAGGTTATCTTAAAGGACAGCATCATACCAATCAGGACGGAAAACCATCATAATCCCCCAAAAGCAGCATAGAATTGCTTGCAGGGGGGATTTTTGATGGGAAAATTCCGCACCTCTAACTTCCGGCGGCGGGGGCCTTTGCCGACTCGGTATGTACTTTTACTTTCTTGCGTGTTTTTTACAGTGGCCACCATCGTCAGTATCATTATTATTGACGAAGGCATTAAACCGACATTAATGCGGTACGCCGAATCGGAAACGAAAAAAATTGCCGCTTATGTTACAAATCAGGCGATTGAAGACCATGTAAGAGGCGGCAAAAACAGCAAGCTGGATACGATTGATCCGCAGGAACTGGCGCTTGTCCAGTCAGAAATTGAAAACCAGATCATCCGCCAGTTTAAAGAAGTGGAAAAAGGGAATATTACTTCTCTTGAAGAAATTTCAAATGACGAGATGCTCGATGGAAAGAAAAAATCGGAAGCCGAAATTTTTTCTGTTCCGCTTGGAAAAGTGACCAATATTGCTTTGCTCGGGAACATCGGTCCTGATATTCCGGTCACTTTTCAAATGGTTGGCGATGTTGAGAGTTCCAATATCAAGGTAAAAAAAGAAGAGTACGGGATTAACAACGCTTTTTTCTATATTTATGTGCAGTTAAAAATCAAAATGCAGGTCATTATTCCATTTGCTTCTGATGTCATTACGTATACGCGTGATGTGCCGCTGGCAATGGGAAATTACAACGGCGATGTACCGCAGTTTTACAACGGAAATGGCAGTACCGCGGCGCCGTTGATCGAGCTGCCGAAAAGCTCAAAATAACAGGCGCTGCAGCCGCATTGTAGCGCCTCATTGTTGATTGAGTATTTTTCGCCCGGTACACAAATGTGATGGGTAGTGGCTCCCTCCCCCATTCCAAACCGTATTGATTGCCCGGTGCCAGATGTGCGGGCGTCAGCTTCCCGGTGCAATATGCAGCGCCTGCGCTATATGTGCCGGCGAAATGATTGCAGTACCCGCACCGTTATTTTTTCTGCTTCTCGAGATATTCCCATCTCTGCAAATATGGGTACGGGTCAAAAGACCATTCGCTGCGCCCGTTGTCTTTGTACATGCCGTAGTGCAAGTGCGGTGGAAATTTGCCGGATGTGCCGGGCGGGCCGTAGCCGGTGCTGCCGACGCCGCCAATTACCATGCCGGGTTTCACGACCTGGCCGACATGGATATTTTTTGCATAGCCGCTCAAATGGGCAAAATAATGGTACGTATTGTTTAAATCACGGATGCCGATGCGCCAGCCGCCGTATTTATTCCAGCCTTTCATCTCGACAACCCCGTAGCAGGTGGCGCGCACCGGGACGCCGTAATCGGCAAAAATGTCCGTGCCTTCATGGATCCGGCGGCCGCCCCAGCCCCTGCGGTCGCCCCATGTGCTCCGGTAGTTGTAATTGTACCCTAGCGGGAGCGGGAAAGCTTGGTCTGTTAACTCGATCGTGCCGAACGTATTGTAAATTTTTGCTTTTTCCGTAATCAGCTGTACCGCTTTATCCCGTTTGTAATAATGCCAGAGCGCAATCTCGATATTATCGTCATCCGTGCCGTACTTTAGCAAATTATCACTCATCGTGTACAGGACGTCTAAATCATTGTTGCGGTCAGCTTTGCCGTCGCCGTCCCCGTCTTTACCGATCCCCCCAAATAAGGTAATCGTAAGCGGCCGGTTGTCATTTCGGTCCGGGTTCGCAATCCCCGCCCATTTTTCAGGGGAAAAATAAATGGAAATAAGTCCGGACGGTTTTGGCAAATCGGAACGGGCAAAACGGATGCTCCGTTCATATTGGTCAATGGCAGCCAAAACATACCACGGGATTTGCGTGAACGTTTCCATATTTTTGTAAAGTTCCATCCGCTTTTTATAAATTTCCCCGTCGGATCGTTCTTTTGCATAGGCGGGAATTGCAGAAAATCCGAGACCTATCACGATGCAAAAAAGCAAAATGTATCGCAAAGTGAAACCCCTCTTTCTGTCTATCTCATAAGTTTAGTGTGGGAAAGGAGGAGTATTTTCATAAATATAAAATATTGGAAAACCGGTTGCGTTTTCTTTTAAAAAATGTGCCAAATATGTTAAAGTGAAAAAGAACAAACCCGGGCGAACGAGTGGGAGATGAGAAAATGAAGAAACAGGAAGATGTTTTGCGCAAACCCGAATGGCTGAAAATTAAGTTAAATACAAATGAAAGCTATACGGGATTAAAGAAATTGATGCGCGCGGAAAATTTACATACCGTCTGTGAAGAGGCAAGATGTCCGAATATCCATGAATGCTGGGGGACAAGGCGGACTGCCACTTTTATGATTTTGGGCGATGTATGCACGCGAGCATGCCGTTTCTGCGCCGTAAAAACCGGTCTGCCTTCCGAACTTGACTGGCAGGAGCCGGAACGTGTTGCTGAATCGGTACAAAAGATGAACCTGAAGCATGTTGTCGTCACGATGGTGGCCCGCGATGATTTGAAAGACGGAGGGGCTGCAATAATGGCCGAAACAGTCCGCGCAATCCGCCGTAAAAACCCGTTTACAACGGTTGAAGTGCTGCCATCCGATCTTCAGGGGCGTTACGAAAGTTTGAGAACGCTTATGGATGCAAGACCGGATATTTTAAATCATAATATTGAAACCGTACGCAGGCTGACAAGGAGAGTCCGCGCCCGCGCAACATACGACCGTTCGCTTGAATTTTTGCGCCGCGCGAAAGAGATGCAGCCGGATATCCCGACGAAATCGAGCATTATGGTCGGCCTCGGTGAAACGAAGGAAGAGCTGGCGGAAGCAATGGACGATCTGCGTGCAAACAAGGTGGACATTCTGACGATCGGGCAGTATTTGCAGCCGACGAAAAAACATATGAAAGTCGTCAAATACTATCATCCGGATGAATTTGCGGAATTAAAGAAAATTGCGCTTGCAAAAGGCTTCAGCCACTGCGAATCGGGCCCGCTCGTCCGCTCTTCCTACCATGCGGATGAACAGGTGAACGCCGTCGCAAAAGCGAAGCATATTTTAGGGAACGTAGAGACACAGGAAGTATAAGGGAATCTTTGCTGCGCATCCGGAAGGGCGCAGCTTTTCTGTTTCTTCCGGATCTTTCCTCAAAATTTTTACCTGTCCGGCTTAGAATTTGCACAAGTTTTCGCTATAATTGAAAGGGAAGAAGTCCGCATGGGCGGCTGGAAAAAATGGAGGGATGAAATTGGTAACCATCCATCGCCATACATACGAAATTATCACCAATTACCGGAACGGCTATAATGAAGAGGCATTCCGGAGCAGATACAGCGAGATTTTAGAAAAGTACGATTATATCGTTGGGGATTGGGGCTACGGCCAGTTGCGGCTGCGCGGGTTTTTCGACGACCGCAACCCGAAATCCACTTTCGATACAAAAATCAGTACGCTCACGGAATATCTTTATGAATACTGTAACTTTGGGTGCGCATATTTTGTCGCAAAAAAAGTCGATTTGAAATAGGAACGGCGCCATCATTCCAAATGGCGCTTCTTTCTGAGAGGATCTGTTTATTTAATTGTTGATCCGCCCATTTCTGAGATTCCCCGTGTTGGGGTATCGGGCGGGGAGGACCGCGGACGTGTCATGAGCGAAGCGGATTTCGCGATCATCAACATTGATCACGAACACAGCCTTTTGATAAAATGTTGAATAGATTCGATAGAAGGTGACGATATGTATTTTGTGGATCGCGATAAAATAGAAGAGACGCTTCGGTTTATGGAAGGACGGCTGGCACTGTTCAAGGCACAGCCGGGTTGGCAGGCGGATATTGAAAAGGCGGCATTGGAAAGGATCGCCGAAACCATCATCGAGTCGATTCTCGATGCCGGGAATGCGATGATTGACGGCTTCATTATGCGTGATCCGGGCAGTTATGAAGACATTATCGACATTTTGCACGATGAAAACGTCATTTCTGCCGAATCGGCGAAGCAGCTGACAGAAGTGATTTCGTTGCGGAAGCATCTTGTCCGTGAATATACGCGCATTGATTATAAAAAGCTCGGGCTGGTGCTTTTAGAAAGCCTCAATGCGCTCGAACAGTTTCCGGAAGATGTGCGGTCCTATTTGGCGAATGAACTCGGCCCGGTCAACGCCTTTAAAAGCGAATAATTTTGGAAAGCAACATAATAGAGAGAGGAATTGCAACATGAAAGAGTATAAAGCGTATTTGATTGACTTGGATGGGACGATGTACCGCGGTACGGAAAAAATAGAGGAAGCCGGCGATTTTGTCCGGCGGTTGCAGCAAAAGGGCATCCCGTATTTGTTTGTCACGAATAACTCCTCGAGGACGCCTGCCCAGGTTGCGGAAAAGCTGCGCGGTTTTGACGTCCCGGCGGAAACGGAGCAGGTATTTACGACTTCGATGGCAACCGCCCAGTACATTTATGATGAAAAGCCGGACGCTTCGGTATATGTGATCGGCGAAGAAGGGATCCAGGCCGCAATCAAAGAAAAAGGGTTTAAGGTGACAGAAGACCATCCGGATTACGTTGTGTTCGGCATCGACCGAGACATCAATTATGAAAAGCTGGCAATCGGCTGTATCGCCATCCGCAACGGGGCGAAATTTGTTTCCACAAACGGTGATATTGCGATCCCGACCGAGCGCGGGCTTTTGCCGGGGAACGGGTCTTTAACGTCGGTGCTCACGGTGGCGACGCAGACCAAGCCGGTATTTATCGGAAAACCGGAACCGATTATTACGGAGCAGGCTCTTGCCTATCTCGGCGCGAAAAAAGAGGAAACGATTATGGTCGGGGACAACTATGATACCGATATTTTGGCGGGCATCCGCACCGGCATTGACACGCTGCTTGTCCACACTGGGGTAACGACAAAGGAAATTTTGAAAACGAAAAAAATCCAGCCGACTTACACGATTGATTCCCTCGACCAGTGGAAAGTGTGAAAGGGCAGGTTTTAATCATTTTAGCGGAAAAGCTCTAATCATGTTCATGATCGTGAAATTTACCCTTCCCGCTAGGTGTCCAGGGGAACTTCACGGTAATCAAAAATGTACAGAAAAAGCGGTGGGGCATGATTGTGCCCCACCGCTTTTTTTCATGGCTGGACATGCGCCGCCCGGTGTGCATGGCGGCTGGCGGCTGCAGCGGCGATGGCGCCGACGATATCATCGAGGAACGTATTGCACGTCCCATCCGAATGGTCGTTAAGTTTCGCCAAAATGCCCGGCTTTTGCTTATCAATATAACCGTAGTTCGTAAATCCGATTGAACCGTACACGTTTACAATCGATAAAGCCATAATTTCATCAATGCCGTAAAGGCTCTCGTCCACCGCAATCGTGCTTTGCAGCGGTTCATCGAGCATCCCTTTTTCGGCCAGTATGTCAAGCTGGATGCCGGTTAAAATCGCATTTTGCACTTCGCGTTTGGAAAGCACTGCATTGACGCTTTCGATGCAGTCTTCCAGGGTCATATCCGGAAAATATTTTTTTTGCAAATAAAGGACAAGTTCCGCGATATCTTCGACTTTAACGCCCCGCTCTTTCAGCCATTGGCGCGCAATTTGTTCTGAAACATTCATTTCTTTTTGGTTTTCCATTTTCTCACCTCTATGTTTCCATTATCAATTCATTGTTTTCTTTAGCATGATCATTCTAATTGATTTTATGAGATCAAGCAAGAATACACGTTCCTTCACATATAATGAAAAAGGCAAGAGCAGGCGCGGTACATTTTCAAGGGGGGACGGTTTTGGCTCAAGCTATACTGAAAAAATATTACGGGATTGACGCTGAACATTCTTTTTTTGACGGAAAACTGGTGCGCTATGAAGCAAACGGCAACCTCTATACACTTGTTCCCGTTACAGGCATCCCTGAAAACGTTCTTGTTGAATTATATGAAATGTCCCACCATCTCGTGACGAACGGGGACCGGTATGCTTCCGCTTTTTATCCGTCAAAAGAACAGAAATTTCTCGTAACGGATGAAGAATATGATTATGTTTTACTGGAAAACCGTTATAAAAAAGCGTTCGGAAATATGCGGACGGGGCGCAAACTGGCGAAATTCCACCTGCGCGGTAGGACGATTCCCGCGAATATCACAGAAACCAACCGGATGGGGGAATGGAAAAAATATTGGGAGCAGCGCCTAGAACAGATGGAACAGGCGTGGTACCGGACAGTGGAAGAACACCCGGACCATCCGTTTGAACAGATGTTTGTGGAGTCTTTCCCTTATTACATGGGGCTTTGCGAAAATGCGATCCAGTATGTTGTCGATACGGAATTGGATGAACAATCGGCGGAGAACGATGCGGGCACCATATGCCATGAACGTTTTTCAGACGGGGTTTGGGGGCGCAAATATATCATCCATCACCCGTTTGACTGGGTGTTTGACCATGCTGCACGGGATATTGCCGAATGGATTCGATGGCAGTATCTCCAAAAACAGCACACATACCGGCCGGATGTCCGGGCTTTCTTGCGGCAGTACGAGTCGCTTGCGCCGCTTTCCCCGTTTGCATGGCGGCTTGTGTATGCGCGCCTTCTGTTTCCGCTCCATTATTTTGAATGTGTGGAAGCGTATTTCCTGTCCCGCTCGGAAAAAGAGCAAAAAATGCATGAGGAAAAGCTGGAAAGAATATTGCGGGGCACAGGGCAGTATGAAGCTTTTTTGGCGGAATTTTACGAGCTCGCGGAAGTCCCGGCAAGAAAGTACAACATCCCCCGGATTGCGTGGCTGAAAAGTTAGCAGTTATAAAAAGAGCGGCTCCTTATAGAAACCGCCCTTATCCTGATGTGCCCATTAAAATACTTGCTCGACTTCCACGATGCCAGGAACTTCTTCAAATAATGCGCGTTCAATGCCGGCTTTCAGTGTAATGGTGGAACTCGGGCAGCTGCCGCAAGCCCCCAGAAGGCGGAGTTTAACAATGCCATCTTCCACGTCGATCAGCTCGCAGTCCCCGCCGTCGCGAAGCAAAAATGGGCGCAGTTTATCCAATACTTCCTGAACTTGTTCTGTAATCGTATCTGCAGGCATATGATCGCTCCTTTCTTTATTCCCATTATAATCAGGATTTGCGGAAAAATCTATTAAAGAATATTAAAAAACGGGATATAGTGTTTTCCTTTTGCAACGCTGTTGTGTACAATAAAGATAAAGACTCCGTTAAAACCGTGCGGCAGAGAAAAGGGGTGGGACCATTGGCAAAAAAGGTGACGATTCAAGTATACGGGGCGGAACAAGTTTGTGCAAGCTGCGTCGGCGCCCCGTCATCAAAAGATACGTTTGAATGGCTAGGGGCGGCGTTGTCGCGCAAATACCCGGGCCAGCCGTTCGACATGCGGTACATCGACATTTTCAGCCCTGGCGATGACCCGGATGAGAAAGCTTTTGCGCAAAAAGTGCTCGATGAGGACTTGTTTTACCCGGTTGTCGTCATTGAAGGCGAAGTGGCCGCGGAAGGTAATCCCACATTAAAAAAGATTTACGCCAAAATGGAACAATACGGGTATACTCCCTCAAATGCGCAATCGTTGTTTCGTACGGTATAAATGTTTATAATCGAATTAAAGGAGGTTCGGATCATGAGTGAAGTGGTAACCATTACGGAAGCGGCTGCTTACCAAATTAAAGATATGATGGAGCAAAACGATGAACAGGGCGCTTATTTCCGCGTGGCGGTGAACGGCGGGGGCTGCAGCGGCTTGTCGTACGGACTGTCGCTCGACCATGACATAAAAGAAGGGGACACGGTCAGCGAACAGCACGGCATCCGGATCCTCGTCGACAATGAAAGTGCCCCGATTTTAACCGGCACGGTGATCGATTATAAACAGTCGCTACTTGGCGGCGGGTTTACGATCGATAACCCGAATGCCATTGCCACATGCGGTTGTGGTTCTTCATTTAAAACGGCAACAAAGGCAGGCACGCCTGAAAAATGCTAATGGGGGAAAAGCGTATCATCATGATGCGCTTCTTTTTTTGTAAGGCTATGTTATTGATCAATGTTGAGGGCCGCTAATTTCTGAGACTCATGCGGGATAAGCGGACAAGAAGAGACCCCGCAGTGAGGTATCGAGCGGGGAGGCCCGCGGCGCGTGCGGAGAGCGAGTGAATTCCGCGATCATCAACATTCTCAGATAACATGACATTACATAAAAAAGGGGGTGCCCCCAGGTCAATCTACCGACTTTTGGGACAGCCCCGTTGCTTATTCAAACAGAGATGTGCTGTGCATCGGTTGGACGCGCGCTTTCGGGTCAATATAGGTTTTGGCGTTGCTGATGGCGGTTGTCGCTTCCCCGAACCCGGTCACAATCAAATTCACTTTTCCTTCAAACGTGCAAACATCGCCCGCAGCATAAACGCCTGGGATGTTCGTTTCCATTTTGGAGTTGACAACGATCGAATTTTTCTGGATTTCAAGGCCCCAGTCTTTAATCGGGCCGAGTGAGGAAACAAAGCCGTAATTGCAAATAAGAGCATCGATATCGAGCGTTTCTTTCGCATCGCCTTTCACTTCTTCAATGACAAGCTGCGAAATCTTTTCCCCGTCACCGATAACTTCACTTGCCACAAACGGTGTTTTGATGTCCACGCGCGATTGTTTCAACTGTTCTACCGTGTGCTCATGGGCGCGGAATTTATCACGGCGGTGGATGAGCGTCACTTTTTCGGCGATCGGTTCGAGGCTAAGCGCCCAGTCCACAGCAGAATCGCCGCCGCCTAAAATCGCAACTTTTTTGCCTGCAAACTGGTCTATGCCGTTAATGAAATAATAAAGGTTCTTTCCTTCGTATTGGGCTGCATTTTCGACTTCCAGGCGGCGCGGTTGGAATGCGCCGACACCGGCAGTGATAATGACCGCTTTTGAATGATGGACCTCTTTGTCTGTTGTCAGCGTAAAAAGGCCGTCTTCGCCTTTTTCAAGCTTTTCCACGGACTGGCCGAGGCAGACGGTTGGCTTAAACATGGAAGCCTGCTCTTTTAAATTGTTCACCAGATCAATGGCTTTTACTTTCGGATAGCCGGCAACATCATAAATATATTTTTCGGGATAAAGCGCGGCCAGCTGCCCGCCAAGCTGTGGCAGGCTTTCGATAATTTTCACGGACATTTTGCGCAATCCGCCGTAAAATGCCGTAAATAAGCCGGTCGGCCCCCCGCCTATGATCGTTATATCGTAAACGGTTTGATCTTCCTTCAACGAAACCCCTCCAATATTCTTCATTCTTTACCATCATAGCACATTTCGTGTACAGGCGCACAGGCGGAAACCGTTAAAAAACAATAAGAAAATGAGGAGAAAAGTAAATATATTTGAATATTTTTATTATTATTTCAGTACAGTTTTTGATTGAAAAATCAGTGCAAAAAGCATATGATTGAGTAGGGAAAAACGTGTATTTTTTGTGACATTTCTATGTACAATTTGTGACAAATCGAACGAAAAACAACGTGATCGAAATCACAAAGAATTATGTTAAGATATAGAACCATCAAGGCTTACATCGCTTGTGATATAGGCATTGCCTATTCAAAATATAAAGATGGAAGTGAGAAAAATGGGGAAACCAAAAATTGTGATTTTGGGTGCCGGATACGGCGGCTTAATGACGGTGACGCGGCTGCAAAAACAAATTTCCAAAGCCGAAGCTGAAATCGTTCTCATTAATAAAGACGATTACCATTACGAAACAACATGGCTCCATGAAGCATCCGCCGGCACATTACACCATGACCGGGTCCGTTATCCGATCAAGAATGTGCTGAATGGGAACAAAGTGAAATTCATTCAAGGGGAAGTCGTCCGGGTAAAGAAAGACGAGAATAAAGTTGTGCTGAAAAATGACGGGGAAGTGGCGTATGATTATCTTGTGATGGCGCTCGGCTCAAACGCGGAAACATTCGGAATTGAAGGCTTGAAAGACTACACTTTTTCGATTACAGATGTAAGCGCTGCCCAAAGGATTCGGGAGCATATTGAACGCCAATTTGCGACGTACCGGTCTGAAAAAGTGAAGGATGACAGCCGGCTGGCCATTGTCGTCGGTGGTGCGGGTTTTACGGGGATTGAGTTTCTCGGCGAGCTCGTCAACCGGATTCCGCAGCTTTGCAAAGAATATGGGATCCCGCGCGAAAAAGTGCGGATTGTTTCCGTCGAATCGAATCCTGTCGTGCTGCCGCAGTTTGACCGTGAGCTTGTCGATTATGCCCTATCCTATTTGGAAAGCAAAGGCGTCGAGTTCCATATCGGCACGGCGGTGAAAAAAGCGACGCGGGAAGGGGTATGGGTCGGCAAAAAAGGTGAAGAGCCGTATGAAATCAATGCCGGTACGGTGATCTGGTCCGCAGGCGTGCGCGGCAATGCGGTTATTGATGCGTCCGGCTTTGAAAATGTGCGCGGCCGGGTGAAAGTGAATCCGGATTTGACTGTCCCGGGATACGAAAATATTTTTATGATCGGGGACTGTGCTATGATCATAAACAAAGCAATAAACCGGCCGTATCCGCCGACCGCCCAAATTGCAATGCAGCACGGTGAAGTGTGCGCGCGCAATCTCGTGAAAAAGATCCGCGGAGAACAGGAGCTCGAAGCATTTGTCTTCAACGATAAGGGCACAGTCTGCTCGCTCGGGGAAGACAATGCAATCGGCATCGTATTCGGCAAAAAATTGAAAGGCACTTCCGCATCATTTATGAAAAAAGTGGTCGATGACCGCGCCCTGTTTTTGATCGGCGGTCCAAGGCTGGTGTTAAAGAAAGGAAAATTTAATTTTATATAGAAAAAGGAAAAGCTTTAAAGTATTCGAGAGGCCAGACGGAGACCGGAGGTTTGCGGAAAGAACCGTTCCCCGCTTCCCGGTGCCGGTAACGGCGGCATTGCCCTGTCCCTTAACAATATTGACTAAATTCACTCTATTCCGTAAACTGTATGTAACGATAATGCGGGGGGATTTTATGAGTATACCGGTGTTGATGATTTCTATGGTCCTTTTTCTCGTTTTGTTTTTCGGCATCGGTTTTATCGCCAATATGCTTTTGCGCATGACATGGATCCTCTGTTTTATTTATCCGTTCATTGCGCTCATGATGATTAACCGGGTGGCGTTTTTGGAGTATTTTACAAATCCCGGGCCGGCATTCCGGCAGCTGGGCCGCCATCTTGCTTCGATCCATTTATCCGATGCCCTGATTTTATCAAGCGGCTTGGCCGGTGCGCTCTTGGCCGGCATTGCCATTAAAATGCTCAGAAAAAACGGATACCGCATGTTTTAAAACTGCCTTTAAGGGCAGTTTTTTTGCGCCAATGATTCCATCACCTTGAAATTCATCCGCATTCCGCGGGGCCATCTAGGCTTTCGTTCACGATTCCGTGTTAAGGGGACCCGCCTGGACTGCTTTTCCCGCAGGAATCCCGCGAATTTCGCGGTGATTTCCTATATCAGTACTTTTTTCCGTGCGGGCTGCCGCATATTCCGAAAAGGGGTTGGAAACAATACTTGTAGGAGGAGTGAAAACCATTGGACATAAAAAAATGGATGATCCGCTTATTGATGGCGATCTTGTTCATATGGGCGATATTATCCACCTTCCAATCCATTTCAGGGGTTAAAGCGGCAGGGCTCCGCGAAGAAGCGCCGGCAGTACCGGTGTGGAAAAACCTAAAACCTTTGGATAAAGGATTGGCAAAAAAAGCGGTCAAACATCCGCTGCCTTCGCTTGACGCATACGACTGGAGCGTTTACCCGAAAAAGAAAGTAACCGCAACAGGATACACGGCAGGGGCGGAATCCACCGGAAAAAATCCTGGCCATCCCGGATACGGCATTACGTATTCGGGGGTGAAGGTGAAGCGGGATTTATATTCGACGATTGCAGCGGACACGTCCGTTTTTCCGATCGGCACGGTTCTTTATATTCCGGGCTATGATTTCGGCGTTGTGGCGGATACGGGCTCGGCGATTAAAGGGGACCGGCTCGACCTCTACTTTGAGACTGTTTCGGATGTCTACCGGAAGTGGGGAAAGCAGACGCTGAATGTGTATATCATTAAAATGGGGGACGGCACCCTGACTGAAAAGGAACTTGCCGAAATGAACGAAAACAAAGCGATGCAGGTTTTCCGACAGCAGTATATCAAATCGAAAACGGAAGAGTAGCGCAAATCGCCGGTTGCGCTTTTTTTTATGTTTCCGCATTCCGGGCCGTTATAATGGAACAGAGGTGATGAATATGTTTACCATCGATAACGGAAATCCTTTTGAATGTGGCGAAGACTGCTTGATTATCGGACTTAAACAAATCCCGGATAAATTCGGCGGACGGCTTTCCGGACTGGACAAGATTTTTGAAGGGGAACTGAAGGAACTGGTGAAATCGGGTGATGTTTCGGCACACTTCGGCAGCTTGTCCACCGTCCACACACTCGGCAAGCTTCCTGTAAAGCGGCTGTTATTTATCGGGCTTGGCAAACCGAAAGAAATGAAAAAAGAAGGCTTGAAAAAAGCGTTCGGGAAAGTGTTTAAACATGTCCGGAAAATGAGGTGGTCATCGGCCGGGATTTTTTTGGACACGTTCATAACAGAGAAAATCGGGCCGGTGGGTACGGCTGCTGCGCTCGGCGAAGCCCTGCCAATGGCGGTATACCAATTTCCAGGCTATAAACGCAAGCCGAACATTCCGGATGTGCAGATTGAAAAAACAGTTGTGTATTCCGGCTGCAATGAAGAAGAATTGATGGCTGCCCTGCACGCCGGCTATGTGTACGGAAAAGCGGTAAACTCGGCGCGGACGCTTGTCAATATGCCATCGAATTTATTGACGGCAGAGGAACTTTCGGCATTCGCCCGGCGTCTTGCCGAAAAATATGGTTTTGAATTGGAAATCCTTGAGAAAACGGATATGGAAAAACTCGGGATGGGGGCGCTGCTGGCCGTAAATCAAGGTTCCAATGCACCTGCGAAAATGATTGTCCTGAAATACGAAGGAAAAACAGAATGGAAAGATGTGCTCGGCCTTGTCGGAAAAGGCGTGACGTTTGATACGGGCGGCTACTCGCTGAAAACGAAAACCGGCATTGTCGGCATGAAAACTGATATGGCGGGGGCGGCGGCCGTTTTGGGCGCAATGGAAGTGATCGGGGAACTGCAGCCTGCGCAAAATGTCGTTGCCGTGATTCCTGCTACCGACAATATGGTCAGCGGAGGCGCCTTTAAACCGGATGATGTGATTACAAGCCTGAGCGGTAAAACGATTGAAGTGTTGAATACCGATGCGGAAGGGCGGCTGATTTTGGCTGATGCGGTGACGTACGCAAAACACCACGGCGCCGATTATATTGTCGATGTCGCAACGTTGGCAGGCGGTGTGGTCACGGCGCTCGGGCTGGATAAAACCGGCGCCATGGCCAATGATGACGCGTTTTTCGGACAAGTGCTGGAAGCCTCGCGTGAAGCGGGTGAATTCATTTGGCGCCTGCCGATTACGGAAGCGGACAAAGAAAGGGTCAGAAGCAGTAAAATTGCCGATTTAAACAATTCGCCGGGCAGGGAAGGCCATGCGATTATGGGGGGCGCTTTTATCGGCGAATTTGCAGAAAATACGCCGTGGGTCCATCTTGATATTGCCGGAACAGCAACAACCGGCAAAGACACGGAACTCGGTCCTGCCGGCGCAACCGGTGTGATGGTGAGGACCTTGGCTGTTCTGGCCGAAAGAATGGCGGCAAGAATCTAATGATGAAAAGGAGAGCAGCTTAAGCTTTCCTTTTTTTAATGTTCTGTTAAGCGATTGCCGCTGCGTAAAGCGGATATTACCATCAACATGGTTCGCTTTCATAGCTTTTTTAATAATAATTTTTCTTCACAATCCCCTTTTGCATTAAAAGGCCTGCTGTAATTTTTAAGACGAGCAAAACGATGAATAGGGCGAGCATAATTTTTTCAATTGAAGAAAAAGAGACGAATAATTCAAACGGATGGCTAAGTGCTACAAACAGGGAACGACTCAGATAAAAATCAATCCCAGCAATGAATGCATACAGAAAAAACGCAACGATGCCGATTAAAATCGCCAATTTCACGGATCTTCAATCCCTTTCATAATTTGGTTCAAACGGAAACATACTAACAGCGAGCTGTTTTTTAAATTAGTTTGCACCCCGCCGTAAGCGGCCATTCATGGCGGGAATCCGGAAAAAGAAGGGGAATCGGTATGCCGTTTTGGTGGAGCAAATATTTGAAATCTGTAAAAAAGAATCAGGGTGAACAGGAAAATCCAACGCACGGGGAAGATACGGGCGGCACTGCAGCAAATATTCCGGCACAAACGATGGGAACGGATCTGAAAACGCAGATCGAACAGTTGAAAAAAACGACCGGAAACAGTTCCGATATTGTCATCCATGAAATCAAAATGGGAAGTAAGGCAAATGTGCCGGCTGCTGTCATCTGTGTCGACGGTCTTGATGATTCACTGATGATCAATGAAAATTTGCTTGAAGTACTGATGGCAAATCCAAAAATTGATCCGTATTTAGACAGCGACAATGTCCTGGATGACTTAATGAAGCATGCCATCAAAATCGGCGGGGTCAAGACGGTCATGAATTGGAATGATTTATTTGCGGAGCTTTTAAGCGGCCAGACGATCCTGCTCATTGACGGGGTTTATGGCGGATTAAGCATCAGCACAAGGGGCGGCGAGCAGCGTTCCATTGAAGAACCGTCAACGGAAGTCACCGTCCGCGGGCCGCGTGAAGGGTTTACGGAATCGCTGCGCGTTAATACGGCTTTGATCCGCAAACGGATTAAAAATCCGAATCTTTGGCTTGAGTCATATAAAATTGGCGAAGTCACCAGGACCGACGTGGTGCTCATGTACATAAAAGGGATCGCAAACGATAAAGTGGTCGAAGAAGCCCGCAAAAGGCTGCAAACGCTTAAAATCGATGCGATATTAGAATCCGGCTATATTGAACAGCTGATTGAAGATAAAACGTTTACGATTTTTCCGACTATTTACCATTCGGAAAGGCCGGATGTCGTTGCTGCCAACTTATTGGAAGGCCGTTTTGCCATTATTGTCGACGGCTCCCCGTTTGCATTAGTCGCTCCTGCCGTTTTTATTCAATTTTTCCAGTCGGCGGATGATTATTATATGCGTTTTGACATTGCGACGGCCATCCGTTTTCTGCGTGTACTCGGATATTTAATATCACTGATCGGGCCGGCCACATATGTGGCGGCCACCACCTTCCATCAGGAAATGATCCCGACGCAGCTCGTTTTTACTTTGACGGGGCAGCGGGAAGCGATTCCGTTCCCGGCATTTGTAGAAGCGATCGTCATGGAGATTATCTTTGAAATTTTGCGGGAAGCCGGGCTCCGCCTGCCGCGGCCGATCGGGCAGACCGTTTCAATTGTCGGCGCGCTTGTGATCGGGCAGGCAGCCGTCCAGGCCGGGCTTGTTTCGGCAGCAATGGTCATTGTCGTGTCGATTACGGCGATTGCCAGTTTTGCAACACCCTCTTTTTCAATTGCGATTTCAGCGCGGCTTTTCCGTTTCGTATTTATGCTTTTGGCTGCGACGTTCGGCTTTTACGGCATTATTATCGGTATGATCGCCCTGGTCGTGCATTTGTGCAGCTTAAGGTCGTTCGGCGTTCCGTATACAACCCCGATTGCGCCGCTTGTGCGTCAGAATATCGGAGATACCGTCTTCCGTGCGCCGATATGGTCGATGAGCGCCAGGCCGCGGCTCCTCAGCCAGAAAAATATTGTCCGGCAAGGTGAAAACCAACGACCGATGCCGCCAAAAAAAAATGGTGAGCCTTCATGATCAAAAGACAAATAAAAATGGCGGCGGTGCTGCTGCTTTCTATCTTTATGCTTACCGGCTGCTGGAGCCATAAAGAATTGACGGATATTGCCTTTGTCAGCGCGATCGGAGTCGACCGCCTTGAAAATGGCAAATACTTGGTCACCTATCAAATTGTCAATTCTTTAAACATCCCGAACGGCATGCAATTGGGCGGGGGACAGGGGCCACCCGTCACCATTTACCAGGCTACAGGCAGAACAGTCCAAGAAGCATTCCGAAACGGGGGACAGGAAATTTCAAGGAGATTATATTTTTCGCATGCAAACGTATTAATGGTTGGTGAAGAAACAGCCAAGGAAGGGATTTATCCCATCCTTGATGTCCTGGACAGGCACAAAGAATTCCGCAATACGGCCACTTTTGTCATTGCTCGTAATTGTAAAGCGGAAGATATTCTTAAAGTATTAACCCCAATTGACCGGGTTCCGGCAAATAAAATCAACAAAACGTTGGAATATGCCCAGGAAGGTTCTGGGGGGAGGCTGAAAATAAGTATGTCGGACCTCATTTCCGATTTTACCACAGAGGGAAAAGAAGCGGCAGTTGGCAGCATTAAACTAATCGGGGATCCGGAAAAAGGGAAAATGCAGGATAGCTTAAACCAGACCGCTTTATCGGCATATTTAATGAGCTCGGCAATCGGCATCATAAAAAACGGCAAATTGATTGGCTGGGTTGACGGAAACAAAGCACGCGTCATTACATGGCTGCTCAAGAAGACAAATATCACTTCCCTGACGCTCGACTGGAACCATCATCCGGATGCGGTTGATATCCGGACAATAAAAACAAATGTAGACATAAAGCCGGTGATGAAAAACGGCAAACCGGAAATGAATATCGATATTACATTTCAGGGGCAGCTTTATGAAGTGGATGTGCCCATGAAAGTAATGGATATGAAAGTGATCGACCGTCTTCAAAAAGCTTATGAAAAGAAAGCCGAGCAGCAAATTTACGCGGGAATCCGCTATATGCAGCAGGAAAAATGTGATGTATTCGGGTTTGGGCAAATGATCCACCAGCAGTATCCGAAGCAATGGAAAAAAATGAAGAACCATTGGAATGAAAAAGGGTTTGCCAACTTAAAAGTAAACGTGCATTCGAATGTGATCATCAGCAATTCGGAACTAAGGACGGATCCGTTCCATTCAAATTTAAAATAGCAAGGCCTGGTGATATATGGAAAAAGCAAAAATCTCACCTTACCAATTATTTGTGATGATTTTTATGTTTGAACTTGGCAGCGCGCTTCTACTTGCAATTGGGAGCGGCGCAAAACAGGATGCATGGCTGGCCATTCTCGGCGGCATGTGCATGGGCTTTTTCCTGTTTTATCTTTATTATAAAATCTTTACCTTTTACCCGGATCTATCCCCGGTCCAAAGCCTGCAAGCCGTATATGGGAAGTTTCTTGGATGGATATTCGGGTTTAATTTTGGCATATATTTTTTGTATTTGTCGGCCAGGGTACTGCGCGATTTCGGGGAAATGCTGATCATTACTTCCTATCCGGAATTTCCGCTGTTTATTATTAACGCCATTATGGCTTTTTGCATCATTTATGCCGTAAAAAAAGGAATTGAAGTGATCGCAAGAACCGGGGAAATTTTTTTCATATTTTACTATATCATGGCGATCACGGGATTTGTGTTGATCATCGTATCCCGGCTCATTAATCTGAATCATCTGAAGCCGGTACTTGAAAGCGGAGTCATGCCCGTGTTAAAATCGATGATCACGGAAACGATTTATGTCCCTTTTGGGGAAACGATTGTATTTTTCAGCATTCTCCCACTTGTAAACCATTCGAAGAAAGTCAAAATTGCCGGGCTGTCCGCAATATTACTAAGCGGGACGAATTTGGTATTTTCCATGCTGATCAATATTTCCGTGATTGGCGCAGAGACGATCCAGCGCTCCCCGTTTCCGCTTCTTTCGACCATCCGGGAAATACAGTTTGCCCATTTTTTGGAAAGGCTCGACGTATTTTTTATGATTGCGCTAATTGTTGGCGGTTTTTTTAAAGTCACCCTTTTCTTTTATGCGGCATGTGTTATTTTTACGGAGCTATTTAAAGTGGATGGTTACCAGAAAACCGTGTATCCGCTCGGCTTCATTATGCTGTGCGCTTCTCTTATGATCGCATCTACTTATGCGGAACATATCAATGAAGGGCTCAAAGTCGTTCCTATCCTGTTCCATTTTCCGGCGCAAGTGGCATTTCCGCTGCTCAGCCTTCTTATTATTTTATGGAAAGAAAGGCGTAAGAAAAAGAAACAGCAAAAAGCATCGCCTGCCTAGCGCCCAGTCCAACCTAAGCGGGATGCATAAATTAAAACAAGAAAGAGAGGAGGTAGTTGAATGAATTCACATGTACATTATCCTTCCCGTCTCGCGCCGTTTTTCGGGGCCCCGCTTTTAGGAGGTTTTCTCGGCGGGCTGCTTGGCGGCGCACTGGTGAGGCCGCGCCCGTTCTTTCTGTATCCGCCGGTTCCATATGCCTACCCGCCATTTCCTTACTATCCGTATTAAATTTTTTACCCCGCTTTGTCTATTGAAAGCGGGGTTAATTGTTATGACCAGCGCATTTTCATCTGAATGGCACAACATGGCTCGGGATCGTGGCCGGTTTGATGGGCAAATTCAAGCACGAGTCCGTCCGGCGAATAGAAAACGCGCGGCGTATGTTTGATGCCCGTTCCTGCAAGGAGGCGCCCGATCTGTGCCATATTGGACTTTTGTGCCGCTTCCATCAGCTGGCCGGCAAAAGGGGCAGATCGTAAAATGCGGTTTGTAACCAGCTGTGCATCGGATAAAAGTTCATTCATATGCAAAGCGGTATCCATAAATTTTTTCGGGCGTACGGCAGGATATTGGCGGAAAGGCATGGAATAGTATGAAAGGATGGAAGGGTAACGATGATACGGATTGGGGTACATACTCTCACCTTCTTTCTTTGGCGGAAAACAAATTTTTTACATATTATGAAAAGAAGGCGCGGAAGATGTATGGACAATCCGAAACAAAGGAGGAACGAGAAATTGGAACTGGAAAACACATTGATCGGTGCTTTAGGGATCAAACTTGTAAAAATGGAGCCGGGAAAAGTGGTGGCAACCATGCCGGTGAACGAAAAAACGAGGCAACCGCTCGGGTACCTGCACGGCGGCGCTTCTGTCGCATTGGCGGAAACGGCGGCAAGCCTCGGGGCAGCCATGCTGATTGATTTGGAAAAAGAGGTTTGCTTCGGACTTGAAATCAATGCGAACCACATCCGCTCCAAACGGGACGGCACCGTGAAGGCCGTTGCAGAAGTTGTGCACCGGGGCAAAAACACCCAAGTGTGGGAAATTAAAATCATGGATGAAGAAGAAAATTTGATTTGCTTATCGCGGTGCACGATTGCGGTTGTGCCGAAAAAAGAAAAATGAAAAAAGCTGCAGGTATGCTTAGCCTGCAGCCTTTTAAATAGATGATGCTGACTTTTCGGTCATTGGTTGAGCCCTTCCTGCAGCTGGCGGCGCTGCTCGGATTTTACGCTGAAAAAGAGGAGCACAAACGCAAAAATAAACAATATCCCGGTGACATAGAAAACGGACGAAATGCCGGAAATGCCGGATACATAACCGCCAAGCAGCGGCCCCGTCACATTGCCGAGGAAACGGAAACTTTGGTTATAACCGAGTACTTCCCCCTGCATACTGAGCGGCGCTTCGAGGCGGATAAATGCGACGATGCTCGGGTTCATGCCGCCGACCACCATCCCAAACAGGAATCTCAAAATAATGAGTTCCCATAAATTGTTCACAAGCGCCTGCGGAACCATAAAGGCACAGGCTAAAACAAGCAAAACAAGTAGCACTTTTGCATGCCCGAATTTGTCGCCAAGCGCCCCCCACTGCCTTGTCAAAAGGAGATTACCGAATCCGGTTGCGGAAAACGCCATGCCGGAAAGGAGCGCGACATTGCCGGCGCTTGTTAAATGGCTTACATACAGTGCCAGTAACGGCTGGACGCTGAAGTTGGCCATCTGGATCAAAAGGGCAATCACCATAACGGTAATCAAAATGCGGTGGCTGACAATGCGTTTCAGCACGTCGATGGAAGAAACGTGCGCCGCTTTTTTCTGTACCGGCTCGCGGCGTTTTTCTTTAATGCCGAATACAACGCCGAGCGCGGCAATAGAAATGGTGGCGGCTGTGATGATAAACGTATATTTAAAGCCAAAGCTGTCGGCGATTGAACCACCGATCATCGGTCCGAACAAACTGCCGGAAACATTGCCCATCTGCAATGTGCCGAGCACCTTCCCTGCCTCTTCTTTCGGTGTCTGCGCGGAAATCAAAGCCATCGAAGTCGGGATAAAACCGGTCACAATCCCCATAAAAAAGCGGGTGATAAACAGGGAGATAACGTTATTGGCCAGCCCCATGCAAAAAATGCTTGCGGCGATGCCGAAGCCGGTAATGACGAGTGTCGGTTTAAAGCCGTACTTGTCGCCGATTCTGCCCCATACCGGAGACATGATGAAAGCGACCAAAAAGGTGACGCCGAAAATATAGCCGGCCCACCGTTGGACATACACATCGCTGAAATGTCCGAACGTTTTAATATATAGCGATAAAAATGGAATAATCATCGTCATGCTTGCGCCAACGAGAAAATTACAAACGAGCATAATATACAAGTTACGCTTTTCCTGAGTCATCTGGATGGGTAACCGCCTCCTTCATATATATAAGCACACTAAAAGTGTATTGTATTAATATTTCGTTCACCTAAATATTATTATAAAACCTATGTCGGAAATTTCAACAAAACCGTCTTGAGGAAACTTGAAGGATTTTTGACAAAAATCATGTTTATTTTACTTCCCGATATACGAAGAAGCCGCGGGCAACGATAAAAAAGGCCGGGACCTTTCCGAAAGATCCCGGCTGCCAGCTTAAATCCCATATTCTTTCATCAAGTTTTTTAATGCTGCGATGCTTTTTTGGCTGTAGAGTGTATCTTCTTTTTCGAGTTTTTCCACGAGCCCGTGGACAGCCGTTCTTAACGACTCGGTGTAATCCGGGATTTCGCCGCTGTAAGGTTTGGCTGTTTTCAACGGGATATTCGCCTGTTCCCCGTAGGCAAGCGCTTTCCGCTCATGGAAAAACGGCACGTCCCCTTCATTCGGATGATGCAGATCCCCCTGGGCGGGATGTTTCAAAACGGCCAGCGTTTTAAACACGTAATGGTCGGGGAATACTTGCGTAATTTCCCCGATATATTTTCCCGTTTTCTTTGTTGTTACGATGAAATCGCCAATGTCCACTCCAATTCCCCCTTGCTTTTTTCTATATATCATTATGGGAAAAATACGGGAAAGAAGCAAAAGAAAAAAATCCGTTTTTTCCTTTGGACTTTTCGGGCTGATTTTAGTAAAGTTAAACAAGAGCAGTGAATGAAACGGATGGAGGTTTATCAATCTATGACAGAAGAAACGATATATCCGCAATTAACGGCGGAAGTGCAGGAAAACGAAACGGTCGTCGACATGCAGACGAATATGGGGACGATCACGATCAAATTATTTCCGAAACTCGCGCCGAAGACGGTTGAAAATTTTGTTCAGCACAGCAAAAACGGATATTATGACGGCTTGACGTTCCATCGCGTGATTAACGGGTTCATGATCCAGGGTGGCGATCCGGAAGGAAACGGGACCGGCGGCGAGAGCATTTACGGCGCCCCTTTTGAAGATGAATTTTCGCAACGTCTGTTTAATATCCGCGGCGCGTTGTCGATGGCCAATGCCGGCCCGAATACGAACGGAAGCCAATTTTTCATCGTCCAAAGCAAAACGGTTGATCCAAGTTTGAAAGGGCAGATGGAACAGGCAGGCTATCCGGCTGAGATCGTGGAAGCATATATGGAAAAAGGCGGCACTCCGTGGCTTGATTTCCGCCACACCGTGTTCGGCCAGGTCATTGAAGGCATGGATGTCGTGGACGAAATTGCAAGTGTCCGGACCGGCATGTACGATAAGCCGCTGCACGATGTCATGATTGAAAAAATGACAGTCCGGTAAAAAAAGGGAAGCGCCGCAGCAATTGAATGCGGCGCTGTTTTAGCGTTTTCAATCGTGTACACTGGCTGTTATAATGGGGGTAATCGCTGCCAAAGGGGGAAATGCCGTGGTTCCTTTTATTTTTGGGTTTTTAGTTGAGTTTCCGCACGATAAAAAATATTACATTCCGGCTTTTATTTCGCTGTCCTTTTTTGTGATACTCGCGGTGCTCGCCTTTTTCGCCATTCAAAAGGTTAACCGGAAGCAGATGGAGAAAGCGAAAAAAATAGAAGATGAAATCCTGAAGAAAAACCGCTTTCTGCATTAGTGCATTTTTTATAGGAAAAAGCCCATAGCATTGTTTTCAGGTGATGGACATGAACATGCATGAAACCAATGTAAAATTACGTGAATGATTTTCATGGGATCCGCTCGGTTACGGGCCGGAAGCGTATGAAACAGAAATTGCAGATTGCATTCAGGCAGTTCACGATCTGTCAGATTTAGAGGTGCTCGCTGGGAAACTCCAGTCGATCTACGAAATTTTTGAAAAAGTAATTCGCCCAGTGCAGAAAAATGGCGGAAACCTGCATTTTACTTATACAGCAAACTTCATGCGGGCCGTGAACGTTTTCTTAAATGAGAAAAACTTCTTGTGAAATCCGGCCGATTCATATATGTTATATGTAAATCACGCAATCTATTCGTAATAGAAATTATTTTTATTGGGGTGATCGGCCATAAGCAGGAAGACAGCCATTCTCGTTGGCAGCATTGCCGCACTTATTCTCGTACTTTTAGGCGGGGCGGGCTATTACCAGGCCACCCGTTTCAATCCGCATATCAAAATCAACGGCGTCAAAGTGGGCGGTTTGACCGCTGAACAGGCCTTGAAAAAATTAAAGTCCATGGATTTAACAAATAAAGTGTATGTCGGAAACAAAGTTTTGGTGGACGGTAAAGATACAAAAGCAAGCTTTACAGACAGTGATCTTGCGGAGGTGAAACGCGTTTTCCATTCACAGCGCACATTTGTCCCGTCCTTTAAAGAAAAGAACTACACGATCATGCCTGAGCGGGCGGACCGTTACCGGAGTGTTACCTTGAAGCAGGAAGTATCAAACCAATTGAAGCAATTGAACAAAAATCTACAGGCTCCGAAAGACGCGCAGGCCTATATGGAAGATGGCAAAATCAGCGTATCCAAAAGCAAAAAAGGAAACCAATATGATATTGCGGAAATTTTAAAAGAATATGACAAACAAAAATACAACAGCGAAATCCATTTGAAAGCCGCCCGACTCCAGCCGGTCCGCGAAAACAGCCAGACAGTAAAACAGGAAAAGCAAAAGCTTGAGGAACTATCGCAGCAGACGGTCAATTACGTGCTGCAGGAGAAGAATTTTCCGTTTAAAGCAAGCGATCTGATCAAAAATGCTTCGGTATCGAAAAATATGAAACTCACCATCGATACATCCGGCATCAAAACAAAACTGAAGGAACTGAACAAGGAGAAATCGACGCTGCATAAAAACTATACGTTTAAAACGCATTCCGGCTCTGTCATTTCGGTGAAAGGGCAGTCATACGGCTGGGCGATCGATACCGATAAAGAAGCGGAACGGATCGCGAAAGCTTTCCAAAACGGCAGAAAATCGGTAAAAGCTTATTATATTTACGGGGAAGGCTACAGCACGATCGGTGTCGGGTACCACGTTTTAACGAATAACGGCATTGGCGATACATATGCGGAAGTGTCAATCAATGACCAGCGGATCTGGATTTATAAGGATGGAAAGCTGAAAGTGACAACCCGTGTTGTAACCGGGAGGCATGACACGCATGAAGATACGCCAAAAGGGGTCTGGTATATCGAGTATAAGCAATCGCCGTCCGTCCTAGAAGGCAGCGAGGCGGGAAATCCGCATTACTCCATCAAGGTCAAATACTGGGCTCCGTTCACACTCGGCGGCGTCGGCTTCCACGATGCAAGCTGGCGTACAAACTGGGCGATGGATGCCTACTTGAAGCACGGATCAGGCGGATGCGTGAACACGCCGCCAAGTGTGATGAAATCCGTTTATGACAATCTTGAACAAAACGAACCGGTAATTGTGTATTAAAAAAATCCTGTCCCTGTGCAACAGGGGCAGGATTTTTTTTGGTGCGCCTGGCATGGCTGCACTCTATAGGGTGAAAGTCCCGAATCGCGAAGGCAGTAGTAGCGATAGCCTAACGCAAGTGTGTCCGTAGTGATGCGGAATCTGAAGGAAGCGAGCGGCAAACCTC
>NZ_BKZP01000036.1 GCF_008974185.1 Weizmannia acidilactici
CAATGTAAGAAAATTCTGTCTATATCCATTTAAAGGTGTGAAAACTATTTAGGTGTGAATCAAATACCTATGAAATTTTGAGAATGAGTGAGATATCAAGAGATAATTGTACTATATTGAAGGAGGCATTGAAGATGAGTACAAATGATGAGCGCATGTTGTCCATGCTGATTTTTGTTTCCAGCCTTTTTACTACGGTTGTCGGTCCTCTATTGATTTGGCTGTTAAAAAAAGATTCTTCTGCATATGTTGATTATTATGGGAAAGAGTATTTCAATTTTTTAATTTCGTACACAGTATACGGATTTGCTGCGTCCCTTTTGATCGTCGTTTTAATCGGGTTTGTGCTTTTGCCGGTTGTCGGGCTGATGTATTTTATTTTTACAATTGTGGCCGCAATAAAAGCATATAACGGCGAAATGTACCGGATCCCGCTTATTTTCCGGCTGATCAAATAACCGGAAGTAGGCTTTTTTGTTTGGGGCACGTTTCTTGAAAGCAGCGGATTTTTATGCGATTCTAATAATTACAGTACAGTCTGAAAGGATAGATGCAAATGCTTTTAAACTGCGGCCTTGTTCTTGAAGGCGGCGGCATGCGCGGCGTTTATACAGCAGGCGTGCTTGAAAGTTTTTTGGAACATGGAATTGAATTTCCGTATGTTATCGGCGTTTCGGCCGGAGCCTGCAATGCTGCATCTTTTTTATCCAAACAAAAGGGGCGGAACCGGAAAGTCAATATCGACTTTATTCATGAAGAACGTTACTTATCATGGAAAAATTATATACGCAACCGGGAACTGTTCGGAATGGATTATGTTTTTGACGAAATTCCGAAAAAACATGTGCCTTTTGACTTTCAGGCGTTTGATGAAAACCCGTGCGAATTTGTGATCGGCACGACTGATTGCATGACAGGCAAGCCTGTTTATTTCACGCGCAAAGACTACAAAGGGAATCTCCTGCAAGTGCTCCGTGCTTCCAGTTCGCTGCCGCTTGCTGCGCCGATTGTTGAAATCGGCGGGCGCCCGCTTTTGGATGGCGGCCTGTCCGACCCGATCCCGATCAAAAAAGCGATACAGGACGGGTTCACCTATAATATCGTGATTTCAACCAGAAACCGGGGTTACCGGAAAAAACCGGCGAAATTTACTTTCTTCATTAAACGGAAATACCGTGCTTATCCGGGTGTTTATGAAGCGGTGAAAAAACGGGCCGGATTATATAATGAAACGGTTGAATTTATAGAAAATGAAGAAAGGGAAGGGCGGGTTTTTCTGATCTGCCCGCAGGAACCCCTGAAAGTAAAACGGATTGAAAAAAACGCTAAACGCCTGACGGAATTGTACGAGCAGGGGGTAAGGGATGGCGGCCGTATCATGGAACAGCTCATCAGTTGGGACACACGACTTAAAACCCATATGAAAGCAAGAGTGCGATAAGTATAAGGGGGACAAATCTTTTTCTCATGATTCTATGGCGCGCTTCATAAAATAGAATCAAGAAAAGATAATAGGAGATTCGGTATGGATCTGAAAAATTACTACGCGTCGATGTCGAAAATGTACTTCTATCAGACCGTTGTCCTTGCTAGCGGCCTGTCCGCTTTTTGCCTTATTCTGCTCTATATCGGACGCGGTGGGATATTTGATGCGGTGGTTTGGGCTGTATGGCTGTATATCCTCTATTTTTTTGCCCGCTATTTATACTATGGAAGAATTAAGGGGAAAATTTCCGCAGGCACCGGGTCGAATCGGGAAACATGGCCGGGCACCGGGAAATATGTGGTTCAGTTTCCACCCGGGACAAAGTTTGCGGTGCAGCTTTATGACGGCAGCGGGTATTGCAGGTGGCTGCTCGAAGAAAAAGCGTCAAGAAGGGGCGTAAAATATTTCCAGCTGCAAAGAAAGCTTGACGGGGGCGCGTTTTCCATCCGGATCCAACAGCGCAATCGAAAAGTAACAGTGGTGCTCTCCGGCTTTCAAATTTCTCTATACATGTTGGAAAACACGGGTAAACATATTTTTTTCGCCAATGGGAGCCAATCTGCTTCCATTCGGAAAAATGAAAACAATGAAATTGAATTTTACCGGAACGATAAACTTCTGGCTGTTGTTTCGCGCGGTATTATGCCGGTTGCGTGGCAGCAAATCTTTTCCGCAAATACCCCCGTGCTCCGTTTTTCCGGAAGCCTGGACGAAGAGGATCAGGTGCTCGCCATTGCCTTCTTGGCCTTTTTCTATGTGCATGATAAATATTTCGTGTAAAAAAATAACAAGGATGGTACAATTTTTGTAAGGAAGTTCGAAAGGGGGGCTGCACATGATTTCAATTACTGATGCGGCCATTGCATATTTGGAAGGCGAAGCCCCGCAGAAAGAAGCGGTGCTCAGGCTGCTTTACGATTCGGAAGGGTGCGGCTGCGGCACTGACGGCGTTCCGGTTCTCATGCTGACGGACAAGGACCATCTTGAAAAAAGTGAGCAAATGATGGAGACAAACGGTATGCCAGTTGCGATTGAAAAAAGCGATCTCATTTATTTTGGCGGGGATTTGACAATTGATTATGCCCCTGAAAGCAACACATTCGTGTTAAAAAGCTCTGATGAGATCTTGGGCAGAAATGTTCCGTTGATCAAGCCGCTCAAACAGCAAGAATAGAAGTAGAAAAGCGAGGAAATCAACCATGGAATTGAAACTGGTAAAATGCCACGGATCGGGCAATGATTTTTTAATCATCGATGAAACGGCTGTAGAAAATCCATTGACGGATACGATCCGCAAAGAAATGGCGTTGTCTTTTTGCAAGCGCAGTTCCGGACTCGGGGCGGACGGTTTGCTTTTTGTTTCTCAAAGCAAAGTAGCGGATGCAAAAATGCGGGTATTTAATGCGGACGGATCCGAAGCATCGATGTGCGGCAACGGCCTGCGTTGTGTCGCCCGCTATGTATCCGAAAAGCTTGGAAAAGATGATCTGTTAATTGAAACAATGAAGGCCAATTTGTATGCCAAAAAAGCGGAACCGCTGTTTGGCGGGATCCCGACATTCCGGGTGGAAATTTCGCCCGTTTTGTTCGGCCTCGATAAACTGCCGATGCGGATCGGGAAAGAGGTGCTGATCAATGAACAAGTGGAGGCATTATCGAAAGATTTGTCTTTTACGGCTGTTGCAGTGCCGAATCCGCATTTGATTTCGTTTGTCGGTAATGAAGTTTTCCATTCCGATAAGCAAAAAACTTTATCGGAATATGTAAACGGTCCGAATGAAATTTTTCCGGACGGCGTAAATGTCAGCTTCGTGAAACCGATCGGGAAAAACGGCTTGTATGTGCGGACGTTTGAACGCGGAGTCGGCTTTACGAACGCCTGCGGAACGGCAATGTCCGCTTCCAGTCTTGTCGCCTGCCTTTTAAGGATGCGGCCGTTTGAAGAGATGATCGAAGTATACAATAACGGCGGGAAAGTACGTTGCCTTGTCCACAAAATTGAAACGGGTGGCGATCCTGAGTTTAGCATTGATCTGATCGGCAATGCGACGTATTTGTATGGAGCTGTTGTTTCATTTGACGCAGAAAATCCGGCGAAATTTATGGTCCGGAGCAAAAAGGAATTCACTGAACAGGCACAGTATGAAAAACTTGAAGTCCATGCAAAAGAAGTAGTGGAGAAAGCTTTAGCTTAAAGAGCATGCCTCTTGGAAGGGGGCATGCTCTTTAAGTTTTGGCGCCCATTATCAGCGGACCGCCGATTTCTCTGGTAATTCCGCTGATTTAGGCAAAGTTTCCGCTGACATTTTGAGGGAAGCCGCTGATTTTGAAGCCAACGCCGATTTTTGAAAATTTCCTGTCGATTTCCCAAGGTTTTTCGCTGATTGAAGCAAAGAAATAGCCGATTTCCCGGTATTTCTCGCCGACTCAGCAGCGCTCACTCCCGAGTCCGCTATCGTTTTTTTTCAAAAAATCCAGTACCGGCGCAAAAGGCTGTTCCTTCTTGCAGGTAAAATAGCGGGCAAACGGGCAGCCGAATTTCTTCACGCGGTTCAGCACCGCTTCCATCGTAAACAGTTCAGGGGAAAGTTTTTCGCTGACTTCTTCCCATCTGAGCGGCGCCGACACCAGCGCATCTTCATGCCCGCGCATTGAATAAGGGGCAATGATCGTCTTTCCTTCGGCATGCTGGATGAAATCGACGTACAGTTTTCCACCCCGTTTTTTCTTCATCCGTTCAACCGTAAAACTTTCGGGAGCTTTTGCAATCAAATACGACGCCATAAATTCCGTAAATATCCGCGTATCTTTCCATGTAAAACGCCCCTCCTGCAGCGGGATATAAATTTGCAGCCCTTTATTTCCGGATATTTTGACAAAACTTTCGAAACCCAGTCCATCCAAAACATCTTTCAACAACAAAGCGGCTTTCACCGCCAAATGAAACTTGCTCCTGGAAGGGGGATCCAAATCAAACACAATTTCGCTGACAAAACGGCTTTTTACAACTTGATACGGAATATGGTACTCCACCGCCAGCTGGTTTGCAAGCCACATCAGCGTTTTTAAATCATTGCAAACAATATAACGGATCCCGTCGTGCATGGCCGTTTCCACGAAAGCGGGCGCATAATCCGGGCAATTTTTTTGGTAAAACGCTTCGCCGAAAACGCCGTGCGGATATCGGATCACTGTCAAAAGCCTGCCGGAAAGGAATGGAAGCATGAAAGGGGATATTTCCCGCATATAAAAAAGATAATCCAATTTGGATACCGGACGTTTTTCCCAAAGCGGCTTTTCCGGATGCGTGACCGCCACTTCTTCCGGTATCGCTGCCTGCTGGAGGCGGAAACGTTCATATGTACACTCATCCGGCGCAAGGTCAAAACGGAACCGGTGGAAATGCGGTTCGCGCAGCTGCACGCCGTCCCATTCCAAGTAAAAAAGCTCCAAACAAATGGCGGGGTGGATCGTATACACGCCGTTTTTTTCATTTGCAGCATTTTTTTTAATCGCTGCGGTGAGCACCTGCTTTTCTTCCGAACTCATGCTGAAAAGAAACAGCCCGAGCGGAAAAATTTCCGAATTTCTGAATACCGCCACATGATAGTATCCGTTGTTTCCGTCATAAGCAGTAATAAAACAGGCAGCCGTTTTCCAATTTTTGATTTTGATCCAGGTCTCAACCCTTTTTCCCGCTTCCCATTTACTATTTGTTTGTTTTGCGACAATCCCTTCGCTGTTAAAATCTTTCATCGTTTGGATAAGCTGCTGGGCTTCCGGAGCATAAGGAATCAATTGCAAAAGCTCCGTTTTCCCGGGATCGGGGGACAGCGGCAGTTCCAGGTTTTGGAAAAAATTTTCCAATGTTTCTTTTCTGTGCATATACGTTTTTCCGGTGAAGTCAGCACCGTCCAGCATCAGCAAATCAAATGCTAAGAAACGGGCAGGGCGTATGGCAGCAGCTTGTTTGATTTTTGCCGTTGACTTCATTCTTCCCCGGCTCTGCAGTTCCCCGAAGTTCGCTTTGAAAGGATTTTCCAAAAGGGCGAGTTCACCGTCGAGCCGCAATGGAAGCCGCTTTTTCACTATATTTTCGATGCTTTGTAAAAAGTCACGGATCTCCGGGAACTGCGGCAGCAAATCCTTCTCATTCCGGCTCCATAAATGCATCCCCCCATCATCCCATTCCAGGATGGCGCGGAAGCCGTCGTATTTGATTTCATATGCCCAGTTTCCTATATTGGGAAGTTCCCACTTTAAAGTCGGGAGCATTGGTTTCATTTTTCTCCGCCCCTCCTTGTTTTTCCAAAACTTGATGTACATAGACCGGTTAAATTCTACATATATTATCTTCAAAAAGTGAGGCGTTTCATTCATGCATACAATTTGGAAAGGCACGATCAGCTTCGGCCTTGTCAACATCCCGATTAAGCTCCATGCCGCCACGGAAGATAAAGACATTAAATTGCGGTCGCTGCATAAAAAATGCCATTCACCGATCCAATATGAAAAAATCTGCCCGGTCTGCGGCGAAGAAGTAGAAGCCGGGGATATAGTCAAAGGCTATGAGATCACAAAAGGAAAATTTGTCGTGCTCGAGCAGGACAAATTGGAAGATTTGCGGAAAACAACGGAAGAAAAAGCGGTTGAAATTATGGATTTCATTGACATGCGCGAAATTGACCCGATTTATTTCAACCGCAGCTACTATATGTCCCCGAACGAGGGCGGTGTCAAAGCATACGGTTTATTGCGGAAAGCGCTGACCGAATCGAAAAAAGTCGGTTTGGCGCGTATTGTCATGCGTTCCAAAGAGCAGCTGGCGGTCATCCGTGTATTTGAAAATACACTGCTGATGGAAACGATCCATTATCCGGATGAAGTGCGGAATTCGGCCGATGTTCCAAATGTACCCGCCGACGATGAAGTGTCAAAAAAAGAAATCGAAACTGCCATTTTGCTGATTGATCAGCTGACAACTTCATTTGAGCCGGAAAAATATACGGATGAATACCGATCAAGCCTCATGGAACTGATTGAATCCAAGCGTACTGGCAAGGACCTTGTCACCGCCAAAGTGAAGGTACCGGAAAATAACGTCACCGATTTAATGGCGGCGCTTCAGGCATCCATCGACAGGACACAGCCAGCGAAAAAAATGGCAAAAAGAACAAAAAAGCCGGCGGCGAAAACAAAAGCAAAAGAAGCATAACTTTTCGGGGGATATTTGGCCGCAGCCCGAAATATATTGAAATGTGTCGACAATTTTATTTGCCGGAATGCCTCCAATATGGTAAGTTATTTCATATTGGAGGTTTAAGATGAAGAATCAGGCAATTCTAAAAATTATTTTGATCTTATTGGTACTATCCCTGTGTACATGGATTTTTTTTGAAATCGCCGATAATTTCAACAAGGCGGAGATCCGGAATTTTGACCTCCCGATTATTTCGTTTGTCCAGGGATTTATATCCGATCATATGACGAGCGTGATGCTTGCCATTACCTTTTTAGGGTCTGTCCAGGGTGCTGCATCGATTACCCTCATATTTGTGCTTATTCTCTGGATAAAAAAATACCGTACGCTCAGCATTTACCTTGCTGTATCCGTCGCGTTGGGGGCAGGGGTGTTCAACAGGATTTTAAAATACATATTTAAACGCCAGCGTCCCGATATTATGCGTGTCATCCAGGAAACAGGTTACAGCTTTCCGAGCGGGCATTCCATGGGCTCTATGATTTTATTCGGCTGCCTTGTTTTTATCCTGTTCCGCGTGGCCAAAAAGCAGTGGAGCAAATTTGCCGGAACGCTGTTTGTCATGTTCATTGTATTGAATATTGGCATCAGCCGCATTTATTTGGGGGTGCATTACCCGAGCGACGTAGTCGGAGGCTATGCTGCCGGCCTGATATGGGTGATTTTGTCAGCGATGGCACTTATGCTGTTTGAAAGAAAGTTTAAGTTGTAATACAATAGGGTGAGATTAAAGATTGCCGCCCTGCTTAAAAGGAAGGGACATTTTTGGATCCCCGGAGCGGCGGAAAAACAGCCGGTTTTTGGACGGGCTGTTCCTAATGTTGGAAAAGCAGTTTCGCAATTTGGCTTGCTTTTTTTTAAAATTGTATTAAAATATGTTGGTGCGAAAGTTTACAGTAACGGTTTTGAATTGCTGCCTACAGTCAATTTGCCGATTGGGAGGTAAAACTCGATGAAGATGCCGATTAACAAGATTAAAAGTTTGCTAAATCGAAAGTATGCCTTGTACTTTCTTACGGTTTTATTATTTTGGATCAAAACATACATTGTATATAGAGCGGAATTCAACCTCGGCCTGCAAAACGGCATGCAGCATTTCCTCTTGGTGATCAATCCGATCAGTTCCGCACTGTTCTTTTTTGCGCTTGCCCTCTTTTTTAAGGGCCGTGCAAGGCTTATCGCGATAACAGCCATTGATTTGCTGTTATCTATCTTGCTTTATGCGAATGTTTGCTATTACCGTTTCTTTAACGATTTTATCACGCTGCCGGTTTTGTTCCAGACAAAAAACTTCGGGGATATCGGCGGTAGTGCCGTTGCATTGATGAGGCCGTATGATATTTTCTATTTCTTTGATACGATTATGATCGCGGCTTTGATCATTTCAAAGGTTGTAAAAATTGACCGGGAAAAAATCAACCGCCGTTCGATTGCCGGGCTTTTGATAGCGGCCGTGGCGTTTTTCGTCTTTAATCTCGGGCTTGCCGAGGCGGACCGCCCGCAGCTTTTGACGAGAACATTTGACCGCAATTATATTGTGAAATACCTTGGCATGTACAATTACACGATTTACGATGCCATCCAAACGACAAAATCGTCCGCACAAAGGGCAATGGCGGATTCCAGCGATGTTAGTGATGTCGAAAACTATGTCAAAGCGAACTACACCGAGCCGAACAGCAAATATTTCGGTGCCGCGAAAGGCATGAATGTCATTTATATTTCTTTGGAATCTTTTCAGAATTTCCTGATTAATTATAAATTGGACGGGAAAGAGGTTACACCGTTTTTAAACTCTCTGACCAAAGATAAAAACACAATCTACTTTGATAACTTCTTCCATCAAACCGGCCAGGGAAAAACATCTGATGCTGAGTTCATGATGGAAAACTCGCTGTTCCCGCTGCCGACGGGCTCAGTATTTACAACAAAAGCACAAAATACGTACCAGGCTGCGCCGGCCATTCTCGGCGAAAGGGGCTATACGACTGCGGTTTTCCATGGAAACTACAAGACATTCTGGAACCGCGACGAAATGTATAAATCTTTTGGCTATGACCGTTTCTTTGATGCAAAATATTATGATATGAGCGACGAAAACACGATTAACTACGGAATGAAAGACAAACCGTGGTTTAAAGAATCGATGCCTTATTTGACCAGCTTGCCGCAGCCTTTCTATGCGAAGTTCATTACGCTTTCGAACCACTTCCCGTTTATACTGGACGATAAGGATATTGACTTCCCGAAAGGCAATTTCGGCGATAAAACGGTTGATAACTATTTCCAGACTGCCCACTATTTGGACGAAGCACTGCGCCAGTTCTTCACGTATTTGAAGCAATCCGGGCTGTATGACCATACGGTAATTATCATGTACGGGGATCACTACGGCATTTCCGAAAACCATAATGCCGCGATGGCGAAGGTGCTCGGCGTTCCTGAAATTACGCCGTACATTAACGCGCAGCTGCAAAGGGTGCCGCTCTTTATCCATATTCCTGGTGTAAAAGGCGGTGTAAACCATACGTACGGCGGCGAAATCGACGTCATGCCTACCGTTATGCATCTGCTTGGTGTGGATACGAAAGATTACATCCAATTTGGATCTGATTTGCTGTCGAATAATCATCGCCAAGTAGTTGCATTCCGCAATGGCGACTTTGTCACAAATAAATATACGCAAGTATCCGGCACGCTGTACAATACGGCTACAGGCGAGAAAGTCAATGCAAAACTCGGCAAAAAAGATGAACAGATCGTGAAAGAAGAATTGAATCTGTCTGATAAAGTTGTATATGACGACCTGCTCCGTTTTTATAAGCCGAAAGGATTTACAGCGGTCAACCGCAACGATTTTGACTATACAAAAGACCAGAAAGATATGAGTGGACTGCCGAGAACAAAAGCGGCTGCAACGAAAAAAAGCAACAGTAAATAAAAAATCATCCCGGGGTTCCGCAGCCGGGATGATTTTTTTTAATCCATCTTTTCCAGCGCCTCCAAAGCATCCTGTAAATCGTAAACAGGTTGCTGGCATGCAAAATGTTCGCATAAAAACAGCACGAACGGTTTTTCTTTTTCAGTTTTATCCGCCCAAAACGGACGCGGATCCAGCGGGTCGGCTTCTATTAGACAGTCAAAAGGTAAGAAACGGCGGATGAAACTTTTTTTAAAACGCGCCCTGTCCTGTTCCGACGAGCCGGTAATGACGATTTCCCTGCCCCCTGCGGCAATCCCCATTAAACTTTGCAGCATAAACAAAAAACTGCCCGGATATTGTTCGATATCTTCTTGAAAACACGCCAATATGGTTTTGGCTTTCTCCGCGTAGGACATTTCCCCGGTGTATTTGGAAAGCCGCCAAAGCATGACAGCTGCAACACTGTTACCGGACGGAAGGGCATCGTCAAACGCCTGTTTTTGGCGTAACAGCAAAGCTTCACTGCTTTTGCCGGTGAAAAAGAAGCCGCCGTTTTCATGATCCCAAAATGAATCAAACATGATTTCGCAAAAATCCATGGCACGGTTGAGATGGCGGGGATCCTGTACGGCATCATACAGTTCGAGATACGCCCAAAGCAAGTATGCATAATCATCCAGATAAGCCGGATAACGGACATCCCCATCCCTGTAGCGGACATGCAGTTTGCCATCTACCCAAAGCCGGGACTCTATAAAAGCGAGCGCTTTTTGTGCCATATCTAGCATCTCCGGTTCCTGGAAAGCACGTGATGCCTTTGCAAGAGAGGCAATCATCAGGGCGTTCCATGCAGTTAAAATTTTGTCGTCCAAATGCGGATATACCCTTTTCCCACGTGCACGCCGCAATACTTCCCTGCTTTCCGAAAGCAAATGTTTCAGCTCCCTGACACTGCGGCCAAATGAAGCGGCAATATTTTGGAAATTTGTTCCAATCAAATTTGGTATATTTTTTCCTTCAAAGTTTCCGGCTTCCGTGATGTTATAGGCCTTGCAAAAAATTTCAGCGGCTTCGTGCCCCAGTAGCATAAAAATGTCTTCTTTCCCCCATATATAATACTTGCCTTCCTCGCCTTCGCTGTCCGCATCAATGGCTGAATAAAAAACGCCGGTTTCATCCAGCATCTCGCGCCGGAGAAAAGCGGTTAATGTGAGCGCGGTTTCTTTCCATTGATCTTCCTTTGTGATCATATACATTTCGGCAAGCACGTATAACATGAGCGCCTGGTCATATAACATTTTTTCAAAATGGGGCACAAGCCATTCCCTGTCAGTGGAATAACGGGCAAAACCGCCGCCAATATGGTCCCATATGCCGCCGGAGATCATCGCTTTCATCGATTTCTCCGTCATGTGCAGCGCCTTTTCTTCTCCTTGAAGAGACGCATACCGCATCAAAAACATAAACTGATGCGGCATCGGGAATTTCGGCGCCTGCCCGAAGCCCCCAAATTCGTCATCAAACGATGCCTCAAGCTGCCGGTAAGCGTCATGGGCCACTTCCAGAACGGGGCCCGTCCCGCTTTCTGTTTGCGACTTTTGTTTGAGCGCTTCCGTTATTTTTTCCGCGTAAGACGCGAGTTCCCCCTGCTTTTGCTGGTATAATTGTTGGAGCCGCGCAAGGACATCAAGGAAACCCGGATGGCCGTACCTGCTGTACTTTGGGAAATAAGTGCCGGCGTAAAAAGGCTTTTGGTCCGGTGTCAAAAAAACGTTCAAGGGCCAGCCGCCGTGCCCGATCAGCATCTGGCACACGTTCATGTAAATGGAATCAATATCAGGCCTTTCTTCACGGTCCACTTTAATGGATACAAACGACTCATTCAGCTTTTTTGCCACTTCTTCATCTTCAAAACATTCCCTTTTCATTACGTGACACCAGTGGCAGGTCGAATAGCCGATTGACACGAAAACCGGCTTGTTTTCGCGTTTTGCCTTCGTAAATGCCTCTTTGCCCCATGGATACCAGTCAACAGGATTATATGTGTGCTGAAGCAGGTAAGGGGATTTTTCGCCGATTAATCGGTTGGGCTTTTTGTTTTCAAGCAATTCATCACCTTCTTTCTCATTCTCCATCCTCAGTTTACCCGAAACCAGGAAATGTAACAATGAATAGACTGTTTGAAACAAGTTCTTTATGAATGCCGGTTGCCAGCCTAAAATGGAATTAAAATTCAAGAAAATATGGCAGATGGGGTGGAAAATGGAAACGATAAACATCAAAACACCGGCATCCATCATGCAACCCGGTTGCAATGGGAGCACGTGCAATCGGCGGTTGAATGTGAAGAGGCACAAACGAACAGGAATCAGCCAGAACGATTCAAAAAGCGGTTGATATAGGTATCAATGTGGTCGATATGGCTCCTGCATACGGTTTCGGCCGCTCCGAAGAGATTGTTGGGAAGGCAATCCGCGAAACCGGTAAACGTACCGATATGTTTGATTTTTACTTTTGATGTTGGCAAATTTCCGAGACTGCTGCGGGAAAAGTGAGCCTAGCGAGACCTCTCGCGCTGTGGTACGAGCGATTCGTGCTGAAAGCGGGTGAATTTCGCGATCATCAACACCGCAGTTAACTAAGCCTTGCATAAAAAAGGGGTACCCCGGGGCGATTGGGGTAACCCTTTTAATTATGTCGGGGAAGGCGCTTGCGAACGGGCTCTGTCCGGTTTTACAGCAGCAAATGTGAGCCCGGCTGCCACGAGGCAAAAAACGGACATGATCAAAAGGCTGAAGACCACCTGCCCTTTCATAAAATACGCCATAAATAACGGGCCCGCCGCAACCCCGATGTAGCGCATTGAACTGTAAATAGAGCTGATGGTACCCCTGATCTCTTTTTGAATGGATTGGTTGATAAGTGCATCCAAGGCCGGCAGGGAAGCCCCAATCCCAATCCCGCAAACAAGAAAAACCCCCATTAAATAGAAAAAGCTGTTGGAAAACGCAATCGAAAGCACCGAGGTCCCAATGACAAGCACGCTTGAAAAAATAATCCATTTCATCAGCACCATATTTTCTTTAATGATTTTTCCGGTTATAAAAGATGACAAGCATAAGGCAGCCAGTGGAACGGCCAGAACAAAGCCTTTTTTAACGCCATGGTAATGGAATTGCTCTTCCAAATTGGAAGAAAGGTAAAAAAGGACGGCAAATAAAATAAACATGACAATGGCTCCGATCGCAAACACAGCAGCAAGCCACCGCCAGTGGATACGGAAAACTTCTCTTGTATTATGCAAGAATTCTTTTACATTCGGACCCTGTTTTTCGTTGGCTGGCCTTTTCACAAGAAACAAGACCGACAAAATGGAGATCAGGCAAAATATGGGAATGGCCGCAAAAGGCAGGAACCAAATGAAGCCCGCCAAAAGCGAACCGAGAATCGGGCTTAACACTTTTCCAAACGTGTTGGCTGTTTCGATAATGCCAAGCGTTGCGCTGACATCGCGGTCGCGGTGGAACATATCTCCGACAAGAGGCAAAACGATTGGCGCTGCGCCCGCTGTCCCCACGCCCTGCAAAGTCCTGCCGATCAAAATAAAAGGATACGGATTTTTCATTTGCCATGCTGCATAAGCCGATAATGCACCACCGGCAGCTGTAATCATTAAAGAGGGGATAATGACCATTTTCCTTCCATAACGGTCCGACAAAAAGCCTGCAACCGGAATGAGAATAATGGCCACAATCGAATAAAACGTAATAATATAGCTCGATTGGACTTTGGAGATGTCCAGTTTGTCTTCCATCATGGGCAGGACAGGGATCAGCATGGAGTTCCCTAACGTCATAATAAGCGGAATAGAAGAAAGCGCAACAATCGCCCAGCGTTTTTGATGGATCTCATTACTCTTGTCGGATAAAGGGGTATGCGTTGTGATCTGTTCCATTTCCTATAATTCCTTTCTTCATGTCTATACTGCACTCTTTACTATTTACTAATTCGAAATATTTATGAATGCAAAAGGCTGAAATAAGAAACGTACCAAAAGTCAATAAAATTTATGGTGAACGTCATTCGTTGACGGCCGGTTTCTTATCAGTAGAAGGGTCGGCGGTTGCCAGATCTTTTCTTGGCATGCTTGTGGTTACTCGGGCGCTGGATGGATTGACAGTGTTATTTCCCGCAATCTTTGATATTTTACTTGCTCCACATATCCAGCAGCGTTTTATCTTTTAAAAAGGAAAACTTTTTTAACAAATACATCCCATCATTTTTCTCATCAAATTTTAACAAACTGTTCATACCATTTTCTTTTTTCTAGGCTAGTATACAAGAAAATGCATTTTCTATGTTTTTTCTCCCCACCGGAAATGTGCCGGTCTCAGCCATGCATTGCCATGAATTTGCCCTTTTGCAATTTCTATGCCTGTGGCTATAATAGGTACAGCAGGAAAGATATATGGCCGGCTGAGCGAAGAAATACGAGGGGGAATCGAAATGAAACGTGTACTTTTAGTAGAAGATGAAAAAAATTTAGCCCGTTTTATCGAATTGGAGTTAAAACACGAAGGTTATGAGGTAAAAGTTGCTTATGACGGGCGTGAAGGGCTGCAGGTAGCTTTGGATGAGAATTGGGACGTCATCCTGCTTGATTTGATGCTGCCAAAGCTGAACGGCCTGGAAGTATGCCGACGCCTCCGCCAAGAAAAAGAAACGCCGATTATTATGATCACTGCCCGCGACAGCATTATGGACAGGGTTTCAGGGCTTGACCACGGCGCGGATGATTATGTCGTGAAGCCGTTTGCGATCGAAGAGCTGCTCGCCAGGCTGCGGGCAATCTTCAGGAGGATAGAATACACGGAACCGAAAACGGCGGCCCTGACAACGTATAAGTTCCGCGACCTCGTTTTAGAAAAAGAAAGCCGGCTCGTGAAAAAAGGCGGAAAAATCATTGACTTGACAAAGCGCGAGTACGATCTGCTGCTTGCGCTATTGGAAAATAAAAATATCGTCATGACCCGGGAAGCCCTGCTGAATAAAGTCTGGGGTTACGAAACCGAAGTGGAAACCAATGTCGTGGATGTCTACATCCGCTATTTGCGTAACAAGATTGATACAGATGGCGAGGACAGTTATATTCAGACGGTAAGAGGAACGGGATATGTGATGCGTGAATGAATGATGTGAGATTTTGGCTGCAGAAAAGTTCACTGAAAGTCAAATGGTCTGTCGGGGCGAGCGTTGCCATTTTTTTAACCTTTCTTATATTCGGTTTTCTGCAATATACCTTAATCAGTAGATGGCTGCTGCATGAGGAAGCCGCCTCGGTCTCGCAGGTGCTGGATGACTTAAATGACAGGGGGCAAAATATTGATGATATTTTGTCCAACCGCTCCCTTTTCCAGCAAGTGCTTGAAAAAGACCAGTCGATCCGAATTCTGGATGCAAGCGGCAAGGAGATGCTCGTGGTAAAAAGCATTCATTCCACGAACGCGAAAGTGCCGTTTGTTCCGGTGAATGAGAAAAGAGTGAGCTTAATTCAGGCGGACGACGACAAAATTTTAGTCGGAAGGAGCCCTTTCCACTCCCCGGCATTTGACGGTTACATAGAAGTGATTTATCCGCTGTACAGGTATGAAAAATTAATGCGGAATGTGCTGTTTGTCATGATGATCGCCGGCTGTGTCGGGCTTTTGCTTAGCGCTTTTCTCGGGTTTATGATGGCAAAAAATTTTTTGAAGCCGCTGAAAAAACTTTCATCCACCATGCAAAGCATCCGCAAAAAAGGTTTCCATGAAAGGATGGAACCAAGTGCTTCAAAGGACGAAATGGGCGAACTGACCAATATCTTTAACGACATGATGGACCAGATTGAACAATCGTTCCGGCAACAGAAACGCTTCGTCGAAGATGCTTCCCATGAATTGAGGACACCGGTCCAAGTGATGGAGGGGCATTTGAATTTATTAAACCGGTGGGGTAAAAACGACCCGGCCATCCTGGAAGAGTCGCTTCAGGCGTCGCTGCAGGAATTGAGACGGATGAAAAAATTGGTGGAAGAACTGCTTGATCTGTCCCGTGCGGAAGAAAGTAAAATCATGGAGAATGAGGAAAAAGCGGATTTGGTGGCCGTCATCGAAAGGGTGGTCCGAAATTTCAAAATGATCCATGAAAATTTTGAATTTACATTTCAATATGACCCAAAGCATGACTATGAAATCCGAATGAGCGAGAACCATCTCGAGCAAGTGCTAATTATCGTGATGGATAATGCCATTAAGTATTCCGATTCAATCGCCAAAGTGGATATCGGCCTCAAAATAGGGCATGGAACGGCCATTTTGACAATCAAGGATTACGGCATCGGCATTCCCAAAGAAGATTTGCCGCATATTTTTCACCGGTTTTACCGCGTTGACAAAGCGAGAAGCCGCGCAAAAGGCGGAAACGGCCTTGGCCTTGCTATCGCCAAACAATTGGTGGAAGGGTACTCCGGTACGATTGAAGCAGACAGCACGGTCGGCCGTGGAACGGAAATACGGTTCGTTTTCCCGCTTTACACGCAGCCAAAAACATAGTTGCCAAAAAAGAGAGTTTCAACAAAAGAAACTTTCTTTTTTTATTGCACTGATCCAGACCTGCGATGTTCGTTTTACATCCGGACGGCACTGCACGGTCCCCTGCTTTTGCCGAAGCGTTCCGGATTCATTTTCCAAATTTAAAAATCAATGCCTACTTCCGTAATTTCATTTTCGGCTTTCTTGATGAAGCGGATTTCGAGAATGCCGTCGCGGTATTTTGCGGCTGTTCCTTTCCGCAGCACCGGGGATGGCAGCGGAATTACACGTTCTTCCCCCTGTTCCGGAATGTTTTTTAATATCGCCTTGTGGGAAGTGTGGAGAATCTTCAACTGGCTGAGCCACGTTTTTTCACGGATGGGGACTCGGATAAAAATAAAATCAAAGGTTTCAAAAACTTCCATTTCAGAAGAAAAGGAGCTGCCGCCCGTGGCCGGTTGCTGCCCGTGTTCCCCTTGGCCTTTTAAAGCGCCGCTCCATTGTTTCCATTGGGATAGGGCTTGTTTCATTTGTTCGTCCATGTGCGGAAGCGGGATGTTTTTCATCAGCTGGGACATCTCTTCATTAAAGGGGAACATATTCCACGGGAACATATTTCTGCTCCTTTCACCAATGGATGATACTATAATTTATGCCGCTCCATCCAATCCGGTGAGGTGATGCAGGCTGTACAGGGCAGGGGAAAATGCGACTGAATCACTATTCATGCAAATTTTTAAAAATTGGAGTTTTTAACTTTATCTATTACGTTTACAGTGATAAAATTGTGGTTGTAAGCGTTATAGATTACAAAATTCTCTATCGTTACATAATTTCATTATTTCTGTTTGGCCTCACTGTACAGCAAATGGAAAACAAATGAAAATGAAAAGGCATAAAGAAGGGCTGGAGGTTTATCAAAATGAGTGCAACAACAGCAAAGGGATTTTGGGAAAGTTTTTCAGGGCCAAATCTTGGTTATGTCATGGATTTGTATGAACAGTACTTGGAAGATCCGGACAGCGTAGAGGAAGAGGCGAGAAAAGTTTTTGACCAATGGGGTGCGCCTGCCGTTCCTGAAAGCGGTGAAACAACGCAGGGCCAGGCGGATATCTCTTTCCAACTGCCGGCAAATCCGACGATTTTCAGCAAGATGATCGCTGCTGTAAAATTGGCGGACAATATCCGCACGTTCGGGCACTTGGCGGCGGATATCAACCCGCTCCATAAGCCTGAGGTGCATGTAAGGCGGATCGAACTGAACGAATTTGATTTAACCGAAGAAGATCTGAAAAAAGTGCCAGCATCCTTTATCTGCCCGGATGCGCCAGAAAGGGTGAAAAACGGGCTTGATGCCATTAATTATTTGAAAGAAGTCTATACAAAAAAAGTAGCATTCGAATTCGATCACATCCATGAGCTGGAAGAAAAGCACTGGCTGCAAAGGACGGTTGAATCCGGCAGTTTCTTCCGGAAATTAAGCAAAGAAAAAAAAATCGATATTTTAAAACGGCTAATCAATGTGGAAGGCTTTGAAAAATTTATTCACCGCACCTTTGTCGGGCAAAAACGCTTCTCGATTGAAGGTTTGGATGCGCTCGTCCCGCTAATGGAGCAAATGATTATTGCCGCGGTCAAATCGGGCGTAAAAACTGTGAATATCGGAATGGCGCACAGGGGGCGGCTCAATGTCCTTGCACATATCCTCGAAAAGCCTTATGAACTGATTTTTGCGGAATTTAAACACGCTTCCAATAAAGATTTAATTCCTTCAGAAGGGTCCATTGGGATTACGTATGGATGGACAGGTGATGTGAAATATCATCTTGGCGCGGACAGGAAAGGGAGAAACGGCAGCCCGATCAGTGCGCGCATCGTGCTGGCGAACAACCCGAGCCACCTGGAAGTTGCAAACCCGGTTGTCGAAGGGTATACACGTGCAGCGCAGGATAACCGGAATAAAGCAGGTTACCCGGAACAGGACCCTTACCATTCGTTTGCAATTCTCGTCCACGGCGATGCCGCTTTTGCAGGCCAGGGGATTGTCGCTGAAACGCTCAACATGAGCAAGCTGAAAGGTTTTGGGACGGGCGGCACCATCCATATTATTGCCAATAACAATATCGGGTTTACAACAGAAACTTATGATTCCAGATCGACCAGATATGCTTCTGATCCGGCAAAAGGTTACGAAGTGCCGATCATCCATGTCAATGCGGATGACCCGGAAGCATGTGTACAGGCTGCGCTGTTTGCATATGCATACCGTGAACGGTTCCATAAGGATTTCGTCATCGATTTAGTCGGGTACCGCCGCTACGGGCACAACGAAATGGATGAACCGATGGCGACCAACCCAATGATGTACAAACTGGTGCATCAACACCCGACAGTCAAGGAGATTTACGGGGAACGTCTCGTAAAAGAAGGCATTGTGACATCCGATGATGTGAAAGAGCTGGACAACGCCGTCCAGAAAAAACTGCAGGCCGCTTACGATAAAGTGCCGAACGGCGAAGAAGAACCGGATACGGCAATGGAACCGCCTGAAATCGTCAAAAAAGGTTATTTGAGCGTTAAAACCGGTGTCCCGGAAGAAGAACTGAGGGAATTGAACACCGAACTGCTTGCTTGGCCGGAAAATTTCCATGTATTTAAAAAATTGGCCAGAATTTTAAAACGCCGTGAGCATGTTTTTGACGGCCAGGGGAAAATTGATTGGGCGCATGCCGAAGCATTGGCGTTTGCTTCCATTTTAAAAGACGGCGTCCCAATCCGCTTTACCGGCCAAGATACACAGCGTGGCACATTTGCACAGCGGAACCTTGTCCTGCATGATGAAGAAACAGGCGAAGAGTTTATCCCGCACCATCATTTGTCCGGTGTCAGCGCATCATTTGCGATTTACAACAGCCCGCTGACAGAAGCCGGCGTTGTAGGGTTTGAATACGGCTACAATGTCTTTTCGCCGGATACGCTCGTCATTTGGGAAGCGCAATTCGGGGATTTTGCCAATATGGCCCAGGTAATGTTTGACCAGTTTATTTCATCTGGCAGGGCAAAATGGGGACAGAAATCTGGGCTTGTCATGCTGCTTCCGCACGGATACGAAGGCCAGGGTCCGGAACACTCGAGCGGCAGAACGGAACGCTTTTTGCAGCTGGCCGCGGAAAACAACTGGACGGTGGCGAATGTTTCGACAGCCGGCCAATATTTCCATATTTTGAGAAGGCAAGCAAAATGGCTGACAAAAGAAGAAATCCGCCCGCTTGTCCTGATGACGCCGAAGAGCCTGCTCCGCCATCCGCTCGCATCTGTAGAGCCGTCTGTTCTGGCTAACGGTAAATTCCACACGGTGCTGGAACAGCCGGGCTTGGGAAAAAATGCGGATACGGTGGAAAGAATCATCCTTTGCAGCGGAAAAGTTGCGGTTGATTTGGAAGAAAAAATGAATAGCACAGAAAAAACCGATTGGCTCCATGTTTTAAGAGTGGAACAAGTTTATCCGTTCCCAGAAGAGGAAATCAAGGCGGTATTTTCACGCTTCAAAAATGTAAAAGAAATTGTCTGGCTGCAGGAAGAACCGAAAAATATGGCTTCATGGTTTTATGTTGAACCTTACCTCAGGAAGCTGGCGCCTGAGGGTGCGGAAGTCAAATATATCGGCCGGCCGAGAAGATCGAGCCCGTCCGAAGGAGATCCGGTTGTCCATAAAAAAGAACAAAACAGAATTCTTTCTGAAGCAATTACCCGTGCGTAAAGGGAAACCCGCTCCGCGCGCCCACCCGGCGGGCGGGGGCTTCGATATGCACAAAAACTGTATATGTATGAAGGTAGCTTTTCACGGGTGGCCATGGAAATGCCTGTTATGCCCGGTAAAAGCGAACATATATAAGCTATTTCTTAAAAAATATATAATGGTTAATCATGAAAGGGAGGACAACGTTGTGGCTGAAATTAAAGTGCCTGAACTAGCAGAATCAATCACGGAGGGAACCATCGCGCAATGGTTGAAACACCCGGGGGACCATGTTGACAAAGGCGAATATATCGTGGAGCTGGAAACAGATAAAGTAAACGTCGAAGTGATTTCGGAAGAAGAAGGCGTGATCCAGTCCGTTCTGTTTGAAGAAGGGGATACAGTGCAAGTTGGCGATGTCATCGCAATAGTCGGAGAAGGGGCAGGGGAAGGCAGCGCGCCGCAAGCTGCCGCACCGCAACCAGAAAAACCGGCGTCTGCGAAAAAAGCAGAACCGGACCGGCCAGCACCTCAGGCCCAGGAGCCGTCACAGGAAGAGAAAAAGGAACGCCCGATTGCTTCTCCGGCAGCCCGCAAACTGGCCCGGGAAAAAGGCATCGACTTATCGAAAGTTCCGACTGTTGATCCGCTCGGCAGGGTAAGAAAACAAGATATCGATGTTTACGATCCGTCGGCTAAACCGGGAAAAGCGGCGGAACCGGAAAAACCGGCGGCTCCCCAAGCAGCTGCACCTCAGGAAACAGGCAAACCGGTTGAAAGGATTCGCATGTCCCGACGCCGCCAAACGATTGCTAAACGCCTTGTTGAAGTCACGCAGACAACTGCAATGCTGACGACATTCAATGAGATTGACATGACGGCTGTGATGGACTTACGAAAACGCAAAAAAGAGCAGTTTGCTCAAGAACATGATATCCGCCTCGGCTTTATGTCATTCTTTACGAAAGCCGTTGTCGCGGCATTGAAGAAATATCCGTATGTCAATGCTGAAATCCAGGGCAATGAGCTACTGTTGAAAAAATACTATGATATCGGAATTGCAGTATCAACAGATGAAGGGCTCGTCGTGCCGGTTGTCCGCGACTGCGACCGTAAAAACTTTGCGGAAATTGAAGCCGATATTGCGGCGTTTGCATCGAAAGCGCGCGAAAACAAACTTGCTTTGAGCGATCTGCAGGGCGGAACGTTTACCATTACAAACGGCGGTGTCTTTGGCTCGTTATTCTCAACGCCGATTATCAACGGTACGCAGGTCGGTATCCTTGGTATGCACAGTATCCAAAAACGCCCGGTTGCCGTGGACGGTGAACGGATTGAAATCCGCCCGATGATGTATGTGGCCCTTTCTTACGACCACCGTGTCATTGACGGGAAAGATGCTGTTGGTTTCTTAAAAACGGTAAAAACTTTGATTGAAAATCCGGAAGACTTGCTGCTCGAATCTTAATCCAAATTGAATCAGAAAAAGCATCGGTTTTTCCGATGCTTTTTCTTTTGGCTGTTCCGTTTATGGATTGGCAATCCAAACGCTTTTGACTTCCGTATAGTTTTCCAAAGCGTATGAACCCATTTCGCGCCCAATGCCTGATTGTTTATAACCGCCAAAAGGAGAAGCCGCATCAAATACGTTGTAGCAGTTTACCCAGACCGTACCAGCACGGAGGCGGTTCGCGATATAATGTGCATTGGCTACATTTTGCGTCCAAACGCCTGCAGCTAGCCCGTAATCGCTGTTATTGGCGCGTTCAATTACTTCATCGAGGCTTTCATAAGGCATTGCCGCAATGACCGGGCCAAAAATTTCTTCTTTTGCAATGGTCATCTCATCACGGACATCGGCAAAAATGGTCGGTTCTACAAAATAGCCTTCTTCACGCGTTTTTTTCCCGCCGGTGACGATTTCCGCGCCTTCCGCAATCCCTTTTTCAATATAATTCAGCACCCTTTCCTGCTGTTCATCCGAAACAAGCGGCCCCATTTCGGTATCCCGGCTGAGCCCGAATCCCTGTTTAATCGATTGGGCATGTGTAGCCATATCGGCGACGACATTGTCAAAATGTTTCTTTTGGATAAAGACGCGCGAACCTGCGCAGCATACCTGGCCCTGGTTGAACATAACACCGTTCAATGCACCCGGAATGGCTTTCGTTAAGTCCGCATCAGGCAAAATGATATTCGGCGATTTTCCGCCCAACTCAAGCGTCACCCGTTTTAATGTTTTGGATGCATTGGCCATAATCAGCTTTCCGACTTCCGTGGAACCGGTAAAAGCAATTTTATCCACAAGCGGGTGGTCTACCAATGCGGCACCGGCCGTTTCCCCGAAACCCGGTACGATATTGACGACCCCATCCGGGAATCCGGCTTCATCCACGAGCTGCGCCAAATACAGTGCAGACAGCGGAGTCTGCTCGGCAGGCTTCAATACAATCGTACAGCCTGTTGCGAGTGCTGCGCCCATTTTCCACATGGCCATCAGCAGAGGGAAGTTCCAAGGGATGATTTGCCCGACAACCCCAACCGGCTCATGGCGGGTATAGTTAAAGTAAGAGCCGTTTACAGGAATCGTTTGGCCGGTAATCTTTGTTGCCCAGCCTGCATAATACCGCATATGCTCGATCGAAAGCGGAATATCCGCGTTTGCCGTTTCGCGGATCGGCTTCCCGTTATCGAGCGTTTCCAGCTGCGCCAAAGCTTCTTTGTGTTCTTCCATGAGGTCAGCCAATTTGTACATTAACCGGCTTCTTTCTGCAGGATTCATCCGCGACCACGTCCCGTTGTCAAAAGCTTTCCGTGCGGCTTTTACGGCGCGGTCGATATCCTCTTGATCTGCTTCGTAAACAGTTGCCAGCGTTTCCCCGGTCGCAGGGTTCGGCGTATCAAAAGTTTTACCGGATACGCTCTCAACAAACTGCCCGTTGATATACATTTTTTTCTTGCCCTGCAGGAATTTCTGAACTCTTTCGTCCAACTGCACGGTTAATTGTTCCATCGCAATCCCTCCATATAAATTGTTTTAAAAAGGCGCAGGGGTATCCCTGTTCCTTTTTTCTAAAGCTTTTGCGCGTTAAGGGTGCCTTGATATCATGCTGTAAAACCCGCTAAACTTGTCAGCGCTTACATAAATATTCTACTAAAAACGAAAAAAATATGCAATACAAATATTTCGAAAATTTAAACCGTATTAAGTGAAAAAACGAGTATTTCCGACAAAAACTACTATTTATTAATTGCACAACATCCTGTTATTTATTTTGTCTGCTTTGGTATAAATATACGCATAAAGGAAGACAATATGGCGGATTAAATGAATATTTATACGTTGTATAATTATTTTCTAATAAAAATCAATATTTTTATCTTTTTATTTTGCTAATATCATATTATAATAATATACATAATTTTTTTCTATTTTTTGAGAAGTGAGGGGTTGAAGTTGACGATAAATGAGAGAATGGCGCTCAAAATCCGGCTCGATCAGCTGGAAGACGCTGAAGTCCGGGTGTTGCAAGAGTTCCGTAATGAAAGAGAGTGTATTTTCAAAAGATTAAGGGAGCTGGATGAAAAAGAAGAGCAAATGTTAAAAGAAGCGCCAAATCAGCTGCCGCCTGAATATATACCCTTCAATCCGCCTTTGTCCGCCTCATTGGAAACATACGACGGGCAGATTTTCCACAGGGAACGGAAGGTGCGTAAATCCCGGCCGTCGAGAAGAAGCAAATCAAGTAAAATGAGGGAAGAAGCGATCCGAATTTTAAAAGAGAAGCCGGGACCGATCAGGGGGGCTGAATTGAAGCGGATGATCGAAGAAAAAACGGGTTTTAAAATTGCAAACATGACTTCTTTCATGAAAACCGTCGAAAAAATTGAGCCGCGTATCTGCAAACCGGAAAGGGGCTTATACCAGTTCGTTGAGGCTGCGGTATCCGGGGACAAGCCTGCGGAGGAATCAGTGGAACAGCAAACGATACAAACAGGGGAGCCGGTGGATACCGTAGAACAGCAAAGCACTCCGGAGGAAAAAATAGAGGAACTCGCAGAGCAGCATACCGGCCAGGCGGAAGAAATATTTCTCCTTGAGCACGATAGAGTATAAAAAGAACGAACGCACGGTTCGTTCTTTTTTGCATTAAGATTTTGCAGTTGAATTTTCTTTAGGATGCCGGGGTTGGTAAAGTTTTTTCGCCAGCAGCGTCTGCCCGCACAAAAACAGCCCGCCGACCGTCCAATAAAGCGGAAGGACTGCCGGTGCCGTAAATGAAACGAACAGGATCATTACCGGCGACAAGAGCATCATATATCTCATTTGCTTTTTCTGTTCTTCCGGAATTCCGATCATCGAAATCTGGGCTTGTACCAAATAAATCACACCCGCCAAAATGGCCATCGGGATATCCGCCTTCCCAAGGCTGAACCAAAGAAAAGAGTGGCTGGCAATTTCTTTTGAACCCCGGATCGCGTAATAGAATCCCATCAAAATCGGCATTTGGATTAAAATCGGCAGGCAGCCCATGTTCATCGGGTTGACGCCGTGCTTTTGGTATAATAGCATCATTTCCTGCTGCAACTTGGCCTGTTCTTCTTTCGATTTGGCCGCTTTAATCTTCGTTTGCAGTTTATCCATTTCCGGCTTTAGTTTTTTCATTTTTTCCTGCATTTGCTGCTGGTTTTTGTACGTATGCATTGTTAACGGCATTAAAATTAAACGGATGATCAATGTTAAAATGATAATGGCGATGCCATAGTCTCCGTTAAACAGGTGGGCGGTTGCTTTGATGACAACCGCAAACGGGCTCACAAAATAGTGATGGAAAAACCCGTTATTGTTCGTGCCGACGTTTGCTGAGCTTGAGCATGCGCTTAAAATAAGCAGCAAGCCGGACATGATAAAAGTTAAACTGAAAAATCTTTTCATAGCATATCCTCCTTCAGTATGTTGCGCTGATCCTGCCGTGATGCTTTTCATGTCAACCGGCATCAGGATCTTCAGAAGGATATGTCCGTATTCTGACACAACTGATCATCCAAATAATGGCAGAGTGAGTGCGGTAGTCCGCTGCAGCAATGTTCCGAACCGTAAAGTCCGCCACCATTCCGGCGGGTTTCGCCTCAAAATAAGCGGGCTGCCTAACAATCAGGCGGCTGATATAAAGAAAACCGGCCGTCAATACAAGAAATGAAAGCGTGCAGATGGTTGGATCATTTATAAAGTCAATCAAGTTTTGGATCAATGATTTTCACTCGCTTTAAAGGTATCAGTACAAAGTATATTTGAATTCCTTGTTTTTTACAATCCGTAATCATTATTTCACCAAATGCGCTTTTATTCATGATAATCGATATTGGAAAAAGGCTTGTTTGCTCTTCATGCTGCCGGATAAAAGAATACCGCTGTTGGAATCCGCCGAAAAAACGATTCAACACATGAAAAGTGGCATGTATGCCGGTTGTGTCATCCCACCGCTTTTCATAATCTGTATTAAGATTTAACAACTGCTTTTTATTGCGGTTAATGGATATCTTTTTTCTTAAACCTCCCGCCGCGCACTTCCGAAATATTTCCGACCGCTATAAAGGCGTTTGAATCAAATTCTTCGACGATCGATTTCAGTTTCGCTTCCTCGAGGCGGGTGATGACGCAGAAAATGACTTTTTTATTGTCTCCCGTATATGCGCCTTCCCCGTTTAAATACGTCACGCCGCGCCCAAGCCTCGCCATGATGGCATCGCCTATTTCATGCATCCTATCGCTGATGATCCAGACCGATTTGGATTCATCCAGACCCTGCACGACCACATCGATTGCTTTTGTTGCAATAAAATACGTAATGACCGAATACATCGCATATTTCCAGCTGAACACAAATCCGGCGCACGTAAAAATCACTAAATTAATGCCGAGAATGATTTCACCGACAGAAAAAGGGAGTTTTTTGTTCAATAATATCGCCAGCGCTTCCGTTCCGTCGAGGCATCCTCCCCAGCGTATGACAAGGCCGATCCCGATCCCAAGGATGATTCCGCCGAAAACCGTGCAGAGCAGCAAATCGTCCGTAAACACTTTGACAGGAGTTAATAGGACGGTTGTCACCGACATAACCGATATGCCGTATAAAGTCGTCAATGCGAATGTTTTTCCGATTTGCTTATAACCGATGTAAAAAAACGGCAAGTTTAAAATGAAAATGACCGCACCAAGCTTCCATCCGGTGAGATGGGAGAGAATAATGGAGATGCCGGTTATGCCGCCGTCCAGGATTTGGTTTGGAACAAGAAATAATTCAAGGGCAACCCCCATGATCATGGCGCCGAGAGTGACAAAAATAAAGCGCCGGGCAAGAAGGGCCCATTTGTTTTTTTTCTGCTTGAATTCCGTATATGATTTTACCGCTTCTTCCATATCATATCCCCTTTCCAAAAAAAATTTGTAAATGAATGTATATTACGAGATAAACAGGTGGATGCTGTCTTGTCCGCACACATAAACAAGTTTGGAAACCTGAAAATCATATACAAAGAAGGAACAGGACTTGCGCTCTTGATACACACGGGTGAGAAAAGAGCGGGTTTAAAAGCAGAGAGGAAAAACATTACAAATGTCTATGTATTAATTATATTATAAAAAAGTTAAGAAGTGAATGAATATGCATTTTAAAAAACAAACCCGGCAAACCGGGTTCACTTTTATGATCGTATATTATTCGCTTTTCATGGCTGCTTTAAAAGCTTCCGCCAGGCTGTTGCCAAAAGTGTCGTCTTTCTTGGCGTATTTTTGCAATAATTTTCTTTCCTCATGCTTGGATAATGTTGTTTTCTTTTCATCCGCTTTCTGGGCAATATTGCAAGTGCGGCATTGGAAGTAAACGCCGGACTTGCCGTGGTGGATTTCCATTCTTTTATGGCATGTCGGGCAGCGCCGGTTCGAAAGTTTAGGGCCTTTCCGTTTTGTGAAACGGCATTCCCGGTTTGAACATACGAGCATTTTCCCGTTCTGGCCGTTTACTTCCTTCATGAGCGAGCCGCATTCAGGGCATTTGGTGCCTGTTAAATTATGGGCGCGGTATTTTTTGTCGCTCGTTTGGATTTCACGCACAAGCCGGACCGTTTCTTTGCGAATCGTATCCAAAAACTGTTTCGGATTACCTTTCCCGCGCGCAATCGCCTCAAGCTGCTTTTCCCATTTTGCCGTCAGTTCCGGCGATTTCAACTCGTCATTGACAAGGTCAATTAATTGTTTTCCCTTTGGCGTCGGCACGAGGCGCCCGTTTTCACGGCTGATCGTTTCGGAAGAGACAAGGCGTTCAATAATATCGGCGCGTGTTGCCGGCGTCCCCAGCCCGAATTTTTCCATTTTGGACAAGATATCCGCTTCGGAATAACGTTTCGGCGCTTCTGTCAGATGGGAACTGAGCCGGAGTTGTTCGAGTTTAAAAGTTTTCCCTTCTTTAATGGATAGGGGAGCCGTATTTTCCCGGGCAGCTTCGTGATGAAAAACAGCGGTGTAGCCGGCGTTTTTTCGGACTGTTGTTTTCCCGGTGAACATTTTCCCTCCCGCATCCAGTTTAAATTTCACCGTTTCATATTCATAAACAGGGTAAAAGAGCGCAAGGAACCGCTTGACGATCATGTCATAGATTTTCCGTTCATCGGAAGACAAATCGGAAAGGACAGGGCGTTCGTCCGTCGGGATAATCGCATGGTGGTCGGTCACTTTCGCATCATTGATGACGCGTTTTGCGAGGATTTTCCCCTTCTTAGCCAAAACCGGCTGGATTTCTTGTTTATATGCATCTTTCAGGGCGACGAGCCTTTCGTACATCGTATTTTCCATATCTTTTGTCAAATATTTCGAATCGGTGCGTGGGTAGGTGACCAGTTTATGCCGTTCGTATAAGTCTTGCAGCACATTCAATGTTTTCTTCGCCGTAAAACCGAATCGGTGGTTGGCGTCGCGCTGCAGTTCGGTCAGGTCATAAGGGAGCGGCTGCTGTTCTGTTTTTTCTTTTCGTACCACTTCCGTTACGACGGCGGTCTGCCCGCCCAATGATTGATACAAATCTTTTGCTTTTTGTTCGTCAAAAATCCGTTTTTCCCCTTGATGGTCATAAGTGACTTCCAATTTCCCGGCCTGTGCTTCAATCGTCCAATATTTTTTCGGCACAAAAGACTGGATTTCTTTTTCCCGTTCCAGGACCATTGCAAGGGTTGGCGTCTGGACGCGCCCGGCAGACAGCGGGTCATTGTATTTTACGGTCAAAGCACGCGACACATTTAATCCAATCAGCCAGTCCGCTTCACTCCGGCATACAGCGGAGTGATATAAATGATCATACTCCTTTGCCGGTTTTAACCGGTTAAAACCGGATTTGATCGCCTTGTCGGTTTGCGAAGAAATCCACAGTCGTTTCACCGGTTTTTTCCAGCGCATTTTTTCCAAAATCCAGCGTGCGACGAGTTCGCCTTCGCGCCCGGCATCGGTTGCGATAATGCAATCTTTGATATCGTTCCTTTTTCCGAGCTGCTCAATCGCCTTATATTGCTGGAACGTCTGCCGGATTATTTTCGTTTGCATTTTGTCCGGAATAATCGGCAGGTCTTCCATGCGCCATTCCTTATATTTCGGGTCATAGTCTTCCGGCATTTTTAGTTCGATCAAATGGCCGAGTGCCCAGGTCACGATATATTTCGGCCCTTCGATATAACGTTTCTTATTGTCTTTGCAGCCGAGCACGCGCGCAAGTTCCCTCCCGACGCTAGGCTTTTCTGCCAAAACAAGTGATTTCATAAAAAACACCTTTCTTTCATTCCTATTGATCTAGTATACCGTATATGGAAAAGATCCACAAAATGATATTTTTATCATTTGAACAGTGAAAACTTTGATATCAAAGCTGTTTTTTGGTAAAATGTTGGCTTGTAAGAGATGAGTGTAAACAAGCCCAACCTACATTATATCTTGCAAATATAAATCGATAGGTGGTCAACATGATGGAAGAAACAAAACCGTACAGAGTATTATTGTATTACAAGTATGTGGAAATTGAAAATCCGGAAGAATTTGCTGCCGAACATTTGAAATTTTGCAAAGAAACCGGCTTAAAGGGCCGCGTCCTTGTTGCAAAAGAGGGCATCAACGGCACCATTTCCGGAACGGTTGAACAGACAAACCGTTATAAAGAAATGATGCACAGCGACCCGCGCTTTGCCGATATGGTTTTTAAAGAAGACGAAGCGGACGGGCATGCATTCAAAAAAATGCATGTACGCCCTCGCAAAGAACTAGTCACATTGCGCCTTGAGAAAGACATCAATCCGAACGAAAAAACCGGCAAATATTTGACGCCAAAGGAATTCCGTGAAGCTCTGCTTGATGAAGATACGCTCGTTTTGGATGCGCGCAATGATTATGAATACGATCTCGGCCATTTTCGCGGCGCAATCCGGCCGGATATCCGCACGTTCCGCGAGCTGCCTGGCTGGGTGCGCAAGCATAAAGACGAATTAAAAGGCAAAAAAATTGTGACGTACTGCACTGGCGGCATCCGCTGTGAAAAGTTTTCCGGTTGGCTGTTGGAAGAAGGTTTTGAAGATGTTGCGCAACTGCAGGGCGGAATCGTAACATACGGCAAAGACCCAGAAACACAGGGCGAGCTTTGGGACGGCATGTTGTATGTGTTTGACCAGCGGATATCGGTGCCGGTTAACCGTATAGAGCATGTGGTTGTCGGCAGGGACTATTTTACGGGTGAACCGTGCGAACGTTATGTCAACTGCGCCAACCCGGCATGCAACCGGCAGTTTTTATGCTCGGAAGAAAATGAACACAAATATATGCGGAGCTGTTCGCATGAATGCCGCATTGTACCGAACAACTTGTATGTAAAAGAACATGGCCTGACGGAAGAAGAAGTGGCCGAGCGCCTGCGCCGGATAGAAGAAGAAGATGCGGCGTTAAGCAAGTAAATGTTAAGGATAGTCTGGAAACAGGCTATCTTTTTTTATGCTTCATACCCTTTTCCTTTTATTTCAAATTATATACGCTGGCCGGTTCCATAAAATAATTCCTGTTCAGCGCTTCGTTGGACGCAATAAGTTTTGCTGGGAGGATAAGCATGACCGTAATTACAAACATTAAACAAACTGTCGCCGGATTAAAAAGCGCCCAGGCAAACCTCGAATCGTTTGCATTGCAAACGGATAACAAAAAAGCAAAACAATTGTATCAGACCGCTGCACAGCAAACCCAGTCGATCATTGACTCCCTTATGCCAAGAATGGGCGAAGTAGAGAAAGAAGAGCCGCAGTACACAGAATCTTAAAAATGTGGGGAAAAGGATGGATGGCCCATCCTTTCCCCCGATATGAAGGAGGCGGTGGAATTTGACGATTGTTTCAAATTTAAAGTCATGCATTGCCAGCATGAAGGGGGCAAAAGAAAGCTTAAGCAGACTGGTGCTATTATCTTCTGCCGATCAAGCAAAGAGGGCATTCCATGAAAGCATGATGGAAATGGAAGAGATTGAACAGGATTTAACGAAGCGGCTGGCAGTTATTGAAAGGAAGAAACCGCAGTATAAAAGTTAGAAGGGGAGAACGGGATGGAAGTGTCAGCTTATTTTGATATTTTCTGGCGGACCATGTCCACCCTTATCGTTTTATTTGCGCTCACAAGGCTGCTAGGGAAAAAACAGCTGTCGCAGTTGTCTTTATTTGAATATGCTGTCGGCATCACGGTCGGAAACATCGCCGCCGGGGTTTCCATCGGTTTAAAAGATCATTTTTTGCCGGGGATTTTCAGCCTTTTTCTGTGGATGATCGTGCCCTTTTTGTTAAGATGGGCATCGATCAAAAGCCGGAAGTTCAGGGAATGGATGCTCGGAAAACCAACTGTTGTCATTGAAAACGGCAAAATCCAGGAAGACAATCTTGCAAAGCAAAAATATTCCGTCGCTGATTTGATGCAGCTTTTGCGCAGGAAAAACGTATTCAGCGTGGCTGATGTTGAATTTGCCGTGCTGGAAACGAGCGGGGATTTAAGCGTATTGATGAAAAAAGAAAAGCAGCCCCCGAATGCAGCCGATCTCGGATTGAAGCCAGCTCCGGAAAAACAGCCGCATACGGTCATTCTGGAAGGCCAAGTCCAGGAAGAGGAGCTGAGGAAGGTCGGCTACAATCATGTCTGGCTGAAAACGGAGCTTGAAAAATTAAATGTCGCGCTCGAGAATGTGTATATCGGCCAGGTTGATTCATACGGGCAACTTTCGGTCGATATTTATGATGACCAAATCCAAATCCCGGCGGGCCAGGAAAGACAGCTCCTTTTGGCAACGATCAAAAAATGCCAGGCCGATCTTGAATTATTTTCCCTTGCAACCGATTCTAAAGAAGCAAAAGCGATGTACGATAAAAATGCAAAACGGCTTGAGAAAATGATCGTAAGACTCAGCAGGTTTCTGCAGCCCTAAAAGGATTTGGCGCATGACAAGCGTATATGTAAAATATTCTAGGGGGTTAAAGTGTGGAAAAAATAGGAAGACACTCTATCGTTTAAATGTCCGCTTGTAGGCGAGTACATCTAGACAGAGGTCTTCCCATGGAAAATATTATATTAAAAATTGGTGGTTATTAAAGAATACAAACAGATTATTTTTTTGGCAGTAAAAGTTCCGGAAAATTATTTTTTGGAGAATTGACGAGATCTGAAACTTCGTACATTTCCATTGTGCTGCTGTCAATTGGCGAAAGGAGCGGCCGCAGCTGTTCCGGTTCCGTAAGAAGAGGATCAAGCCATTTTTCTTCATCTCCCTTGTGCATAATGACAGGCATGCGGTCATGTATTTCTGCCATGAGTTCATTTGCACGGGTGGTGAGAATCGTGCAAGTAAACACCGGGCGGCCGTTTGCATCCACCCATTTTTCCCAAAGGCCGGCCATCGCAAACAACTTTTCATCCTTCAGCTTAATTCGCATTGGAATCCTGCTCCCGCTTTTCCGGTCCCATTCATAAAAAGAGTCTGCGGGAATTAGACAGCGCCGCTGTTTTACCGCCTGTTGGAAACTTGCTTTTTCAAAAGCGGTTTCGCTTCTGGCGTTGATCATTTTGTACCCGATTTTCGGGTCTTTTGCCCAGGAAGGAACAAGCCCCCATTTTAAGAATCCTAATCTGTATTCGTTCCGGCCGTTAATGATGGCAGCCACCATTTGCGAAGGCGCCACATTATAACTTGGGGCATATGCATCATTTGAAAAAGATGCTGTTGCATGGAAACGTTCTTCAATCTCATGTAAAGATGCTGTTAACGTAAATCGTCCGCACAAACTTCAGCCCGCCTTTCAAAAGCTTTTTGTATATGTTATTGTAACGGAAAAGCGTGCGGATCAAAAGGATTTGGCTTATCGTGTATGTGCCGACAAAGTTAATTTACCGGGTATTTCCAGACACTCTCGTATAATAAAGTTTCGATCCTACTAAATGAGTCAATTTCCAGTTGAATGGTTGTTCTTTGACAAGTGAATCTTTGATGTTTTCGGGGCGAGCCCCGAAAACATCAATTTAGGACTTGG
>NZ_BKZP01000037.1 GCF_008974185.1 Weizmannia acidilactici
TTACTTACTATTTATTATATTTTTAACCGGCCCTATATTTCAATCTTTTGTACCCAATTTTACCGCCTATATTTTTAAAATTAAACTAATTTTCATCTTGACAAAATCACTTAAAACATTTAAAATGATAGTAAATTAAATAATTTTAAAAAAATTCTTATCCAGAGAGGTGGAGGGACTGGCCCTTTGAAGCCTCGGCAGCGGTCTTTTTGAAGAACTGTGCCAATTCCAGAAAGCAAATTGCTTGAAGATAAGAAGAGTATCGGTTTCATTTCGCATCCTAACCTCTTCTTATGCCAAGAAGAGGTTTTTTTATTGCACGGCCGTACATAAAAGCAATTTCTTTCTGCGCACAGCAGCCGGTTTAAAAAATTTGCAGAAAGAGGGAAAAACAATGACAACAAAAACCATTGCGAAAGCACCATTTAAAGCAGACCATGTAGGGAGTTTACTTCGGCCACAAAGAATCCATGAGGCCAGAAAAAAATTTCAAGAAGGAACCATTACTGCGGCGGAATTAAGAACAATTGAAACGGAAGAAATTAAACGAATTGTTGATAAACAAATTGAAATTGGACTAAAAGCTGTTACCGATGGCGAGTTTAGACGGAGATTTTGGCATACGGATTTCATGGAACATTTAAACGGGGTAGAAGGTTACATCCCTGAACATGGTTATCGATTTGTCGGTGTTGAAACAGAAGCATATGATGTCCGTGTAACCGGAAAAGTTTCCTTTAATCCTGATCATCCGCATTTGAAAGACTTTATAGAGTTTAAAGAAATTGTTGGTGATCGAGCGATTGCAAAAATGACCATCCCAAGTCCAAACCAATTTTTCAATGCAGGCATTCGCAATGAAGAAATTTATCCGGATATTGAAGAATATGCAAAAGATATCATTCAAGCTTACCGGGATGCAATCAAAGCTTTTTATGATGCCGGTTGCCGTTACTTGCAGCTTGATGATGTCTATGTTGCCGGCCTTTGTTCACCAAAACTTCCATTTTCCGACAGTGAATTGGAAAGAGAAAAATTAATCGACCTGGCTTTACGGGTTGCAAATGGTGTTCTTGAAGGCAAACCGGCAGACCTGGTTGTTACAACCCATCTATGCCGCGGAAACTACCAATCGACTTGGGCTTTTGAAGGACCATATGATAAGATTGCTCCCAGTTTCTTTGCAAAAGAAAAAGTGGACGGGTTCTTCCTTGAATACGATGATGAACGTTCCGGCGGCTTTGAACCGTTAAAATATGTTCCGGAAGGCGGCCCGAGAGTCGTGCTCGGGATTTTCACCTCCAAAAAAGGCGAACTTGAAGACAAAGAAACCATCAAAGCCAGAATTCAGGAAGCTGCCAAATACGTTCCGCTTGAACAGCTCTGCATCAGTACCCAGTGCGGATTTGCCTCCACCCACCACGGCAATCTTTTAACAGAAGCGCAGCAGTGGGAAAAGTTAAAATACATCGTGGAGACCGCAAAAGAAATTTGGGGGTAACTGATTTTGACAAAGCCTGAGAACCAGGCTTTGTTTTTTATGGTAAAATAAGAATATTCCATATTCACGATCAGAAACAGAGGGGGGTTATCATGAAAGTTATCGTATACAGCGCAATGCCAGAAGACCTTATTGAATCTCTGCGGGAGCATTTTGAAATCAAACATATACCGGACTGCCATACATATACGGATCTTCTGCCCGATTTAAAGGAAGCGGAAGGGCTGCTCGGGTCCGGACTCCGGGTGGACAGCGGGCTGCTGGACCACGCGCCCAACTTAAAAATTGTAAGCAATATTTCAGTCGGCTATGATAATCTGGACATCCCCGAGCTGACAAAACGCGGCATTATGGCAACAAACACACCTGGCGTCCTGGACGATACGACGGCGGACACCATCTTCGGTATGATGCTTGCCGCCGCAAGGAGATTTACGGAACTCGACCGGTTTGTCAAAGAAGGAAGATGGAAAGCGCCGGTTTCGCAGGCCGAGTACGGCATCGACGTCCACCATAAAACGCTCGGCATCATCGGCATGGGCAGAATCGGGGGCAAAATCGCAAAGCGGGCACATTTCGGCTTTGACATGAACATTTTGTACCATAACCGTTCACGGAATATGGAGGCAGAAAATAGATATGGCGCAACATACTGCGGGCTGGATGAGCTTTTGCAAAAGTCCGATTTTGTCTGCCTCATGACGCCACTTACGCCTGAAACCCGCCATCTCATCGGGGAACGCGAATTCAGGCTTATGAAAAAAACGGCCGTCTTCGTGAACGGGTCAAGGGGCCAGACCGTTGATGAAGCTGCTTTAATCAGGGCGCTTGAGCGTAAAACAATCTATGCCGCAGGGATGGATGTTTTCGAACAGGAACCCGTTTCACCCGATAACCCGCTTTTAAAAATGGAAAATGTCGTCACACTGCCGCATATCGGCTCGGCCACGCACGAAACGCGCTATGCGATGGCAAAACTGGCCGTTGAAAATTTAACAAAAGGGCTGCTCGGACAATGCCCGCCGAGTTTGATTAACCGGGAAATCTTTCAAATTTGAAAAGACGACCGGCCCAAAAAATTTTTGACCCATTCCTGCAAAACCCGGGCGGTACCTTCACCAGTAAAACAGGCTGTAATCACCGCCCGCCCTTCCGCTTACGTCTATAAAAAGAGGAAGGTGAACGTTGTTGGATAATGAAGAAGCGGTATTTCATTGATTTAACATGGTGGCAACGCAAGAGGTGGAACATATGAAGCGTTGGATACCGCCGAGCAATTTTGACTTTGATAAAGCCGGACGCCATCTGAAACTGGCAGAGAAAGAAACTTTGGCCGGCCAAAATGCGCCGAATCTTCTGATGATCCACGCCCAGGACCATGTGATGACAGCTCAGTCTGAATTGCAATGAATCAAACGTCTCATAGCGAATATAAAGTCATCCACAAACTGGAAGAGAACGTATCCACCATCTGGAAAAAGATCCGCGGCCTATGGCTTAAAGCCTGGCCGCGTTTTTTCACTTGAACAGATAAACGAGTAAGCTTGGAGAATTCGCAGATAAATGCCTCGGATTCGCGGATATTTTTTATTACAGCCGGCTATTGCTGTATTTTCATTCCGCTTCTACCCCATTCTGCCGATAAATCATAAGCGATCGGCGTTTCAATGATGTTTTTCACTTGTGCGGGATCCTTCGTTTTCCCGAGGGCCCACATCAATTTCGGCACGATTGCTTCCGTGTTTATGTCGCCGGAAACGATGACAGGGTACTGTGCGACTTTTCTCCCAACTTCATACAGATACAAATCATGCCCTTCTTCCAGACATTGCGTTGAAATCATAACAGCAATGCCCGCATCCGTCAGTTCCTTGATTTTCGGCAGCAAATTCCGCCCTTCAAACGGCACACCGCCGTTCCCGAAGCTCTCAATAATAATGCCTTTATAATGGTCTTTCAAAAAATCAAAAATCTCCGGCTTTGTGCCGGGATGCAATTTTAATAAAAACACATCCGTGCAGAGGCTTGTTTCCACCTTAAATTCCTGCTGCGCCGGCGCCGGTTTCCAAATATATCGCACTTCTTCCCCATCGATGTAAGCGACATATGGATGGTTAATGCTTTCAAACGCATCATAGCTTTTTGTCCGCATTTTCACTGCCCTCGTGCCAATGATGACACGCCCGTCAAAAACGACAAATACCCCGCCAATATCCTCGCATGCAAACCGGAGCGCATCGGTTAAATTTTTCTTCGCATCCGTTTTTTTAAAGCTGATCGGCACCTGCGAACCCGTAAGCACGACCGGTTTCTGAAGACCCTGCAGCATATATGATAAAGCCGCCGCGGTATACCCCAATGTATCCGTACCGTGGGTAATGAGAAAACCGTCATACTGTCCGTAGTTTTCCGCGATGGCCTCCGCCATTTCCACCCAGTGCTCCGGCTGCATGTTCGTGCTATCGCGATTCATTAAAATCCGGGCCGTCACATCCACAGACAACAATGTATTTTCAAAATACTTCAGCAGATCCTCACCCGAAAGGCCCGGTTTCAACCCTTCATCCCCTTCAACCGAAGCAATGGTCCCACCCGTTGCCAACAATAAAATTTTCTTCACCCATGTCACACCTTCATTTTCGTTTGTATGTAAACCTCAATGTAATACATGTATTATAAATTGTTTCAATAGGAACATCAATTTCTTTTTACGTGTCTACCATTAAATTCCTCTACATTGGAACCCCTTAAGCTGCTCTAAACTTGCAACTTAAGGGGTTCCCGTTTTGAAATGATTAAAAATTTTCTCCCAATGTTTGCTTCTACCGTGATGTTTATATTGCTTTTTCGCCGCAAAAGCTATTACATTGATCATTAAATAGAAAAACAGCAAAATAAACGAAAGAAATAAGGTTCCTTTTTGCTGAACGGAAATGCCGTTCACCCGCAAACAATAGATTTTTACAAATAAATAGAAATACAAAAACATAAGGGTCATTTCCGAAACGACACCTTTTATGCCTTTTCCCGAACGGATTTTTATAATTTTTCCTGAATCCGTGACGAAAACCTAATGAATGGTTTTCGTAGGTAGGTTTTCCAAGCTGAATTTCGAAAAATAACTGATTTTTTGTTCTATTGTATTTTGCTTCATTGGTAAGTTATGAATGTACACTATTTGAGCAGTTTTATGGCATGCCAAATAAACTTGCCGTTTCCATTTTTTGCAAGTTTTTCTGTCAACTCCGAATTTCATGCCGGCATTAGAAAAAAGCATAATAAAGGCGCTCAAAGGTTGGACGCCATTTGTTGGTTAAGCTGACTTTTAGTTTCCATTGGCGCCCCTGGTAACCAGCTTCGAAGCCATGATGATCATGTTCTGGATGACGGTTCTAATTCTCCTCCTCGTGGCTCTCTTTTTCAGAGGGGCATCCTGTTCTCTCAAGCCTTCCTGCCCGATGTAAGCGAACATGGGGGCGTAACCGTCACAGCCTTTATAGGTTCTTTCCACGCCTTCCTTTTTCGTCTTGGAATTGTCAAATGGGGAGACATCTAGGTCAACCGGTATATATGCCTTGTCTTTGGTGTAAACAGGGCTGATTTCAGCATTTGTCCGGCGGATGAGATTCAGTGATTCTTCATGCAGGATCTCTTTCCACTTTTTCGTCAAGGCAGCCTGGTCTAGACGCTGCCTTAAAGTCGGGCTGGAAGGAACCCTTTGGATATCCAAAGCCAGTTGAAAGAAGGCATCATCCCGGAATGTTTCAATATGATCAAAATCGCTTTTCCCCTGGCAAAGCAGGCCGATATAGGATTTGGCTACATCGCCATTGGAGCAGCTGCGATTTCTGGAAATCCCCGGCAGTTTATAGGCATTTAACTTTGAAACTAAATTTGTTTGATCTAGTAAATTTCCTACAATAATCCAGATTGGGCAACAATCCGTTCATTTGTATATTCTATAATAAACTTTTTCACAAGATCACCTGATTGTGGAATTGGTTAAATTGGATTTATGCCCATATTATACTAGATTTTAAGCGAATTGTATGACTTTGTGTGAAATTTTCGTCACGGATTCAGGTTTTTGTAAAAATAACATCTGCAATGACAGCAGCTGCGCAAGCAAAAATGAAGAATTTGGCTGCAATGGCCATCTTACCCCAAATATGTGCAGCATTCATTTCCACATAAAGAGTCAGGGAAACAAACTGCAGCAGAAAATAAAAACACAAAAACGGAACGGCAAATAACAAAAGTACCATACAAGCAACAATGGCGATTGCAAATATGTGATCGAATAATGTGTATGGATTTCGTTTTTTCGTTTTCATCCAGGAATCCCCTTAAACACTTTTCACAAATCAACCAGCACCGAACATTCAACCGGTTATTCTTCCGTGTACACAGCCCCGGCCGTATCTATGGTTCACTTTGCAAAAATAAAGACGCTCACAATTTTTTTCAACCAGCCCGTTCATACAGATTAAACTTTTCGACCTCATCATTCTTTGCAGTGGATGGCAAAACGATTTCAATCACCATGTCCGGATTTCCATTCCGCTATTTTTTTATTATAGCATACTGCATCTGTCCCTATCCAAAAGCCTCCATGATTCATAGTCTACTGTAAATGTATAATTTAACCGAATGGGAGTGGGAAGTTTGAGCCCAAATCTGAAGAAGTTTGTTGACCATCTGCCGCTGCTTAAAACCATCCAGCCGATACGAAAAGAAGAAGGGATTGCTTATTATGAGGTAACAATGGATGAATTCTGGCAAAAGCTGCACCGTGACTTAAGGCCGACAAGATTATGGGGATATAACCGCAGTTTTCCTGGGCCGTTGTTCGATGTCGCGCGCGGGGAAAAAATCCGGGTCAAATGGATGAACCGCCTGCCGCGGAGACATATTCTCCCGGTTGATACAACGATCTTAAACGGCATGGAAACAAACCTTCCCGAAGTGCGGACGGTCGTGCACCTGCATGGAGGTGAAACCGAGCCGGACAGCGACGGTTACCCGGAAGCCTGGTTTACCCCCAATTTCAGAGAAACCGGCCCATATTTTAAAAAGGAAATATACGAATACAACAACCAACAGCGCGCCGCCACTTTATGGTACCATGACCATGCAATCGGAATAACGCGTCTCAATGTCTATGCGGGACTTGTGGGCATGTACTTGATCCGCGATCAGGAAGAAAAATCTCTCAATCTGCCATCAGGCGCTTATGAGATTCCACTCATGATCACAGACCGGACGTTTAACAATGATGGTTCCCTGTTCTACCCGCAGCAGCCGGCCAATCCGACGCCGGAAACGCCAAATCCGTCTGTTGTTCCGTTTTTCCTCGGCGATACGATTCTTGTTAACGGAAAAGTATGGCCATATTTGGAAGTAGAGCCGCGGAAATACCGGTTCAGGGTTGTGAATGCGTCCAACACGCGCGCTTACCAATTATATTTGGATGCCGGGCAGCCATTATTCCAAATTGGTACGGACGGCGGTCTACTCAGGCGGCCGGCCCGATTGGAGAAATTGACACTTGAACCAGCTGAGCGAGCTGATCTCATTATCGACTTTTCGAAATATTCCGGCCAAATGATTACACTAAAAAATGACCTTGGCCCGAACGCCGACCCATCCGACCAAACCGACGACGTCATGCAGTTCAGGGTCACCCTTCCGCTTTCCGAAAAAGATACAAGCAAAATCCCGCAGTCTTTATCTTCTATCCCGTCCCCTTCATACAGTAATATTCAGGCAATCCGGCATTTAAAGCTGGCCGGTTCCGCCATGAATACGGCCGGCCATTACTGCTTCTGGACAACAAAAGATGGATGGATCCGGTAACGGAAACGCCACGCCTCGGTACAACGGAAATTTGGTCGTTGGTGAATCCAATGGCTTTCACGCATCCGATCCATATCCATCTTGTCCAGTTCCAGATTTTGGACCGCCGCCCGTTTGATTTGGATTTATATAATGAAACCGGCCACATCGTGTACACTGGCCCTGCCGTGTCGCCCGAACCGAATGAGCGAGGTTGGAAAGATACTGTGGCTGCACCGTCTGGACAGATCACGCGGGTCGTGATGCGGTTTGCCCCGTTTGCCGGCGATTATGTGTAGCACTGCCATATTCTGGAACACGAAGACAACGATATGATGCGGCCGTTAAAAATTACTGATCCAGAAAGCGCCGGGTAACGGCAATCGAGTTCCGGGCAAGTCCAAACATTTGCCCGGCTTTTATATTAATGTTAAATAAATTGTAATATCATTTTTCTTCCATTCTCTGCTATACTGAAATCGGAAATCGGTTTCATACCACTGTTTTTTTTACAACACAAAAACGGTTTGACTTAAATATTCATTCAGTCGAGAAAGAGAGGGGGGTCCTATGGCAGACAGGAAAAAGCTGATCATTGAAGCAGCAGCAAAATCATTTTCTGAATTTGGTTATAAAGCTACCACGATGGATCAGGTAGCAAGACGGGCGGGCGTCGGGAAAGGCACCATTTATACTTTTTTTAAAAACAAAGAGGATCTGCTCCAGTATATTATGGAAAGCCTGATTGCCGAAATGAAGCATTCAGCTGAAGAAACAATAGATGAGCGCCTTACATTTAATGAAAATGTCCACCGCGCGCTTTATAAAATGCTGGAGTACCGGTTCAAACACCAATTGGCAATCAAATTGTATGAGGAGGTAAAGCTTGGCACGCCGGAAGTGGTGGAGGCGCTGCGCTATGTGGAAGAATCCATTCTCAACTACATCAGTCAGTACATTGAAGAGGCGATACGAAAACAGGATATTTTGCCGTGCGATCCAAAACTAACTGCTTTCATTATACTAAAAATGTATATCGCACTGATTTTTGATTGGGAGAAAAATCATCCTCCCCTGACAAAAGAAGAAATTTCAAAGCTGTTTGAACTTTACATTTTCAAAGGTTTATCAATGGACAACCATTAGCTTTGCTCATGATTTCTTATTTTTACCCACAAATGACCAAATGACTATTTTAGTCAATTGTTTATGGAGGCATTCAAAATGAATGGCTTTACTTTATTTGGAAAAGAGCTAAAACAAATCTTTCATGACCCGAAAATCCTTATTCCACTCATTGCCGTTATTTTAGCGCCGATTTTATATGCCGGCATGTTTCTCTGGGCTTTTAAAGATCCATACGCAAAAATGGACAAGCTGCCGGTTGCGGTCATCAATCAGGATACGGGGGCAAAGATGGATGGGAAAACGCTCACCCTCGGAAATGACTTAGTGAAAAATTTAAAGAAAAGCGATGCCTTTGATTTTCACTTTGTTTCGGAAAAAAAGGCCATGGACGGGATAGACGGACGGAAGTATTATATGGTTGTGAAAATCCCGGAGAATTTTTCCAAAAACGCAACCACTTTAATGGACAAGAATCCGAAGAAACTCCAGCTCCAATATTTGCCTAACGACAGCTATAACTTCCTGTCCAGCCAAATCGGTGAAACCGCGATGTTGAAAGTGAAAGACAAGATGGCAGACGAAATTTCAAAAACATATGCGGAAACGATGTTCAAAACTGCCGAAAAAATGGCAGATGGTTTTAAAACTGCTTGCACGGGCGCCTCGAAACTCAATAAAGGGGCTGTAAAACTCAATAATGGTGTAACCGTTTTAAAACAAGGTGCCGGCCAATTGATTTCCGGCGCAGTTTCTTTAAACAACGGGATCGCAAAAGTAAACAACGGGGCGAAGGCAGCGGACACTGGTGCCGCCTCTTTAGACAGCGGCATGCGCAGTCTGCAGGCAGGCATTGTGAAAACAAATAACGGAGCAAAAGATTTGAACACTGGTGCAGGCAGATTATATGCAGGTGCGGTTTCTTTAAACAGCGGGGCCGGACAGGTCAATGCCGGCGCACAAGCCCTAAAAGAGAATCTTGAAAAAATCGCTTCCGGTTCCATCACTTTTACAAAAGGCATTTCCGACGCAACAGCAGGCGCAGAGAAACTCGCTTCCGGGACATCTGTATTAAAAACCGGGTTAAATCAACTGGCCACATCTGGCAGCCAGTCTTTGCTGGCAGGCGCCAAGCAGCTGCAAAGCGGGGCGGCTGGCCTGGAATCCGGCAGCAGCGAATTAAAGTCGGAACTGGAAAAAGCAGAGACTGAAATCCCGGCGCAATTTTTAGAAGGGACATTCCAACTGAAGGCAGGCGTCACGCAGATGAAAACAGATTTGCCGGCAGGACAAAAAATCTGTCCAGCCAGCTGAATTCAACCATGGAAAAAATGAGCAGCCAGCTTACAACGGCACAGTCCCAAATCAGCGCCGGCCTGGCAGAGAATCTTGCCTTGGCGATGATTGACACACAAGTCCAACAAGCAGATGACCTTGTGGAAAAAGTTGCTAAACAGGCGAATCCAACTATATCTGATGATCAAATCAAACAGTTGCAGCAATCCGCCGAAAATAGAATCAAAAGCCAGCAGCAAACAATAATTACAAGCTCAAATCAGCGCCGGATTAAGCGATTCGTTTAATCAGATTAAACAAGCAGCTGCAAGTGCAATTCCATCTGAGGATACGATTGCTTCAAACATTTCAATCCAAACCGATCCGGCTTTTGATCAGCTCAGTGCGGGCATTTCAAAGCTGAACGCCAATATTGAAAACGGCCAGGATGCCTCCAAAACGACTGTCAAAAGCAGCTTAAGCCAGCTTTACGCAGGGGCTGCCGCATTAAACAGCGGGGCTGCAAAACTGAATGATGGAGAACAGACGTATATTGCCGGATTGCAGCAAGATTTGATCCCGAATCTGGCAAAAGCAAGCGAGGGGGCAGCCGATGTGAATACGGGCGCAGTGAAACTGGCAAGCGGATTGGAACAGATCGACAGCAGTTCGGGAAAACTTGCAAACGGAGCAGGGGAACTGGCTGACGGATCAACGGCACTGGCAGAAGGCACGAGCCAATTGCAATCCGGGTCTTCACAGCTTGTGAGCGGTTCCTCGGATCTTAAAAACGGAGCTGATGCCCTCGCTTCCGGCACGAAACAGTTACAATCCAGTTCAACCCGACTGGCCGGCGGAACGGCCAAGCTTGCAAACGGAACCGGAACGCTGGCGTCCGGAACCGAAAAATTAGCAACCGGAGCTTCACATCTTGTTTCCGGAACGAAACAACTGGCCGGCGGTTCCGGCAGTTTGTCGAACGGGGCGAAACAACTAAAAACGGCACAAAGGAGTTAAAAAATAAATTAGGAGACGCTGCCAACACGGCAAGCGCCGTTCAGGCAAACAACAAAACTTACAACATGATGGCTGATCCTGTCAGCCTCAACACAACGCATTACGACCGGGTGCCGAATTACGGAACCGGCTTTACACCTTACTTTTTGTCTCTGGGGCTCTTTGTCGGGGCGCTGATTTTGACGATCGTCTACCCGCTCGTTGAATCAGCAGGCATTCCGAAGAACGGCTTCAGCTGGTTTTTCAGTAAATTGAACGTCCTGTTGATGGTCAGCATCCTGCAATCCGTTATTGCGGATACGATCATTCTGGCTGGTGTCGGCATCCATGTTAAAAATGTTCCGTTGTTTATCTTGTTCTCGATCTTAACAAGTTTAACATTTATGGCGCTGATCCAATTTTTGGTTACTTATTTGCAGAATCCTGGCAGATTCCTTGCGATCGTGATTTTAATCCTGCAGCTGACGAGCAGTGCCGGAACTTTTCCATTGGAAGTGATTCCAAAATTTATCCAGTGGTTTAACCCGCTGCGGCCGATGACGTACAGTGTGCGCGGATTTAAAGCCGTTATTTCAAGCGGCGATTACTGCGCCATGTGGCAAAATGCCGGCATCTTGTTGATTTACATTATAGCCGCCGAACTGCTCACACTTCTGTATTTTCTGATCCATTATCACCGCCAGTACAGGCAGCTGCATGAACATGCGATTCCAGCTGAAGTTTAAAGACAATTGTTGCTACCTGGCAATAAATGTCAGGCAGTCTTACTTTTTTTAAGCGAAAAAGCTGTATTCATACCGGAATTTGCTGTTCCGCCGATTTCCGGGGACTTTCCGCCGATTTTTTTGGGGTGTTCGCCGATTTTTCCAGGCACTCCGCCGATATTTAAAGCTGTTTCGCCGATTCCGTAAAACAGAACGGGGCGGCCGGCCGCATTTACGGAGCATTCGGCCATTTTTTAGGCGTTCCGAAATGGCTCTTGCTTCTCTTCTGTCTGCATTTATGCCGTTTCACCGATTTCCGGGGACTTTCCGCCGATTTTTTTGGGGTGTTCGCCGATTTTCCCTGGCACTCCGCTGATATTTTAAGCTGTTTCGCCGATTCCGTAAAACAGAACAGAGCGCAAGGACAAGGGGAAAGCAAATCCCGGTTTGAAGCTTTCAAAATCCCCACTTATTTCCAGGACACTCTGCTGATTCCGCACCCGGCCATTTCCGCTTTTCCGTTTCCTCAAATTCCGTTTTCGTTCACCAATGCTTTTTTCAGATCCTCCACGAGCATGTCCACCAACCCTTCCTGGTAGCCGGCTTTTTTCTTTGCCCGCATTTCATCAGCCAGCCGCAGCAGCTCAGGGGAACTTACAACATCCAATTTGGAAAGCCGGCCGGAAATGTCTTCATCCGATAAAATCTGCCCATAAGCATCCGCATCCATCCGCCAAAAAATCGTACGACCCGGGAAACGGTCGTGCAGTCGCTGCGCCATTGCCACACCTTCCGGATCAAGGTCGCCGGAATAATAAAACGTGCAGTTGGACGCGGCAAGAAGCTGCAGCACGATCCAGGCCGCTGTTCGAAACTGGCCGTGCGTACAGATGACAGGCGCATCGGGCACTGCATCCAACAGTGTCGAGCACACGCTGGAATTCTCGATGATCCAAACTTTCCTGCCCACATGCGGCCAAATTCTTGAAACATGCAGCAATTCTTTTACCGGCACATTCATTACCGTACCCGTCTCCGCTGCTGCCTGCCAAACCGGGTGCATCCCTTTTTCCGTTTCCGCCAAAAACCCGCGGCACGTCACAAAACTCCACAAATCATCGCGCATCAGCCCGGAATTTCCAAACAATTCATTCAGTTCTTCCGTCGTTTTCGGCATCGCGTCAATCAGACCTTTCCGGAGCTGGTCCACGTACAAACAATGGACGAGCAGCCTGCCTTCAAACCGATTATTGTCAAAGAAATGCGGGTTGCCCGTTACGCGCTGGGCAAACAAGGGAATGCGTTCATACGCGTCTTCTGCAGGAAGCGCCTTGTAAGCTTCGAAAACGGTCTTCAACTGTCCTAAAAGCGCATCCTGATCCTGCTTGTACGCACTCCAAATAAACCGTGTATCGGCAGACTTTTTGGCAATCCGGTCCCACCACCATTTTCCATCCGGCATTATTCCGGCAAGCGTTTCAATAAATTGCTCCTCTTTTAGTCTTTCCATCTCCCCTTCTTCCGCTTTTGAAAAAATTTTCTCCTGTAACACCGCTCCAAGCAAGTCCACGAAGCGGTACTGCCCGAAAACGGTCGGTGCCAGCGCTTTTTCAAACGTACGCAGAGAAATTTTCTTTTTTTCCGATAGCGAATCAGGGGAAGTGCCGATCAGCCCGGCAACCGCCTCCAGTTCCTTCTGTGAAAAACCGGAAAGGCTGACCGTGCCTCCGACATGGCCGAGCGAACGGTATTTTTCTTTAAAGAGGCGGAAAAGTTTCAGCATCCCCGGTTCCTTCCTTAGCATTTCAATCGGGTCATTCATAAAAGCAAACTCCTCCATCATGATCATTCTTAATAAATCTAAAAAGCAGCTTATTGGACGGAAATTCAATCTTGTCACCCATAAGGATTCAAGAACAATTTTCGTAAGGCTATGTTTATAATGACAGCGAAATCCGCTTTTCCGCCAATCCCGTACGCAGGAGTCTCAGAAATGAGCGATCATCAACAATGAAATCTAACAAAACAATTCTTAAAAAAGCCGGAAAAGCTCCGGGTCCTTCCATAAGCATTCCAACTGCTCATTCCTGCAAAGCAAGTTCCTCTTCCTCCGGATCCAATACGAGAGAACGTTTATGGCCGTCCCACTGGTAGCGGATGACCGTTACATAATCGGCATTTTTCGGGCGAACAAGTTCGCAGATGGCAAGGCTTGAAATCGTGTCGTAATCGCCCCACAGCGCCTGCGAATTCATAATGTAATTGAATCCGAGCTGTTCGACAACTTCAAACATGTCGCGTATATTGTTTTCATCGACGCCGGCAAATGCTTCATCAAGGGAGATGATATACGGCGCCATATCCCCGGCTTCCAAATAGCGCGAATACGCTGCGGTAAAGAGCGGGATATACATCGCCATTGCTTTTTCCCCGCCGCTGAATTTGAAAAATGCAGTATTGGTCAGCTCGCGTTTTGGTTCCCCGGCACGCTTGTACGACAACACAAACTGGAACCATTTCCGGTAATCGAGCACTTCTTTTAACACTTGGTGCAATGTCGAACCTTCATTGCGCAACTGGATCAATTCCTTGGCAGCCGCAATCCGCGAGCGGAAATGTTTTGTTATCCGGTTTAAATCATCCTCGTTTAAAAATTTGCTGTTCCGCTGCAGCAGGGCAACAAGTTCTTCTGTGTCGAGCTCGTCTTCAGAATCCGCTGTTTTTGGTTTCCAGGCAATTGAAAAAGTTAACCCTGATGAATTGTCGCGGCTTTTCATAATGTGGTCCATTTCTTTCACCCATTTGGAAGCCCGCTGGATCCGGTTCCGCAAAATGACGCCAACTGTATTAACAATGATATCCTCATACAACTGGCGGTCCTGCTCATCCAAGTAACTTTGCAAATTTAAAAGTTCTTTTTCAAGCAACTCGAGCACGGTATACGGGCTCACCCGCTGGCCGCGGTATTCCATCTGGATCAGGCGCCTGCCCCGTAAACTTTCCCACTCATGTTTAAACGTTTCGTAGTAGTCATCGAGTTTTTCCGAAAACCAATCCGGCTCGTCCGATTCTTTTGTAAACTCAAACATGCGGTATTCCGTCAAATTGGATTGCTCATTAATAAAAATTTTCGTCAGCTGTTCGTTCAGTTTTGCACGGTCGTATTTTTCAAGGATACCGGAAAGTTGCGCCAAAATCTGCCCCGGTTCCACTTTTTCGACTTCAACAAAACGGAGCACCGCCTCTTCTTTTACGAGTTTCTCCCATTCCGCCGCCATATTGGCCCAGAATGCCGCGCTCTGTTCTGCCTGCAAAAGTTCCTCCGCACACTTTTCGAGATCCGATTCTTTTTTCGGCTGCGCTTTATAAAAATACGAAACTTTTTCTTCCGCCTCTTTCAGTTCATGCTGGACTTCCTGGACACGGGCGCGGACCTCCTCAATCCCCTGCAGTTTCAGCTGCTGTTCAATTGCTTCGATATCGGCCATTGTTTTTTCCCATTCCGACTGCCGGACGTTCTGCTCGCCGCGAATCTCATCGAGTTCCTGTTCTTTCTCCCAGATACTGTCAATCAGCCGCTCAATCATTTTTCGGGCAGACTGCCACCTTTCAAAAATGAGTTCCAGGCTGTAGAGATGGTCCTCGTAGTTTTTCGCCGCCATCAGCGCTTCATCGAGCGGCCCGCACTTGAGCGTAAGATTGATCCCGGCACCTTTTTGATGAAGTTCCACGCGGATGTTTTGCATCTTTGTGTACACTTCTTTCCACTGCCGATCTACTGCATTTAAAAATTCCTGCTCGTTCTTTAAGCTGCGCGACGTTTTTTCAATTTGCTCCTCAATATCGCGCAAATCTTTGTCATTGGGAATTTCCCCTTTCCAGCGCTCCGCTTCCCGGACATCATTCTCCAGTTTCAACTGCCGGCTTTCGATCTGCACGAGGGCAAAGCGGGTTTCGGCCATCCGTTGTTCCGCTTCCCTGATTTTCTCTTGCTGGTACCGTTTTCGGGATGTCCTGCCAATAAATTTTGACGGTCCTTCATCCGGGGCATGCCCAACAATGCAGCCGATCGAAAACGAACCGTCCACATCAATATGGAAGCCGCCATCCGACGGTTCCAGTGAAATGCTCCGCAGTACTTCATCAATGCGTTCGGCTGATACTGGGCTGTCTTCATCCAAATCAGGGCGCAAATAATCAGCAAGCGTGTATCCCAAAATCTGCGGATTCGGCCGGATGATACGGTCATGGACAGGTGCAACCGCTTCTTCCATGATTAAGCTGTCTAAAATCCCCGTTTGCTTGAGCGCCGCTTCAATGCGCGCTTTTTGCCCATCCGTAACATGGTCCTGGAATTCAACCGCGGCATAAAACGGCATAAAGCGTTTCCCCGCTTCATCCAGGCTTTTGCGGAAAGCTTCCGTATCCTCCGCGCGTTCCGGGTTGGCGAGCTTCAAGTTTTTCCAGTATTCCCGTTCTTCTTCCGCTTCCTCCAATTCCTGCTGTTTTACCTGTTTTTCCTGCTCAGCCTTCGAAATTTCCGTGCGCACGTTTAAAATATAGTCATGAATCGCCTTCACGATTTCTTCACGGACCGCTTCATAACGGTTTTCATCATACAGCCCGTCAAGCGCACGGGCAATAAGCTGCAGGCGCTCATCCGTAATGTTAAGGGCCGGGTGCTGTTCAATCCATGAAAATACAGCATCTTCCAGTTCCTGCTTTTGCTCTGTAAACCATTTTTCTAAATGGTCCAGATTTTTACGCAATTCATCGATTACTTGTTTTTTCTCCGACGATTGGCGCTGCAGGCGGACATGCTCTTCGCCGAGGCGTTCTTCTTCCCCTGCAAGCCGCCTAAGTTCGCGCAAAATTTCCGAATGCTGCTTTGCCTCCCGCTTCCAAACGGCAAAATCAAAAGCTTCTTCCTGATGGCGTCCAAAATCCCCCGCATTCACTTCATGCTGGCTGAATGCAGCTTCTTCGGCATCCAGCGCGAGTTCATCCAACATTTCCCGAATGCCATGTTCATGCTGCCGTAATTCTGCTTCGGCCCGATCCTGTTCGAGCCTGTCGCGCCGAAGCTGGTCTTTTTTGGCATCCCATTTTTTCTCCAGCTCGGCAATTGCCGTTTTGAGTTTTGTGGCTCTGTCCTGCTTCTCGCTTTTTTCCTTCTCTAGCCGCCATACTTCATGGTGCTGCAGCCGTTCTTGTTCCGCCTTCAGCACATCCTGCTTCTGCTCGTAATGCTGCTTTTCTGCCTCCATCTTTTCAATCGCCTGCCGGAGTGCTTCACGGCTGGTTTTTAATGTTTCCACTTGCTGCTTTGTTTCCTTAAGCCTCCCGCCCGCCGAATGCCATTTTTGGGCACGCTCCGCTAAAATATACTGGTTGTATAGATGGTACTGCTGGACAAGTTTTTTCGTTGATTCATGTTCCCGCTCCAGCTGCTCCAACTGCTGCTGTGTTTCGTCCATGCTTTCAATTGTGTCGGACAAATGGCGGAGCTCGTCATCTGTCAGCGGCGGCAGCGCGGACTCCAGAATTTCATAGATGACGGTCGGCTTGAAATCTTTCGACAGCTTCGGGCTTCTAAGCTGGATCAATAGCTTAATCAAATCTTCAAAAGCTTCCATTGACTGGAACCCGAAAATATATTTATTGACAAGCTCCATGTATTCTCTTTGCGAATGGACAACATGCCCCCCGAGCCCGATCCGGTTCTCGAGCTCCTTCGCCGACAGTGGAATGCGTTCAGACTGGCGGTTGTGCGCCAATTCAAAATCATAGCCGATCCGTCGGTTATCGGCCAGCACAAAATACCACGATTTCAATGTCTTATTGCGTTTTGCCTGCATGCCGATGCCTGTTGTGATATACTGTTTTGTCCCTTTCTTTTTATATTCCAAGAACAAATAGCCTGTCCGCTCATCATGGCCGGAGACTTCTTTTTCCCCTAGCAGGTAGTCTTCCATTTTCCTTGCTTTTGACCCAAACGGATCAAGCCGGTCAGGAGTTTTTTTCCCGTCGAGCAAAACCGGCAAAATGCTTTGCATCGTCACCGATTTCCCTGAACCGTTTGTGCCGCGCAGCAGCAGCTTGCCGTCCGCAAAATGGAAAATTTCATCGTCGTAATACCAGAAATTCAGCAGGCCAGCGCGGTTCATCACCCATTTTCCTTCTGTCATTTTTTCGCATCCCCTTTCTCAAAATCTGCCGGATACTCGCCCGCAATCACCCCTAAAAGCGGTTTGATGCAGATCAAGGATGCCGCTTCATCCGTTTCGGCCATCATCCATTCTTTCATCGTTTCGACTAGTTCCGTGCAGACCGCCTTTGTGCCGGCGTCGCGGAAATGCTTTGCCCACCCGCTTTCAAGGCGGGCGCGCATTCCATCGATCAGCGCTTCAAATTCGCCGTCTGTCAGCAAAATTTCTCCAGACTCGTTCGGCACATATTTTTCCGGGTGGTCGTGCAATTCTTTCGACAGCTGCAGCATCAAATCCGTTGATCCCTTTGTATTCGGATAAACTTGATGATAACTGCGCGGTTCGGCGGTCGACAAAAACGCCGTATTTTTAAAGACATGGAGCTTGTAATTGCTGTGCTGCTCAATGTCTTCAGAAAGCCGGTTGCGGAAGTTGCGGATATAAAGAAAATCCAAATCCTGCGAATCCGTCCGGTACACCCCCGGCGAGAAAAACAATTTTCGGTACACCCGTTTGCGGCGCTCGTCTTCCTGGTTCAGCTTCCAGTCTTCTTCAAGCAGTTCTGTCCAATCCCGGTAGCTCGTAAAATCATCCGGAAAGCTTCTTAAAAAATAGCGGCTGTATGTTGTCGCTTCGTATAAAACTTCCTGTTCTTCGTACGTGTCAAACCTAGAAATATCGCCGTCAATCGTGCGGATCAACCGGAATTCCATCAACACTTGAACCGCCCGGATTAGAGACTTGCGGTGCGTATAAAGCGTCCAGTCAAGGCCGTCTTCCAACGGATAATTGCTTTGAATTTCCTGGCACAGCTCGGATAAAAGAAACTGTTCATCTACCGCCTTCCCTTCCAAAAAGGAGAGGGCGCAGCAAAAAATCGCATAGTCCATCGGCTCCTGAAAATTTTGGATCCCCATCCACGCCTCGGGTTCAACTGGAATTTTTTCCAGCTTGATAAAATGCTGGTGGATAATCAGCCTGAGCCCAAATTTTTCACCGATGTAGCGGCGCAGCACTTTTTCGCGTTCGCGGATGAGCTGGTACCAGTCGGGATGTTCGGAGCGCAAAATCCAGTAATGATGGAATAACAGATCCATCCCCTGTATCGCTTTTTCATCAAAAATCTGTATCGGTTCCATCAACTGCCTCCCCCCACGAACTGAAAGACAGCATCCGGCATCGTCAGTTTTCCGTCTTCCGATTCCAGTATGATCATTTTGTCCTTATTGATGGAGACCTTCACCACCATCCCGTAATCCGTCTTCACTTCGTGGTTTTTTGCCGCCATCGATTTTCCGATCCAACCGAGTAGCACTTTCCTGACAAACGGTTCGACCATACCAACATCGGCAATCCGGATTTCGCCGTCTTTCATATATTTTTCGATCAGCTGTTTTTCCTGTTCGCGCTCCTTTAAATACGCGAGCCGCTGCTTTTGTTTCTGTTCGCGATTGGACCGGAAGGCACCCGGTTTTGTTTTCTCGCGATACCGGTTCGTGCGCGGCTTGATCTCCCGCATTTCCGGCGTCTCTTCCCACGTCTCGACATGAAGGTTATCGGTCGTTGCCTCTTCCAACTGCAAATGCCGCACCGTCATCGCGCCGAACACGACGGACGATAATCTATGCGCTTCTTCAAACGTCCGGCATTCGACAAACCATTTGGCAAGATGCAAATAATCTTTCTTGCGGCTCCGGAAATGCTGCTGCCGCTCTCCGATCCGCTGCACGTAGCGCGCCATTCTCCGGATCATTTCATTCGTCTGCAGCTGCAGCATCTCCAGTTCGCTCTGCGCCGTGCCGCTCCCCAAAAACCATTGGCGCAAGGATCCCCAATATTCCTGAAACTCCTGCAGCCAGTCTTTTGTGGACAGTGCTGCATCTTCCAAGCGCGGGATTGACTGTCTGTGCTCAACCAATTTTTCAAAAAACGGCGCCATTGCCTCGAAATCGAGTTCGCGCAGCCGTTCCTGGATTTGCAAAGATGTTTTTTGCAGCGACACGATAAAATCGCGCAAATACGCGGTAAATTGGTTTTTGTAAACAAGAAAGGCTTCTGTCTGCATGCGCTGCGTCGTCTTTTCGCTGTTGATATAAGCAATATAATCCGCCGTGTTCGTCCGGATCGTCTGGAAGAAATGGAAAATATCTTCCCAAATATGCATATAATCTTCAGCAGGCTTAACCAGCGGCGTTTTCAATTCGGTTTCAAGTTTTACCAAAGCCTGAAGCAGCCGGTCAAACTGCGAACGTTCCAAAGAACCTTGGAACTGGTCGCCCAATTTTTCCAGCTGGATTAGCATCCGCTCGATTTCAACAGTGTACGGTGTGCACTGGTAGCGGAACCTTTTTTTCTTATATTCTTCGATCGTTTTTGCGTTCGTCATATCCTGGCGGGCAACGAGATTATTCCATTTCACGAGCTGCGCCAACTGCTGATGCAGCTGTTCTTCTTGATAATCGTGAAACTCCGGGATCGAGCGCAGATATTCGAGCACTTCTTCAGGGGCAATAAAATCGCGCATCCGCTCATGCTGCCGGTAGAAAAAACGCAAAATCACCCGGTACTGGGCTGCTGAATCCGCCGTCAAGTAACTTGCTTCGACAACTTTCTTCATGATTTGGTCCAATTCGCTTCACCACGTTTTATTTGGTAACTTTATTGTATAAGATTTGTAGAACTTTGAACATGGAAAAAGCGGCTAATCGCCGCTTTAACTAAAGACTATTTTGACAAAATTTTTACATCGGGATGGTCTTTTGACGCCTTATAAAGGCCACGAAAGATATTTTGTAGTTGTTTAAATCAAGCTTTTTCAATTGTTTTTAAATTTGTCCATTCAATGGTATTCTTAGACATGTTAGACATGGGAACGAAGAAGTACCGGGCAATGGTCGACAAGGCCTCGCGTGAAATTCAACGGTATTCTTAGACATGGAAACTCTACCTTTCATTTGTTTTTCCACAAAAATCATTTTATCAAAGGTGAGCGCTTCTTTTCTTTATTCTTGGTTATGTCTGAATATTATTATCACTATCCGCTCCCCGTAAACATTTTACTCATATCAAAATTTGTCAATCATTTGACAGACAATAAAAAAGGGGGCACCATATTCATGCACCCATCATTCTATTTGTAACTCCTATTCAAAAACGCCTTTGTCCGTTCGTTTCGGGGATTTTCAAAAACCTCAGCCGGCGACCCCATCTCAATAATTTCGCCATTATCCATAAAAATCACCCGGTTGGCGGCCTCTTTAGCAAATCCCATTTCGTGCGTTACGACAATCATTGTCATATTTTCTTCCGCTAAATCCTTCATAACTTTCAGCACTTCGCCTGTCAGTTCCGGATCGAGTGCCGAAGTCGGTTCGTCAAACAGCATAATTTCCGGATTCATCATCAGGGCACGCGCAATGGCCACACGCTGCTTCTGCCCGCCCGACAAATTTGCAGGATAAGCGTCCGCACGATCAGCCAGCCCGATTTTCGTCAAAAGTTCGCTGCTTCTTTGGCGAAGTGCATCAGCCGGCTCCTTCTTTACCATTTTCGGCGCCAGTTCGAGATTTTCCCGGACCGTCAAATGCGGAAAAAGATTATAATGCTGAAACACCATGCCCATTTTCATTGTAATTTTCTTAATGTCCTGCGGTTTGGCATACACCCCGTCCTCCACGAGCCGGCTGCCGAGCACCCGGATTGTGCCACCGTCCACTTCCTCAAGGTGGACAAGGCTGCGCAGCATTGTGCTTTTTCCCGATCCGGACGGGCCGATCACGGCAACAACATCATTTTTATGAACATCAAATGTAATTTGTTTCAATACTTCCAATTTACCGAAAGATTTCCTCAAATTTGAAATTTCAATGACAGCCACTTCGTCCGCCTCCTCTTCTCAAAGGCTTTCATTCTTCCTGATATTCCCCGCCAAACCTATTCAAACGTAAACCTGCGCTCCAGCCATTTGAAAAACAACGTTAAAACCATCGTCATCAGCAAGTAAATCACAGCCGCCACGAAGAACGGCACTACTGTAAAATCACGGTTCACGGCTGTTTCGGCATAGTGGAGCAGTTCCGGAACTGCGACGGCGTATAGCAGCGCCGTGTCTTTTACAAGCGTAACCGATTCATTCGCCACAGCCGGTATCGCGATGCGGAACATTTGCGGCAAAATGACTTTCGTTGTTGTTTGCCATTTGTTTAAGCCGAGCACCTGGGCCGCCTCGTACTGGCCTCTGTCAATCGCCAAAAGCCCGCCGCGGAAAATTTCCGCAAAATACGCGGCGTAATTTAAAATGAACCCTAAACTTGCGGCAATAAACCGGTCCAGAACCAAATACTGCCCGATAACCGGCAACAGCGGGAGCCCGAAACAAATAAACATCAGCTGCAGCAGGAGCGGTGTGCCCCGCATCACATAAATATAAGCCTGTGCAAGCCATGACAACGGCTTAAACCGGCTTCTCACCGCCAATGTCAGCAAAAAACCAAGCGGAAGCGATGCAATGATGGCGATGAAAAACAAAAGCACCGTCATTTGCGCGCCGGAGAGCATCGGCTTTAGGATCGTTTGCATATAATCGGTTGACATGTTGCATATCCTCCAACAGCAAAACAGGGTTTCCCGCGGAAATCCTGTTTTGCCCCCATTTTAATCCAATACTTTATTTGCGCCGAACCATTTTTTCGAAATTTTGGCGGATGTACCATCTTTGTTCATTTCATCCATTGCTTTTTGCAGTTCTTTCAAAAGTTCTGTATTGCCTTTCTTCACGCCGACCCCGTATTTTTCCGGCGCAAGCGATTCTTTCAGGACTTTAAACGTATTTTTCTCTTTCGTCATATAATAATTGATCACAACTTCATCAATGACAACCGCATCGAGACGGCCCGTTTTTAAATCGTTTAAGGCTTGGACATTATCGGAGTACTCTGTTACTTTTTTGATTTTTGATTTGATCGGGTTGGCGTCTAAAGCATCGGCTGCCGAAGAAAGTGACTGCAGGCCGACCACCTTGCCTTGCAAATCACTAAGCTTCGTGATTTTCGAATCAGCAAGTGTGACGACAACCTGGGAATTTTTCAAATAAGGTTTCGTGAACAGCACTTTTTTCTTCCGCTCCGGCGTAATAGTATAGCCGTTCCAAATCAGGTCAATGCGGCCGCTGTTTAATTCCTGTTCTTTCGTGCTCCAGTCAATCGGCTGGAATTTTACTTTTTTCCCCATTTTCTTTGCGGCTGCTTTTGCCATATCAATATCAAATCCGACAATGTTGTTATTTTTATCCCGGAAACCCATTGGGGCGAATTTGTCATCAATGCCGATTACAAGCGTATCGTTTTTTTTCTCCGGAGATTTGCCCGAAGAACATCCTGCCATGACGGAAAGGACTGCCGCAATGATGATCATCACGGATACAAAGCGTTTCATAGAAAATAACCTGCCTTTTATCAATTTACTTTAGTACGTTACCATATTATCGTACTACCAAATTATAATACTGAAAGAGCATAAAAGACAAGATGGGAAATGAAATTTTTTGTTGAAAATGGGCTGTTAAGATTTTACAGTCCATACGCATGAAAAAAAGCCATGAAATCCGGTTGATTCCACAGCTTTACTTACATCAATCCGCTACGGCATATGTGCTTTCGATTTCCCGGATCCGCCTGTACAATTCTTCGTTGACAGGTACCGGGACACCGTATTTTTTGCCGAGTTCGATAACCGTACCTGAAAACAGACCGACTTCGCTATACCGTTTGGCTTCGACATCCTGCACCATCGACGGCTTGCCGCCCGGACTTAACGCTCCGACTACTTTGAGCCAGTACCGGAGATCCTCCTCCCCCAGCGGGAACCCTTCTTTCTCGGATAAGGCCATGACTTCACGCATGGCGGCAATCATCATCTCCCTGGCCGGCCCTTCTTTCTGGATTTCACCGTAATTGCTTTTATATACAGCGACGGTTTGATTGACGCCGACATTGAGCATGAACTTGCCCCAAAGCCTTTTCATCATATTGGTGTCGGCTTCATACGGAAAACCTGCTTTGTCAAAAAATCGCGCAACCCTTTTCATTTTTTCAGAAAAAAGCCCTGGTTCTTTTTCACCGAAACAAAGCATGCCCATATGATCGTATGTCAGGCGGTTTCCGGCCTTTACGGCATCCATCCCTTGGGCGACACAGAATAATATTTTGTCCATTCCGTATGTACTGCCGATGATTTCTTCGCTTGAGATGCCGTTTAAAGCCGACAAAATAATCGTATTCGGCCCGACATGATGTTTCACCGCCTGAATCGCATCTTCCAAACCGTTAAATTTTACGGTAAAGATTAACAAATCCGCAGGTTCGACTATTTCTTCCGGCGTAACATAATGGAAGCTGCAGCGCTCTCCGTTGCAGTAAACGCCATTCTTCTCATACCTTTCAATCCGCTTGCGGTCTGCAATGATCCTCAAATTTCCCTCCGGCATCTTTTTTGATAAATGGTTCCCAAATAAAATACCAAGTGCACCGAGGCCAATGATGGATACCGTTTTGATTTCCGCCATATCCCCCTGCTCCTTTCTTTTTCCATTATTTTACCACAATTCGGATAAAAAAAGCAGCCGCATCAATATGGCTGCTTTTCCCCATTTCTGATGGCCAAATATTCTTCCAACCCTTTTTTCCGCAATTTGCAGGCCGGGCATTCACCACAGCCGTCCGCAATGATGCCGTTATAGCATGTCAAGGTTTTTTCACGGACAAAATCAAATGCACCGAGTTCATCTGCAAGCCGCCATGTTTCCGCTTTGTTAAGCCACATCAACGGCGTATGAATGACAAACTGCTGGTCCATTGAAAGATTCAGCGTCACATTCAATGACTTGACAAACATATCACGGCAGTCCGGATAGCCGCTGAAATCCGTTTCGCAAACGCCGGTGACGATATGTTTGGCGCCGATTTGGCTTGCGAGCACCCCGGCAAAAGACAGAAACAGCAAATTGCGCCCCGGCACGAACGTATTCGGCAGTTCCCCGTTTTCCCCTTCTTTCACCGCAATATCATCCCTTGTCAGTGCATTCGGGGCCAACTGGTTCAACAAACGCATATCGAAGACATGATGCTTCACGCCAAGCTCAGCCGCAATATTTTTCGCACAATCAATCTCCAAACGGTGCCGCTGGCGGTAATCGAATGTCACCGTCTCCACTTCCGAAAATTGTTTCCTCGCCCAAAACAAGCAGGTCGTACTGTCCTGGCCGCCGCTGAAAACGACGAGTGCTTTTTCTTTTTTCAATGGGATCTTCCTTTCAATCAAAAACAGCAACCTAAAAAAGCAGCCGCTGTTTTCTTAGTTTTTTTGGGAGGGTTGCTAAGAACCTCCACCGGATAGCTTCCGAATTTATATTTGATTATAGCATGAAACTGTCCGCGGCTGTGGATAAGCGGGCGCCAAGCTAACTGCTATCTTGTGGAAAAGTTGAAAAATTCATATATTTATACACAACCTTTTCCACACCTATGGATAACTTTGTTTTCACGCCTGAAAACTTTCACAAATCCGACACAAAATGATGTATTTTTTATGATCTACATCACAGTATTCTCAAAAAACACTTTTTAAGATAAATATAGTGGTTATCTGATGCTGCCCTCATAAAACAATCGGGGAGGTGTAAAAGTGAAACGGTATATCCAACTTTTCTTTATGTTTGCCGCAACAGTGCTGATTGTCATGGGGATCCAAAAAGGGTTAAGCACACTTGAACTTCTAAATCTTGATAACTTCTGGGCGAACTATTTTGTATTTTTGATTCTTGCCTACATGATTCTGTCCTTCTTCCTCCATTATTTTTCAAAACGCAAAAAGCAATCTTAAGCAAAACCAGCGGTCTGCCCATCCAGCCGCTGTTTTTTTTCATAATGATCGCAAAACTGATGGATTGTTCCGCCTGCACGTCCACTCCCAGCAATCCGGGAATTTCAACGCTGTTGTTTAAGCGGTAGCCGTCCTGCGAATTTTTCATATGAAAAACCTCTCATTTTGGTTGTTTTTATTTTTTCCTTTGAAAAACGCACAGATCTATTGATTGCTTACTACTTTGTATTGCAAAATAGCCGATTCTTTGCTAAACTATCTTGTATAACAAAGTAGTTGAAACGGAGAAATGCATATGTCGCGAAGCCAACTGTTAAAAGGCATCTTGGACGGCTGCGTGTTGGCTGTGATAGAAAAAGAACCGGTATACGGCTATATCCTTTCGAAAAAACTCCAGGAAACCGGCCTGCTGGATATCAGCGAAGGCACGCTTTACCCGGTGCTGTTACGGCTGCAAAAAAATGGCTGGATACGCGGTGAGATGCGGCCGTCCGATACCGGCCCGAGCCGAAAATATTACGAACTAACCGAAACCGGAAAAGCCGCACTGGACGAGATCACAGCCGAGTGGCAGCAAATCTCTGAGCCTGTCAATCTTTTATTGAAAGGAAGGAATTCGGATGGTATCCGCGAAACAGCTAATTGAAGAAAATAATCGCAAGCGGGAAGAATTAACGCCGGAAAACGAAAAATATTATGGGGACCTACTCATTTACATCCGCTTGCAGTTGACGTTATCCGAACAGCAGTCTGAGGAAGTACTGATGGAACTGCTCGACCATTTACTGGAGGGACAAAAAGAAAACAAGACGGCAGAAGAAATGTTCGGCGGCGACCCGAAAGCCTTTGCCGATGAAATCATCCGGCAATTGCCAAAAGAAGAAAAACGCAATATGATTCCATTTATCACCAGGATTGTTATCATGCTGGCGGGGATTCAACTTGTTATCAACGGTATTGGTTTACCATTATGGATCCATTTTCAAAAACCAATTCCAGACTTTTACCCGGTAACTGCTGCCATCAATTTTTGCATTTCTTTGCTGTATATCGCCTTTGCTATGTGGTATGTTCTCCTGTCTTTGAAAAAAACTTTATTCTCCGGGGATACGAAAAGAAACAATATCATTTTTTACTTAAAAATTTATCTGGGCGTATGCCTTTTTCTTGCAATCTCCATATTAACCGATAAATTTATGCCGAAAATCGGACCGTCCTTCTCTTACCCGTGGTGGCTGCCGCTCATTTCCGGCGTTTTGTGCTTGGGCATTTATTATTTATGGGGAAAAGCTGCGAAAACTTGATATGTGTGAGACCACTTGAATACGCGGTAAAATTTTAATACAGTCAAAACGGACAACATAAATGAAATGAGGTTTACGTATGGAAGATATTATTGTGACTGCCACCTTACCTGCCCCGATCGAACAAGTGTGGGAAACCGTCTCCACACCAGAAGGGCTTTCAGCATGGTTTATGCCAAACAATTTAAAAGCAGAACCTGGATACGAATTTTCTTTGCAGTCGCCTTTTGGCCCATCAACCTGCAAGGTGCTGGAAGCGGATCCCCCGCGGTTCCTTTCATTTGCATGGGATGAAGACGGCTGGTTTTTGCCGATCGCATTAAAAGGCGCCGATGATCAGACTGAATTCACACTAACACACGGGGGCTGGAAAGAACCGGACCACATCATCGAAAAAGCCCGTGAAAAAACTTCCGTCATCCGCGCACGCATGGAACAAGGCTGGATGAATATTGTGAACACGCGCCTGAAAAAATTATTCGTATAAAACGGTATGGCTCCTCTTGGCAAGGAGCCTTTGATTTTTGTTGTTCATGCTTCCGTTTTTTTCACGAGCATAGTGATCGTATCCCGATCCTCATCATTTTGTCTTCGATGCGCGGCGCAGCATCTCAAAGGCCGGTCCAAATCGGACAAAGGGCCCGTGAACAATAAGGAAATAAAATAAGCACATTATTCCGGAGATGTACCTGAATTCATTTGAAAAAAGGTACCTGGAATAATGTGCCTGTTTAATATCGTTTTAACTTTTCGTAATCAGAAGGATGTGATTGTAATGGAAGTTTAACATCAAAAAACCTTTTCCATTATCATTACATCTACAAATTTACCATCTAATTTCCCTTGGTTCTTAAATACTCCAACTTCCCGGTATCCGTTTTTTCTATAAAGCCCTTGCCCCAACTGGTTAAAAGGAAATGTAAATAAAACAATTTTATTGAAAGCTTGATGAATTGCAACTTGCTCAATTTCCTGTAATAATAAGGTTCCAATTCCTTTGCCCCGTTGGTCTCTTCTGATATAAATGGATAATTCTGCTACCCCGGCATAAGCACAACGGCTTGAATATGGGTTTAGTGACGCCCATCCGACTACTTCATCATCCTTTTCAGCAACCATGACGGCAAAACGCCCGGTGTGGCTGTTGAACCACGCTCTCATATATTCAAGATCCTTTTTCTCTTCTTCCAATGTTGCAATCCTGTCTTCGATCCCTTGATTGTAAATCAATAAAATCGATTCGAGGTCGCCCGTTACAGCCGGCCTTATTTTGTACCCTGTTTTCATCCTTATTCCTCCACGTTCAATATTTAGCTACCCCGGTACTACGGCCGATTTCACTTCTCTGCCCGAATGATTGCTGAAACAATGTATTCTTCCAGTCTGCGTTCAGAGTCCCATTCTTTAATAAATTCTTTTGACTCATCTTTCGAGACAACGGTTATATTTTTAAACCCGGCTTGCTCCATCAGCTTATATAATTGTTCTATGGTGGAAGCACCCGAAACACAGCCGGAGTATAATTGCATGTCTGATTTAAACTCTTCCGGCAAGCCTGCTGTCAATACAATATCGGAAATCGCCAGTCTTCCCCCACTTTTCAATACACGATATGCTTCTTCAAAGACTCTCTTTTTGTTTGGAGACAAGTTAATCACGCAGTTTGAGATAATGACATCAACGATACCATCTGCTACCGGCAAATTTTCAATTTCACCCAAACGGAATTCTACATTACGGTAATCATTCTTTTCGGCAAGACTCCGTGCTTTGCTAATCATTTCGGGCGTCATATCAACTCCGATCACTTTTCCGTTACTCCCCACTTTTTTGGAAGCCAGAAAACAGTCAAATCCTCCCCCGCTTCCAAGATCAAGGACTGTTTCTCCCTCTTTTAAATCGGCGATTGCTTGTGGATTTCCGCAGCCCAGACCCATATTTGCTCCATTGGGAATATTTTTTAATTCTTCAAGAGAGTAGCCCATTTTTTGCGAAATTTCTTCTGCAAAAGGTTGGCCATTTCCTTCAGGGGAACAACAATTGGCTCCACCGCAACAGCTATTAGAACCTACAACGCTTAAAGCAATCTTTTGATAGTGATTTCGAACATGATTTCTAATTTGGTCATCATTTACTTCACACATATCTAAACTTCACTCCAACTTCAATATAAAACCGAAAACGAATAGCTCTCATTTCCCGGTTTCCGCAAAACGTTTAATTCTTTCGCCAATTTCATCACGGACTCGCCGGAATACATTCCAAACTTCTTCAGGCGTCCCTTCAGCCTTTGCCGGATCGTCAAAACCCCAGTGGACCCGTTTTACCTCGGGAGGCGTCATTGGGCATCTCTCATCTGCATCCCCGCAAAGCGTAACAACAAGATCGGCATGGTTCAAATAGTCCGGATCAATCAGTTTTGACTTGTGGTTTGAAATATCAATGCCCACTTCTTCCATTACTTTGACGGCATTCGAATTTAAACCGTGTGCTTCAATGCCCGCACTCCGAACTTCCCACTGATCCCCGAGATATTTTTTTGCCCATCCTTCTGCCATTTGGCTTCTGCATGAATTTCCCGTGCATAAAAAGTAAATTTTTTTCTTTGTCATAAACAAAACTCCTTTTAAAACATCAGTAGTGTAATCAATAAACCTAAAAGCGTGATCAGTAATATCGGAATCGTTAAAGTAATACCGGTTTTAAAATAAGTCCCCCATGAAATGTTGACGCCTTTTTGGGACAATACATGCAGCCACACAAGGGTTGCAAGCGAACCGATCGGTGTAATTTTCGGGCCGAGATCGGATCCGATGACATTGGCGTAAATGAGTGCTTCCCGAATAGCTCCGGAAGTATGCGTTTCTGCAATTGCCAATGCATCCACCATTACAGTCGGCATATTATTCATGATGGATGAGAGAAAGGCTGCAATATAGCCCATTGCAATTGTGCCGATGAACAATCCCTTTTCGGCTGAAGCCTCGATAACACCGGCTAATGCTGTAGTGAAACCGGCATTTCCCAAACCGAATACAACAACATACATTCCGATTGAAAAGAAAACGATACTCCACGGTGTACCTTTTATGACAGCCCTTGTATCAATTGCATTGCCGCGTCCCGCCATGATAAGGAAGAAAACTGCAATGGTACCGGCGATCAACGAAACCGGAATATGGATAAATTCACTCGCTAAATAACCGGCCAGCAAAATCCCCAATATATACCAGGACATGCGGAACATTTTCAGATCACGAATGGCTAATGCAGGTTCCTTCAGCTTTGATAAATCGTACTGTCTCGGGATGCTTTTCCGGAAATAGATCAGCAACACTGTAATCGTTGCAGCCAGTGAAAAAAAGTCGGGAATGATCATCCTTAGTGCATAATCGACAAATGGAATATGGAAAAAGTCTGCCGACACGATATTCACCAGATTGCTGACAACAAGTGGCAGTGAAGTCGTATCTGCGATAAAACCGCTCGCCATAACAAACGGAAAAATCATTTTCTCTTTAAAATTTAAGTTTCTGACCATCGCCAGCACAATCGGCGTCAAGATTAATGCGGCCCCGTCATTGGCAAAGAAGGCGGCAACAACTGCTCCTAAAATACTGATGAAAACAAACATTTTAATGCCATTGCCCTTCGCAATCCTCGCCATATGTAATGCTGCCCATTCAAATAATCCAATTTCATCCAAAATTAAGGATATGAGGATAATGGCGACGAAAGATAGGGTAGCGTTCCAAGTAATATGGATGACCTCAATGACATCGTTAAAACTGACTACTCCTGTAATAAGCGCTAAAGCTGCCCCTCCCATCGCCGGCCAGCCGATCGACAACCCCTTTGGCTGCCAAATGACAAACACTAATGTTGCAATAAAAATCATAACGGCTAATAACAATGTACCTGACAAACTGATGACCCCCAAATTAACAGCAAGAATTCCCTATACTTAACCTTTTCATTTCATGTAACTTCTCGTTTTGAGCCGGCAATTGATCGAGTATCTGTTTTACAAAAGGATAATACTCGTTGCTTTTTCGGATGGAATAGTAAACCCACTGCCCTTTCTTCTCTTCCTGCACCAATCCCATATCTTTTAACTTGCGAAGATGCTGGCTGACGGCAGGCTGGCTCATCTGAAACATTTCAACAAATTCACAGACACAGCAAGTTTCGCCATCAAGGATTTTCATCATCGACAGCCGGGTTTTATCCCCTAATAATTTTAAAATCGCAGCTGCGTTATCTAATTCAATCAGCGTATTTAACATCGGATTCGCCTCACTTATGAGTTTCTTATATTAATATATAACTATATACTTATATATGCAACAAAAAGTTAAATGTAAAACATATATTCCAACTTTACATCGTGAAAATAAATCATCCTTTTTTTATAGGGCGTTCATATTTTATTATTTCAAAGAAGACAAAATGGAATCATTAAGGCAGAAAAAGTTGTACAGAATTGGGACCAAGCAAAATGCAATCGAATGGTATGTGTCAAATTTTTCTCGACATCGTTTAAAAATCAGTAATTTCCAGACACTCTCGTATAATAAGTTTCGATCCTACTAAATGAGTCAATTTCCAGTTGAATGATTGTTCTTTGACAAGTGCACCTTTGATGTTTTCGGGGCGAGCCCCGAAAACATCAATTTGGGACTTGGGCGTTTCGTGATGTTCCTAGATAGAGTGAGTCAAGTTTTTGCGGGAGGTCCCTCTCAACCTTCGATATTTGAT
>NZ_BKZP01000038.1 GCF_008974185.1 Weizmannia acidilactici
TATAAAAAGTTAGAAAAGTTTTTACGTATTTGCGAAATATTTCACAAAAAAACAAAAAGAGGTGTTCTGTTTTGTTTTATCGTCAATTCATAACTCCGGGAAAATCGGCTAAAGAATAGAGTAATCATGCCAGCAATGAGGACTAAACTGGCCACTTGAACGGTGAAGTCACGGACCATCAAATTCGTTACGATGAGGAAAGGACATCGTGGTCGCAATGGGCATCAAGCCCTACAATTCATTGGAAGCGTTGTTTAGAAACCTTTTTTATATTTGTGATCGGGGACACGGCAGGCTGCCACTCGCTCGCTGACGCAGTAAGTAAAGGATTTGAAACAGCATTGATTATGGAATCACTGACCCTGAGTGAAATGAATCGGGCAACACGCGGCACGGATGATGAAAGACACCTTGATGGGGTGCTTTTTTTCAGCTTGTGCCGGCCTATGTTAAGCATGAATCATCTTATCAACTTTATCATAAATTTCTTCGTAAGAACAATTGAGAACGATAGCTAATTCTTTGAATAATATATCTTGAATATTGGTTAAAAGTTTGGCGTCGCTTTCATGAAACTTTTTTCCTTTGGCTTCCATTTTGGACTTTCTTCGCAATAAAGTGTTGGCCACTTTAGCAATCTCCATACGGTTTCCGCTATTTACAATTTCATGAAAAACTTGGTTGCGGGTTTGAGGCTTTTCTATCCAATCAATTCCTTTTGATGCAAATGATTGTATGATTTTTTCTGCTTCTGCTTTATTCATTAATTTATCTATAAAAATTTTGTGATTGTCTATAGGGATACTGATCGTCAATCCCTGGCTGTTTTCAATCGGATGCAATACATAATACGTTTTTGTCATGTCTTTGTATGTTTTATCGCAAATATCATCCACCCGGCATATGCCTTGCCCCGAATAGATCACTAAATCGCCAATATGAAACATTTTTAAACTCCTTTTTATAATATGATCAACCTGGTTGACTAAATTTATTTTATCGCTTCATTTGCAAAATTGTCAACCTAGTTGACATCGTAATCCAGCTTTTTTATATTAGGGATTAGCAACTAGATAGGGGGTAGCAGTAATGAATACTGATCTGCAGAACTTAGATCTGCTTGATTTGATCAGTGAGCGCCATGTCCGCCTGAGAAAAATATCGGAGAAGTTGTGGAACGAAAGCAGTGATATTCCGATATCAAATTCAGAGTGGTTTATATTGGCAAGGATCTATCAGACACAGCAGACCACAATTTCATATATTTCAAAGCATGTAGACATTTCCCGCCAAGCTGTCCATAAATTCATCAAACGGCTTGAGGAAAAAAGATTGGTTGAAATCAGCAGTCTGGAAAATAACAAAAAAGAGAAAAGTATTCAGTTAACGAAGCTTGGCCGGGAATGTATAGAAAAAAACGAGTCCTTAAAAAAGGAGCTCGTTCGCAAAATCGCCGAAAAAATCGGATCTGATCAGGTAAAATGGCTTGAAGAAATTTTAAAATTGGATTGGGGGATATAGGTTTTGCAGGCACTGTTAAACACCCACTCAAACGGAGCCCTTAAATCCAGCTGCCATCCGAGCCGTTATCCCAGCCGCCGAAATCATTATCATCCTGCTGTTCGTTTGGATTGGTATCGGCTTGGTCGTAATTGGACTCGCCGTTATCCTGATTCCAATCATTCTCGCTGCTATCGCCAAACCGGCGGCTCAACTCGTCCTGCAGCTGGTCGATTTCATCCAGCTGCAATATATTTTGGTCTTCTAATTCGCGCAGCAGTTCATGATCGTCCAGATATTGCAAATATTGAAATTGGTCAAATCCAATTCTGCCTTGCTCCAGCAAATAGGTCAGTAAAGCGCCGGTCGCTAATCCTCCTGCAAAAGTACCGAAACGGCCCATTCCGGTACCCTCCATGCCGCTCCAGCCGCCCATTTCCGGTCTATCCTCATCTCCGTTGTACATATTCCTTCCCGGTTCGTATACTTGAGGCCGGTTCCGCTGTGTCAACGGCTTGATGATTAAAAAATGCACCAGCACGATGATGATAATGATCCCAATTAACCAACTCATTTTATTGAGCCTCCTTAAGGACATTACCCTTCGCTTATGAAATTTTTTTCATCCTTTATCCTAACAACCTTTTAAATGCAATTATAGTCGTACCGGCCGGCGTTATGCAATTTTTATGGTGTTTTTCGAAATGACAAGCCAGGTTGCACACAGCCAATTCAAATAAAGGAATTAGTCCTGGGAAAATGATAAAATATGCAGGAAATTACGGCGAAAATCGGGAAGAAGATGACGTTAGGCTCCCATCCTACCGAAACGAATGAAATGGACGAAATGGAAATCTATTTTTGGTAAGGTAAATTTAAAGAATGGAATGCAAGAAGCCCAAAATGGAATAGATGGAATGGAAAAATTGCTTTTTGGGACGATCCCGGTGGATAATGGAATGGAAACTTCAAAAGATGGAATGCAAAAAGCTTTAAATGGAGCGGATAAAACTATCCGGAGTGCAAAAACGAAAAGGAATTGTTCCAAATGGTAAAATTGCCGTCTTTCTACAAACTGAAAGGAGCAAATAATGATCCAATTTGAAAATGTATCCAAACAATTTCAAGATGGCACGCAAGCCGTGAAGTCTATCAATTTCACGATCAACGCAGGAGAAATTTTTGTCCTGATTGGGCCAAGCGGGAGCGGCAAGACGACCACTTTAAAAATGATAAACCGCTTAATCGAAAAATCCTCCGGAGCCATTTTGATCAACGGAAAAGATATTAGCGATTATGATATCCATGAACTGCGTTGGAATATGGGGTATGTGCTCCAACAAATTGCCCTTTTCCCGCATATGACCATTGAGGAAAATATTGCGGTTGTTCCTGAATTAAAAAACTGGAGGAAAGAGAGAATTAGAGATCGGGTGGATGAACTACTTGAAATGGTCAGATTGGACCCCAAAACCTATAAACATCGAAAGCCAGCCGAGTTATCCGGCGGGCAGCAGCAAAGAATCGGGGTAGCCAGGGCATTGGCGGCTGACCCGGAAATCATTTTAATGGACGAACCTTTCAGCGCGCTCGATCCGATCAGCAGAGAGAAGTTGCAAGATGATATTTTAAAACTGCAAAAAAATATCAGCAAAACGATTGTGTTTGTGACGCACGATATGCAGGAAGCGATGAAACTCGGGGACCGCGTCTGCCTGATGAAAGAAGGAGAAATTGTCCAAATTGGAACCCCCTCTGAAATTCTTGCAAATCCGGCAAGTGATTTTGTTCAGGAGTTTGTGGGGAACCGGAGCCTAAATATCCGTTTGGCTGATTTTGTTGTGCCGACTGAAAATGGCGAATTTCCGGCCAATGTAAAGCCCGTTTCCATCTTTGCTCCGCTGCATGAAGTACTGGAAAATCTATCTGAAGCCGGGCAAATCCCTGTTGAAAAGAACGGCGAAGTGATCGGAAGCATTCATCGCGGGGACTTTCTTCGTCATATGGCTCAATCTTTAAAGGAAGGCGGGCAGGTTCGTGGATAATCTTATGAATGTATTTTTACTTAGAAAATCCCAGCTCCTCGTCGCACTTTGGGAACATATCCAAATCTCACTCCTTGCGCTTTTTTTTTGCACTGATCATTGCCATCCCTTTAGGCATTTATTTAACCCGGAAAAGAAAGAGTGCAGAAATGATCATCGGTTTTACCGGGGTATTGCAAACGCTCCCGTCGCTGGCATTGCTTGGGCTTTTGATCCCGCTATTCGGTATCGGGACCGTGCCTGCCGTCATTGCGCTGGTCGCTTATGCGCTGCTGCCGCTTTTACGCAATACTTATACAGGCATTAAAGAAGTGGATCCTGCGTTGTTGGAAGCAGCAGAGGCAATGGACATGAACAGAAGAAAAAAGCTTTTAAAGGTGGAACTTCCGCTGGCAATGCCTGTCATCATGGCAGGGGTGAGAACGGCAGCCGTTTTGATTATCGGAACGGCAACGATTGCTGCGTTGATCGGCGCAGGCGGGTTAGGGGATATTATTCTTTTGGGCATTGACCGGAATGATTATGCTCTGATCCTGATTGGCGCTATCCCTGCGGCATTACTGGCAATTCTGATGGACGTTTTGCTCCGGCAGCTTGAAAAAATTTCATTTAAAGGCGTGCTGGCAGCCGCTTCAACGTATGCTGTTATCATCGTACTCGTGATCGGCTCCACTTTTATCCATCCGGCTTCGCAACAAAAATTGGTGATCGCGGGCAAATTGGGCTCCGAGCCGGAAATATTGATTAGTATGTATAAATTGCTCATTGAAGAAAATACGGACATAAAGGTGGAATTAAAACCCGGGCTGGGCGGGACATCTTTTGTGTACAATGCATTAAAGTCCAAGATATTGACGTCTATCCAGAATTTTCGGGAACGGCGATTACCGAATTTTTGAAGGAAAAGCCGGCAAGCACCGACAGCAGGGAAGTGTACGAACAGGCGAAAACCGGTATGTTGAAAAAATTTGATATGGTCATGCTTGAACCGATGCAATATAACAATACGTATGCATTAGCCGTTCCGGAAAGTTTTGCGGAAAAATATCATCTCGAAAAGATATCCGATTTAGCAAGCGTCCAGCAGTATATCGAAGCCGGACTTACCCGCGAGTTCACAGACCGGGATGACGGCTATCCGGGTTTATCGAAAAAATACGGGCTTCATTTTAATTCACTTGTCACCATGGAACCTTCTGTCCGGTATACGGCCATTCAAGAAGGCAAGATTAACCTGATGGATGCTTACTCCACGGACGGAGAATTGCGGAAATACCTTTTGAAAGTGCTGGAAGATGATAAACATTTCTTCCCTCCGTATCAAGGCGCACCGTTATTGCGGCAAGAAACGGTGGACAAATACCCGGAAATTGTTCCGGCATTGAACAAACTTTCCGGCAAGATTACGGACAGCCAAATGCGGCAAATGAACTACGAAGTCGCCGTCCAGGGAAAAAGCGCGAAGACGGTGGCGAGAAATTTCTTAATGAAAGCGGGATTGATTAAGGGGAAGAGCCGGTAAGGTACCTGGCGGAAATATATGACTTCGCAAATAAATCTGTATTATATATAATATCGTCCTGGCTGCAGTATTGGGAGGGAATCATTTATAAAGCCGCATCGATCGGGGTGATAGAAGGAGATGCAGTTCTTCATTTGTTGATTCCAAGATTGAAAAAGTAAATTTGTAAAATCATATGGATTCAAGGATCTGGAAAAGAATTTGCAGCTTCAGAAAGGTGTAACTGTAGAGCCGGTTTTCGTCATGCAGGAATATCGGATCCAAAAATCATCCCCCTAACAAGCGGGGATGATTTTTTGCAGCTTCAAGAAGGATAAAATCGTTTATTTAAAGCACGTATAAGGGCACAATCATCGGCTGATCAGAGCTTTTCGAGCAGTAAAATCAACCTCTTGGTAATAAGCATTTTTTACCAAAATATTTGGCCCGAGGCATTTTATTGCCGGGCAATGGCAATTAAGGGATTTTGCGATAGGAGATTCAAGCCATTTTTCAAATATATCCGGCAGTCGGTCACGTTGAATGTTGCCAAGGGGCGGTGTATCGCCGAAATCCGTGACAATCACATCACCGGTGAAAATATTGACATTCAGCCGGGATCTGCCGTCCGGATCATTGCGGATGGTGACATTTTTACTTTCATATAACCTTTTTAATAGTGCCAAATCTTCCGGATTGCTGCTGCAAGGATAAAACGGCAGCGTACCGAACAGCATCCATACATCTTCATTTCTTATGTCAAGTAAATGGTGGATGGCATTCCGGATTTCATCCAATGTGAGCACTTCCAGATTTGCAGCGAAATCGCTTGGGTACATCGGGTGAATTTCATGGCGGGTGCATTTCATTTCTTCCACAATTTGAGTGTGGATTTGTTCAATATGAGGTAACGTGCGTTTATTCAGCATCGTTTCGGCTGAAACCATGACGCCCATTTCGGACAATGCCCTGCTGTTTTCCACGATGCGATGAAACATTTTTTCCCCCTGCTGGTAGCTTGGTTTAATTGGCATATGGGCAAATCCGCCATCAATATAGTCCTGGACCGTTCCCCAATTATGAGAGATGTGCAGAACATCGAGGTAAGGGGCAATCTGGACATATTTTTCAAGTTTCATTGTTAAATTGGAATTGATCTGGGTGCGAATGCCTCTTTCGTGGGCATATTGCAGCAAAGGAAGCACATAATTTTCAACGGATTTTACAGACAGCATCGGTTCGCCGCCGGTAATGCTGATGCAGCGCAATGTTTTAATTTCGTCTAAGCGTTTCAATAATAGTTCCAGCGGCAGTGCATCCGGATCCTTTGGCTGCAGCGTATAGCCAACTGCGCAATGTTCACAGCGCATATTGCATAAGGTGGTAGTCGTAAATTCGATATTTGACAGCGTAAGTTTCCCGTATTCCTTAATGTCCAGGTAAGCCTCCCAAGGATCGTATTCAGGCGAAATGCCTTGCACAGTTTCTTCTTTTAACATGATATAACTCCTTTTTCTATTATTTTCCTCTTACATGTCACTTTTGATTATAACATGCTCTCCCACTCACGATTTGGAAACGATCCTTAAAAAGATGATGAGAAGAACGATGATGCCCTAAAAAAATTTTTTCTATACTAAGTCAGCAAGAGGAGATATATATTTGTTAAAAAAGTATGGAACCGGTTAGAGTGGGACGGATTATTGAAAAAGAGTATGTAAAAAATATTTTGACACGACTGAGTTTAAAGGAATTATCACTTATTAAAGATAAAAAGGATCCGGCCCGTTTTGTGTGCAATACAGTCAAGATAAAATATGTATTCTTGATCAGAATTATGTTTGGCTTTAACATTTTCCAGAAGGAGCCCGGAATCTATGCGGCAGAGGTGGGGCAAATGGCCTGCCCGGGATGTATTTTAGCCAATAAAAAACTTCCGGTCCATGATGTTAATGAAATGGAGAGGTCTGCCGCGTTCTAGATTATCAGCCGTTTAATGACGGCCATGTCTTAATCTTACCAAAAACATTATGGGGAAGCAGTGAGCTTGATCAGCCTGTGGCAAAAGCTGTTATGACTCTATTTTGATCACCAAGGCAATAAAAGGGCTTTTTAACCTTGACGGCATCACGATTTGTCAGAACGGCGGTTTAATGAGCTCAAGGTTACCATGGTGGCGGATACGACGTCTTTGATATGCGACGTCTTCGTAATGCCGAGAATCGGAACGGTTCCTTTCGCGATGGCCCATGCCGTTGCAAATTGGGCATGCCCCGCACCATGTTTGCTGCCGATATCTTTCATAACGTCGGTTAATCCTTCCAGCTTTGAAAGCAGTTCGGTATTGAACGCGTCGCCTTTCCTTGTGCCGGCAGGAAAAAGGTTATGGGTATTGTATTTATCGACATTTTCAAATGAATATTCTTTTTTTAATTGACATGAAATGCGTTTCATAATTTACACTATTTATACATTAAAAAATGCAACCGGAAGAATATGCTGTTTGAGATCTATTGGCATTGGGGGTAATGCTGTGATTGATTTTCATAACAGAAGTTTTATCTGTGTGGCCGCAGCAGAATGTCCGGATTTTACAACTGAAACGGTTTTCCATTTCAAACAATATGGCGATATTGTCCATGCAACCTATAATGGGGGGAATATACAATATGGGGAATTGATCGGTATGGTGGATCAGCAGGGGATTCAGCAAGTGATTTTTAATCATGATAATATGGATTTTCAATGTTATTCCGGTACATGTACCTTTACACCAGAAAGGCTTCATGATAAAAGTTATGTATTACATGGCCAGTGGTTCAAGACAGAAGAAGATACTGCCTCCAAAGAATTAACACTTGAAGAATTGCGCTGAACTTCCAAAAAAAAATTAAGCGTTTTCGTGCAAGGTGAGAGTATGGCAAATATTCGAGATTTGGCAAAAATGGCCGGTGTATCTGTTACGACGGTTTCCCGTGTACTAAATCATCACCCGTATGTAAGTGAAGAAAAAAAGAAAGCTGTATTAGAGGCAATTAAAGCTACAAATTACCATAAAAACATAAATGCTGTCCATTTAAGCAAAGGAAAAACAAAACTGATCGGTGTCGTTCTCCCGTTTTCTGATCATCCCTATTTTGCGCTGTTGTTGAAAGGAATTGCAAAACAGGCATTGGAAAACAATTATAAGTTGGTTTTATTTCAAACGGATTATATGGAAAGCAGAGAAATGGAAGCATTGCAAATGCTGGAACAAAAGCAGATTGATGCATTGATTATTTGTTCGAGATCATGTGGCTTATCCATAATCAAAGAACATTTGCAATTCGGCCCGATTATACTTTGTGAAAATATGAAAGGCCATCAATATCATCTACTTTTGTTAACCACTATAAAATTTTCTTTGATGCATTAATGTATTTGTATCAAAAGGGCCATAAAACAATTGGTTACTGCATTGGCAGAAAATCGGGGGCGAACAGCTGGAACCGCGACCGTGCTTATCGTGATTTTCTTAAAAAATACGGGTTGCCGTACTATCCCGAATATGTTTTTGACCAGTGCTTTCATTTTGAAGATGGGGAAAAAGTCATCGATCAAATAAAAAAAATGGATAAACCGCCATCGGCATTGCTGGTAACAAGCGACCAGGTTGCAGCTGGAATTGTAATTTGCTGCCAAAAACATCAGATTGCCATCCCTGGCGAAATTGCAATCATTGGATTTGATAATGAACCAATTTCCAGGATGATGAATATTACCACTGTGGAAATTCTGCTTGTGGAGATGGGGGAGAACCTTTTCCGGCAGGCTGTGAGCGGGGAGATCTCAAATCACGAGATTTCCGTAAAGCTGATTGAAAGAGGAACTGTTTGAGGTTGTGAGACGAAGGGATATGGGGGGAAAAAAGTGAATGTGCTGGAAGATGCGAAATTATTGATTTTAGAGCTTTATACGGATTTATGCGGTAAAGTCAGTAATCAACAATTAACCCGCCTTGCCGAAGAAATTTTAAACACAAACCATTTATTTTTGGCAGCATCCGGCCGTTCAGATCTAGTAATTCGTGTTTTTGCCAATCAGTTGGTGCATCTGGGAATAAATGTGCATGTTATCGGAGATGTGACGACGCCGGAACCGAAACAGGGGGATTTCATCTTTATCAGTTCGGAATCCGGAGAAACGCAAATGTTTTCAGCATTGGCAGAGCAAGCGAAAAAAATCACATAAAAATTGCCGTCAGCACTGCTTCCCCTGAATCCGTCCTTGCAAATTTAGCGGATATTTTAATTGTGTTGCCGGGAGAGACGTCAAAAGAAAAAGATAAACGTTACATAAGTGCCATCCACGGGCCCGGCGGATGCTTATTTGAACGCATGAGCTTTTAATATACGACGCCATGGCCGTATGCTTAAAGAAGAATTTGCAACAAACAAGTACTGCAACACAATGTTAAGAAGTTGTTGAATCGTTCAGAAGGAGAAATGAAAATGCCCCAACAGAGTGTGATATTTTTTGATATAGACGGAACTTTACTGAATCAGGAGAAAAAATTGCCGCATTCCGCCAAAAAAGCCATATATAAAATAAAAGAACAAGGGCATATCGCCGCAATTGCAACGGGACGGGCCCCATTCATGTTTGAGGACTTGCGGAAAGAATTGGGAATTGATACTTTTGTAAGTTATAACGGGCAATATGTCATATTAAACGGAGAAGTGATATTCAAAAATCCGTTAAATCTTCAATCACTTGAACAACTAACGGCACATGCCCTGGATCATCAACATCCGGTCGTGTTTATGGACCATGAAGATATGAAGGCGAATGTGCCTGAACATGCTTATATCAAAGAAAGTATTGAAATGTTAAAGATTAAGCAGTTTCCTAGGTATGACCCGGAATATTACAAAGGGCGCGAACTGTTTCAAATGTTGCTGTTTTGTCCGGAAGGGGAAGAAAAACAATACGAACAGGCCTTTCCTGACTTTGATTTTATCCGGTGGCACCCGCTTTCAGTCGATGTTCTTCCAAAAGGGGGGTCAAAAGCTGCGGGAATAGGTAAAATTGTTGAAAAGCTTGGCTTTCCTGAGGAACGCCTGTATGCATTTGGAGATGGTCTGAATGACATAAAAATGCTTTCTGCAGTAAAAAACAGTATCGCAATGGGAAACGCGGAAGAAAAGGTGAAGGCGGCTGCAAAATTTGTCACGAAATCCGTTGATGAGAAGGGAATCTATTACGGGCTTCAAATGGTTGGGTTGTTGTAATTTTTAAGTTTCCTATAAATTAAAAGTTTAAGAGAACATTTTACCGGGAGTGACACCAAATGAAAATCCCTATTTACCAAATCGATGCATTCACAAATGAGCAATTTAAAGGCAATCCGGCAGCGGTATGCCCGCTTGAAGAATGGATTCCAGATGAGATCATGCAAAAAATTGCCGCAGAAAATAATTTGTCGGAAACGGCATTTTTTGTCCAAAAGGGCCATGAATATGAGTTGAGATGGTTTACGCCGGCAAGGGAAGTGGATTTGTGCGGGCATGCAACATTGGCAACCGCTTTTGTGGTCTTTACCTACCTGGATCCGGCTGCTGCGCAAATCCAATTTCATACGAAAAGCGGGGTGCTGGAGGTGTCAAGAGACGGCAGCCTGCTTTCCATGGTTTTTCCTGCCCTTGAAGGAGAAAAATGCGGCGCACCGAAAGCATTGATCAGGGGACTCGGCAAGGTGCCGAAAGAAGTGTATAAATCAAGAGACTATCTGGCCGTTTTTGAAACAGAGCAGGATATTTTAGGCCTTTCCCCTGATATGGAAGAACTGAAAAAACTGGACAGCTTCGGTGTTATTGTAACGGCAAAAGGCTCTGAGGCAGATTTTGTATCCCGGCTCTTTGCACCAAAAGATGGGATTGATGAGGATCCAGTTACCGGATCCGCCCACTGCACATTGGTACCGTACTGGAAAAAAGTTTTAAAGAAAAACGAGTTCACGGCTTTGCAATTGTCCGAGAGGGGCGGAAAGCTGTATTGTATGGATCTCGGAGACAAAGTGAAAATTTCCGGGAAGGCGGTGCCTTATTTAGAAGGGAATATTTGTATTTCTTATTTCGGAAGCTGAAGCGGCCGGGACCTACTGTTCACCGGCCGCTTCGGACTCTTGCTGTTTTTTTCTAAAATAATGATATTCTTTTTCGAGCTCTGTTAATGTCAGTTTGTAAAGTTGCTCGTCATTTTCCGGATAGGCATCCATCTCAATCAGTCGGTTCATTAAATATCGTTTTTTCTTTTCAATTGCATCCCGAAGCAAATTTTTCATATGAGCAATACCCCCATCCCCGTTTTTCGTGAAGTATTTTTTTCCACAGCGGATGATTTTGAAAAAAGATAAAATCATGATATTTCTGTAATGCTTTTTTTATGCACAATTTGTTGAATAAATAAACAGCATTGCTCAGCAATCCATTCCTTTTCATTATCCAAGGAGGCGACGTGATAAGAATCAAAGAGCGAAATCACTTTTTTGAATCTGGAACGAATATGGGCTGCAATATAGTCTGCATTTTCCGGGGGCACGACATGATCGTCCACTGACTGGAAGAGTAGCGCAGGACAAACGACTTTAGAGAGATTTTGGCGCGTTACCCGCATAACGGTTAGAAGCTCCCGGATGGATGACACCGGCACTTTTTCATATGTGATTTCCTGTACGCCTGCTGCTTTTATATCCGGCGGCCCTTCCTCAATAAACCGTTGTTCTGTAAGACACTTTTCCAGTTCAGGAATGTTTTTGATCGCTGCGTTGATTAACACAATTCCCCTGATATCGAAGTTTTTCTCCGCGAGATTTAAAGTCAGGGTACCGCCCATGGATTGGCCGATGATAAAAATGTCCCTGCAGTGCTGCTTCAAGTATTGGTAGCCCTCTTCAAGGCTTTGGATCCAGTCATTATAGGTGCAGCGTTCCATATCTGTGCAGTGCGTCCCATGTCCTTTTAACCTTGGCGCGTAAACTGTAAACCCTTTAGATGCCATATATTCTCCCAGAAAACGAACACTTTGCGGCGTGCCATTAAACCCGTGCGAAATGAGAATGCCAATTTGATTCCCTTTTAAGAAAAATGATTCTGCTCCCGGTATCACTGGAAACCTCTCAAGCATATAAAAGCTCCTTTCCTTATCGATTCAGTTGCTTTTGGTTAACCAATCAGTGAATTTTAAATGTTATCACAATTTTAAACTGATTATTCCTAGTTGTAAAGTAGGAATAATCAAAAATAAATGGAATGGTAGCGTGCATGATTCTCCTTAAATGATTGATTTTTTCAGTAGTATGAAAATATGCAGGATTCATTTAACACTGTTCTTTAAATAATACTCTTTGAATATCGCTTGACTCAATATGCCGCCCATTGTTTTTGATTCATTAAAAAGCGTAGTTCCCCGGTCCGATCAAAGCAACGCCAGCGCCCAAGATTGCAGACGGTAAATATTAAAATTCAAATGATCAAGCGTAAATCATTCTCCATGAAATCGGAGGAGGGACTTTGCGCTTTTTTACTGAAAAGCATCAAAAAAGCGCTGAAAATGGATTTTGATAAAATCTCCGGACCAGCACGCTTTTTCCGGTCGCCCATTAAAGCAAGCTGATGCTGGTCACTAGTCTTCAGACAAAAGCTTCCTGCCCCGCTTTAAACGATCCCCTGCGTTTCGCTATAGATAACCAGGTTTGCCTTTATTTTAATTAGGAAGAAATATATTGGTTCTGAAAATATTCTTTCGTAACAATACCTATAAAGTGCGTATGATCTAACTTCGTATTATAATCTAAATAAGAAACATTTTCATTTGCGATTAAACTGGATAGAAAGATGGAATGATCAATGGATAAATACCGTCTTGATCCGAATAAAGGATTGGAATTTGGCGTTTACACGCTCGGGGATCATCTTACCAATCCCCATACAGGCGAGCGCATTCCGGCCGTGCAGCGGATTGATGAAATCATTGAGTTCGCAAAACTTGCCGAAGAGGCCGGGGTTGATTTTTTCAGCGTCGGCGAAAGCCATCAGGAATATTTTACGACGCAGGCACACACCGTTGTCTTGGCGGCGATTGCGCAGGCGACGAAAAAAATTAAAATTGGCAGTGCCTCAACGATTATCAGCACACTGGACCCGGTGCGCGTATACGAAGATTTTGCGACGATCGACCTCATTTCAAAAGGGCGCACCGAGATTGTGGCCGGACGGGCGTCAAGGGTCGGCGTGTTTGAACTGCTCGGCTATGACATCCGCGATTATGAAGAATTATTTGAAGAAAAGTTTGAACTGTTGCTGAAGATCAACGAAGAAGAAATCGTCAATTGGAGCGGGCAGTACCGTGCGCCGTTGAAAAATGCAAAAGTGCTGCCGCGCCCGTATCATGGCTGGCTCCCAATATGGCGTGCAGTTGGCGGGTCTCCTGCGAGCGCCATTAAAGCGGGATTTGCAGGCGTTCCGATGTTCATTGCAATGCTCGGCGGACCGGCATCCAGTTTTAAAAGGTCGATTGATGCGTACCGCGAAGCTGCAAGGGAAAGAGGATTTGACCCCGCAACGTTGCCGGTTGCGACGGCCGGATTCTTTTATGCCGCAGAAACGACCCAGCAGGCACTGAAAGAGTATTACCCGCATATTCATGAAGGCATGAAGCTGACGAACGGCCGCGGTTTTCCAAAACAGCTGTTTGCACAAGGGGCGGATACGCGCGATGTGATGAATGTCGGTAGCCCGCAGCAAATTATCGAAAAAATTCTTTACCAGTATGAATTGTTTGGGCACCAGCGTTATATTGCACAAATGGATTTCGGCGGGGTGCCGTTTGATAAAATCAGGAAAAACATTGAAATCATTGCGACGGAAATTTTGCCTGCGGTGAGAAAATACACAGCAAAGAAATAGGGGGGAAACATACATGAAAATTGTTGTACTTTCGGGGTCAAGAGTCGGCTCGAAAACAAGGACGGCGATGAACTATGCTGTAAAAGTGATCCATGAAAAATATCCGGAAGCTGAAGCCACACTGCTTGACTTGGCCGAATACGACGTCCAGTTCAGCGACGGGCGCAACTATATGGAATATGAAGGGGATACGAAATATGTCGCACAGACGGTCATGGGAGCGGATGCCGTCATCATCGGCACACCGATTTTCCAGGCTTCGATCCCGGCGACGCTGAAAAATGTTTTTGATTTGCTGCCGGAAAAAGCGCTCCGCGATAAAGTTGCAAGCATCATCGTAACAGCCGGCTCGCCAAAACATTACTTGATTGCCGAACAGCAGATTAAGCCGATTTTGTCCTATATGAAAGCGCAGATTGTCCAGAGCTATGTTTTCATTGAAGAAAAGGATTTTTACCGGAAAGAAATTGTCAACGATGATATCCTGTTCCGCATCAACCGCCTTGTGGAAGATACCGTGATGCTGACGGAAACGTATGCAAAAATCCGCGAGGCGAAAGAAGCGGCGTACGGATTTTAAGCGGAGAACGGGCTCCGCTGTTTTTTTGCCTGCATCTGCCATCCGGGTTTTCTTGATTCTCCCCGAACAGGAAAGGTAAAATAGTAGATAACTAGAAACGGTACGGATTGGGAGGGGACGAGCTTGTCTTTTTCATTTATCCATACGGCTGATATTCATTTGGACAGCCCATTGGTCGGCCTGGAACAGTACGAGGGGGCGCCGGTTGAAAAAATACGAGGTGCGACGCGGGAAGCGTTTAAAAATTTAGTCGATACGGCGATCAAAAGGCATGTCGATTTTATTGTCATTGCCGGGGATTTGTATGACGGAGACTGGAAAGATTACAATACCGGTTTGTTTTTTACAAGCCAGATGGTCCGCCTGCAAAAAGAAGGGATCCGGGTATTCCTGATCCGTGGCAACCATGATGCGGCCAATATCATGACAAAAGTGCTGAAACTGCCGGATAATGTTTATGAGTTCCCGATAAAAGCGCCTGGTACAGTTACCCTTGACGAGCTTGGCGTTGCGATTCACGGGCAGGGTTTTGCCTCCCGAGCGGTGGGAGAGAATCTCGTTAAACTTTATCCGCCTAAAAAGGAAGGGTATTTTAACATCGGCATTTTACATACGAGTGCAACAGGTCGTGAAGGCCATGAAAATTATGCGCCATGCACGATTGAGGATATGAAAGAGAAGCAGTATGATTATTGGGCGCTCGGCCATATCCATTTGCGTGAACTGCTTCATCCGTATGATCCGGTCATTTTATTCCCGGGAAATATCCAGGGCCGGCATATCCGGGAGACGGGGGAAAAAGGCTGCACGTATGTGGAAGTGAAAGACGGCGCGATTGAAAAGATGGAGCAAATCCCGCTTGATGTGCTGAGATGGGAATTATGCGCGATTGATGCAGGCGGGATGGAGACGGTGGACGAGTTGTTGGATGCGGCCCGCGAAGCGCTTGAAAGAAAATACGAGGAAGCGGACGGCCGCTATTTGGCGGTACGGTTTAAATTTTTTGGCGCAACGAAAATACATAGGGAACTGATTGCGAAAAAAGACCTGGTTTTGAATCAATTGCGGTCGGTTTCGCTTGAGGCCGGATTCGGAGAGATTTGGGTCGAAAAGGTAAAAATCGAAACGGCCGGGCTGAACGATAGCGGGGCCTTCATTTCCGAACAGTCGCCGGTCGGAATGATTCTGAAGTTTATGCGTGAGGCGGCAGAAGATGAAGAAATGTTGCAGTCACTACTCGATGAGTTCCGGGATATCCGGCAGGCGATCCCGCATGAACTGAAAGAAGGGGAAGACGGATTTGACTTTTCCGATCCGGGTTTGATTAAAAAGCGGTTGAAAGATGTGGAAGATTTTATTCTCTATTCCTTAATGGAAACGGGGGTGGGAGCATAATGAGATTTGATTACCTGAATTTGCGTGCGTTCGGTCATTTTACTGATTACGAGCTTTTATTTGATCCGTCGAAAAATTTCCATATTCTCTACGGCCCGAATGAAGCGGGCAAAAGCACAACACTCCGCTCGATCACGCATTTTTTATACGGATTTCCGCAAAAAACGAATGATGCTTTTCTCCACGGCAATTCCAAATTAAGGATTGAAGGGCAGCTGCGCAACTCAAAAGGGGAAGCCGTCCAGTTTATCCGCAGGAAAGGGAGAAAAGATACGGTCCTTGATTTGGACGGCAATCCGATTCCTGAAAAAACAGTAGCCGCCTTTTTGCATGATATACCCGAATCCCAGTTTTTAAATATGTTCGCCCTTGACCATGTCCGGCTCCGCGAAGGCGGGGAAAGCCTTTTGCAAAGCGGCGGCAGCGCCGGGGAAAGTTTTTTCTCGGCCGCATCCGGCATCAATGTGTTGCGCAGCATTCTTGAAAATTTTGAAAAACAGGCCGGCGCACTTTATAAGAAAACGGGTTCCGTCCCTGAACTCAATAAGCTGCTGAAGCGGGAAAAGGAACTCACGAAAAAAATCAACGAACAACAGCTGAAAGTGCGGTCCTGGAATGATTTTGAAGAGCGCTATCGGGAAGCGGAAAAAGAAATCAACACGACCATTGAACGGATGAAAACTTTGCGCAGCAAAAAAGAACAATTGCAGCGGGTCAAATGGATCCTGCCGAAAATTGCGAAGCGTGAGGATCTGAAGCAAAAACTGGCAGCGCTCGGCACGGTTCCGGATTTGCCGGAAGACATTTCCGATGTCCGGATGGCTGCTGAAAATAAATGGAATGCGGCGAAGGCAAGCAAGGAAAAAATTGAGCAGCAGCTGGCTGAAATCGAGGCGGAAATCAAGCAAATTTCCATCCCCGAGAAGATTTTGGAACAGGCCGAAACGATTCATGCGTTGTACCGCGAAGTGCAGGCATATCAAAATCATGAAAAAGCTTTGCCGGAACTGGAGGGAAAAAAGCAGCAGTTGGAAGCCCAGTTGATTTCCGCCATGAAGGAGATTGACCCGGCCCGTGCGGCACTGGAAAATATTGATGATTACCGCCTAACGTCCGTCAAAAAAGAAATGATCCGCGGGCTCTGCAAGGAAAAGCCTTTGCTGGACCAGAAATATGAAACATTACAACGCGAGAGTGAAAAATCGGAAAAAGAATTGGCGCAAAAACTGGAGGAATTGGCTGCCATGCCGGATTTGCCGGGTGCCGGTGAATTGGAAGCCTTGCTGAACCAAGTCAATCGTGCAGGCAACCTGGAAGATGCGCTCAAGGAACTATACGCCGATTGCAGGCAAAAAGAACAGCAAATTGAAGAAGAAATCCGGCTGTTGCCGCTGTGGGACGGCGGGGCGGAAGAACTTGTCAAACTGCCGGTCCCTGTTCTAGCCGAAACGGTCAAGAGATTTGAAAAAGAAGAGGACGGATTGCGCCGGGAGCTTGAATTGGTGCAAAGTAAAATCAGGCAGCTGGAAGAGGAAATTGAAGCATCTGAAGAAAGGATCCGTAAGTTGGATTCGCTTGCTGAGATCCCTTCAGAGGAGAAATTACTGGCGGCCCGGGCAGTACGGGATACGGGCTGGCGGCTGATCCGCGCGAAACTGGAGACCGGGAAATGGAATGAAAGGCTGGAAGAGTATACAAAGGGGAAGCCGATTGAATCGCTTTACGAAACCCATGTCCGCGATGCCGACCGGATTGCCGACACGTTGAGGATGGAAGCGGAAAAAGTCGGGGAAAAGAACAAACTTTTAGCCGATATTGAAAAATGCCGGGAGAAAATAGACGCTTTAAAAGCTGAAAAAAGCCGGCTTGAGGAATCACTGCAAGCATGGAAAGCGGAATGGCACAAGCTTTGGGCGCCGGCGCAGATCACGCCGCTGTCACCCGCAGAAATGCGGGAATGGCTGCAAAAACATGCGCAAATTAAAGGTCTTGTACAGGAATATGAAAAAACGCTCGGAAAGATCCGCGAACTGGAAAATAGCCGCAACCGCAGCCGTAATGCGCTTTCCGCGGTTTTAAAGGCATTTACCGAAGTTTCAGAGTCGCAGCCGCTTGTGGAATTGGTCAGCCTCGCTGAAAAACAGTTGAAACAAATCCGCGGACACGCCTCGAAAAAAGATAGCCTGGAGGCTGCTATCCAAGGCTTAAAAGTAAAAGTGGAAGAGAATGCGGCTGAGAAAACGGATGTAGAGAAAAAACGCGCTGAATGGTTCGGGCAATGGGTGCGTGCCGTCGAAGGAACAGCCATTGCCAAAGATGCACCCCCGACTGTCGCCGAAACCTTGCTCGGCCAGTATGAAACATGTGCGCGGATTTATGACGCGTTCAAGCAGGCCGAAAAAGAACAGTTATCGATCAGTAAACAGATGGAGCTTTTTGAAGAAAAAGTGCAGCATATGTTGCAAGATGCGAATCTGGGTTTTAACGGTGAAAACGCCGGGATGGCTGTGGCCGAAATGTATAGGATTTTACAAAAAGCACAGCAGGACGAAGTGGAGTTGAAAAACTGCAAGCGCCAACTGGACAATTTGCTTCGGCAGAAAAAAGAAGAAGCAGACGCGATGGAAGAAGCTGCCGCTGTTTTGAAAGGTCTTTTCCATCAGGCCGGATGCGGTTCGATTGAAGAATTGAAGCAGATCGAAAAAACATTCCTGAAGAAAAAAGAATATGAAACAGGCATTCAGCAAATTGAAGCGGAAATATTGGATGCCGGCGGAGGGAGATCGCTGCAGGAATTGGTAGATGAAGCAGCCCGGATTGACACAGACCGTATTGACGCAGATCTGGATGAAACGGAACGCGAACTCGAACAGCTTGAGCTTGTCCGTTCCCAAGTCGAGCAGGAATATGGCGCGGTGAAAAAGGAATATGAAAAAAAAATCCAGGGGGCAAATCTTGCAACAGTCGAAGCCGAGCAGGAAAAGGAAAGCATACATGCGAAAATTGCAAGCTTAACAGAACAGTATATCCAGGTGAAACTTGCTTCCGCCCTGTTGCAAAAGGGAATTGAATTTTACCGGAGCCAAAACCAAAATCCGGTTTTAAGGCGTGCGAGTGAAATTTTTGCGCAATTAACGCTGCGTTCTTTTGCTGGCTTGACGGTCGATTATAATGAGCAGGACGAACCGGTATTGATGGGCGTCCGCGAAAACGGCGAAAAAGTGCCGGTTTCCGGGATGAGCGACGGGACGACGGATCAGCTTTATCTCTCGCTCCGCTTGGCCAGTATTGAAAAATTCGCTGCCGAAAATGAACCGCTGCCGTTTATTGTTGATGACATTCTCGTCCATTTCGACGACGAGCGTTCAAAAGAAACACTGAAAGTTTTACTCGAGCTCTCTGCCCATACGCAAATCATTTTCTTTACGCACCATGAGCGTCTTGTCGACATGATGAATGAAATCGCCCCGCAGGAAGCCGTCCAATTTTTGGCACTCCACGGGCGTGAAGCTGTTTTGCATTAATAAAGGGCAGCCCCAAAGTGGTTAGGGCAGCGTTTGTTAAACGACGGGAAAGGGAATTTTAGGTAAAATTTCAATTTTTATAGATTTAAAAGACAGTTCCCGGCCGAGATGGCTATAAGAGGCAGCCTTAAGGACAATTCATGGTAGAAAAGAAGCTAAATTGTTTTTACAGCGTGTCAAAAGGACATATTAAGGCAAAACATTCAGTAAATTGTCTTTTTCATGCTGTCTAAAAGGCATTTTGGGACTAAACTTTGAGATAAAACGGATCTTTACAAACATTTTTTCAAGAGAAAAGGGCCGCCCATGCCCATGTGGCAGCCCCTCCCAGGTTAAGAAACCGTTACCGGATATTTATAAAATCCTTCTCCGGTTTCTTTGCCGAGTTTGCCTTTATCGATATATTCCGTTTTGAACAAGTCTGCCATTTTTTTGTACAGCTCGTTTCCGGTTGCTTCCGCTTTTGCCAGTGTAATGTTGTAAGCGGTCGTGATGCCGACAACATCCAATATCTGAAACGGTCCGAGCGGGGCGCCGGTTGCGACTTTCCATGTCTTATCAATGGTTTCAACATCGGAAACGCCTTTCACCAAAAGCATTTGTGCGGCTTCCAAAAGTGGAACCAGCAAAGAGTTGAGAATATAGCCCGGTTGTTCTTTATACAAAGGCAGTGCCACCATGCCGATTGCTTTTGCAAACTCAATCACATTCTGGAACACTTTTTCATCCGTACCGGGGTGTTTCATAATTTCTGCCGTATTATTTTTCCAAATTTCATTGGCAAAGTGCAGCGCCAAAAATTTTTCCGGGCGGCCGGTCGCTTCCGCAAACTGGCTCGGCAGCAAGGTGGAAGAGTTTGTGGCAAATACGGTTTTTGCCGGCGCCACAGCCCCCAGCTTTTTATAAAAATCCGTCTTGATTTGGACAACTTCCGGAACCGCTTCAATTACAAGATCTGCATCTGCGACAGCGTGTGCCAGATCAGCACTGAACGAAATGCGGTTATAGGCCGCATTCACTTCCTGTTCCGTTGCCCCCAAGTCTTCCCGGTAACGTTCTTTTAATCCTGCAATTCTTTTTTTCGCACGTTCCACTGCCTCATCATTAATATCGTAAACGTTTACATTGAACCCCTTGAAAGCAGTTTGATAAGCAATCTGGCTTCCGAGTACACCACTACCTGCAACCGTGATATTTTGAAAATCCATATCCATTCTCCTCTTTCCAATTTTGTAACCCCTTATAAATGTATCATAGCACTGCAGTATCCGGGCGTCAAAGTTTCCAACCTTACAGTTTGGGTGAAGTGGGGGGCTTCCCGGGTAACAACCCCTTTTACCAGCGGGTTAAATTGACGGGGCTAACCCTCTCGTTTCAAGAGTTTTTATATTAGGCCAGCGCCAATAGTCGTAATCATTCTTTTTTAATATTGATGGCTGCATTATACACGTTCTGCATGGAACGGATATAGCATTGTACAAAGCAAAAAATCAATCAAGGAACAGGGCAGTGTTATAGAGGGATTTTCACTTTTGTTCCGGGCCAATTCCCATGCGGTTTGCTATTCACAAAATCGTAGAAACTTCGCTAGGCGAAAAACTTTACTCTTCTTATACGGGTGTTATAATATGTTTTGCATTCAAAAGAGCGTTTCATAAAAATATTCCACCAATAAGAAGAGAGGTTTCATGGAGATAAAAGCTGTTAAACTGAAACAGAAGTCTGCTTTTTTACTCAATAGATATTTAACCGGTGATTCGATCGAGTATCGGGAAGTCATTGCGATTATTATTCCAATTTTGGTTGACCAGGCGTTTTTGATCTTAATGAGTTTTTTAAACACGGCGATGATCAGCTCAGCCGGGGTCAGTGCTGTCAGTGCCGTCAATATGGTGGATTCGCTGAATATTTTTCTTGTGAACGTATTTATTGCAGTGGCGACAGGGGGCACGGTCATTGTTGCCCAGTACAAAGGCGCCGGCAATAAAGAGATGGTATCGAAAACAGCGACACAGGCGATTTCCGCCGTCACCATTTTTTCCGTGCTGATCGCCGCACTTGTCATTGTGTTTAACACGCCGACTTTAAATTTATTGTTTGGAAAAGCGGAAGCTGATGTTTTCCATAATGCGAAAATCTATTTGATCGGCAGCTGCCTGTCTTATCCTTTTATCGCAATTTTTCAGGCGGTATTGGGCGGATTGCGCGGCGTTGGGGAAACAAAGCCCTGCCTTGGTTTGTCACTGCTTTTGAATTTAACGAACACGGTCCTGAACGTGCTGTTTATTACGATTTTTAAAATGGGCGTCATCGGCCTTGTCATGTCCATTCTGCTCGCAAGGATTTTGGGCATGGTGGCATCCATTGTATATGTAATCAAATACAATGCGTCGGTCCGCTTTAAAATAAAAAATGCCTTGCAACTTGATTTTTCGATATTAAAGAAAGTCATGTTTATCGGCATTCCGTTTGCGGCGGAACAGATCTTTTTTAATGGTGGAAAGCTGTTGACGCAAACATTTATTGTGCAGCTCGGGACGCTGGCACTGACGGAAAATGCGATCGGAAGCTCGATTACACTGCTATTCCAGATCGGCCCGAACGCGTTGAGCATTGCGATCGTAACAATTGTCGGCCAGTGCATGGGGCGGAGAAATATTGGCGATGCGCGGAAATTTACGAAATCGTTTATTGCCCTTTCCTCGCTTCTTTATATAGTGACATCCGCCATTTTATTGCCGTTTTTCCCGGTCATGATGAAACTGTTTAATCCGCCTGATGAGATCATCCCAACGATTTTTGCGATTGTCCTTATTTCAGCGGTTGGACAGCCGCTTTTGTGGCCGCAAAGTTTTATCATGCCGGCGGCGCTCAGGGCGGCGGGAGATTCCACTTTTACTTCGGTTGCCTCACTTTTATCCATGTGGCTGCTGCGGGTTGTGCTCGGCTATATTTTGGGGATAACGTTCGGGCTTGGCATCATCGGCGTCTGGGTGGCGATGATCACCGAATGGGGCGTCCGCGGCCTGATCTTTACCGGGCGTTTCAAAGGCACCAAATGGTATGCGCATAAGCTGGTGTGAGATGATAGGCGTTTCATAAATAAGTCAGATGTGGCTGTCTCTTTGGGGCAGCCTTATTTTTGTTGCTATTCTGGATAATGAAAGAACTGTGTTGGGATATTGAAATCATTAACAATGATGTCACATCACTTTTAAAAGAACCATGCAATACTGTTTTGAAAAATTGTTGGAGTTACAAGCCGGGATACCATACTCCCGGCTCAATGCATGATTGGGGTTCTTTGTTTCTCTTTGACAACTGCATCTTGCGCCACTTTGAGTTTTTTTCTGTATTCCACATAACGGATCCGGCAGCCGGGCCCGATTTCGATGTTTTCGCCGCGGACCGTATCGGCTTCCGTGTTTTCCAGATAAATGTCGTCCCCTTCAATGGCAGCTGCCTGCAGAAGTACGTGTTTTTTATGGAAACGGAGCATGTCGGTTATGCCATTTTGCGTCCGGACCGTGATTTTTTTTCCGCCGATTTCGCCCGCGCGGCTTGGTTTATACCTTAAGGTAATGTTTATTTCTTCAGCATTTAAGAGGCCGCCAATCTGGAACTGGCCTTTCGAAATAAATGTTTCGGCTTCGACGTCTTCCTTTACAGCGAGAAGACCTTTAATTTCTGCTTTGTCCCCGCTGTATTTTCCGCCGACTTCCAGCAACCCGCGCACAATGCTGCTGCGGATTTCTGCGTCGCCTCCGATTTGGCAGGTGCCGAAAATACTTGCTTTATCCGTTCGCAGGGCGCCGTTCATAACCGCTTCTCCAAAAACAGATACACTTTCCGCTTTCGTATCACCGTGCACTTTGCTTTCGCCGCGTATGGAAAAATGCCGGCAGTCGAGGGGATCGGCAATTTCCGCTTCCCCGTTCACCTTCACATTCCCGTACGCCCCGCCGCCGTAAGAACCCGAGCCATTTATGGTCAAATGATTTCTTTCTTCCATGATCTTCACGACTCCTTTTAAATTTTCCTGTATTCTCTCACTGTTGCTGAATCATCTTTTTCAAAACGATGGGTGTATTCCACCAGATCGATCTCACATTTTTTTCCAATCGTAACATTCCGCCCTCGGACCACTTTTGCACGGGTGATTTCCAAATTGATGTCATCCCCTTCGATGCTATCTGCAAAGAGTAACGTAGCAAGGAAGGGCTTGAGCCAGTTTGAAAAGGTTGCATCTTTTTTTACGGTAATGCGCTGTCCGCCGATTTCGCGGATGGAACTGCGCCCGTAAGGTTCAATAAAAATATGTTCGGCATTCAGCTCTCCATCGATTTTAACCGGGCCGCGGACCCGGACTTCTTCTGCTTCACAATTTCCTGCAATACTCGCGCGCCCTTCAAGATTCACTTCAGCAGCTTGTATATTGCCGCCGAATTTCCCGCTTCCTGACACTTGAAGCTTAGCGGCTGCAACATCTTTCAAAACTTTAGCGATGCCTTCAACTGTAATGTTTTCTCCGCTTATGCTGCCTTCGAAGGTCGCTGTGCCGTTGACCTCGACCGTTTGTGAAACAATGTTACCTTTGAACGTGGCGATGCCATTCGATTCCAGTTTTTCACATTTGACATCTCCGTTCACAGTGCTTTTTCCGTTTAACGAAACATCTTGAAAAGATCCGCCATTGGAGGAACCGATACCGTTGATAACAAGATTTCCTTTTTTTAATTCATTCATTTTCTTCGCCACCTTTTACATCAATTTCATTTTCAATTCATCGGCCAGCTGCATGAGATCGACTTTTGCAATGATTTTCGTCTCTTTTTCAAATAGAATATTTTCCGCTTTTTTTAACAAAAAACAGGAGGATACGCCGAATTTCCGGATGAGCCAAATTTGAGAATGATCTACGGAAAAAGACTCTGCGGTATTGTGCAGCAGCTGCAGCAACATTTTCCCTTCTTCAATCGAAATTTCCCCAGAGTGCAAAAGCTTTTCCAGCATATAAATGGCAAGGACATCTTCAAAGGGGAATACCTGATCCTTTGTTTGTGCCTGTTCCAAGAAAAAGTTCAGGACAAATTCAGAAGCAATGCCGTGCTTTAGGATTTCTTCTTTGCTGATCAGTTTTCCGCTGCTCGGTGAAAACATTTCGGCGAGTTCATCCAACGAGAGATTTTCTTTCATCGCCTGGATTTTTTCGATACGTTCCAGGATGCGTTCGCGTGGAAAGAAGGTTTCCTGCCCGGTAAAAGTGGATTTGCGGATAAACCAATCTTCTGGTATCAGGTTCTTTCTTTTCCAGCGGTACAACTGGCCGTAGGAAATCCCGATCTGTTCAAGCAAATCTTTTTTGGAGATCAAATCTGCATCCATTTTTTCCACTCCTTTTGCTGTTATCAATATAACATAACACTGTTACGTTGTAAACAAAATTTTAAGAGAACATAAATTTAGAAAATTTGATCATAAAGCGGAATGGTTGTGATATAGTTAAATCATCATACATAAAAAGCTAAGGAGAGAAGAACATGATCGCAGGAGAATATAAACAAATGCTCGGGCAGAAATCGGTCATCAGGGAAATTGCAGAATACGGTGCGGTAAGAGCAAAAGAAATCGGTTCTGAAAATGTGTTTGACTACAGCCTCGGCAATCCCTCTGTTCCAGTGCCGCAGGCGTTTACCGACAAACTCGTTGAACTGGCGCAAAGCCCAAACCCTGCGGCCGTTCACGGATATAGCCCAAGCCTTGGGATTGATTCGGTACGCGAAAAAATTGCGGCTTCATTAGAAAGACGTTTTGGGATTGCCTACAGGAGAGAACATATTTTTATGACAACCGGTGCTGCCGGCGCAATTGCCCATGCTTTAAGGGCCGTCACCGTGCCGGGAGACGAAGTGCTTACCTTTGCGCCGTATTTTCCGGAATATGTGCCGTACGTGAATAAAACGGGCGCCGTGTTAAGAGTTGTCCCTGCCGATACGGAAAATTTTCAAATCAATTTTTCGGAATTTAAAAAAATGCTGACGGCAAAAACATCGGCCGTTTTGATCAATACGCCGAATAATCCGTCGGGTGCGGTATACTCCGAAGATACAATCAGGAAACTGGCAGAGATTTTACAGGAAAAAGAGCGGGAATTCGGGCATGAAATTTATCTCATTTCTGATGAACCGTACAGGGAAATTGTTTTTCAAGGCGTGAACGCTCCGTATGTTGCGAAATATCATCCGAATTCGATTACCTGTTATTCTTTCAGCAAGTCGTTATCGCTTCCGGGTGAGCGGATCGGCTATATTGCCGTCAACCCGGCATGCCCGGACGCGGAGCTGATTGTCAACATGTGCGGCCAGATTTCAAGGGGGATCGGACATAATTGCCCGCCATCTATCATCCAGCTTGCCGTCGCTGAAGTCGTGGATATGACGGCGGATTTATCCGTTTACGAGACAAATATGAATATTTTATATGACGCCTTAACGGATATGGGTTTTTCTGTTGTGAAGCCGGGTGGCACGTTTTACATGTTCCCGAAAGCGTTGGAGAAAGACGCCGTGGCATTTTGTAAAAAGGCTTTGGATTACGATTTGCTGCTTGTCCCATCAGACACTTTCGGCTGTCCGGGCTATTTCCGGATCGCCTACTGCATCCCGACGGAAAAAGTACAGCGGTCGTTGGAGGCGTTCCGGAAGTTGGCGGATGCATATAAATAAGGAGTGGAAAAAGGGGCTGTTCAGGTTTGGGGCAGTCCTTTTTCTTCTAAACTTTATAGAGGAGCTGAAGGCTAAAAGTTTGATTCGATTTTCAATCGGATCTGGCGAAAATAAAGGTCATCCATTTCCTTTTCACGGGACACAGTTGTGAGGATCTGCAGGCTGTTATTGGCCCGCGGCGTTTTGACATATGATAGCTCTTCAGCGATCTGGAGCCTTTTTTCTTGTCGCATCAAGAAAGGGTCGGATCCTCGTTCAGGACCCGGGACACAGTCACGGGGGTTACACCCTCCAGCTCGGCAACATTGCGAATACTGGCCATCGTCTAGCGTTCATTACTGGTTTTGATTACTCAGGCGTTGGCAATCCATCTCGAATAAGCGGAAAATTTGCATTATCGGTCCGGAATTGTATAATGGCAATTGTCAAATATGTGACTGGTGGAATTTTTGCTATGTTCATACTTTCACAATGGAGCTGATCTTTTATGCGGGAATCGATTTCAAAAGAAAATATTAGGGAAAGAGTGCGCGACATTGTGTTGAATGATCTCGACGAGGATCCTTCCCAGATACGGGATGACAGCCTGTTTGTGGACGACCTCGGCGCGGATTGGATTGACTTGACTGAAATGGCCGTGGAATTTTCGGATGAATTCGATCTCGATATACAGGAAGAAGATCTCAACAAGCTGGTTTCCATTGAAAAAACGGTGGATTATATTTATGAAAAGATGCAAAAAGGGCGTTGATTTTCCTGTGCTTGTGCTGCAACCTGTGGAGAAAAACAAGCTTCACGGGTTTTGTTTTGCAATAGGGCGGTTTTGTTAAATACTGTTAGCATGCGCCATTTGCAAATCGTCCGTTATCCATTATACTAATACAGGTATACAGAGCGAAACTTTACCATGGCTTGGCTGTGTTAATATACATGATTGATTGAAAGGAGAGATCGGATTGGCCATTATGCAAGGTGAAACTTTGGTGACGGAAATCCGCCAATTGGATCAAAAAGGTTCCGGGCTGGCCGTTGTCTGGCGCGAGAATGAGCTTGGAACCCCGAAAAAGTTAAAATTGACTATTCCGCGGACACTTCCGGGCGAAAAAGTGCGCGTGGCGGTGGACCGGCCGGAAAAAAGGCGGACAAAAGCAATCCCGGAAGAAATTTTGGAAGCCCATCCGGAAAGAATTTTGCCGCCATGCCCGCATTTTGAGCGTTGCGGCGGATGCGTTTGGCAGCACTGGGCATACGAGGGGCAGCTAAAACAGAAAACCGCCCATGTGAAAGAAGCAATTGCCGCGCAGGGCTTTGACCCGGCGCTTGTCCGTGATACGATCAGAATGGACGAGCCATGGCATTACCGCAATAAAATGGAATTTACATTTGCGCCGGACGGTTCGCTCGGACTCCATGAGCAGGGTAACTTCCGGAAAATCATCCCGCTTGAAACCTGCCTGATCGCCGGCAAAGAAATGGTGGAGGGCGCAATGGAAGTGGCCGCCTGGGTGAAAGAGCGGGGCTTAAAAGGCTACGACAAAGATAAGCACGAAGGATTGCTGCGCCATTTGATGGTGCGCCAGTCATTTGCGACAGGCGAAATGATGCTTGCCCTGTTTGCGACGGAAGCGCCGGATGGGGATCTGGAAGAAGCGGCCCGTGATTTATCGGAGCGGATCGGCCGCAAGTTCCCGCAGGTGAAAAGTTTGCTATGGCTTGAAAACACGCAGTGGGCCGACCGCACGCAGGCGGAAAAAACGCATGTCCTGTCCGGCCGCGATTTTATTTACGATGAAATGAGTGGCTACGGCTACCGGCTCTGGTTTGACACGTTCTTCCAAACAAATCCGGTTCAAGCCCAGAAACTCGTAGATCTTGCGATTGAAATGGGTCAGCCGAAGAAAACGGAAAAAATGATCGACCTGTTCTGCGGCGTCGGCACCTTCTCATTGCCGTTTGCCGACCGGGTCGGGGAACTCGCCGGGATTGAAATTGTAGAGACATCGATCGAGTCCGCAAAGCGGAATGCCAAAGACAACGGCATTTCGAATACGTACTTTCTCGCCAAAGATGCGCGCAAAGGCATCGATGAGGTTTTGGAAAGCTTCGGCAAACCGGAACTGCTGCTCCTCGACCCGCCGCGCTCCGGAGCCGGCGGCAAAGTGATGCGGAAAATCGGTCGCGCCAGACCCCAGCGGATCGTCTACGTTTCCTGCAACCCGGACACATTTGCAACGGATATAAAGGAACTCGAACCGTTCGGCTACAAGCTCACCGCCGTGCAGCCGGTGGATCTGTTCCCGCACACGACACACGTTGAGTGCGTTTCGCAGATAGTTTTAAAATGAAAAAATGAGGCAAGATAAGGTTTCTTTCTTGCCTCTATTCAATTTTTGGTGTGGTAAACCGGTAATGAATTATTGGTGTACCGTCCTCTTTTACCTCGATTCGATTAATCAGTCGATGGAGAATATCCTCGGTTAATTCATCGAAATTTAGGAATTGAAGTAATTCCTTTTTGAGCTTTTCAATCGTTTCGATTACATCCTCGCTTTCCATCAATGAAAGAAGTTCATTTTTCTGTTCCATTAATTCAGTTAAATCCTTGTTCGTTGCTTCAATACTCTCTTGATATTCTTCATTGGTAATGATTCCGTCAGCTAACAGGTTGATGAATTTCCTTTTTCGATTTTTTAAAACATCCATCTGTTTGTTAATCTTATTGATTTTCTTTTGAGAATCCGATTTTGTACTTTTCGATTTTCTCTCCATCTTCTTTATATATTGCTCTTTGTCAATTTGATGAATTAAGGATTTTATGTCATTTAGAATTGTTTCTTTTAAAAAATCCTCTTTTATTGTGTGGGCGGTACAAGCTTTTTTTCCATGACGCGCATAAGCCCCACAAATGTATCCGTCTCGATTGCTTCGGAACCACATACCTGTACCACAATCGGCACAAAAGAGGACATTAGTAAAAAGATGTATCTTGGGTGCTGTAATATATTTTCTTCTCTGCTCTAATTGATTTTGGACAGCATCAAACGTTTCCCTAGATATAATTGGCTCATGTGCATTTTTGATAATAAATTGTTCTTCTTTAGGAACGTTTTTTCTTCTTTTACTTGTTACACTTACTGTCGTTGTTCTTCCTTGAACAAGATCCCCAACGTAATGGGGATTTGTTAAGATGCATCTAATGGTAGAATCATGCCACTTATCTCCTGCGTTTGCTTTTCCAGCTATTTGAGCAGGAGTAGGAATTCCCCCGTTATATAGCCGTCTTGCAATACTTTGTCGTCCGTTTCCTTCCAAATATTCTTTGAAAATTCGTTTAACAATCTTTGGTGTCTCATCATTACGGATATACAGTTTTCCATCTCTTACTTCATAACCATATGGAGGGTTTGATCCTTTAAAAAGTCCACTTTTTGCACGAGTTTTTAATGTCTCTTTCACACGATTACTCGTGTTTTGAGATTCTTGTTCATACATCCATGCGTAAAGGCCAAACATATGAGTGTTCCCTGTTAATGTATTGATCGCATTATCTAATGTAATAATGTGAATCCCTTGGTTTTCACATAAGTTTTTGATTTTATAGGATAACTCTCCATTGCGGGCAAGACGTGATAACTCTTTGGCAAGAATGATATCGAACTTCTTATCCTGAGCATCTTCAATAAGTTTTTGAAGTTCTTCTCTTTTTGCTGTCGTCCCGCTCTCAACGTCAATATAAAATTTGTAAATATCCCAACCTTTTTCCGCTATATAATTATAAAACAGTTCTTGCTGATATTTTAAGGAATCTTTTTGTTCTTCTTTATCGGTAGAAACACGAACATATACTGCACATCTCATTTTGAATCATACTCCTTCTCGTCTTTTTGAGATGTAGCAGTGTTTACCTTACTAGCATTATTGACGAGTTCTTCAATTTTATGATCAATAATTGAATTTATAACATCCATGAAAGTGAGCGAAGTATCTGCAAAAATTCGCTCAACGGTGTTTTCTGATCTATTCATGATTTATCGCTCTCCCTTTTATAATTTTTCAATATAAAAAAAATCCGCAGAATTACATAACCAACAATGTGAATGGTTACGTAACCTCTGCGGTTCTCGCTTTTTATTGGGTTACACTATTTATTTGACTTTGTACAAATATTCTTCAATGCGATGTTTATAGGTATTTCCCTTTCCATTGTAACTATTTCTTCTATACTCAAATAAGAAATTAGTTAGCTGTGAATGTTCTTCTGTTGAAAGTTTTGATGGATGATTCACTCTTATATAGAGAAATCCCTTTAGATTTCCTTGGTTGTTAATCATTTTTCTTCTCCTTTTCTTTATCCATAGAAATTTTTAACTAATCATTAGCATATGGTCATATAGCCTCTGCGGATTTCACCTTTTATAGTGTGATCGAATATTTTATTAACTGCGTGCTTGTTTTGAATGTTTATAACGAATTTAATTCTCCGACTTCACATCTATGTTTGCTTTCTTATATTTCTATCTATATGACTTTAACTTGTTGTTCGAATATATGCTGCACTTTGGATAGCAAATTCATCTCCTTCGTTATTTGTATTTTCCGTTTTGCATAAAGCATTGTATCTTCGTTTTTTCATATTTGAAGAGGAAAAAGGAATTTTTTTAAAAAATTTTAAGTTGATTTTTTGATTAACCGATTTGTTCTGAAACATTATACTTATCGATTCAATGTATTTTAATAGGATTTTAAAATTTTTTAAGATATTTTGGATTAATCAATCGGGTAAATAGTTATAGGTCTCCAAGATTATCCTTTTAATAAAAAGAGATAAATAGGTATAATGAAGATATATAAGATGCAGCAGGAGGAAGTTAAATGATTACAGGGGAAATTAAAAATAAAGTTGATAAAATATGGGAAACGTTTTGGACAGGAGGAATTACAAACCCGCTAACAGTAATCGAACAATTTACATATCTATTATTTATAAAAAGTTTGGATGAAGCGGAAACGATTAATGAGAAGGAAGCGGAAATTTTAGGCATTCCTTTTGAAGGGATCTTTCCAGAAGATAAACAACACTTGCGCTGGCATCGTTTTAAACAGCTAGGGTCACCGGAAGAAATGTATCGAGTTGTGTCAGATGAAGTGTTCCCTTTTATTAAAAACTTGCATGGCAAAGATGATTCGGCATATTCCAAATACATGAGCGATGCG
>NZ_BKZP01000039.1 GCF_008974185.1 Weizmannia acidilactici
AAAGCAACTCATTAGGGTATGCAAGTCACGATTAACTGGAAGAAATAAATCCCCGGAAATCGGTCCTGCAATTTAGATGTTGCGTTTAATATCCATTCTTTTTTCGAGCTGTGTTGGTAATGGGATCTTGGGGTCAATGCGTGGATTATTTAAATGAGTATGGATGTACGCATTCCGGAATTCTGTAGGTGTCAAGCCGGTCATTTTTTTAAAACGGCGCATAAAATTTTTTTCGTCTATAAAATAGGAGTGGCTTGCAATTTGGCTGACTGTTAGATTGGTCCGCAATAGTAATACTTTTGCTGTTTCGATTTTTAATTCATTGATAAATTGTAATGTCGTCCGGTGCGTATAGCGTTTAAAAAGGCGCGTTAAATAATCCGGATGAAGTTGAAATGTTCTGGCTACTTCTTCAACCGTCAGGTCTTCTGATAGATTTGCACGTATCCACTCTTTTATTTTATCAACCTTATTACTCCGGAAATGCTGATTTGCAGAGAGCTGCATGAGATAGGTATTGCTTAATTCAATTAAAAATACAGTAACTAAGTAATCGTTTTCTTGCTCACTATATCGATAACTGTTCGCCACATCCAAAACTTGATTAATAAAAATTAAAATTTTTCCAGCTTCATTGACATGAAAAAAATCCGGCAAAATGACTTTGTCGTTGATGGATGAGGCAAAACTTCCGGAAGCGATCGCAGATAAATTTGCAGATAATTCCTGATCTTCAAGAAAGGAATGTTCGTGTTTCGCAAAAAAATGCAGCCAATAGAAATTAACCGGATTCGTCGATAGCCGATAGCCAAACATATTGGTATATGGCGGAATGAACAGTACATCGTTGGCATTCAAGACATATTGGGTTGTACCGACTTGGATATAGAGCGGCCCTTTCGTACAGAAAATAATTTCATAGTCTCCTTGATGGTACATTTGTTTATGCTTCCACGGAATGTCCGAAGAAAATTCCCCGCTTTTATAATACAAAAAAGGATGAAGGAGTTTAAAAGAATAGTTCACAATTACCCCATCTCCCCTCATTTCCAAATTTAGAATGTCGGAAACGGACACCTTTTTTTCAATATAAGGGATTACATCCAGAAATGCAAGGGTTTACAATTCTTTGTGAAAATAATTTTAAATCTTCTGGAGAGGGTGAGATGATCGTGGTCAAAAAATTTCAAAGCTCCGCCGTTCATGAATCACAAATCGATTTGGCGGGAATTCGTGAAGATGCATTGCCGCTTCACAGAAAGGTTACTTATTCTTTCACCGATTTGGCAGGAAATTTGCTTTACTGTATCATGAGCAGCTATATTCTTTATTTTTTTACGGATGTTTATGGCCTGTCTGCCGGGATCGCTGGTACACTGTTGTTGATTGCCAGGCTTTTTGATGCGCTCGATGCGCCAATTTGGGGCATCATTATTGACCATACGCACAGCAAGTACGGGCAAAGCCGCCCGTGGTTCTTATGGATGGCCTTTCCATTCGCAATCTTTGTTTGGCTATTGTTTACAACGCCCCATTTGTCGGAAACCGCAAAAGTGGTATATGCAGGCGTGATGTATATTTTAGCCGGAATTTCTTACACCGGTGTTTCAACGCCAATTACTTCGGTATTGCCAAACTTATCGTCAAACTCTGATGAAAGAACGGTTGCCAATTCATTCCGAATGGTTGGCGGAAACATTGGTAACTTCTTTGCTGTGACTTTTATCCTTCCACTTGCTACTGCTTTAGGTGGAAGCAATACGCGCAGAGGCTGGTCATTAGCGGTTTTGCTCTATGCCGCCATTGCCGTCATCTTATTGCTAATTGCTTTTGCGGATATGCGTGAGAAAAATATTCAACGCACGAAGTCCATTCCGATTAAGCAAAGCTTTAAAGCGGCGAAACGCAATTGGCCTTGGTTTTTAATTGTAACAGCCAACATTATTTTCTGGGTCGGTCTAATGTCCAGAAGTTCAACATTGGCTTATTACTTCCAATACAATATGCACAATGCAGACTACATTTCTTTGTTTAATGGTTTCTCCATCATCCAGGTAGCGGGCATGGCTTCTATTCCAATGATTGTCAAAAAGTTAAGTAAGTGGGGGACAACGGTTTTTGGACTTATTGCTGCAATTCTTGGCCAATTCATGATGGTTATCGCAGGCAATCACCTTATTGCTTTGCTTGCAGGCTGGTGCATAGCATGTATTGGAAGCGGTATCGCATGCTCCATGTTCTTTGCAATGGTCGGTGATACTGTTGATTACGGCGAATGGAAAAACGGGATCCGTGCCAGCGGTTTCTTAACTGCGATCGGCAGCTCGTTCTGCATTAAAATCGGGTCAGGGCTTGGTTCTTTTATACCATCCATTATTATGAAGGCATTCCATTATGTGCCGAATCATGCACAAACGGCGAGCGCACTCGGGGCCATCAAGTTTTCATTTATTTGGCTGCCTATCATCATCTTTGCCATAAATATCATTCCGATGTTTATGTATAAAAAATACGAAGAACACGAACTCGTCGTCATTCGAGATTTAATGGCCAGAAAAACACAGGAGGAGATATGAAAATGAATTTATATCAGGATCGCGCCAATGGCATGTCTCTCAAAAACATTACAGTGACAGATCAATTTTGGAAGCGTTATCGAAATTTGGTCAAAAAACAGATGATTCCTTATCAATGGTCTGTCATGAATGATAACGCAAATATTAAAATTACAAAAGAACGCGAGGATAACCGGATCCCTTCCGAAAAAAGCCATGCGGTCGCAAATTTTCTCATTGCCGCCGGCCGGCAGAAAGGAAACCATTACGGCTACGTCTTTCAAGATACCGATGTATATAAATGGCTGGAAGCTGTTGCATACACATTAAAATATGCGCCGGATGAGGATTTGCAAGAAGTTGCAGACCAATTAATCGATTTGATTGCAGATACACAGGAGACTGACGGATATCTGGTGACTTATTTTATGATTGAAGCGCCAGAGCGGAAATTTAAGCGATTAAAGCAGAGCCATGAACTGTACAGCATGGGCCATTATATTGAAGCCGGCGTGGCCTATTATGAGGTGACAGGGAATACAAAAGCTTTATCTATTGCAAGGCGCATGGCCGACTGCATTGATGAAAATTTCGGGCCTGAAGAGGGAAAAATCCATGGTTATGACGGCCATCCCGAAATTGAACTGGCCTTAGCAAAATTATATGAAGCGACAAACGAAAAACGATATCTCGACTTGGCACAGTACTTTATCATTCAACGCGGCAAGGATCCGCAATTTTTTGACCGCCAAATTGAAGCAGACGGAAAAGACCGTGATATCATTGCGGGGATGGAAGCTTTTCCGCTCAGCTATTATCAAGCAGATAAACCGGTCTTCGATCAAGAAGCGGCTGAAGGCCACGCAGTAAGGGTTGTTTATTTATGCACCGGCATGGCACATGTGGCCCGATTGACACATAACAAGAAAGTGTTGGCTGCCTGCAGGCGTTTATGGGACAATATTGTGAGAAAGAGAATGTATATCACAGGCGGCATTGGCTCAACGCCGATCGGCGAATCATTTACTTATGATTATGATTTACCGAACGATACGATGTATTGTGAAACATGCGCTTCCGTCGCGATGGCATTCTTTGCACGCAGAATGCTGGAAAATGAACCAAAGGGCGAATATGCCGATATTTTAGAAAAAGAATTGTTTAACTCAACCATCAGCGGTGTATCATTGGATGGAGAGCACTTCTTTTATGTAAATCCGCTCGAAGTATCGATAGAAGCAAGCCGTAGAGATCCGGGCAAGAGCCATGTCATGTATGAGCGGCAGAACTGGTTTGGCTGCGCCTGCTGCCCGCCAAATCTTGCCCGTTTAATTGCTTCGATTGATCAATATATCTATACATTGGATGACGAAAAACAAACGATTTATGCGCATCAATTTATTGCCAATCGTGCGCAATTTGACAATGATATTTCCATTGAACAAAGCAGTCATTTCCCGTGGGAGGGCCATATTAAATTTACAATCGAAAATCCGCAACGGAAACATTTCAAATTTGCGGTAAGAATTCCATATTGGTCGGCACATCACTATACCCTCCACCACTCCGGCGGGGAAATCAGCCCGGAATCAAAAAACGGTTTTATTTATTTTGATATTCATCAAGAACAATTTGAGATTGAACTGAATTTGGATATGCGTGTGCATGAAATCCAGGCAAACAATCGGGTAAAGCATGATCTTGATAAAGTTGCCATTCAACGGGGACCCATCGTTTATTGCATGGAAGAAGCCGATAATCCGGCGCCATTAAGTTTATACCGCATCCCAAATAAACCGGAGTTTAAATATACATATAAGCCGGACTTGCTTGAAGGCGTCGGTACAATCGAAGTAGAAGCAGAAAGACTTGAGGCAGATCCTCTTGACGGGCCGCTCTACCGGGATTACCGGACATATGAATGGAAACCAGCACATATTCACTTTATTCCATATTATGCGTGGATAAATCGGCAACCGGGTGAAATGCAAGTTTGGGTGAGAAAACAGTTATGAAAAGAGGTCGATTCATATGATCGGCCTCTTTTCTAGCTCTTCCGCTATTGTAAAATTTTGATCACGATCTCACAATTGTAAACCCGTTTTATGGATGAGAAGAGGTCGGAAATGGACACTTATTTTACTGTTTCGGATACTTTGACGAACGCACCACAACATGTGATAAAAACCCCCTCTTCATTTTATCAATGAAAAATTCAAAACACGAACTTCTATCAAGAGATTCTTCTATATGCCAAAGAAGGCCAAGGAACGGCCGAAAATTTGGCTGTAATGTTTCTTGTCCAACACGCCGTTTATTGCGATGTTGCCTTTAACTTTCGCATCGAAATGAAAAAAGGCCTGCCTGCACCGAGTTTTTTGATCGCAGCGACGAGATAAATTCCTTGCCAGAACAAGGTGGTCTGAGCCAAGGTTGGTCTCTTTGCCGTTAAAAAGAAATCATTGCAACTTACCACAATTGATTGTAACCTGCCATTACTGTTCTAACTTCCGCCGGCAAAAGATATCGGCCGATACCATTAGTCAAGAATCATCACCAACATCATCCTGTATCCGTTAATCCAAGCGCGTAAACGAGTTAATGGAGTGATTTGCGATATCTTGTGATTTTGAGTATAATTCATTGTGAGTCCTCCTTGGGTATCAATTAAGGGTCCATTTTTGCTTCAAAGCTTTGGACACCTCGTATCATACCAAGGGGGCTCTTTTTTGTGCAAACCTCAAATTTCTTTAATTACAGGAATGCTCCTTTAAGAGATAGTTCATTATAATTAACGAGCAATCACTCATTTAAAAATGATTACTCGTTTTTTTCCACACCCACTAAAGTTTTCTGACTTTAAGCAGTATAAAAGCTTATGATTTATAATATGCTTTACGTTTTTCTGTTTCTTCGTATTCAAAAGTAACAGGATTTACACGGACTCCATAAACTTCCTCTGCTTCTGATACTGAAATGTACTCATTTTTCACATCCCGGGCAACTTTCTGTGCTGGACGTTTTAGTGGATTTCCATATCCCCCGCCAGTAGCGGTCATTAATTTTACGACATCATTTTTTTGCAATGGATATCTTGGATAGCAACCAAACGGACCATCGATTTCACCATTTGCCTTTTCAACGTAAAATTGATTAACCGAACCATTTTGCCCCTCGTGGATTCCCCAGGGAGGTGTTATATGTCTGCCGTAAGTTATCGTTGCCGTCTGGCCATCCGTGAGCGCACGGTACGAACGAATGGCGCCGCGTCCGCCAATATACTCCCCGGCTCCGCCGCCATCATTGCGAAGACTGTATTCATCAACGAGGACTCCATACCTTGTTTCTGCTACTTCAACAGGTACATTGTATGTTTCGCCGTCCCCCAGACAAAATTGTCCACTCGAACCATCCTCTCCTTTAGCTGCACCCCATCCGCCCACTGAGGGCTCAACAATTAAAAACGGTTCATTTGAATCAGGATGGGTACCGGAAAGGGTAACACTGCAAACAGAGGTTAAATGACCAGCTGACAATCTATCCGGCAAGTGTGGAGCGAGTGCTTTCCATATTAAATCCGCTCCCATGATCATTGACTCAAAATAATTGGAAACCGGAACCGGCCTTTCTGCCGATAATATGGATTTTTTATCTGTGAGAATTTTCAAAGGACGAAATACTCCATCATTTATATCCTGAGATGGGTTTGTAACTGCCAGGAAAATCACTCTGACTGCAGAAGTTAATGCTGTTAATGAACAATTGACCGGACCGGGAACTTGGGGATGGCTGCCCCTAAAATCACAAATAAATTCATTCTCTGTAATGGTGACCTTTACTTTAATTTTAAAGGGGCCATTCCCAATTCCGTCTGTATCAATTAAATCTTCTGCTTCAAAGGTTCCTTTCGGTAATTTGCTTAATTCAAGCCTGGAGAGTTGCTCACCATGATTTAAGTAGTGTTCAATTGAAGCCAGCACAATGTCTTTACTATGCTTCTCACAAAGCTCTCTTACTCGTTTTTCACCAGTTTTTAACGCTGCCACCTGAGCCCACATATCACCCAATGATAATTCAGGAAAACGTACATTTGATTGAATAATGTCTACTATCGCTTGATTGATTTTTCCTTTTTCAAAAAGTTTTACACAAGGAAATTGCAAACCCTCTTGAAAGATTTCTGTTGAATCATTTGTAAATGATCCTGGATCTTTCCCACCCACTTCAGTCCAATGAGCTTTATTTGCTGAAAAAGCAATAATCTCATCCTGATAAAAAATTGGCATGACAAGACCAACATCAGATAAATGAGAACCCCCACCTTTATAAGGGTCATTGATAATAATAATATCGCCGGGATTCAGGTCTTTTTCTCCAAATTTATTTAATGTCTCCTTCACCATAAAAGTTAACATCCCAATAAAACCGGTTGCTCCGTTTCCTTGCGTTAACAGGTTTCCTTTCGAATCAGTTAAACCGCTGGCATAATCAAGCACTTCGTAAATAATTGGGCTCATAGATGTTCTTGCCAGTGCAATAAACATTTCATCTCCAATGGCAAGCAAGGAATCTTTCACAATTTCCAAGGTAAATGGATCAACCTTTTTAGAAGTAGTTATCATTTCACTTCACTCCTATTTCAATAATAAGATTTCCATAGTCATCGACAACTAGCGTTTGGTCTTGATAAACAACTGTTACAGATGCCTTCTCTTCAATAATTGCCGGGCCATTTACCGTCTTTAAAGTTGGAAGCTTTTCACGATCATAAATATTTGTTTGAACCCAACCAGTTTTTTCAAAGTAAACCGGACGGACTTCTTTTAATGCATCCTTCACATCGCCACTCCGGTATCTTTTTTCTAACTTGGGTTTCTTTACTAACCCAAGGGCAGTCAGATGCAAATTCACAATTTCTGTTTCAGAATTTTCCAACTTAAAAGAATAAGCTTTTTCATGTAACTCATGAAAACTTCGAATGATGGATCGTAATATTTCATTGTTCCATTCTCCGCTAGGTACCGGTACTTTTACCGTATGTTCCTGACCTAAGTATCTCATATCTAAATATCTTGAAAACATCACAGAATCTTTCTTTACGCCTTCATGCAGGAACTCATTATAAGCCCTGTTCTCCAGTTGTCCCCATTCCTTATTAATCAATTCAGGATCTAAATCATTCAAGCGCACAATATAAGTTTGAATATAGTCATGTCTTAAATCCGTCATTAACATTCCCCATGCCGAAAATACAGATGAAGCGATCGGAATAATAACTTTGTTCACTCCCAGCTCTCTTGCCAGTGCAGCAGCATGCATGGAACCGCCCCCGCCAAAAGCGATTAAGGAAAAATCTCTTGGGTTATATCCCTTCCGTATAGATATAAGTTTTAAGGCATTCAGCATTTTGGTTTAATTTTTTTAGGGATGCTGGCGCCGAGATTCTCTTTTTTATCTTTTGTTGACATAACATCTCTAATAAAATAATAAAAACCTCACACTTGATAATGAGGGTTTGCTCGATCATTCAAGATAATTAGGAATTACGCTTGAATGTTAATTCGTTTATTATGTTTATAATGGTAAACTAAACACGAAGTGAGGGGGGGTTAAAGTAGGTTATGAACTGGAAATCAACTGGTAAGCAAAGGGATATCCAAAAAAGTATAGAAAAAAATAGAGGAAAATAATAGTAATGTTGCTACCAGAGAAGTAGTATTTGTTGGTATAGTGATTGTTTTATTTGTAGTTTTCAATGCCCTTTTCAAATCTTTTTAATTTGTAGCAAATAATATTGACTATTAATCATAATTTTCTATCTAAAAATATCTGATATTTTCGATTTTTTGGTGTGCTTTCTTTTTATTTGATTTATATGGAATCTGAGAATGCTGGGGCTGGTCGCCATCCAACCTTTTGAAGAGGCTGTCCCCAAACCCCCTATAAGCAGAAATTTTCCTCTAACGGAGCCTGACAAAGTTTCTCAGAACCATTTCTTCTAGAGAATACTTTCAAAAGGGGAGGACATCTCTTCCCAACTTTTTCTTCCTATCGCTGATTTTTTGCATCTTTCCGCTGATTTATAAGACTAGTCCGCTGATTTCTCCGAGGTTTCCGCTGATTCTTCCTATGTTGGATGGGGAATCATTTTTTGCCCTGAATGAAGAAGGACGGAGTATAAAACATCCTTGATCGTCTTGCTCGCAACCATTGAATGTAAAAATGTCTTTCTTCACACTTTCGGACAAATTTTTTCAAAGAAAACATTCATACCGCTCGCTCCCAACCACTGCATGAAAAATAGGCTGTATATGATGCTTAGTTTTTTCACAGAAAATGGCTTAAAAACTGGCGAAAAACTTGAAACGGTAACCGGTCAGCTTACTCATTTTAGAGAAATCAGTGAAAACGGTAAAAAATCGGCGGACGTTCCTTGAAAATCGGTGAAAGTTTCGAAAAAACCGGCGAAAAAGTAGAGAGGATAGCTGCATCCCCAATAGAAAATATTCATGATTGGCTTACTCCCAACCACTGCATGAAATATGGACCGTATATGACGCTTAGATTCTTTTCAAAGAAAAAAGGCTCCCATCAGCTGGAAGCCTTCCATCATAAATCTATCTCATCCACCTAAGCCCACCACATTTCATCCGGCTGTTCATAGAACATGCATCTTTTCAACAAGGCGATTGCCTTGGCGAGGCCTTCATCAATAGAGGCGAGCATGTCTTCGTGTTCGATGGAGATAATGTAATCGTAGCCGACGGTGCGGAGGGTGCTGATGATGTCTTTCCATGTTTTTTCGTCCTGGCCGTAGCCGACGGTGCGGAAGGTCCAGGAACGGTCGGAAATTTGGCTGTAGTGTTTCGTGTCAAGCACGCCGTTGATGGCAATGTTGGTTTTGTCCAAATAAGTGTCTTTCGCGTGAAAATGGAAAATGGCCTGTTCGCGGCCGAGTTTTTTGATCGCTGCAACCGGATCGATTCCCTGCCAGATCAGATGGCTCGGATCGAAGTTGGCGCCTATCGTTTCTCCGGCCCGGTCCCTTAATTTCAGCAAAGTTTCCGGGTTGTAAACGAGAAAGCCCGGATGCATTTCAAAGGCGATTTTAACACCATGCGCTTTGGCAAAATCCGCCTCTTCCTGCCAGTAAGGGATCGCTACTTCCTCCCACTGCCATTTTAAAACCTCCAAATATTCCGGAGGCCAGGCGCATGTGACCCAGTTCGGATTTTTGGCGCTTTCGCAATCCCCCGGGCAACCGGAAAACACGTTCACCACCGGTACATTCAACCGTTCCGCCAACAAAACGGTATTTCGCCATACGTTGTGGGCCGCCCGCGCCGTTTCTTTATTCGGATGGAGCGGATTTCCGTGGCAGCTTAAACTGCTGATCATGAGCCCCCTTTTCTCAATTGCCGCTTGAAAGGTTTTCAACTTTTCTTCCGAATCCAGCAATTCTTCAGGATTGCAGTGGTGGCTGCCGGGATAGTTTCCGGTTCCGAGTTCCACCGCCTCCACCCCCATTGATGCCAACTTGTCCAGCATGTCTTCAAATGGCAACTGCTGGTATAATGCCGTAAATACGCCGAGTTTCACAATAACACCTCCAACATTTTATGCCAGCACCCCGTTCGCCACTTTTACCCACTTCTGCGCGGCGTGGCTTTCCAAAATGGCGTCCGTGATGCACATCGACAAATGGCCGTCTTCAAATGTTGCAAAAGGCGGCTCGTCTTCACCGATGCGTTTACCATCGCGGATAAAGCTGTAATAGTGCAGCATCATATTTTTCAGGGCGTCCGGCCAGCCTTCATTATGCCCGCCCGGATGATGGATGGATGCTTTTGCCTCCGGGTCAAAAAGGGCCGGGTCTGCCAGCAGGATTTCATTCGGCTTGTCCCGGTATCCGAGCCATAATTTTTCCGGCTCTTCCTGGTTCCAATAAGCCGAGGCTTTGCTGCCGTCAATTTCAAAACTGAGCCGGTTTTTCCGGCCGGCGCTGACTTGCGAAACTGTAAAAACGCCTTTTGAACCGTCATCGAAATGAACTAGGACGGAGGCATAGTCTTCCGTTTGGATCGGCACCGCTTCATACGCATCTGAGGACGGCTGTGCCGAAAAAGTGGCCGTGCTGTTTTTCGGTTTTTTCCGGACAGGGATCACGGTTGCCAAGTCCGCAAAAACTTCGGTAATTTTCTTTCCTGTCACAAACTGGACCGTATCGCACCAGTGGGAACCAATATCGGCAACTGCCCGGGAATTGCCACCGACTGCCTGCGAGAGCCGCCAGTTATAGTCGGTTTCATAGAGCAGCCAGTCCTGCAAATAGCTCCCATGAATGAGATTCACTTTGCCGAGGTCGCCATTCGCTATCTTAACCCGCAAATTTTGGACACTTGCATGCTGGCGGTAGTTAAAATTGACCCCGTGGACGATGCCCTGCATTTTCGCGATCGCCAGCAGTTCTTCCGACTCCTTGCTGTTCATAGCGAGCGGCTTTTCGGATAATACATGTTTCCCGGCCAGCATAATCTCTTTATTGATTTGATAATGCAGGAAGTTTGGCGTGCAGTTGTGGACCACCTGGATATCTGGATCCGAGAGCATCTCCCGGTAGTCCCCGTAAGCTCTCGGGATGTTCAGTTCGTCTGCCTTTTGTTTTGCCACTTCTTTGCTGGTTTCCGCAAGCCCCAACACTTCAACAAAACCAAGCCTCCTTAACGCTTCGATATGGGCCGGGCCGATAAAGCCCGTCCCGATGATTCCCACTTTGATTTTTTCCATCCGGCTTTTCCCCTTTCTAAAAAATCATTCATTGCTTGCTCTTCAAAATATCGTTCTAAGTAATTTTCGAATCCAATTTACAGTTCCATAACGAGGCAGCCAAATATCGTCCTGCATGTCCCCGAATCCAATGAAACAACTTCCAGGATCGATCCATCATATCTTCCTTAGCAGTATTACGCAGTTAATCCAGAATAGCTTCCACATCCATAGCCGCCCTGGTTCTCCAAATATTGCTCCCGAATGTCACCGGCCCTCCAGGATCCTGCCGTCCTGTTGTTCCAAGCACTTTGCCGAGGTTTTCCCGGATGCATTGGATCAGATTCATTTACCAGGTGGATGCCTATACGCTTCCGTCTATTGATCCGCTGATTTCTTCCCAAAAGCAACGGCGAGGATAATGATCAAACCTCTAATCATCATTTGCTGGCTGACGTCAAGACTCATGATGATTAAGCCGTTGTTAATGACGCCGATCATAAGCGATCCGATGACGGTGCCGACACCACCGGCCAGGGCCGTTCCGCCGAGAATGGCGGCGGCAATAACAGACAGTTCGTCGCCGTCGCCAAATGTATAACGACCGGCATGCATGCGCCCGGCATATAAAACGCCGGCAAATCCGGCCATCAAGCCGGTGCCTAAAAAGACAAGCAGTTTGATTTTCCAGGTTTTCACACCGGAAAATTTCGCTGCGCTTTCATTCCCGCCCGTTGCCAACACCTGGCGTCCGAATGCCGTTTTCTTCAGTAAAATATGGCCGATTACCGTAAAGATTAATGTCCAAATCAACAAAATCGGAATCACGCCGATATCCCCGGAACCGAAAATAAAGTTAAAAGTCGGGTCGAGAATCGGCACGGGCGCGGTTTTTGTAGTCCACATCGCGGCCCCTTTGACAATCCCCATCGTGCCGAGCGTCACCAAAAATGACGGGATGGCCGCTTTGGTGATCAACAATCCGTTCGCCAATCCGACGGCTATCCCTGTCCCGACCCCCGCTAGTAGGCCGCTGATTGCCCCAAAACCGGCCTGCAAAGCAAGGGCAGCGGTAAGGGAAGACAGCGCCGCGATGGAGCCCACCGACAAATCGATCTCACCGGTGGAAATGACGAACGTCATCGCAATCCCCATAATCGAAATCATGGCCGTCTGGCGGACAATATTCAGCAGATTTTCTGCCGTCAAAAAACCTTCGCTGTTTAATGCAATGGAAAAGTAAATCAAAACACAGACAAATGCGATATAGACAATATAGCTTCTCCAGTCGATTTTTTTAAACTGCCATTTCACGCCATTTAACTGGCTGTTGATTTCAATATCCTTGGATGGCATGCTGAAGCTCCTCCTCTGCATGAATCTCTTTTCTCCTGTATTCTTTTTTGATCGTTCCCTCGTGCAGCACGAGTACCCGGTCGCTTAACGCCAAAAGCTCCGGCAGTTCCGAGGAAATGACAATGATCCCTTTCCCGCTGTCTGCCAGCTCCCGGATGATTTCCATGATCTCAGTCTTTGCGGCAATATCGACGCCGATCGTTGGTTCATCGAGGATCAGGACATCCGGTTCGTTCGCCAGCCATTTCGCTAGGACAATTTTCTGCTGGTTCCCGCCGGATAACCGTTTCGCCGCTTTATGGATATCATCCGTTTTAATGTTCAGCTTTTTCACGAGCCCGCCGGCTAAATGATTGGCTTTCCGTTCGTCGAGCAAAAATCCCTTTTTCAAATGTTTCACAAACGGCAAGATCAGATTTTCTTTTACGGAGTGGTCGAGTACAAGCCCTTGTATCCTGCGGTCTTCGGGAATGAGAGCAATTCCGGCTTTGATGCTGTCGGCCGGGCTTTTGAACGTGCAGGCTTTCCCTTTGACGATCACCTCTCCGCCATCTTTCGGGTCAATCGCAAAAATCGCCCGGGCGAGTTCCGAGCGCCCGCTGCCCATCAGCCCCGCAATGCCGAGAATTTCGCCGGGGTACAGCTGGAAACTGATATCTTTAACCTTCTCCCCCGCTGATAAATGCCGCACTTCGAGGACAGGAGGAACGTCCGTCGCATACGGCCTTTCTTTCCACTCGAAAGCTTTGTCCATTTTCGAGCCTACCATATGGCGGATGACATCTTCCATACGTAAGCGGCTGCAAGCTTCGGTGAGAACATTTTTCCCGTCCCTTAATACGGTGATCCTGTCGCATACTTGAAAAATCTCATCCATCCGGTGTGAGATGTAGATAATTGTGATGCCTCTCTTTTTTAATTTTTCGATAAAAGAGAATAGAATCTCCGTTTCTTTTTTCGTTAAAGACGATGTTGGCTCATCCATGATCAAAATCTTTGCTTCCTGGGAAAGCGCCTTTGCAATTTCAATCATCTGCCAGTAACCGACACCGAGGGTTCCAACAACGGCATGCGGGCTGATGTCCACTTCCAGTTCGTTTAACAACGCTTTTGTTTTTTCGATACAGGCTTTATCTTTCAGCAGGCCGACTTTTGTCCGCGGCTCCCTCGTGAGGAAAATGTTTTGTGCAACTGTCAACGTCGGAATTAAACTGAATTCCTGATAAATCATCGCAATATGGTTCGCTCTCGCGTCTTTAATATCTTTGATTTCAACCGGCTCGCCGTCCAGTAAAATCTCCCCTTCGTCGGCCGTGTACACGCCGGTGAGGATTTTCATGAGGGTGGATTTCCCGGCACCGTTTCCCCCCATCAAGGCATGGACTTCCCCTTTTTGTAAGGAAAAATCGACTGCTTTTAAAACCGGAATGCCATTAAATGATTTGGAAATGCTCTTCATCGACAAAACGGCTTGTTCCAATGCATTTCACCTTCTTTTAAAGAGGCTGCCGGAACCTACAGCCTCCCCTTGATTTATGCCAAAACGGAAACTTCCGGAACTTTCACCCATTCGCCTTTTTCCGCGGAGGCGAGGATGGCATCCGCGATTAGTTCAGTTTTATAGCCGTCGTAAAAATTCGGCAAAGGCTGGGTATCTTCAACAATCGCTTTCATAAAATCGTACGTTTCAATGATTTTCGTTTCGCCGTAGCCAATGCCAAGCGCCGGAATCGGCCATAACCCTTCCCCGTACGGCGTGGCCGGCCCGGTGTACACGGTGCGGAACCCTTTTTCGTCTGCAGGGTCGTCCGAAAAGCAAACCTGCAGTTCATCACGGCGTTCATAATTGAAATAGAGCGAACCCTTTTCTCCATGAATTTCAAAAGTTAAAAAGTTATTTCTCCCCCAAGCATTCCGGGTTGCTTCAATGCTGCCAATGGCACCGCTCTCAAATTTCAACAGTGTCATAAATTCATCGTCGACATCCACGGCTGCTTTTGGCACTGAATCTGAAGCCTTTACGGTTCCGAGCTTATCCGTTCCGCCCGTCTGCACCGGCCTTTCCGAGATCCATGTTTTCGCAACGGCATTGACCTCAGCAATTTCGCCGACAAGATAACGCGCATAGTCGACGACATGCGTCCCGATATCGCCAAGGGCGCCCGATCCGGCCGTTTTCTTTTGGAAACGCCACGACAGCGGGGACTGCGGATCGGCCGACCAGTCCTGCAGGTAGGTACCGCGGAAGTTTAAAATTTTCCCGATTTTCCCTTCATCAATATATTTCTTGGCGAGTGCCACGGCCGGCGTCCTTCTGTAGTTAAAAGCAACCATGTGCTTGACGCCCGCTTTCTCAACTGCATCGAGCATCATTTTCGCCTGCTTTGCACCGAGAGCAAGCGGTTTTTCACAAATCACATGCTTGCCGGCTTTGGCCGCGGCAATCGCAATTTCCGCATGGGTATGGTTCGGCGTGACGATATCAATGACATCAATATCAGGATGATTGACCACTTCTTCCCAGCTGCCGGCGTAATGTTCGAACCCAAAACGGGCAGCTGCTTCTTTGGCCAACTCCTCATTGACATCAGCAACCGTATGGCGGACAGGAATTGCAGGCGCCGGCCAGAAAAACATCGGCATGCTTGCATATGCCAAGGCATGCGCCTTTCCCATAAAACCTCCGCCAATCATTCCAACATTTATATTTTTCATTTCATATTCCTCCTATTTTTGATATAGATTTCCATTTAAAAAGTTTATTTTGCCGCCTGCTGAATTTCTTTCGGTGCGTCAGTATGGTACACAAGCTTCCAAGCTTTCAAGACGTTTTCACGGGTGACGCTTAAGGCCGGGACCGCGACATATGCCGGTGTCTTTCGCCCGAGCAAACTATAACCCGCCAAAATCGCTTCGGAAATGCCCTGGTCATATGGCAGCTGGGCGCCGAGGCCTTTGACAATACCATTCTTCTGAGCCATTTCGAGCGCGACATTCGTCCCTAAATCGCATGTCGTAATGACAAGGTCCTGTTTCCCTGCCGTCCGCGCAGCTGCGAGAGCCCCTTCAGCCGGCACATCCCATACGACAAAAATTCCGTCCAGATTCGGATTTTTCGTTAACATGCCGGATGCCACTTTTTCTCCGTCATTTTGGCCGGAGATCCCGCCGCGGGCAACGATTTTAATGTTTGGATATTTTTCCCTAATCGTTTTTTCAAACGCTTCCGTCCGCTGCCTTGTGACAAAGAAATCCGCGTCATGGTAGACGACGCCGATTTTACCTTTGCCACCCAATTCCTTCGCCATGATATTGGCTGCCGCCACCCCGTTGCCGTAGTTATCGGCGGAAACAACGCTGACATAGTCTTTTCCGGCCTGCATGCCATCCGGTGCATTATCCATGAAGACGAGCTTAATTCCGGCTGCTGCAGCTTTTTTGTAAGCATCCGATGTGGAAACGGCATCGACTGGAATACTGACAATGATATCCGGCTTTTTCGCAATCACCGTTTCAATGTCGGATACCTGTTTTTCCGCCTTGAATTGTGCATCGGTCACCGCAATGACTTTGATGCCCATTCGTTTAAATGCCGCTTTCAACCCGGCAATTTGCGCGGTCGACCAGTCATTTCCGGCATAGTGCATGACAATGGCCGCTGTATACCGGCCTTTTTTAAGCTGCGCCAAATCTTTTTCCGTTAACTTTAAAGAACTGGCCGGCACTGCAGTTTCCCCGTGCGGCCCTTTGCTTAAAATCTTGCCGCCTTTTGGAAGGGCCGGGTTAATGGTGAGCGGTCCTGTCTGCGGATCATCCGCCCCCACCTTAGGCGCATTGGCATTTGCCGATTGGGATCCGCTTTTGCCGCATCCCGCCAAGGTGATACTGCTGATGAGCAAAACTACGGAAAAGATTGAAAGAAACTTTTTCATACTATCCCCCATTTCTATAAATCTAATTTTCTCAAATAGTCCCTGCTAATTTTTGCACCTTCAATCGGATCGGCGTATTCATCAAGTTCCACTGTCACCCATCCGCTGTAATCCGCTTCCTTCAAGAGGTTGATAATCTCTGCAAATTTCTGGTGCCCTTTCCCTAAAGGAAGGAATGTGCCGTTTTCGTAATCCTTTAAATGGATGTATCGGATGCGTCCGATATATTTCCTTACGGTTTCAACCGGATCGCCGCCGCCTGCTTCAATATGGGCTGTATCAGGGCATATGTTGATGCTTGTGCAGGACATGAGGCGGTCCAGCTGTTCGGGCGTTTCTACACACGTGCCCATGTGCGGATGGTAGCTCGGGATGAGATGGTTTGACTCCGCGATTTCCGCAATGCGGTCAAGCGCTTTCCCAAGCAATATGTAATCTTCATCCTGAATCCCGTTTGAACGGACAGCCCCGCCTCCGATCACAAGGTGTTCGGCACCCAATCCTGAAGCGAGCTTAGCAACTTTTTCTATTTTTGCGATTTCTTCTTCGAGGATTTCCGGGAAAATAAAGTTCCCTCCCGTATAAACGCCGACAAAGAAGAGGCCGTACTCACGCATCCAAGCAGAGAATTCCTCTTTCCTGTCCACAAACTGCATAAGATTGCCATCGAAAAGCTCAAACCCGCCATAGCCGGCTTTCCTGATCTCTTCCAAGGCCGTTTTCGTGGATCCGTTGGCAAGATAATAAGCATCCTTTACAGACACCACCCCGCCAGGATGCCCAACGACACCGCCCCACGTGTTCGTCTGGTAACCCAGCTTCATTTCATTCTCCTCCTTCTTTTGTTTATATGGTTAAAAGGTGTAAACCTTTGAACCCGGAAATAAGCGCTTTCCAACATTGATTGATAAAAATGAATATTTTGTGATCTCAATGCCTATTATATAACAAATAACTATAATTTCAATATATTTATAGTTATTTATGATAAAAATTTTTAAAATGCTTCTTATTCACGTATCGTTGCTGACGATATAATGAAAACAGGTGATATTTGTGGACATTGGAAAACGCATTAGAAACCTTCGCTTATCAAAAAATATGCGGGTTAAGGAACTGGCTAAAAAAGCTTTTATTTCGCAGCCTTATTTAAGTGATATTGAAAACGGCAGAACTACGCCTTCTTTGGATAAACTATCAACCATTTGTGATGCTTTGGGGATGACATTAGCAGAGTTCTTCGGTTATGAATCGGAGCTGTCTCCAGATTTAATGCGACTATTGGAAAACATGAAAAAGCTAACGGAGGAAGAACGGAACCATCTATCTGATTTTATAGAGGCGATTCTGAAGCGAAATTCGGGGGATCAATAAAGCTTTCATCTTGTCTGTCCATAAAATTCAATGAAGCTTTGGGAACGTAGAATGCCGCCAAGCGGATCGCTTTCATTCTATAACTGCAAAGGGGAAGCTTGATGAATTACGTTCAGGCTTCTCTTTCATTCACTCCTACTTTATCCATCCTTCATAACGCATATCCCATTTTCCTGCAACTATCGAGTAATTACCAAAAAATTTGCTAAAAAAGGGTTCACAAAAAGCAACAACTTTGTTATAATCATATTGAAATCGGTGGCTATATATACGGACAAATTCAGTTTCATTTAATTAGCCCCCCATTTTGCAGCGGTAAATGCCGCTGCTTTTCTTTTCCTTACTGAAAACCATCGAGTAGGAGGAGGTGACTAACCTCCGTCCTCTTACACCACCGTACGCAAGGTTCCGTATACGGCGGTTCCATGAAGTCAGGCGGGTAGTCTCACTGTCTGTTATGCTTTTCTGTCTCTCCTTAAACCACTTTAGTTCTCAGCCCTCTCAATGTCTCCCACAGAATTCACCGTTTCTATCCACTGAGTAAGTCCATCTTTGGATTATCTGCTTCATTGAACAAAGTGAAATTCGAGTTTATTCCACACTCCTTCGTGGTTCAAACCTTCCAAATGAGGAGCTACCTTATTTGTGCGATGACCTCTGATAACTTCTGACTGTTCATCAATCTATCACTAGACTGGTTACCAACTAAATCGGCGTTTCAATCAGACCTCCCCGGGTAAGACTACACTCTTTCCCTCCACCTATCTGCAATCTGCCTCATTTACTCTATATCACCTTTGGCAGTATGGACTTTACTTTGTTTAGCAAGCTCATCCAATGATAACTAGCCTTATATGAGGTTCATGTTCCTCAAGAATCGGAGGTTTGCCGCCCGCTTCCTTCAGATTCCGCATCACTACGGACACCCTTGCGTTAAGCTATTGATACTACTGCCTTCGCGTTTCGGGACTTTCACCCTATAGCGTCCATGCCAGGCGCACAAAAAAATCACGCAGGATAACCCGTGCGTGAAAACGCCGCTGCACGGTATTCATGGGAAAAGGCAAGCCCTAAATCCATTTGATCGATTACCGGACAACGGCAGATAAGTCTATCGATAGACGATTTGCCTGTTTTATTGTAGACTTGGTAACATATTGTACATGCGCTTTTTCCGGAAAAAAGCCACCCAATCTTTCACTCTTTTGAATTCCTTTTCATAGGTTACATAGGAATTTACCTTGGTACCAAACAATTTTTCATGATAATATTTAAAACCCTCACAACCTGAGTGAAACTCAACGATGGCGTATACATTTGTGGTACTATCCTTCACGCCGACGACTAAAAATGGCCAATACCCATCGTAATGGAGATAAGCATGGTCTCCAAAATAACAATCATAAAGCTCCCGACTGTCATAAAACATTTCTTCTTTCAAAATCTCTAATTGATCCATATATCCCCCTCCATTTATTCTATTTTGCCCTGGCAATCCCTTATGACAGCAATTGTACTCTCTTCCCTCCGTTTCCAATCCTGCCCGGAATGTGAACATTTTTTTCAAAAAGATTGTCGCTGTCTACAAAGATCCACCAGGCACTTGATAAAGATTATCCAAAACAAATAGTTCGGATTTATCTGACAATATTTTACAATCATTTCCATTAGAAAACAATCCCTCTCATGGTAAAATTCCTTAAAAAATAGGGACTAAAGTTTAAAACATAAATAAGAAGCCCACTGCCTTTCCCATTCAGCCTGATTCCTGTCAGCATGCCGACGCCCATTAAAAAACACTTGTAAAATGAAAAATTTTTCGTATAATGAAGATTGTAACTTAAAGAAATAGGCGGTTGATTTATCGCCTATCCCCCTAATTATTCTATATATTTCATTTGCAGCGGTAAGATGCCGCTGCATTTTTTGTTAAAATAAAAAACTGCCAATGAGCGGACAAAAACTGTGGTAGTTCAGAATTTTTCGTTAACCGTTCTGCAATGACCTGCTTATATTTTTTCCTCTTTTCCGCAATATTTCCCGAAAAAAACTTTAAAATATGATTGGTTTTTAGAAATTCATAGGGCCGCGTATCATAGATATAGTCCCTATAACTGCTCCATGGATAGGCTTCTGGATTAGTGACCATGTTTGCTTTTACCGGGTTCAAATGAATATAGCAACTCACTTCAATCATGCCTTCAGGAGAATGGATTCTGTGATCGTAATATCGTTTCTCAGAGACTTGGCCGGTCAGGTGATACTTGTTATTGTAATAATCGGCGTATCGTTTATTGATCAGGGACATGATTTTTGAAATGGGTTGATCGGTGGAGCGAAGTTGCAGGTGAAAGTGGTTGGTCATGAGACAGTATGAGGCTAATTCATATGGTGCTTTGTAAAAAAACCGTTTTAAAATATAAAGGAACGTCAAAAAATCTCCGCGGTCGTGAAACAATGCGCCTCTTCTGTTTCAGCGGCAAACGATATGATAAAAGCTGTCAGGCTCCCAATATCGCTTCTTCCTCCCCATTTTATTTCACACCTTCTTTTCGATTCTTGATCTGATTCTTTCTTCTCATTGTGATGGCTTTCCATAAGGATTCATTGGTGATTTCTTTTTCCCCTTGAAGGTCTGAGATCGTGCGCACTAAACGCATCATTTTGATTTGAATGCGGTTACTAAAATTTTCCTTCCTGACCCATTGCGCTGCATCATCATCTGCTGGCTTTGGTTCAATGAATTTTTTTTTTTAAAATAATTCAATTGAAACGCCGTTCCCTCTCTGTTCTCCGTATCTTTCATATTGCCTTTCGCGCGCTTCCATGACCCGTTTTCTTATTTTTTCCGAGCTCTCATTCGCCTGCAATGGTGCTGACGTCAGTGAAACAGATTGCAAGTGCAGTAAAAGATTAAAGCGGTCAAGGATTGGCCCGGAAACACGATTTTGGTAGGAAGAAATCAACTTCGGCGTGCAGGTGCAATAGGCGTGTTTTGACACCAAATACCCGCATGAACAGGGATTCATCGCGGCAATGATAATAAAATGGGCAGGATAAGTTGCTGTTGATGCGGTCCTACTGATGGTCACCTTCCCTGTTTCAAGCGGCTGTCGAAGTATATCCAGCGTCCGCTTTGGGAACTCTGCCAATTCATCTAAGAATAAAACCCCATGATTGGCAAGAGAAATTTCACCCGGAATCGGATTTGCGCCTCCCCCTACAAGAGAAACAGCAGATGATGAATGATGCGGAGATCGAAAGGGCGGTTTGATATACGAAGAAAGTTTCACTTTTGCAAGTTGGTAAAGGCTCATGACCTCATAACGTGCCTTTTCAGTCAGCGGAGGCAAAATGGACGGAAACGTTTCGGCCAATAAACTCTTCCCGCAACCAGGCGGCCCATACATCAAAACATTATGCTCTCCAGCAGCGGCAATTTCTAAGATCTCCTTTGCATGTTGATGGCCGATGATATGTTTAAAGTCCTTTGCGAATATATAATATAGGGCTCATCAAAGGAAGCAACAGGCGGCCATGAACCTTGAGCGGTAAAAAGATCTTCTTGCCCTGACAACGATTGAATGACCTCATCCAGATTTCTCACAAATCTTAGTTCTATGCCATCTAAGCGGCGAAAGGGAAGATCAGCAGCATGCGGCAAATACAACACCTTGATCCCTTTATTTCTGGCCGCCATAATCGCAGGAAGCATACCCTCAACAGGCTTAACGGCACCATTTAATGAAAGCACACCTAGAAATGCTGCTGTTTCCGGAATCTCATGCGGGAAGTAATCCAACTCTTTCATGATTCCAATCGCCATTGCCAGATCAAAAAAGGGACTGTTTTTTCTTTGCTCTGCCGGTGAAAGATTGACAATGAACCGCTTCTCCGGCAAATCACAATGATAAGAACCTAATGTGCCCAACACCCGGTCTTTAGACTCCTTGACTGAAGCATCAGGCAGCCCCACAATCGAAATGCCCTGAATCCCTTCCACCATTTGAATCTCAACTTCAACCAAATAACCTTCTATTCCTTTCAAACCAATACTGTTGACAAGCGTCGCCATCGTCTACACCTCCGATCGGAACGTTTGTTCTATTAAAAAATAATAGATAACGCTTACTTTGTCAACAGCTTTTTATCACTTTCTTGAAAATAAAACAGAATTTTTAAAGCCTAAATCAGATGAAAGTAAAGCAGTGAAAAAAGTGAGAGGTAGGGCTCCTATCGCAAACTCAAATTAAAATAAGGAGCTGACTATTCTCCCTTAACAGCAGCTCCCCATTCAGTAATAATTCGACATATTTCGGGCGGTGACAGGCACCCAAACCTTAAAAGAAGAGCACCGCTGTGATTCAGTGCTCTTCATCTCTCTAAACTTATGCTTGAACTTCGTCTAATACACCATACTCAATCACGCTAGGACGACCAATTGAATGATAATTGACCCCTTTATTTTGGATTTCATATAAGCTAAAGCAGTTGCGTCCATCATAAATATACGGGGTTTTCATTTTCTCTTTGAATAAGCCAAGATCCATTTCTTTGATTTCCGGCCACTCGGTAAAGATAAAGCAAAGCTCAGCATCTTCCAAAGCTTCTTCAATCGAATGTTTATAAGAAATTTGATCAGGGAATAGTTTCTTGTAGTTTTCTATCCCAACCGGATCGAATGCCTGTATACGCGCCCCTTCATTTAGCAGCAAGCGGATGTTCGGAATGGACGGTGCTTCACGTAAATCATCCGTTCCGGGTTTAAAGGTGAGCCCCAATACCGCCACCTTTTTTTCGTTAAAAGTTGGAAAATCATTGCGTGCTTTTTTGATGAGTGCATATTTTTGTTTTTCATTCACATCAATGGCTGCTTTCACGGTTCTTAAAATATATCCTTCTTCTTCCGCAAGCCAGTGTAACGCTTTTGTATCTTTCGGGAAGCAAGAGCCACCGTAACCAATCCCCGGATTTAAAAATCGGTTGCCAATTCTTTCATCGTAGCTCATCCCATTTGTGACATCTTCAATGTTCGCACCAACCTTTTCACATAGGTTTGCAATATCATTGATAAAGGAAATTTTCAAAGCCAGGAAGTCATTCGAAGCATATTTTACCATCTCTGCGCTTCGGCGATTCATAGCAAGAATTGGAAGTTTGAAAGGTTCATAAACATCCATTAAAATTTGCTTTGCTTCATCGCTTTCCGTTCCAATGACAATCCGGGATGCATAGAGCGTATCGCGTACCGCTGTTCCTTGTGCAAGGAATTCGGGATTGGAAGCCACTTCAATTTTTACATTATGTTTTAAATGTGCTTTAATATACGCTTCCACTCTATCATTCGTTCCAATTGGCACAGTAGATTTTACGACAACTAGGCAGTCCTGCTCAACGGATTCCGCAATCTCTTTTGCAACAGTAAAAACATAATTTAAATTTGCCGAACCGTCTTCATTTTCCGGCGTACCAACACCGATAAAAATAACATCTGAGTGGGCGTAGACACTTTGATAATCCGTCGTAAAATCCAATTTTCCATTTTCAGTATTCTTGACAATCAGTTCATCAAGCCCTGGTTCATAGATTGGAGAAATTCCCTGCCTGAGCAGATAAATTTTTTCATCGTTATTGTCAACACAAGTCACTTGATGGCCAACTTCTGCTAAACAAACACCTGTTACCAATCCAACATAGCCTGTACCAGCTACTGTGATATTACTCAATTTTTACATCTCCTAATTAACTTTCAAATTTAGTATTCTTTTAACCATTATAAAGAAATCTATAAATTAAAAGAACCCCCAAATGATTAGTGGAATTAGTTTTCTAGGTTGGCAGAGAAGGAATATTGTTTAGAAAAGTACGTTTGATATTCTCCACTAATAATGCGTTCCCACCAGTCCTTATTATCCAAATACCACTGGATCGTTTGTGCAATACCCGTTTCAAAGCTGTAAGCTGGTTTCCAGCCGAGTTTTTCCAGTTTCGATGGATCTATCGCATACCGTTTGTCATGTCCTGGCCGGTCTTTGACAAACTCTATGAGATCCTCCGATTTTCCTAAAGTTTTTATGATCGTTTTGACCACTTCCAGATTTGTCCGTTCATTGTGGCCGCCAACATTGTAAACTTCACCATTTACACCTTGATGCAAAACCAAATCAATAGCGGCACAATGGTCATGCACATGCAGCCAGTCGCGGATGTTCCCACCGTTACCGTAAACTGGTACTTTCTGATCGTTTAGCACACGGGAAATGGTCAAGGGAATCAGTTTTTCCGGGAAATGGTAGGGCCCATAGTTATTTGAGCATCGTGTTATATTAATTGGCAAACCGAATGTTTCATGATATGCCCGAACTAATAAATCTGAAGATGCCTTACTTGCGCTGTATGGGCTGTTTGGCTGAAGCGGCGTTTCTTCTGTAAAGAATGTCGACGGATCAAAGTCCAATTCACCATATACCTCGTCTGTGGATACATGTAAAAATTTCTTCACACCGACTTCTTTTGCTGCATCGAGCAGTACTTGCGTCCCGAGTACGTTCGTCCGCACAAAAATTTCAGGATCCGTAATAGAGCGGTCTACATGGCTTTCCGCCGCAAAATGCACTACAAAATCGAAGTTTTCTTTTTTAAACAGTGGAATAATTGTTTGCCGGTCAGCAATATCTGCTTTAATAAAATGATAGTTGTCTTTATTCTCAATCTCCTGGTGCTTTGTCAAATCCCCGGCATAGGTCAGCAAATCCAAATTATAAATGTCATAATCCAGGTATTTATTGACCATGTGCTGGACAAAGTTTCCTCCAATAAAACCGGCCCCGCCAGTTACCAATACTTTTTTCTTTGTCATCAATTAAATTACACCTCAAGCTCTTTTATATAATGTGCTACAGCCTCACTCCACGGGCGTAACGGTTCAAAACCGTTGTCCCGTAGTTTTTGCTTGGACATCCGTGAATTTTTAGGGCGAACTGCTTTTGTTGGATATTCTTCTGTTTTAATGACGTTAACTTTCACTGATTTCCCTGCCTGTTTGAAGATTTCTTCAGCAAATTCTGCCCAGCTGCAAAAGCCTTCATTTGTCGCATGGTAAACGCCGTATTTATCCGTTTGAATCATTTCAACAAGCAGTCGCGCCAAATCAAAAGTATAAGTTGGAGAGCCAATTTGATCCCCGACAACATTGACTTGATCATGAGTTTTCGCAAGCCTCAACATGGTTTTTATGAAATTCTTTCCATTGATGCCAAACACCCAGGAAATCCGGACTATAAACGCATTAGCAAGTAAGGAACGGACAACTTTTTCAGCTTCGTATTTTGTATATCCATAATAATTAACTGGATTAGCGGGGGCGCTTTCCGAAAAAGGTTCCGTGCCTTCTCCCTTAAAAACATAGTCCGTACTGATAAACATAAATTTTGACCTGGAAGCTTTTGCGGCAGCCGCCAAGTACTTCGTTCCATTTACATTTACATCCCAGCACATCTCTTTTTGCTCTTCAGCCAGATCAACTGCAGTATAGGCTGCGCAATGAATTACCGCATCGGGTTTTAGTTCTTCGACATATTGGTAAACATCTTTTTCATTTGTAATGTCAAGATCCTTCTGTCCAATGCCGATCATCTCTAGTCCGCGATTTAACCCTTCTTTTACAACGTCATAACCAAGCTGACCAGTATATCCTGTAACTAATATTTTCATGTTTACTCTCCATAAACAAAATTAATTTCGGCTTCTTCTAAAAACGGTGATTTTTCATCTTTAGCTGATAAAATAGGTTGAATGTCATGTATCGGCCATTCGACATGAATCGTTGGATCATTCCAACGGATCCCACGGTCGCATTCCGGCGCATAGAATTCATCCACTTTATATTGAACCTCAACATCATCGGTTAACGTCATAAAGCCATGTGCATAACCCTTCGGAATCAAAAGTTGTTTTTTATTCTCTGCACTCAGCTCAATTCCAAACCATTTGCCAAAAGTTGGGCTGCCTTTTCTTATGTCAATAGCCACATCAAAAATTGTACCTCTTGTGCATCGGACCAGTTTAGATTGTGCTTTAGGGTTCAATTGGTAATGCAGGCCCCGCAAAGTGCCTTTTGCTGCAGAAAAAGACTGGTTATCCTGCACAAATTTAATTTTGATTCCTTCTTCAAAAAAGTTATTCTCATTGTATGTTTCCATAAACCAACCGCGATGGTCGCCAAATACAGCCGGTTCAATGACAAATACACCTTCTAAATCTGTTTTAATGATATTCAAGTTTCATCCCTCATTTTTAATATTTGATTTTTCCCTCTGCAACTTTTATCAGATACTGGCCATAGCCCGTTTTACTTAGTTTCTTTGCACATTCGAGTAATTGCTCCTTCGTGATCCAGCCATTAATAAAAGCAATTTCTTCCGGGGCGGATATTTTAATTCCCTGATGTTCCTCTACGGTTTTCACGAAATTTGTTGCTTCTACCAATGTTTGATGGGTGCCCGTATCAAGCCAAGTAAATCCGCGCCCCAATAATTCTACATCTAATTCACCCATTTTTAAATATGCCTCATTAATTGATGTAATTTCCAACTCTCCGCGTGCAGATGGTTTTATTTCTCTAGCAATATCAACAACACGGTTATCATAGAAGTATAAACCTGTAATCGCGTAATTAGATTTTGGCTTTTCCGGTTTCTCTTCGACACTTAAAACTTTCCCATTGCTATCAAATTCAACAACACCGAAACGTTCAGGATCTGGGACATGGTAGCCAAAAACAGTAGCCCCATGTTTTTTTTGTGAAGCCCTGCGTAATATACTCTTCATTCCGCTGCCATAATAAATGTTATCGCCAAGAATCATGGCTACAGAGTCATCTCCAATAAAATCTGATCCTAAGATAAAGGCTTGTGCTAAACCATCAGGACTTGGCTGAATTTTATATTGTAATGACAATCCAAATTGGGACCCATCTCTTAATAGGTTCTTAAACCTTTCTGTATCCTCAGGTGTAGAAATAATCAAAATATCTTTTATGCCAGCTAACATTAAAGTGGAAAGAGGATAATATATCATTGGCTTATCATATACTGGTAATAACTGCTTACTTGTTACCATAGTGAGCGGGTAAAGACGTGTGCCGCTTCCCCCTGCTAAAATAATACCTTTCATTAATTTCCCCCCCATTTTTTAATAATT
>NZ_BKZP01000040.1 GCF_008974185.1 Weizmannia acidilactici
TTTTGTATGTCCGTTAAAAACACAATGAAGCGCCAATGGCCATTTTTATGCGGGCAGCACTCGAATTGGCGCTTGTTAGAAATTGCACATTCGACTATACTTTTCTTAGGCAGATATTTATCAATTGAAAGTTGGGTCGAAATGAGAACGCTTTATGATGTACAGCAGCTTTTAAAAAAATTCGGCATCATTGTCTATATCGGGGACCGGCTTGCTGATCTTGAACTGATGGAACTGGAGCTGAGGGAGCTGTACCAGGCAAGGGTGCTGGAAAATCGGGAATACGAAACAGCAATGCTGATCATCAGGCAGGAAAAACGCCTGGAAAAAGAGAAAAGAAATCGAGGGTGATGCAAATGGCTGAAAAATGGGTAACAGGTGTGGATTTAGGAGGCACTACCACAAAACTGGCATTTTTAAATGAAAAAGGAGATATTTTTCATAGATGGGAAATTCCAACAGATACGTCTGAAAAAGGGAAAGCCATTCTCCCGAATATTGCAAAATCGATAGATGGACAGTTGGCAGCACTTCACTGGGATAAAAAGGATATTGCCGGCATCGGCATCGGTGTGCCCGGTCCGGTTGATATGGAGGCGGGCGTCATTTACGAATCCGTGAACATCGGTTGGGTGCAGAACTATCCGGTTGTGGATACGTTGCAGCAATTAACCGGGTTAAAAGTGGTAATTGATAACGATGCCAATGTGGCGGCGCTCGGCGAAATGTGGAAAGGCGCCGGCGAAGGTTCGGATGACATGGTGTTTGTCACACTCGGCACCGGCGTCGGAGGCGGGATTATTACAGGCGGCGATATCGTGCATGGCGTTAAAGGGGCGGCAGGCGAAATCGGCCATATCACCGTGATCCCGGATGGCGGCGCCCCATGCAACTGTGGCAAAACAGGCTGCCTTGAAACGGTCGCATCCGCTACAGGCGTCGTCAGGACGGCGAAAAAGAAAATCGCTGCATACAGTAGCCCGTCCACGTTAAAAGATTTGTATAGCCAGGCAGGAAGCGTGACTTCCAAAGATGTGTTTGATTTAGCGGCGGCAGGCGATGCACTGGCGAATGAAGTCGTGGATGAAACCGCTAAATATTTGGGGCTTGCGCTGGCAAATGTCGCCAATACATTTAATCCGGAAAAAATCGTCCTCGGCGGCGGCGTATCAAAAGCAGGGGATACGCTTTTAAATCCGCTACGCACTTATTTTTCCAAATATGCCTTTACAACGGTCGGCAAATCGACAAAACTGAAACTTGCCACATTAGGCAATGATGCTGGCGTGATTGGGGCGGCCTGGCTTGTGTTGAATAAAAATTAAAATATGGGAAATGGCAATACGATTTAAACACGATTCCCCTTTTTCATGATATCGGCCTACGTTTGGCTTAATAAAGAACAGCGATATGATGAAAAAAGGGGGTTTTTTTGTCCAGCTTTGCCAACACAATGGTTGTTTGGCCGCTTATGGCGGTTATATTCATGTGGGAGAAAACGGATATCGTTTATTTCAAAGAATTCCATCTTGAAGTGGGCAGCCCGCTGCAGCGGTTTGTTTTTTGCTGATCAATCCTGCCGTATTTTTATTTTTTGTTTTCGGGTTGTCTTACCTGTTTAAGGAAAAGAAAAAGCAAATCCGTTTCTGTCTGGCCGCGGCGGCCGTGCTGTCCGTTATTTTGTACGCCAATATTGTGTTTTTCCGTTTTTTTCAGCGATTATTTAACGGTTCCATTGCTGTTTCAAACGAGCAATTTCAGAGATTTAAAGGAAAGCGTCCTGTCGGAAATGAGGTGGCGGAATCTTCTTTATTTTTTGGACATCGCCGTTTATTTTGCCACTATGAAGGCAGTGAAAAAATACGGTTTGCGCTTCTCCAAGCTGTTTCAGGGTACAAATTGGTCGGGTGCCTGTTTGCTTTGCGTACTCAATATCGGGCTTGCTGAAGCAGTCCGGCCACAGCAAATTTTCGATAAAATCATTTACGGGGATCTGTTCCGTTTTACGCGCTGAAACTGCCAGGCATAAAAAAAGCGGCAGTTGCCGCCTTTTTGGAAAGTTACGTGAAAGTTGGATAGCCCGAATGGATGACGGTCATGATGGTGAACCAGCCGAAAAGGGCAAAAGAAATTGCCCCGAATACGAAACCGAGGATGTTTTTGTTTTTGGCGGCAGTAATCAGCCCGATCAGCGAAAGGATGGAAACAAGACCGAAAATGATAACGGTTCCCATGAAATCCCCCCTTAATGAAAATGCATCCAATTATTTTTATTTTACAACTAGACCGTCAATTTGTCGAGTATTTACAATTCCGCTCATTGCCGATGCTATTACATGTTACAATAAGGAAGGAGGGATGCAAATGGAATGGGAACAACTCCCCCTCGGCCCGATCCAGACAAACTGCTATTTGCTGTGGAATAGTGAAAAAGACTGCATTATTTTTGATCCGGGCGGGGAAAGTGAAAAATTAATGGCCTTTATTGATGATAAAGGGCTGCATCCGTTGGCGGTGCTGTTGACCCACGCGCATTTCGACCATATTGGTGCGTTGGATGCGGTGCGGGACGTTTACCAAATTCCTGCTTACGTCCATGAAAATGAAGCAGATTGGCTTCCTGACCCGGGAATGAACGGTTCGCATTTGTTCCGGATGGGGGAAGTGACGGCGCGCTCTGCGGAAAAACTGCTCACAGGTGAAGGAGATTTGAAAATCGGGCCGTTCCGGTTTCGTGTGTTGGAAACGCCCGGCCATTCGCCTGGAAGCGTTTCGTACAGGTTGCACGGAACAAATGCCCTTTTTTCGGGCGATGCCCTGTTTGCCGGCAGCATCGGGCGGACGGATTTGCCAGGCGGGAACCATGCCCAGCTGATTGAAAGCATCCGCACAAAACTTTTGGTGCTGGATACGGATATTACTGTGCTGCCGGGGCATGGGCCAGCCACCACAATTGGGGAGGAAGCGGCGCTGAATCCTTTTTTACGGTAAAAAAAATCGGCGGACTGTCCGCCGATCTTTTTAGGATACGATAAAATATTATAGAAAAATGTTTTATTCGCCGAATCCGAGTGTGAGCATAAAAGTGGTGTAATAAGTAAAACCGGCGAAGAAAATGGTCAAGTACACACCGAAAATGTACATATACATCCGTTCGGACAATTTCAAATAGCTGACAAGCACAAAAAAGCCGGTTTGCGCAAGGAACAATAAGGCGGTTTCTTTCATGTCGCCAAGATAAAACATGACCGCCATGACACCGGTCCAAAACCCCAGTACGCGATACATACGATCCAAATGAACCACCCCTTCTTTTATGTCCATTCAACCTTATTATAATGGAATGCGGAAGGGGTGTAAATAAAATCGGGAATTAATTCGCAACTTTTGCAACTTTCACATGATAGATGCACTCGCTGCATTCATGGAGTATCGTTTCCTGCTGCTTCATTTCAAAATCGTCAAACAGCGCTTCGAATAAGCCGTGGATATAGGCAATATGCATTTCGCAAACTTGCGTAGAATGGTTGATCAATTCTTTGAACGGGCAGTTGTATACATGGTAGTCCAATTCGTTCGCCTCATCCGACTCCGAAGTTTCAATGCAGTAGCCGTCCATTGTCGACACGCTTGCCAAAACGGACAATTTTTCATCGTAAGTCAGCTGGTCTTTTGTTTTGTTCATACTTTTTAAAATATTTTCAATGATTTGTTTGCCGTACTGTCTGCCGATATCCTGCAGCAGTTCTCCGCTTGCCAGCTTCAATTTATTAAGTGCTTCAAGCAGAATATTGGATAGCAGTTTGTATTCACGGTGCGGGAAGGTCAGCTCAACGACCTGTTCGGAACTTTTATACAGCCTTGCCGGGCGGCCGCCTTTTCCAGTTTTGTTCAGTTCAGATGTGATGACTTTTACATCTTCAAGTTTGGATAAATGCAACCTTGCCACATTCGGGTGTATGTTAAATTTATTCGCCACTTCCTGGACGGAGACTTCCCCTCTTTTTTTGAGCACAAATTGGTAAATAGAATAGCGGGTTGGGTCTGAAAGCGCGTTAATGACTTTTAATGTTGGTTCCATATTAAACACCTCTACAATTTTTATACTAACTATATTATAAATAATAAATACGCCAAAATTTGTGACGAAAATCACACACTTTACTTTTCCACAAAAACAATGTTGAATCTAAGAAAAAACCGAAAAAATTATTTTTTTTTGCAGGAATTTTTCCGGCAGCGTCGAAACAAGTAAGTATCCCAAAAAGAAAGGTGGTATGTTATGGCATATGTCTGTTGAAAAAATGGCAGAACTGCTGGTTGGGCAAGCGGTCAAGAACAAAGTGACCGATGTCCACATTGTGCCGAGGCAACAGTGTTACCATGTACAGTTCCGGCAGTATGGAAGGCTGTACCCCCACCGCAACCTTTCCGCTAAAGCCGGGGAAAGGCTGATATCCCACTTGAAATTTATGTCATCCATGGATATCAGCGAAAAAAGGAAGCCCCAAAGCGGGTCAGTCCAGATGAAAATCTTGCAGCAAACCGTCTCCTTAAGAATTTCGACGCTTCCAACCTCTCTGTCAAAAGAAAGCCTCGTGATCCGGATTCTCCCCCACGAAGAAAGGTACCAAATCGGACAAATCTCACTTTTCCCATCCAGTGCAAAAAAATTAATGGCACTTCTGAACCATTCGCACGGCATGCTCATTTTCAGCGGGCCGACCGGAAGTGGCAAATCGACAACGATGTATACGCTTGTCGAACATTGTTCGAAACATTTTTTACGCAATGTCATCACATTGGAAGACCCTGTCGAAAAGCAAACTGATTCATTCTTGCAGGTGCAGGTGAATGAAAAGGCCGGGATTACTTACAGCACAGGGCTGAAGGCAATCTTGCGCCATGATCCGGATATCATTTTGGTCGGGGAAATCCGGGATGCGGAAACGGCAAGAATTGCGGTCCGCGCATCACTGACAGGGCATTTGGTTCTGACAACAATGCATACGCGCGATGCGAAGGGGGCCATCTACCGGCTGATGGAGTTTGGGATCAGCCTTCATGAAATCGAGCAGACGCTCCTTGCTGTCAGCGCCCAGCGGCTGATTACGCTGCTTTGCCCGGTTTGCGGCAGCCGCTGTTCGCCGATTTGCATGCACAGTCGAAAGAACCGGCAGACAGCTGTTTATGAGCTTTTGTACGGCAAAAATTTGCAAAAAGTGCTGCAGGAAGCAAAAGGGGAAGTAGTCCGGTACCATTATCCAACTTTAAAAGAATGGCTGCGAAAGGGGATTGCGCTTGGATACATTTCTGAAGAAGAGTTTCATCGCTGGATTGCTGAAGAGGAAGAAGCGGCGGAGCCTCAAAGCGCAAGGCCGGTTTCTTATCCGGATCGGTGAAATGCTGGAGAACGGATTTGCGATTTCGGAAGCCATTTCGTTTCTCCAATATGCCGATGCGAAACAGGATGTTGGTTCGATGAACAAACAGCTGCAAAATGGTGTGCCGCTTCATGAAGTCTTGTTAAAGCACCGGTTTGACGCCAATGCCTGCTCGCAAATTTATTTCGCTGAACGGCACGGCGAAATGGTGCCTGCGCTGAAAGAGGCCGGCGCTTATTTGCTGAAGAAGCATCAAGACTACCATACGTTTTGGAAACTTGTCCGCTATCCGCTTGTTTTAATCGTTGCCCTTTTTGCCGCAGCGGGTTTTGTACGGAGCATCCTGCTGCCGCAGTTTGAACAGATGTACCTGTCTTTGGATTACACACCTTCGCGAAATCTCCGGCTGTTTTTGGCTGTCATGGAACAAGCCCCGAAATGGATGCTCATCTTTGTGTTGGCCTCACTTTTTTCCGCATCCTTCCTCCATTTTTATTTAAAAAGGAAAAATCCGCTTGACCAGGCGGCATGGCTGTCGCACATTCCCGTATCCCGCTTTTACTATAAAAGTTATTACAGCCAGTTTTTGGCAAGAGAATGGAGTTTTTTGCTGAAAAGCGGCTTTTCGGTATATGAAATCCTCCATATGATGGAATCGCAAAATTTCAGGCCGCTCTTGCGGGATACCGCAAAATTCCTGCGTGATAAGCTTTTGGCGGGGCAGACGTTTTCAAACGCTTTATCCACCGTGTCCTACATTGAGCCCCAACTGGTCGTTCTCGTACGGCACGGAGAAAAAAACGGGCGCCTGGATCAGGAATTGTATTACTACAGCCAAATCAGCATGAAAAAGATGGAAGAAAAAATTCAAAATCTGTTCCAGCTCATCCAGCCGGTTGTCTTTGTCATGATCGGCATCTTTTTGGTGGCAATTTATTTGTCGATCATGCTCCCGATGTTTCAAATGATTGATGCCGTTTAAACCTGTCCGGACGGATTTATTGATTAGCTGCCGGTGCCTTTTTGGCGCCAGCAGCAAAATATCTGTGAAAGGGGATATGAAGATGGCTGTTTTAAAAAATGAAAAAGCATTCACGCTGATCGAAATGCTGATCGTACTGCTTGTCATTACTGTCCTTTTATTTTTAATGATTCCGAATATTTCCAAACATACGGATTCCATCAATAATAAAGGGTGCGATGCCTTTATTGCAATGGTGCAGGGGCAGGTGCAGGCATATGAAATGGACCATCATGAGTTTCCAACTTCCATCAGTCAATTGAAAGATAGCGGGTATGTCTCGAAAACAACTTGCCCGAACGGCAACGGGGTGGAAATCGGGGCAGACGGAACAGTAACGGAGGCGCCAAATTGATGCCTTGGAAAGGGGAAGCAGGTTTTACATTTCCGGAAATGCTGGTGGTATTGCTTGTTGTTTCGGTTATGACCGTCCTCGCTTTTCCCGGGTTTGGACCGGTAAAGGATGCCGTCGCCAAAAATATGTTGATCAATCAGCTTGAAAGAGATTTGTATTTTGCGCAGGCAGATGCAATCGCCAGGCAAACGAATGTATATATAAAATTTTACCAGCCGAACAATACTTATACTATTTATGAATCAAGGCAAAATGCCTTTCTTGCTAAAAGGAAGCTGCCGGACGATGTGAAAATGTTGAGCAACGGTTCAACGCTTTCTTCGTGTATGATCGGGCCGGATGGGAATGTCAGTCAGTTTGGCACGCTTTATTTCCAGGCGGGTGGAAATAAAATCAAACTCGTGACACATATTGGAAGCGGGCGGTTTTATGTGGAAGAATGAAAAAGGCTTTACGCTTGCAGAAACGGTGGCAGCGTTCGCCGTATTTTGTATGATGGCCGCAGCCCTGTTTCCGCCGCTTGTAAATATGTTCGGCCAAATAAAGGAATCAAAACAGCAAATGGCTGCGGCCCGTTTTCTTTACGAAAAAACAGAGGAATGGGTTTTCACGGGAAATGTGCCGGAAAGAGAAAAAACGTTGGAAGGGGCCAAAATGGCATTCCATATTGAAGATCAAGGCAGGAAGGCATGTGTGGACTATGAAGAAAAAAAGATTTGCGTTACGGTTCAGCAATGAGAACGGATTTACGCTGCTCGAAAGTATATTCGTACTGATGGTTCTGTCCTTTATTTTCTCGTTCTTCCCGCCTGCTGTGAAAATGTTTGGGATGGCCGGCGACGCGTTCAGGCCGAAAGAAGATGATGAGTGGAATCTTTTCGTTTTGCAGCTGCGCAAAGAAATCCGGATGAGTACCGCCTGTGAAGCCGGACAAAATAGGCTCACGCTCAACAGGGACGGGAAAACGGTTGTATATGAACCGTACGGGGCGCTGCTGAGGCGGAGGGTGGATGACGAGGGGCATCAAATTGTGCTTCAAAATGTGAAAAATGTAAAATTCACCGAAACTGCTTATGGGATCGAGCTCGAAGTGGAATTTCTGGACGGCACGGAAGAAACAGCGGATTTTACTTTTTCACAGGCGCATCCTGTAAATTTGGATGAAATGGGGGAACGCCATTCATGAAGGGCGAAAAAGGCTTTATTTTGCCGATGGCGCTGTTTTTAGCGCTCTTGGCGTGCACGATGCTCATTTTAAGCGTGGACATTTTTTTGGGAGAAAAAAAGTACGCTGTGCTCGTAAAGGAATATTATATCCGGAACACGATGTCCGTGATGGCAATCCGGGAGGCCGCTCGCCGGATTGAAGAAGGGGATTTCGGTGCAGCGGTGCTTCGTTTTTCAGATGGGATAGTTTCCTATACGGTGAAAAAAGACGGGGACGAAGCGGCCATTTCCTTGCAGACGGAAAATGAGAGTGGTGAACAGTTTAAAAGTGAGATAATATATAATCACGCAGAAAAAAAGGTAATCCGGTGGGTGGAAAAATGACAAGGATTTATTTAACCGGCTTTATGGGAGCCGGAAAAACGACAGTCGGGCATGCTTTGGCGGCCATGCTGCATATGGATGCGATTGATTTGGATGCCTGGATCGAGAAAGAAGAAGGGATGGCGCCTGCTGAAATTTTTGCGGAAAAAGGGGAAGCGTATTTCCGTAAGAAAGAAACGGAAATGCTCAAACGGGCAAAAATGCTGCAAGGCGTGATCATGACAGGCGGGGGTATTGTCATGCGGGAAGAGAACCGTAGGCTATTGAAACGGGACGGGCTGGTGGTTTTTCTCGATTGCGACCCTGCCATCCTTGTTGCCCGTATTCAAAATGACGCATCAAGGCCGATGGCATCCGGCCGGACAGTAGCGGAACTTGTCAGCCTTTATGAAAAAAGGCTGCCACTGTACCGGGTGTGCGCGGATCTAATGGTTGACACATCAGGCAAAACGGTCGATGAAATTGTGACTGAGATCGCCGGGCGTATAAAACCGGAGTTGTTCGGGCATAATGGCGCCTGAAGGAAGGTGGCGCCATTGTCAACGAATGATTATGTAAAATTTATGACGCAAACGGTTATGCAGCATATCAGCACGCCAAAAAGCGAGCGGCAGCAAAAAAGAAACCAAAAGAAAGAAGAGATGCCGCCATTTGTGGAAAGATGGTTCGGCATTATCCCGTATGTTTTCTCATTCTTGAAAAGGAAACCGTAACAGGCAGCCGTGAACAGGCTGCCTGCTTATATAAGGGCATCTTTTAAGTAAAACAGCCCGCCGTTAACGACTTCAACCGTGATTTTTGGTTCGTACTGTTCTTTTAGCGCCTGCTTTTCTATTTCATACGATTCAGGCAGTTCCTCCATGTCCTCATAAAAGTGGTCCAAAAGATTTAGATCCTGCTGCCACCGTATTACCGCTTCTTCCGCCCACTCGTGCGTTTCCTTTGCTAAGCCTTGCCGCACATAGTTTTCAATCCTTCTCACCGCGCTTTTCGGCATAATGATCGGTGTTAATGTAAAACAATTGTCCGGGATTTTCGGCGTAAGGTTTCTTTGCTCCAGTATGTCCTGGAAATTTTCTGCCAAAGTGCCGTGGATCAAATTCAGGCCGATCGACCGGAATACATCTTTCTTCAAATCGCACCGGTAAGAAATTTTGAGGTTCATGGAAAGCCACGGGTAGAGCGGCGCCTGTTTTTGCTGCGGTTTGATGTCTTCATACAGCCGGATGTAACGGGCAAATTGTTTTGCCGTCCGGAAAATTTGGTTCAGGCGCGGGCTGCCGAAATGGATGGCCTCGCCTTTAATGGATTCGGGGGCTTTTTCCTTATCCGTGATAAATGTCACTGACATCGGGTTCGGGATGCCGCCCGTTTTTTCCAGATAAGACCAGTAAAAAGGGCGGTTCATTAACGCTTTGTCGAGTTCAACGGTCAGCTGGACGGTCATCCAACCGGGCCCGTTTTCAATAAACGTGCACCCGTTTGCCTCAAAAAAGCGCTCAAGATATTGATGTATTTCTTCTTGCAGCATCCGCGTCCTCCTCCTGTTTCCGAAGCGTTTCCGCAAACTCGATCATTTGCGTGAGATTCTCCATTTTAATTTTCATTTCGCCTTCCGACTGTGAGTTTTGGAATACGTCAAGCAAATGGTCTTCCAGTTTCCCGAATTCGAGGCAGGTCAAAATATCGTCGAGTTCACCGATCACCCGTTCAAACAGATGGATTTTTTCATACAACAGCTGCAAAATATGTTCTTCCACCGTTTTTTTTGTGGCGAAATTATAAATGTGGACGTCTTTTTCCTGCCCAAGCCGGTGGACGCGCCCGATCCTTTGCTCAAGCCGCATCGGGTTCCACGGCAGATCAAAATTGATCATATGGTGGCAAAACTGGAGGTTAATTCCTTCGCCGCCCGCTTCCGTCGCGATGAGCACCTGTGCATGATTTTCGAAAAGCTGGCGCATCCAGTCTTTCTTGCCGCGCTTGAAGCCCCCGCGGAACGGGACGGAGGTGATGCCGTTTTGTTTCAAAAACCATTGCAAATAAAGCTGAGTTGCCCGGTATTCGGTGAAGATAATGACTTTATCTTGAATGCTTTGAATGAGTTCAAGCGCTTTTTCGGCTTTTGAGTTGGTCTTTATGGCTTCGATTTTTTTGATGATCTTAGTGACCGCCTCTTCCAAAGCGGGGGACGGCTGTTCCGCTTTTTTCAGCAAGTTTTTCAACGTGACAAAAACAGCTTCCCGGCTCGAACATGCTTCCCGTTGCAGTGTCAAAAGCGAGAAGCCGGCATAGGAGTAACCGTCGTGGGCGATGCGGAGTATCTTTAGGGCATCGTACATTTCGCGCTCTTCTTTGCTGAAATCGATCAAAACGGTTTCCACGCGCCGTTTCGTCCATTCTAGACCTGTGTTGATGCGGCGGTTTCTGATCATGACTTTATTGACGAGCTGCTTTAAATGTTCGTCTTCTTTTACGTGCCTGTCCCTTTTTTTATATTTTTTGCTGAAATTTGTTTCGCTCCCCAAATGCCCAGGTTTTAATAAAGACACAAGATGGAAAATTTCTTCTACCCGGTTTTGGATTGGCGTCGCAGTGAGCAGGAGGCAGAATTTTTTCTTTAATCCCTGGACAAATTCATAGTTTTTTGTATTCGGGTTTTTTAACTTATGCGCTTCGTCAATGATGACCATATCGTATTGCTGTTTGTAGATGATGTCGCGGTGCGGGCTTCGCTTGGCGGTATCGATGGAAGATACGATGCAGTCGTACTGCTCCCACATGTAACTTTTCTTTTGTCCGACCGCCGGAATATGGAATTTTTGGTTTAGTTCTGCGACCCACTGCGAAACAAGGGATGCGGGTACTAAAATAAGCACTTTTTTGGCAAGCCCGCGAATCATATATTCTTTTAATATCAGGCCCGCTTCAATCGTCTTCCCGAGCCCGACTTCATCCGCCAAGATCGCTTTTCCGTTCATCTTTTCAACAACTTGGCGCGCCGTCTCCAACTGATGGGGAAGCGGGTTTACATTGACCAGGTGCTTTGGCGCCTGCAGCCCTTCAAATTCAGGGATGACGAGCCTCTTTTCCATTTCCACCGCAAGCTGGTACAGTTCCCATTTCCCCCATGGTCCGTCATTTTCGTAGCGGTCCATCAATTCCGTTTCCCATGAATGGTCGAATTCGTAGTTGACTTCCAAGCTACTCGCACTCCTTTTCATCAGCGTTTAAACTGCTCAAATTCCGCCTATGTATTTTTTAAAGGGTTTCTTTTCGTACAGTTGAATACATTTTGAAAAATCCAATTGATTTTAAGAATGGAGTCATGATACGATGAAGTTGAATCAATCATTTTTACCTCTGCCGCAGGGGAAATTCCAACCCGGCAGGATATTTGTAGTATGCCCGATTTTTAACTGAATATTGGCGGATGAGAATAAGGGGAGAGACTGCATATGCAGCGCCGACGGAGCAAGCAATGTTTGCGAATCTCTCAGGCAAAAAGACTCTTAATTTGACGCATCTCTGGAGAGTGCTTCTTTTATATGAAGCCACCAAAGAGGAAAACCGTTTCGGTAAACTTTCAGGTGCAAGGACAGGGAATATTCCGATCATACAACGGAATATTCCCTGTTTTTTTGCCCTTATGCAAAATTTCGGGCAAACAAGGATTTTGAATGATAAGAACGGAGGGAAGCAAATGCCGGATTTAAAACGGACGCCGTTGTTTGATGTTTACCGGAAATACGGGGCCAAAACAACCGGTTTTGGCGGCTGGGAACTGCCTGTGCAGTTTTCGGGCATCAAAGCCGAGCACGAAGCCGTCCGCACAAAAGCAGGGCTGTTTGATGTTTCGCATATGGGGGAAATTCTCGTTCAGGGGGAAGGAAGCCTTGATTTTTTGCAAAAGATGGCAACGAACGACGTGTCGACACTCCATCCCGGCGCTGCACAGTACACGGCCATGTGTTACGAAAACGGCGGCACGGTGGATGATTTGCTGGTTTACCAATTGGGAAAAGAGCGTTACTTGTTAGTTGTGAACGCCGCCAACACCGAAAAAGATTATGAATGGCTGAGGGATCACAACACGGAAGAAATCTCTATTGCCGATATGAGCGCATCAATGGCCCAGCTGGCACTGCAGGGTCCGCTGTCGGCGCGGATTTTGCAAAAACTTGCCCGGGGGCTTGATGTTTCTGCATTTAAGCCTTTTTCATTCGTCGAAAATGCCGATCTTTCCGGATGTAAAGTGCTGCTGTCAAGAACCGGTTACACAGGTGAAGACGGTTTTGAAATTTATTGCCGGAATGAAGATGCGGCCCGCCTGTGGGAAGAAATTTTGACGGCGGGAGATGAAGACGGGGTTTTGCCGTGCGGGCTTGGCGCCAGGGATACACTCCGCTTTGAAGCAGGGCTGTGCCTGTACGGCCAGGAACTTTCGGAAAACATTTCTCCGCTTGAAGCGGGGATCGGCTTTGCGGTGAAACTCAACAAGGAAGCGGATTTTATCGGAAAATCGGCGCTTCAGCAACTGAAAACGGAGGGCCTGAAAAGGAAGCTTGCCGGTATTGAAATGATCGAACGTGGCATCCCGCGCCACGGCTATGATGTTTTTTCCGGGGAAAAGAGAATCGGTGTTGTGACAACCGGGACACAGTCACCAACATTCAAGAAAAATATCGGCCTTGCTCTATTGGATGTGCCCTTTAACGCGCCGGGAACTGAAGTGGAAGTGGCCATCCGCTCCAAGAAATTAAAAGCCAAAGTGGTGAAAACACCGTTTTATAAACGGCAACAGAATGTGGGAGGAGAAAAATGATGCACCGTTATTTGCCGATGACAGAGGAAGACCGCAGGGAGATGCTGGACGTGATCGGCGTCGATTCTGTGGATGAACTGTTTGCGGATATTCCCGAAAAAGTGCGTTTCAAAGGCGATTACCGCATAAAAAAAGCAAAATCGGAGACCGCGTTGTTAAAGGAACTGGCTGCACTTGCCGACAAAAATGCAAATTTAAAGCAATATACCTCCTTTTTAGGGGCGGGGGTATACGACCACTATATCCCTGCGGTAGTGGACCATGTGATTTCAAGATCCGAATTTTATACCGCCTATACGCCATACCAGCCGGAAATATCCCAGGGGGAGCTGCAGGCGATCTTTGAATTCCAGACGATGATCTGCGAATTAACGGGCATGGAAGTGGCCAACTCTTCCATGTATGACGGCGGCACTGCCATGGCCGAAGCGGCGATGCTTGCCTCAGGGCAGACGCGCAGGAAAAAAATTCTGGTTTCTAAAGCTGTCCATCCGCAGTACCGCGCCGTTTTACATACGTATGCCAAAGGGCAGGGCATCACAGTGGAAGAAATTCCGCTGAAGGACGGCCGGACCGATATTGATGCGGCCAAAAAATCGATTGACGGGGATACGGCCACTGTGATCGTCCAATATCCGAATTTTTTTGGTTCGATTGAACTTTTAAAAGAGATTGAGGAACTGGCGCACGCTGAAAAAGCAATGTTCATTGTTTCTGCTAATCTGCTTGCCCTTGGAATATTTGCGCCGCCTGGGGATTTCGGGGCGGATATCACAGTCGGCGACTGCCAGGTATTCGGCATTCCGGCTTCATTCGGCGGCCCGCATTGCGGTTATTTTGCCGCGACATCGAAGCTGATGCGGAAAATCCCGGGGCGCCTTGTCGGAGAAACCGTTGATGAGAATGGGAAAAGAGGCTATGTGCTGACGCTGCAGGCGCGCGAACAGCATATCCGCCGCGACAAAGCCACTTCCAATATTTGCTCCAACCAGGCGCTGAATGCGCTCGCCGCTTCGGTTGCCATAGCTGCGCTCGGGAAAAAAGGCGTGAAAGAAATGGCGCTTGCCAATATTTCCAAAGCGCAGTACGCAAAAAAGAAATTGGAGGAAAAAGGTTTTGAGGTGGCATTCGGCACGCCGTTTTTCAATGAGTTTCTTCTAAAAATGCCGAAAAGTGTAAAAGCGGCCAATGACCACTTGTTAAAGAAAAAAATCATCGGGGGATATGATACGGGCCGGGATTATCCGGAATTCGCCGGACATATGCTCATTGCGGTAACGGAAATGCGGACAAAAGCAGAAATTGATCAATTTGCTGAAGAATTGGGGGTATTTTGCCATGGCGAATGAAGTGATGCCGCTCATTTTCGAACGTTCCAAACCTGGCCGGATTGCTCACAGCCTGCCGGAGTTGGATGTGCCGGAAGCGGACCCGGCGGAAATTTTTCCGGTCGAATACATCCGGAAGCAGGATGCAGAATTGCCGGAAGTGTCGGAACTGGATTTAATGCGCCATTACACATTATTATCGAAAAATAACCACGGTGTCGATTCGGGATTTTATCCGCTCGGCTCGTGCACAATGAAATACAACCCGAAAATCAATGAAATAGCGGCGCGCTTCCCAGGTTTTGCCCATATCCATCCGCTCCAGGATGAAAGCACAGTGCAGGGAGCACTTGAGCTAATGTATGACCTAAAGCAGCATTTAATCGAAATTACCGGCATGGATGAGGTCACCTTGCAGCCGGCTGCCGGGGCGCACGGGGAATGGACCGGCCTGATGCTGATCCGCGCTTTCCATGAAGCAAACGGGGATACAAAACGGACGAAAGTGATTATCCCGGATTCCGCGCACGGCACAAATCCGGCGTCCGCCACTGTTGCCGGTTTTGACACGGTCACCGTCAAATCGAATGGGCAGGGGCTTGTTGATTTGGAAGACTTAAGGAGGATTGCCGGGGACGATACGGCCGCGCTCATGCTCACCAATCCGAATACGCTCGGGCTGTTTGAAGAGCATATCCTCGAAATTGCGGAGATTGTCCATGAAGCAGGCGGCAAGCTGTATTACGACGGCGCCAATTTGAACGCAGTGCTCGCCAAAGCGCGCCCTGGTGACATGGGATTTGATGTCGTTCACTTGAATCTCCATAAAACGTTTACTGGCCCGCACGGCGGCGGCGGCCCGGGTTCCGGCCCTGTAGGTGTAAAAAGAGAGTTGATCCCGTTTTTACCGAAGCCGGTTGTTGCCAAAAAAGGGGATCGCTACTACTTTGATGAAGACCGCCCGCATTCAATCGGAAGGGTTAAACCGTTTTACGGTAATTTCAGCATCAATGTCCGGGCTTATACGTACATCCGCTCGATGGGGCCTGAGGGTTTGCGCGCGGTAACCGAAAATGCGGTCATCAATGCGAACTATATGATGCGCAGGCTTGCCCCTTATTACGATTTGCCGTATGACCGCCATTGCAAGCATGAATTCGTTTTAAGCGGCAGGCGCCAGAAAAAACTCGGCGTCAGGACATTCGACATTGCGAAGCGGCTGCTGGACTTCGGTTTCCATCCGCCGACCGTTTATTTTCCGCTCAATGTCGAAGAATGCATGATGATCGAACCGACTGAAACGGAAACGAAAGAAACGCTCGATGCGTTTATCGATGCGATGATCCAAATCGCAAAAGAAGCGGAGGAAAATCCGGAAATTGTCCAGGAAGCCCCTCATACCACGCTTGTAAAGCGCCTAGATGAAACAAGGGCGGCGCGCAAACCGGTTTTGCGCTATGTAAAACAATAAAAAAGCAAATGCCGCAGTGGCTTGCTGCGGCATTTTACACAGTTTACTTGCTTGTTTTAATTTTGCCTGTCCAATTTTTATAGCCGCCTTTTAACTGGTAAAGGTCGCGGCAGCCGTATTTGTAAAGAATTTGTGCAGCGCGGCCGGTGCGCGCCCCGTTTTGGCAATATAGATAAACCGGTTTGTCGGTCCGGATTTCTTTTAATCTCATTTTTAGCTGAGACAACGGAATATTGCGGGCGCCCAAAATATGCCCGTTCGCAAATTCGTTCGGCTCGCGGACATCAATTAACTGCGCTTTGCGGTACCCTGCCTTAAATTCTTCTTCCGTCAAGCTTTTCATGATTTTTTTCTGCCGGTAGTAGCTGATGAGTGTGTATGCGACAACAGCAGCGATGATGATAATGGCTGTAAACCATGATTGCGACAATCTGTATGCCCCCTTTCTTACCTGCCAGCGCTATCTATTATTATATTCGTGTTCCACCTCTTAATCAAAATCTTTTTTTGCACAAACCGGTTCTTTGCCGGTTTTCAATGTTTTTTGGTAAACTGGTAGAGTGAATTTTGTTAAAAGAGGGGTACATATGGGAAAAGAAATTTGGTTGTTTATCGATTCCGGTCATTGTCCGCCGGCTTTTAATATGGCGCTCGATGAAGCGCTGCTCGACTGGCACAGCGAGGGAAAGATTCCACCGGCTATCCGTTTTTACGGCTGGGATCCGGCGACGCTTTCGATCGGGTATTTTCAAAGGGTGGAAAAAGAAATTGATCTCGATGCCGTGAAAAAATACGGGCTCGGTTTTGTGCGGCGGCCGACAGGGGGAAGGGCTGTTCTCCACGAGCATGAACTGACATACAGCGTGATCGTGTCGGAAGCGCATCCTGACATGCCGAAAACGGTCACGGAAGCGTACCGCGTCATTTCGGAAGGACTTGTGAGGGGCTTCCGGGAGCTCGGTTTGGAGGCATATTTTGCCGTGCCGCGCACGGAGAAAGAACGGGAGGCGCTGAAACATCCGCATACCTCTGTGTGCTTCGATACGCCGAGCTGGTATGAGCTCGTTGTCGAGGGCAGAAAAGTGGCCGGCAGTGCGCAGACAAGGCAGAAAGGCGTGATCCTGCAGCACGGCTCAATTTTACTTGATTTGGATGAAGACAAGCTGTTCAGCCTGTTTAAGTACTCAAATGATATAGTGAGAGAGAGAATGAAGAGAGCCTTTAAAAACAAGGCGGTTGCGATCAACGAAATCCGCAGCGATCCGGTTACATATGATGAAGCGAAAAAGGCTTTTAAAAAGGGTTTTGAAGAAGGGCTCGGCATCCGCCTGGAACCATACAGTTTAACGAAAGAGCAACTCACGTATACCCAGGAGCTTGCGAAAACGCGTTATGAGGCGGTTGAATGGAATTTTAAGAGATAAACGAAAATTAAATTTTTTCTGGAGAAAAGCATGATTTGATGCTTTTTTCCTTTTGTGGCGCGCTTTTTTCATACTGGGGCAGATGCAAGCGGTGAATTTTTTCATTATCCGGGAAGAATCCGGTTTTTTCTGTGGATTTCTCGTTTTTTCGACACTGATTATTAAATTTTCCATTTGACAAAAAGAAAGCGGTTTGATCAACACACAATATATGGTGTATAAAAAATAAATATTCACACAATATCTAGTGTTTTTGCTTGCATTTTTTGTCCGGCATGTGCTATTTTAAAGTAGAAAAAGAAAACAGCTGAGAAAAACAGAGAGAAATATAGATCAAAGGAGTTGTCGTTAATGTCTGTTGCATCGACAAAAAAATTATGGGATGTTGAGAAGCTGAATGAGGATATCCGCTTATTTCCGCAAGTCCACCCGATCACCCCAGATATGAAAATCACGTACAAAGGCGTTTCTCGGCTTGTAATGATTGACAGATACGCATTTAAAGACACGGAAAAAGTCACGTTGGGCAAGGGCGATTTTGTTGTACTGACGATTAAAGAAGACCCGAAATTTCCGGCAAGAGGGCTTGGCGTCATCAAGGAGATCGACTGGGAGAAAAACGAAGCGGAAATTTTGATCGAGGAAGACTACCGCTCAGCGCTTGAACACCCGAAAGAAAAAGAAACAGGGATCATCAGGAGGCCGCTTGATATCATCGAAAAGCCCCTTGAGGTCTACTACGAACAAATCGCAAAGCGGAATGCAACCGGCTTAGCGGCAGTGGAAAAAACGGAAGAGAAACGGAAAGAATGGTATGAAAAGTTTTACAATGAACTCGTGAACTTAAACTTCATTCCGGCGGGGCGCGTCCTGTACGGCGCCGGATCGGGGACCGAAGTTACTTACTTTAATTGTTACGTGATGCCTTACGTCCCGGACTCGCGCGAAGGCATTTCCGAGCACCGTAAACAGGTAATGGAAATCATGAGCCGCGGCGGCGGGGTTGGAACGAACGGTTCGACACTCAGACCGCGCAATACGCTTGCCAGAGGCGTAAACGGCAAATCGTCCGGATCCGTATCATGGCTGGATGATATCGCAAAATTGACACACCTTGTCGAACAAGGCGGATCCCGTTAACTCTCCATACGGCGGGATTAAAATCTCGCGAATTGCTGGGACACCCTTAGAGCTTTCTTCACGACAACGTGACCGGCAACGGTGGGCGTGACCGTTTAAAAAGAAGAAAGATTGGGCAATCAGCAGCGAAGCATCTTTGGAAACGAAGATGAACGTTCAACGACTATTGAAATTTCCTAAAGCTACCTCTACAATAACCAAATTTACCAACAGGTGTGGCGAGAGGAGCCATGGAAAAAGTAAATGGTAACCGGCGGCAACGCGGTTATCAGGCGCGAGACAAAGAAGACAGGGATGCTTCTTTGATGATATAGTCTGCTCTCACATGAAAGTGTGAGAGCCGGGCAGAAATGACCCGGCCGCTTAAGTTTGAGCGTAACAAATAAGCGTGGAGCACAAATGATCATGCTGGCTGTCTGGCATCCAGATATTGTTGAATTTATCATCTCAAAAATGCAGAACCCGCGTATTTTGCGCTTCCTGATTGAAAATACAAACGATGAATGGATCCGGAAACTCGCCCATGACAAATTGAAGTTTACACCTCTCACCGAGATGGAAAGGGCGATGTATCAAGGGATTGTAAACTACAAGCATATCCCCGGCCAAGGCGGCTTTACTGATGAAGTCATGAAAGAAGCGGAAGAAAAACTGGCAACCGGCGGCCATTACACCGTCCATAATCCGGAATTTTTAACAGGAGCCAATATTTCTGTCTGCCTGACAAAAGAATTCATGGAAGCCGTTGAAGCGGATGCAGAATTTGAATTAAAATTCCCGGATGTTGAAAATTACAGTGAAGAAGAAATGCGCATTTACAATGAAGAATGGCACAAGATCGGCGATGTCCGTGAGTGGGAAAAACTTGGCCGGAAAGTGCGCGTTTACCGCAAAATCAAAGCGAAAGAACTTTGGAATTTAATCAACATCTGCGCGACTTACTCGGCGGAACCGGGCGTATTCTTTATCGACAACGCCAACGAAATGACAAATGCGAAAGCCTACGGCCAAAAAGTCGTCGCAACGAACCCGTGTGGGGAACAACCCCTCGCACCATATTCCGTCTGCAACCTTGCAGCGGTCAATCTGGCCAATATGGTGGACAAGGAAACGAAAGAAGTGCGCTGGGAACAATTGAAAAAAACCGTGCGCATTGGCGTCCGCCTGCAGGACAATGTCATTGATGCGACCCCTTACTTCTTAAAGGAAAACAAGAAGCAGGCGCTCGGGGAACGGCGCGTCGGGCTCGGCGTGATGGGCCTTGCCGATCTGCTGATTTATACGGAAAAAGAATACGGATCGGAAGAAGGCAACAAACTTATCGACAAAGTATTTGAAACGATCGCGACCGAAGCTTACCGCGCTTCCATAGAGATTGCCAAAGAAAAAGGCAGCTTCCCGTTCCTCACCGGCGAAACCAGGGAAGAAACGATGCGGTTGCGCAAAGCATTCACGGAAACCGGCTATATGAAAAAAATGCCGGAAGAGATCCGGCAGGATATCCTGAAATTTGGCATCCGCAACTCGCATCTGCTCACCGTTGCACCAACCGGATCCACCGGCACTATGATCGGCTGCTCAACGGGGCTTGAGCCGTATTTCTCCTTTACGTACTACAGAAGTGGCCGACTCGGCAAATTTATCGAAGTGAAGGCAGATATCGTCAAGGAATATTTGGATCGCCATCCTGAAGCCGATCCGGACCATTTGCCAAGCTGGTTCGTCACGGCAATGGACCTTTCCCCGGAAGCACACGCGGACGTCCAATGCGTGATCCAGCGCTGGATCGACAGTTCGATCTCAAAAACCGTCAACGCCCCGCGCGGCTATACGGTTGAACAAGTCGAAAAAGTGTACGAACGCCTGTATAAAGGCGGTGCCAAAGGAGGAACCGTATATGTGGACGGCAGCCGCGATTCACAGGTGTTAACGTTGAAAGCCGAAGAACCAGAGGAAGAAAAAACGGTTAAACCGGAAAAGCAGCATGTTGTCCTTGTCGATACGATACAGGACCTCCGCACAACGAGCGTCACATACGGCAACGAAATTGGCGACACGTGCCCGATCTGCCGGAAGGGGAAAGTCAAGGAAATCGGCGGATGCAACACATGCGACAACTGCGGCGCGCAATTAAAATGCGGGCTGTAAAACGAAAAGAACGGGTTTTGTGTAGATTTGAAAAAAAGTCGTACCGTTTGAAAAAAAGTTGTACTGTTTGAAAAAAAGTCATACCGTTTAAAAAAAAGTTGTACTGTTACACCTCTTTAGATTATTATTTTCTAAAGGGGTGTTTTTTTATGTCTAAACGAAAAAGAATAGCTAAAGAAGAGCAATGGATTCGTGAAGGGCGAGGTTCTGGTCGAGGTGCTAATTATAAGCCTTGGTTAACAATTCAAGACGTTCCATCATCAGGAAGGGTATCAAGAATAAAAGGAAATAAAATAAATAGGCAACACGAAATGTTTTCGGACTTAGAAAGAAACTATTTTTATATTTCTGAATTTTATGACTGCGTAGTTGATATTCGAGAACAATTTCCATTGTTGCCTAAATCAGAAACAATTGTTATTGCCAACGAATTAGGTATTAAACATCCTACAAATCCAAAAACGAATGAACCAGTCGTAATGACTACTGATTTTTTATTAACAATAGAAAAAGATAATCGATTTATTGATGTTGCAAGAACGATAAAAATGAAAGATGAGCTATTGAAGGAGCGAGTTATTGAAAAATTTGAAATTGAAAGAGTTTATTGGGAGAGAAGGGGTATTGAATGGGGGATTGTAACGGAAGAAGAGATTCCAAAAGCTATAGCAAGGAATATTAGCTACATCCATAATTATTATGATTTAACACAGTTTGATGCCTTTCGAAATATGAATGATTCTCAAATTGAAGATTTTGCGATTGCATTTTTACAACGAATTATACAAGGAGACTATAGTGTAAGAGAAACAGCATTTTTATTTGATAAAGATATGCATTTACCATTGGGTAGTGGTTTAACCCTATTTTATCATTTAATTGTACGGAAAATTCTGATAATAGACATAATAGAACCTATAAATATTGATGAACCACTTGTTATTCAGTCAATTGATGAAGACAAGATGAAGAAGGTGAGGTACGGATGATTTATATTAATCAAGTTTTTCAATTAACGGAAGATTTAACTCGAATTCGTATTGTAGAAATTGATGAACCTTATGTATATGTAGTCATTATTGATGCTAATACATCTATGCCTCAAAAAGAATTGTATTCAACGTTAATAACAGATATAGAGCAAAAAAAGTTGATTCCAATTGCAGATCCTTTTTCCCGTGTTGTTGTAGAAAAAGAATTAACAAAAACCCAAATTGAAAAGAGGGACAAGGATTGGGATATTTATTCAGAATTACTTGTTAAAGGATATAAAAACCTTACTTCAAAGGAATGGTAGAGAAACAAAAATTAAAGAAATTGCAGAAGAACTTCATGTTACTCCAACAAAAATTAAAAAGTTACTTAGCCGTTATTGGCAACGAGGAATGAATAAAAATGCAATGTTGCCAGATTATTCAAAATCTGGTGGTAAAGGGAAAATAAAAACGCTCTCTAATGAAAAAGTTGGACGTCCACGTAGAGTAACTATTGATGGAGAATATCGGAGTGGTATTAATATAACGGATGAAGTGAAAGTTCAATTTGAACATGCTATCAATAAATATTATCGTAAATCCAATAACTATACATTAAGAGATGTATATCATTTCGTATTACGTGACTTTTATTCTGATCGTTTCAAAGTAAATGGGGAATATCAGTATCGTATTTGGGATGCAGATCGAATTCCTTCATATGATCAATTTTACTATTGGTTTAAGAAGTTCGAAGACCCAAAAAAAGATATGCAGTTTAGAAAAAGTGTTAAAGAATATGAATTAAAGCATCGTCCTCTTTTAAGTAATTCCAAAGTTGAAACAAATGGACCAGGAACTCGTTTCCAAATTGATGCAACCATTGCGGATGTTTATATAGTTAGTGCTTTTGATGTGAATCGAATTATTGGTAGACCTGTTGTGTATGCAGTTATTGATGTGTATTAACGTATGGTTACAGGTATTTATGTTGGTTTAGAAGGTCCTTCGTGGATTGGTGCGATGATGGCATTAGATAATATGGTTGCTGATAAGGTTGATTTTTGTAAGCAATATAATATTGATATTACAGAAGAACAATGGCCAACACGCCATTTACCTGAAATTATAATAGCAGACAGAGGAGAATTTGAAGGTTATTCAGTAGAAGGGCTTATAAATAATTTGCATATTAAAATTGAAAATACAACAGCGTATCGAGGTGATTTGAAAGGCATTGTAGAGCGGAAATTCCGAACAATTAATGGCAAGATAAAGCAAAAAGCACCTGGAGCTATCCAAAAAGAATACAGAGAACGTGGGGATAGAGATTATAGGCTTGATGCTACATTGAATTTAAAGGAATTTACTGCATTAATCATTACGTTAATATTACAGCATAACCATAAAATTATTGAAAAGTATCCAATGGAAAAGGAAATGATAACGGATGGTATTGTGCCAACCCCAATCAATATATGGAATTGGGGTATTCAAAATCGTAAAGGGCGACTTCGCACAGTTGATAGAAATATTTTTCGTTTAAATGTATTACCACGTGGTAGAGTAACGATTACAAGAACAGGCATCAAATTCAAAAATTTATTGTATGGTTCAAAAAGAGCTATTGAAGAACAGTGGTATGCAAATTTAAAAAATAAAAGCATTGAAATCATATATGATCCACGACATTTAGATAAAATCTATATTCCAAGTGATAATGGAATAGATTATGAGACATGTCTTTTATTGGAGCCAAGTAAACAGTATAAATCAGATTTTTTAGAAGATGTTATTTTTCAGCAACAATTACTAAATGAACTAAAAGAACAAGAACGCTCTCAACAAGCACAGCTAACAATCAATACAGATACAATAATGGAAGAAATAATAAAAAAAGCGGAACAAAAAAAATCAGAAAATAAATCAATAAGTAAAAAGGAGAAACTTGTTTCGATTTGGAAAAATAAGGCGATTGAAAAAGCTGTTAATCGTGAAATAGAAAAATTTGATTTATCCCCTACACCTACTTTGCATGAACAAGTAGCAGATATTGTTGAATTTGAAACTCAATCAGAGATAGAAAAAAAGACAGAAAAGAAAACTTCTTCACGTCTAATTGAAAAAATTAAACAAAAGAGTGATGAAATCTATGGAAAAAAAGATTAAGAATCTTGTATTAAAAGGGGAACAGGTAGAAGCTGTATATAAGAAACAATCTCTAGCAGAATATGAGAATAATCCATATATTGAAGCGTTACCACCAATCTTTACAGAGGACGATGTGTTAGAACATTTTATGGTAACACCTATCATTAGTCAGCAAGATAAAACAAGTGAAACAAATATTCGATATCACATATTAAAACGGGTGAAAAATTTTATTCAACCATTACCAATTCATTTTGAGGTTGAACGTCGTTTATCAACGTTAATTCGTCGAGGTTATTTAGCACGAAATCCACTCGATAAATCCTTTTTAGCTCGTGTTCGTTTAATGCATGAACTTAGAGAAGATGAAGAAAATGCACAATATATTGCAGAACGTCTAAATTATCTTAGATCAACAGCAGATAGTTTATCTATCATTGGAATATCAGGAATTGGTAAGACAACGGCTATAGAACGATTATTGCTAATGTATCCACAAGTAATTAAGCATACTAACTATAAAGGACAGCCTTTCAATAGAACTCAAATTACATGGTTAAAAATAGATTGTCCTTATGATGGAAGTTTAACTACATTATGTCAAAGTTTCTTTAAAGCAATTGATGATTTATTAGGAACAAGATATTTAGAGAAATACGGAAGTTTTAATCGGAATGTTTCAACGATGTTATTATTTATGACTTCCCTAGCTAGTCTATATGGTATTGGGGTTTTAGTAATTGATGAACTTCAACATCTTGTCAATTCTAAAGTTGATCAAGAAGATATGTTAAATTTTTTTGTAACTCTTTCAAA
>NZ_BKZP01000041.1 GCF_008974185.1 Weizmannia acidilactici
ACAAATGAATGATTTCTAAGTTAGCAAGCTCGGTAAATTCTTTAAAATGAATTTGAGATTATACAAATATCATTCACTTAATTTTCTTGAATTTAACATATCTATTTAAGTTCCGACATTGTATATTGGGTATAAATATGTTCACAGCTATTACTTTTCACAATTAATCTCGTTATTTTAATTTAGAGTACTAAAAAACGGGGCCAAAATGTTTAAATATTAATTAAACACTTTGAACTCCCAATTAGTATAACTCCATAAAAAGCTAATTTTAAAACCCAAAAATTTGCTTTCGGAGACTGTATAAGAATGGATTTTCTTTAGCTGTTGACTTTTCGTCGTTTATAAGGGAAATGATTTCATCTGCAGCCCTACTACCAGAATTTCCATCTCTAAACTGATCTAAATTATACAAGACATCAAATAACTCATTCTTTTGCTTTATAAATAAATTATTATCTTTTAAATACAGTCTTAGATCATCCCCTATTTCCAAATTTATAATTTTTTCTCTAATTCTTACTTCATTGCTCCCATCCTTACGTAATGCTTGCGAGGTTGGATTTAATAACAATATATTTTGTTCTGCCAAGATAGCATCAAATATGATCCCACTATTATCTGAAATTACAAAATCAGATACAGCAAAAAGCGAAAATAGATCGCTTTGATCACTAGTTACATTATTAAAATTGTGCAGGATCTTCTCTCGGCGGTATTGCTCACTCTCTCTAAATGCAGTGCCATGATGCATTTTAATAATGATATTATAATCTTTCTCTAATTCCTTAATATCATCAATCCAGTCGTCAATTGAACTTAAATGGCCGTACGTTGGAGCGTATAAAATGGTTTTCTTATTTTCGTCAATTAGAAACTTTTCTTTTATTCCCTCAAGATTATCAAATTTATTTTTAAACCATTTATCAAATTTGGGATTACCAACAATTACACAGTTGTTATAGATATTTAATCTATTGTAATCATAACGACCATAACAAAGAATTTTATCGTAGAAAACATTCCACCAAGCAAAGTTCCAAGTATCTTTAGCTAATCCATACATCACTCGTACTTGCTTATATGCTATCTCGTTTAACCAATTAGAATAATAACAACTTACCATGCAATCATATTTAAAGTGATTCTTCATTATCATGGAAACAGTATAAGCATCAATATCATTTCGATCTAGATTCTGAAGAAATTCCATTAAGTCATCATACATATAACTTGTTTCGGAATGTTCTTGAAAATAATCATTTATCACAAGATGACAGTTAATGCCTTTATTTAATAATTCATTAATAATAGATTCATAGACATAGTAATGAAAAGTAGTTTCTAGAAAAAAGCCCACAGTTCTAGCCGGCCTTCCATTCGATTGTAATTCTATACTGTCACTTTTGATTAAGCTATATAAATAAGCTAGTTCTTGACTTTCTGTATAATAAGAAAAAGCAATATTTGTAATCTGATCTATATCCCAATCACGGACACTTTCAAATTTCAAATGTAATAATAAAGCATACTTAAACAATCTATAATCAATTTTTTCATAACTAATAGCAGTAATAATTTTTTCTTTCGCTTGAAGCCCTTCGCCTTCTTCAAAATAATATTCTACTAAATTTACAAACGTATCGATATCATAAAAAACAGGATCTACATTATTATAAATTTGTATTGCTTCTTTTTTGTAATGATATTGGTACATTAAATGTGCTGTTGGCAATAGTATTTCTTGCTCGGAACCTATCTTCTCAGCCAGTTTTCCAAAAAGACTAAGTTGATTAAATTGCAATGTTCTTTCCACTAATATAAGAATATCTTTCGAACAATTGTAGGATGTATTATTATTAGTGAAAAGATACTCCATTAATTGTTTGATGTTTTCTTCTTTTACTAAATTGAATATTAATCTGATAATACTGATATCTTTAAGTTCAAAGCAGAATAAAATCAAATCATAAATATCAATACAACCATTTTTTATAATCTCATTTAATTGCTCTAAGGTACGTGTTTCAATAAACTTTTTAAGTGCAGCTGTATTGCCTTTGCTTAGTTCTAACTTGATATTGAAACCTTCCTTAATTAAGCCATTATCCACTTGTTCTGCATAATGGCGGGCTATATCAAATTGTGAAAGCGAGATAAACAGGCGGATAAACTTAAACAAATCATAATTATTATTTATTAGATTATTATGATTAATAAAAGAAACTATTTCGCGTTCTTCCTCTCTCTCCGTTAAAATTTGCATTAAACCAATAAGAGATCGGTTGCAGTACTTATTAAGTGTTAATGCCTTTGTAAAATGGTAAACAGATTTTTCATAATTTTTCTCTTTTTGATAAATGATACCGAGAGCTCTGTGCGGAAAATATTCAAGATAATCCACGCTTGAAATAATGTTTTGGTAATCTTCCTGTTTATCAATCAATTCTTCAAATTCTGTAATTGCATCTTGGTAACGATGTTGATCTAAATAAATAATTCCTTTTAAACATTTAAAATCAGGAGATTCGCTGTATATTTGTTCTGCATCGCTAATTACATTCAACGCATCCTTGTAACGCTGCAGAGTAATGAGACAATTTATGATTTGAACCACACAAAACGATACCCAGCTGTAACGAAGGTCCGGTTTGTTTTGATAGGCTTTCAGATACGCCTCTAAAGCTTTTTCAGTATCTCCCTGCGATTGATATTCATTTCCTAAATTAAAATAATCAAAAGCATTATTCTCTGAAAAACTCATTTCTTTTTCAAGTAAAAATTGATTTCTCTTATTTTTATTTTTTTCTTTTACTACACTCGCTAAGTATCCTGAATGGTAAAGAATTAAGCTTGAAGAACCTACTTTAAGCTCACCTTCACTTTTCCTCAATTGTTCATGTATGGTCCTTGAAAAGGTAATTGCAGGATTATTTTTGTAAATTCTTAAGCCGTGGTGCTGAATAATCCTTTCTCCATGCATACCTGAAAAGTTGTATATTTTTACTTCAAAAGCATCATATTGATTCTTTATTTCATCAATTGCAGCTTGTAAATTATTTGGATCAACATATTCATCTGCATCCATGACCAATATCCATTGCCCAGACGCCTTAGACTGGGCAAAATTCCGGGCATCTGCAAAACTATCGGTCCACTCAAAATCATAAACATGATCAACGTATTGCAATGCGATTTCTTTCGTTTTGTCTGTGGAGCCAGTATCGACAATCACAATCTCATCTACAACACCCTTGACTGAATCTAAACATCGCTTTAATACTTTTTCCTCATTTTTTACAATCATACATAAAGAAATGAATGGTGCCATGAATATATCCCTCATTGTTGTTATTCTTGATTCAACAAAATATCGCGACTATAGTGTCACGATATTTTGTTGAACATCCTTTTAAAAAGGAAATTCTGTTAATTTATGCTATACATGCAATTTCCATTTTAAAATGAACACCAACCAAAAGAATAAATCTTTTGATTGGTGCAAAAAATACAAATAATTAACGAAGAAGTTGCAATACTTGCTGTGGTTGTTGGTTTGCTTGAGCCAACATTGCTTGAGCAGCTTGTGCAAGGATTGAGTCCTTTGTTTCTTCAGACATTTCTTTCGCCATATCAACATCCCGGATACGTGATTCAGCGGAAGTCAAGTTTTCTGAAGAAGTCGTCAAGTTGTTAATAGTATGATCTAAGCGGTTTTCAAGTGCACCAAGATTAGATCTTTGTGATGAAACAAGTTTAATAGCTTTGTCTAAAGCAGAAATTGCAGTACTTGCTGCAGCATTTGTATCTACAGCAATATTTGTACCAAGGCTGAGACCGGTAGTATCCATTGCAGAAATAGAGAAAGTAATAATTTGTCCCGCATTTGCCCCTACTTGTAAAGTAGCAGAAAAGGTCCCACCCAAAAGGTTTTGCGTGTTAAATTGAGTAGTTTTCGCAATACGGTCAATTTCCGACATCAACTGGTTCAATTCTGTTTGGATTTGGTTGCGGTCCTCTGTAGTATTCGTATCGTTAGCACCTTGAACAGCCAATTCACGCATACGTTGTAAAATGTCATGCGTTTCATTCAATGCACCTTCAGCAGTTTGAAGCAATGAAATGCCATCCTGTGCATTGTTTGTTGCCTGGTCCAAACCACGGATTTGGGAACGCATTTTTTCAGAGATTGCGAGACCGGCTGCGTCATCAGCCGCACTGTTGATGCGAAGGCCTGAAGAAAGTTTTTGCATTGCTTTGCTTTGTGCATTTGTTGCAGCATTTAATCTGTTCAACGTGTTCAACGCTGCAAGGTTGTGGTTGATAATCATCTATCTTTCCTCCTTGAATATTGTCGGCCCACTTCCTTGTGGACCTGGTTTTTTCCGGGTTCCCAGGTCGGCCGCCCTGTTCCCCGCTCATTTTTTATATCGGCCATATGTGCAAATGTTTAATAGTTTTGAAGAAAAAATAGATGAAAAAAACGATCATCGCAAACGACCGGTTTCCTTACTTCCCATTATGTTCTTTTAACAACCCAAGCAACCCTTGTATGCCTTGTGCCGCAGCTGTGTTTTCTCGCTGGATTTCAAGGTAGACTTCTTTGCGGTGGATTTCGATATGTTTCGGGGCGTCGATGCCGATTTTGACCTGGTCACCCTGGATGGCGGCGATGGTGATTTCGATGTCGTCGCCGATTTGGATCGATTCGCCTTTTCTTCTAGACAGGATCAGCATCGTCTCACCCCTTTACCTTCCCGGACTTATTTGCAAAGAGCGGGTGCCTTGTTTTGTATTTCGGATCGTTTAAAATCAGCTGTTTCGCCTGATGGTTCTTTTGATTTAAAATCAGCGGCGCCTGCAGGTTGGCTGTTGTATTGGCAAACGGGTCCCTGACCGTTAAGATGGCATACACGAGAACGTCTTCTTCTTTTTCGATTGAAAGCTGTTCGAGCGTGGCATCATCAATATTGAATTCATAATCGCTGAAAAACAAAAACGGGCTTGTGATCACAAAAGCGACATAAGGCGTCATCACCGACTGCAGGACCATATAAACGCCGTTGTCCAAGATCGGGAGTAAAACAAATGCCTTTTCATCCGGAAAGCCCGGAATGCCGTTTTCAAAATGCCAAATGTCCGATTCGCTGATTTCGATTTCGCCGTGGTATTTTGTATTGCGCTTCATTCTTCAGCCTCCTAACATATAAAAAACGGCACCATCCTGATATAAAGGAAGGCCATCCAGTATATCAAGATGGTGTCCATAGGTTATTTTAAAAAGTCCAGCAGCGTCGGCTGAATGACTTGCGCGCCGACTTTCAATGCAGCGGTATAAGCGCCTGAAGCAACGGAAAAATCCGTGTAAACCTGGTCGATATCCACGTCTTCGTTATTGGACATGATTTCTGTCGCTGTGAGTTCCTGCTGGGATACGCGTTCTTTCATGAGATCCAGACGGTTGCTGCGGGCGCCGGTTTGCGAAAGTTCGCTCAGCACATTGTCGATATGGGCATCGATTTTATCCAGGTACCTGTCGAAGCCATTTGCTGACGTGCCAGCATTTAAATCGCTGATTAAGTCTTTCAAGTCTTTAAAGAGATCGTCGGAAAATACTTTCGAACCATCGGCGTTGACTTGCAGGTAAATGCCTTTCGAAAGTTCGATTTTGACCGGGTTGTTGTTGATGCCGAGTGTCGTGCTCCCGTCAAATGTGCTGATATCGGTGCTGATCGGCTTTTCTGTTGTGTTCGTGCCGTTAAAAATATATTTGTCATTGACTTTCGTATTGGCAATATCGACAAGCTGGTCGCGGAGCTGTTCCACTTCGTCAGCGATTGACTGTCGGTCCGAAGGGGTTTCAGTATCGGTTGACCCTTCCACTACCAGTTCGCGGATCCGCTGCAGCACCTGGTTGGCCTCGTCCAAAGCATCGTTTGTCGTTTCAATCCAAGTACTGGCTTCCGAGAAATTGTCTTCATATTGTTTTACTTGCGCAACGGTTCTCCTATACGAGATGCCTTTCATCGCAGATAACGGATCATCGGAAAGCTTATTGATTTTTTTCCCGGATGCAAGCTGTTCCTGATATTTTGCGAGTTTGCTGTAGCTCGTATTTAAATTGTTAAGAAAATTCCTGGCGAGCATGGATTGGGTTATGCGCATCGTTTTTCACCTGCCTATCTGCCTACAACGCCCATGCCGTTGATGATTTTATCAAGCAATTCGTCGTTCATCGTAATCATCCTGGCTGCCGCGTTATAGGCTTGTTGGTATTTGATCATATTCGTCAGTTCCTCATCGAGCGAAACCGAGCTGACAGACTGCCGGTTCGTTTCAACAGATTCAAGAAGTGAACTGCTGTTTGCTTCGAGGTTGTTCGCCCGTTCCGCATCGACGCCCAGTTTCCCAATGATGCCTTCGTAATTGCTGTTGATCGTACCGGTTGTAAACGGCAATCCGAGTGAAGCGATGTTGAGCATGCTGCTGAAACCTTCCAACGAAACAGCGTTGCTGCTTAAATCAAAGTCTTCCACACTTGCGAGATTAATCGCGTTCGAACCATCTCCCGGATCTCCGTTTGCCGAAGCGGCAATCTTGCTGTAAGTGAGGCTGCTGTTGACGCTGATCGCATCCGCTGCGCCCTTGTAATCCGTCAGACTGCCAAAGGTAAAGAAAGCTGTGCCGGCGTTTCCTTCCAGATCCGTTCCTTTTTCGTGGACGGCGTTAAAAACAGTGCCGAATGTATACGCCAGTTTATCCAAGCTGTCAAGCATTTCCGGATAAGTACCGGCTTCAACTGTATTGCCGTTTGCGTCCGTATATTGATAGCCGTAGCTTTCAATTAATCCGAGCAGTTTGCCTTGCGGGAAAGTTACATTGCCGTTTGCGTCCGAAACAGCAAATTGTATACCGCCGACAGTAATGCCAACCATTTCCCCGCTTGCCGGCGGGCTGTCAATGATATTGTCGCCGTCGCTGTCAACGCCGTTCTGCACTTCAACAGAATTGTAGCTGCTGCCCTGGACGAGGTAAACGCTTGTGCCGTCTGCGGCCGTCATTTTGATATTATAAATGCCGTCCGCATTCGCCTTCGCATTCCCGCCGCTTTTTTCCGTTTCCACAGTAATATTTAAATAAGACGACAATTTGTCCACTAAGATGTCCCGTTTGTCGTACAGGTCGTTCGGCAAATAGCCGTTTGGCTCAAGGGCTGCGATTTGTTTATTTAAATCGCTGATTTGTTCCAAAATCGAGTTGATGTCATTTACGGATACGCTGATTTCGCTTCCGACATCCTTTTTATCCTGGGAAAGCGTCTCGCTTAAATAATGGAAAGTATCGGTCAATGTTTTCCCCCGCTCCAGTACGACAGACCGGGCAGATACATCTTCCGGGTTGGTACTTAAATCCTGGAGCGATTCCCAGAAAGCTTCCATTGTATTTGATAAACTGCTGTCCGAATCGGTTTCATCCATGACACTTTCCATTTTGCTCAAGGCATCGGATTTTGCCGTCCAGTAGCCCAGCTTGCTGTTGTTTTCCCGGTACTGGACATCCAGGTATTTGTCCCGAATCCGCTGTATTTCGCCCGCTTCCACGCCTGTCCCGATTTGTCCGGCAATCGCCGGGCGGTTCATGGAAGCAGCCGGGTAGGGGTCGGTGGCCGTTAAATTGACGCGCTGCCTTGTGTATCCTTCCGTATTCGCATTCGCCACGTTCTGCCCGACCGTGTACAGGGCGTTTTGCTGGGCGGCTAAAGCTCGCTTTGCCGTTTCTAATCCAAAGAAAGTGGACACCGTATCTTCTCTCCTCCGTGTTTTTTATTCAATAACCTGCTATGCTTTTGAATCAAATCTCGGCTTTCCGCCCGCCTGTACCGGCTGCCTGGACGGCGGCGCATATGTTGCGGGCTGTGTCTTCGGATAAATCAAATCGAGGGTGAGGTTCACAAATTGAAGGGCCTGATAGATGAGCATTTGATTCAAGTCGTTTTGTCTTTTCAGCTTGTCCACTGCGTTTATGAGGCGCTTCCGTAACGCCTCAAGCTGTGTGCGTTCTTCCCCTGAAGCGGCCGCAATGCATTCCGTAACCGTAACAGGATGATCGGATCCTGTAAAAGCACGCGCACATTTTTCCCGTTCTTTTTCCAGAGCTGAAATTGCCCGGATATGAGTCTGCTCTTCATTCACCATTTTCTGGAGACGCTCCATATCCTGATTTTTTATGACCTCCGTTTTTTCACAGGCCAGTTTGAACAGGCTGTTATGAAGTTTTTCCAATTTTTCCAGGCATGCAATTAATTTTTCTGCGGACATGGGCAGCCCTCCTTACTTGCCCGTAAAATATTTCAAAATGCCTTCAGCTGTTTTTTCGGCATCTGTTTGATACATTCCGTTTTGCACCTGCTGTTTTAAAGCGGCGATTTTTCGGCTCCGTTCCTGTTCGAGTTGGGAGGCCTTTTGCAATTCTTTTGCTTCGGAAGAAATTTCGACTTTGTCCGTCTTTTGGCTGCTTTTATTAGCCTGCTGCGTCTGCTGGCTGATCTGGCGCTGATACGGATTGATCCCCGAACTGTTAATGTGATTGATCTTCAAAGTGTTCACCCCTTTTTTAAGGTTTCCGCGCAAATTCACCATCCAATATATCGGATAAACAAGCGGAATGTTTACTTTACTTAAAGTGATAAGTCTTTTTCCTCACTTTTTCTTCCCATTTCTTTTCTTTTTCGAAGCGTTCGAGATCTTCGGAAATCGCTTTCGCACAGTCTTCGCATATTTTTCCCGATTGGATTAATTTGCCGCAACGGTCGCACGGATACGCCAGGTTTGGGAAATGGGCCGTAAGCAGGCGGCCTTTCCGCACCCACTTGTAAACGAGCTTTTCCGGCACATTGTTTTTTTCAACAATCGTTTGCACCGTTGCCGCGCGGTTTTCGCGTTTCTTTAAAAAATTGGAAACGCGGTCAAATGCAGCTTCTTCCTCTCTGTAGCAGTCTTCGCATACATCGCGAACGGAATTTTTGATAAATAATTTACCGCAATTCGGACAGTTTTCCAACTTCGCCATCCGATCCGCCTCCCTTTTTATCCGTCGCCGTTCGTTTTCTATCCTTTTTATCGGCATAAATTTCGTTTTTTTAACCCCGGGCCGCTGTTAAAGAATATACTTTTTCGGCGCCCGCTTCCCGCAAAGCTCTTGCCGCATGGTGGACGGTCGAGCCGGTTGTGTAAATATCGTCAATCAATAAGATGGTGCGGCCTTCGATGGGAGCCGTTTTTTCCACATGAAAAAATTGCGATTGGCGGATACGTTCCCGGCGCGTTTTTTTCGACTGCTTTTCGGTATGGGTGCGCCGAAGCAGGGGCGTTGGTGTGAGGCCTGCAGCCCGGGCAAGCGCCTCCGCCTGGTTAAACAGCCGTTCTGATAACCGTTCTGCGCTCAGCGGGACCGGCACAATCAAGTCAAAATCGCACGATGCTGACGCCTGCCGGATGCCGTCTGCAAAAATGGCGGCCAAAATATAGTCGCCGCGGAACTTAAAGTGGGTAAAAACTTCTTTGCAAAAATTATTATATGCATAAATGGATATGTTTTCTTCAAGCACGCCCGCCCATTCCGGATCTTTTTCCCATTTCGCGCAGTCAAGGCATATATCCCCTTGCACATAGGCGGGATCGAGTTTTGCAAGCGGCCGGCAGCATTTTTGGCAAACTGGCGGCTCGATTTTCTCCAATCTGGCGCGGCAATCTTCGCAAAGCGGGGATTCCCGCTGCGGAAAAATGAGCGCCCGCCATGAAAGCCTGGAGTGGAGCGGCTGATGGCAAAATAAACAATACTCATTCATCAATCAGCCCCCGCTTTCTTGCTTCTTCATTCATCGCTGAAATATGGCGCTGCGCTTTTACCATTGCTTGTGATCTCCCATAATGGAAAAACGTCACGACGCCTGTCGGAAAATCGGCACTTCTTCCGGCCCTGCCCGCCATTTGCACGAGGGCGGCTTCCGTGAAAATGGCATCTTCCGCCCCGACAACAGCGACGTCAATATTCGGGAAAGTCACGCCGCGCTCGAGAATGGTGGTCGTTAACAAAACCGGGGTTTTTCCGGCGCGCATCCTCCCGACTTTCTCTTTCCTTTCCGGATCTTCGGCATGCACCGACTCAATATCCGGGTGAAGTTTCTTGAAGAGCGGCTCCGCTATTTTCATCAGCCTGATATTGGGGAGAAAAAGGAGCGTCTGTTTTCCGACATCAAGCCGATGTTTAACCCAAGCTTCAACCGGGCGGGGCAGCCTTCCTTTTTCAAAAGCTTTGCGCCAGTTGCCCGCCCATTTCATTTCGGGGACGGGAAGCGGACGGCGGTGGTACCGTGCCGGGATCGTGACAAACGGGCGCAATCCTTTCCGGCATTCGCGCTGCCATGTTTCATTCGGGGTTGCGGTCAAATAAATGTGCGCGCATGATTCCTTGGCGGCTTTTTTTACTGCCCGCTGCAATGTTTCATCATATGTGTACGGGAAAGCGTCCACTTCATCGACAATCATCGTGTCAAAAGCGGCTTTAAAGCGGTAAAGCTGATGGGTTGTGGAAAGGACGAGCTGCGCCCATTTGTAGCGGTCAGGGCTGCCGCCGTACAATGCGGCAATGCTGATGTCCGGAAAAACGCGCCGAAAACGGGGGGCGAGTTCGAGTACGACGTCCGTCCGTGGTGTTGCGATGCAAACGCGCCCGCCGTTTTTGATCGCCGCTTCGATTCCATTAAATAAGATTTCGGTTTTCCCTGCACCGCAAACAGCCCAAACGAGCATCTCTTTTTTCTTCAGGACGGCATCCATGACCGCTTTTGATGCAGCCTGCTGCCCTTCGGAAAGCATTCCTTCCCATTGAAGCGGCTGCGCAGGCGGGTGGAATGCGGGTTCGGGGCCCGTCCAGCTGACAAGCGGCCGGCAGGAAGTGACCCGCCCCATCATCAGGCAGTTGCGGCAGTATACGCTGGATTTTCCGCAATGGGCACACGGGAATACTGCGAAAAGATGCGCCTCTTGATTGCCGCAGCGCAGGCAGATGCAGTTCGGGAATTCCCCCCGGATTCCTTGTTCATAGTGGATCCAGCCATGTTTTTTATGCATTTCCAGCAGTTCGGGTGAAAAAGGGATTTCAGATTTGAGGAGTTTGCGTCCGGCGAGGTGGTGCTGGAGTTCTTCCGAAAAAGCAGAGAGATTCAAGGACAAATCCGTTCACTCCTTTGTTCGTTTGTGGGGGAGAAGGGGCTGTCCAAAAAGCCCCTTTTCATCAAGAAGTTTTAGCTCATAACGCCCTGATAGATTTTCAAAATACGGTTTTTTGCGTAAAACTTTGTTCAAACTCTCTTGATACCGCTTCTAAGTGCCGGTCGCGGGAGTAAAAGGAACTCGAATCGATTTTATCATGATTCTTAGAACCGTTCCATGAAAATATTTTATTCTAATGGTCTTTCGAAGCTCTTAAAAACGACTTTGGAACATCCCCTTCTTTTTTAAACTGTTATTTCAGCATCCATGCAATCCCGATCGCGCCTTCCCCAAGATGGGTGGCAATGACCGGGCCGAAATAGCTGATCGAAAAATCAACGGTCGAAAACCGTATTTCTAGTTCATCTTTAATTTCAAGCGCCTGTTCCTTGCGGTTGGCGTGGATGATCGAACATTTGAACGGCAGGCCCTTGTTCACATCTTCGGCAAGCAGGTCATAAATGCGGTTTAACGCTTTTTTCTGGGTGCGGATTTTTTCAAACGGTACAATTTCATCATCGACAAACGTCAAAAGCGGTTTGATTTTTAACAGGCTGCCGATGAGCGCCTGCGAGCCGGACAGTCTTCCGCCGCGCTGGAGATGCGTTAAGTCATCCACCATAAAATATGCCTTGGTGGATGCTTTTAATTCATCAAGGCGGGCAAGGATTTCTTCCGGTTCTTTTCCTTCAAGCGCCATTTTTGCCGCATCAATCGCAAAAAAGCCCTGCGCCATGCAACTCCAGCCGGAATTATAAGGATACACTTTTACACCTTCGACCATGCCAGCCGCTGTGATCGCACCCTGGTATGTTCCGCTGATTTTTTTGGATAAATGGATGCTGATAATGGCATCGTAATCTTTCGACAGCTGTTCAAAGAGTTCCACAAACTGACCGGTCGACGGCTGGGAGGAAGTCGGCAGCTTGTCCGACATGCGCATTTTTTCAAAAAATTCATCTGCCGTAATATCAATTTCTTCCCGGTATTCTTCCCGGCCGAAAATAACATTTAACGGAATCATATAAATAGAATATCGTTCGCGTATTTCTTGCGGGATGTAAGCGGTACTGTCGGTGACAATGGCCGTTCTCATTTTTCCCTCTCCCTTCCGCTTGTCTGATCTCCTCCATTGTATAAAATAAGCAGCCGTTTGAAAAGCCGGCCGGGTATGCCATCCGTCCGATTTATAACCTATCCGCCGATTTCTTTACTGTTTTCGCCGATAAAATAAAGATTTCCGCTGATTTTTCAAATTTCTCCCGTTTCCGGCGATAAATCGGATCCACATGCTGATTCACCACTGCTTTCCGCCTCTCCAAAAATAAAAAACCTCGGCAATACATTAAAAAATGTACAACCAAGGTTTTCCCTTACCGTACTTTGACCCATCCGTTCTTAATCGCCATCACGACTGCTTGTGTACGGTCATTGACTTTCAATTTCTGCAAAATATTGCTGACGTGGTTTTTCACAGTTTTTTCGCTTATGTATAAACTGTCGCCGATCGCGCGGTTGCTTTTGCCGTCAGCCAATAATTGCAATACCTCACATTCACGCGGAGTCAATAAATGCAACGGCTGGACGATTTCCGGCTGCCGGTATGCCCCGTCGGATGCATAGCGGTTTGACAATTTCCGGAATTCTTCCACCAAATTGCGGGTAATTTTCGGATGCAGGTAGCTGCCGCCGTCCGCAACAACTTTTACGGCTTCGATCAGCGCATCCGAATCCATTTCTTTCAACAAGTAACCGGTTGCGCCCGATTTTAACGTGTGTGTAACGTATGATTCATCATCGTGGATGGAAAGAATGATAATTTTCGTATCCGGATAAGTCTCGATCAGCTTTCTTGTTGCCTCCACCCCGTTTTCGTGCGGCATGTTGATATCCATCAACACGACATCGGGATGGTATTTTTCAATGATGCCGAGCGCGTCTTCCCCGTCTTCTCCCTCTGCCACGACTTCGAACGTTTTTTCAAATTCAAGGATCCGTTTCACGCCTTCACGGAACAACTGATGGTCGTCGATGATCGCAATTTTCACCGTCATTCTCTCTTTCCTCCTTTTCCATATTTATTGCAGCGGGATTTGGATAATGACCAATGTCCCCGCTCTGATTTTCGAATGGATGGAAATTTCACCATTTAAAAGGCCGACACGCTCTCTCATGCCGACAATCCCGAATGCACCTTCACGTATGCTGTTGACATCAAAGCCGACGCCATTATCTTTGACAATGGCAATAAAACTGTTTTTCCTCAGCTCCGTTTTCACTTGGATTTCCGTCGCCTTCGAATGTTTTAAAGCATTTTGTACGGATTCCTGGACGAGCCGGAAAACCGCAATTTCGTAATTGGTCAGGAGCCTTCTTTCTTCTCCTAAATGCGTATAGGTAATGATCGTATTCTGATTATAATTTTCGACGGTAGACAAATATTTTCTGAGGGTCGGAATTAAGCCGAGATCATCCAATGCCATCGGCCGTAAATCGTAAATGATGCGCCGGACTTCTTTTAACGAACCGCGGACCAATTCTTTTAAATTGCGGATTTCTTCGAGTGCTTCCTCCACGCCGCGTTCGTGGTATATTTTTTCCACCAAGTCGGAACGGATCAACATATTGGCCAGCATTTGCGCCGGCCCGTCGTGGATCTCCCGTGAAATGCGTTTCCGCTCTTCCTCCTGCGCTTCGATGACCCGGAGCCCGAACTCCTGCTTATGCTTTGCGTCTTCGATCGCTTCGCTGATATTGCGCAAGTCGCTTGTTAAATAGTTTAACACAACGGTCGTTTGCGAGATGAGGTGATTGGCCCGTTCAATCGTATCTTTTAAAGAATGAAGCCGTCGTTCCAATTCGTTTCTTCTTTCGCGCAGATGGATTTCGCGCTGCCTGTTCATCGACAGCTGGGTTTGGATCATGTGTGCCTTTTCGTAGGCTTCCTGCACCTGTTGTTCGGAAAAATCCCGGAAATGCCTGCTTACTTCAGCCAGCCGCAGCCTTGCAAACCGCGATTTCGTTTCCAGTTCATCCGTTTGCTGAATCACAACGGACACTGCGGCTTTGATTTCATCGAGCTCTTTTACAAGCGTTTCATAATCCTGCCGGCACTTTTCGCCAATTTCAAAAATCTCATGCTTGCTTTCTTCAACTGTCACAATCATTTTCTCCAAAATGGCGTCCAATGCCTTGGAGTCGAATGTCTTTAATGTCATCTTGCTTCCCCCAAAAGAATAGTCGATGAATCAGTTCCCGAACAGAAGGCGGACGGATGCAGGACAATCCAAACCGGCACACTGTGATAACGTTATTTTACCGCGAAAGCAGCGTTTAGACTATTTGAAAATAAAGTACAACCGTATAATGGTACTAATTTCCCAGCTACTTTAGTAGGGAAAACACATACCATTATACGGTGCACAAGACAGCCCTGATTCTAAGTTTACACATAAAAAATTATAACATATTCCGACCGTGATATAATGAGGTAAAATATTGGAATTTCGACGAAGGAAGATTGCCATGTTAAAAGAATATTTCACTGTAAAAGGCGAAGGGAGCCATGAAATTGATATTCAAAAATCGAGGTTTATCGCCCATGTAAAAAGGGCGGAATCGGAAGAGGAGGCGCTTGCGTTTGTCCAGGCTGTCAAAAAAGAGCATTGGAACGCGACCCACAACTGCTCCGCCTACATGATCGGCGAGCAAAACCTCATTCAAAAAGCGAGCGATGACGGCGAGCCGGCCGGAACAGCAGGCGTGCCGATGCTGGAAGTGTTGAAAAAGAAAGATTTGAAAGATGCCGTTGTGGTCGTGACGCGTTATTTCGGCGGCATTAAGCTTGGGGCCGGCGGGTTGATCCGCGCTTACAGCAAAGCGGCTTCAGAAGGCATCCGTGCAGCAGGTATTGTGAAAAGGACGCTTGTTTCAACTTTCCATGTAAAATTGGATTATTCGTGGCTCGGGAAAGTCGAAAACGCGCTACACAGCTCCCCGTATCAAATCAAAGAAATCCAATACTTGGAGCAGGTGGAACTGTCCATTTACGTAAAAGAAGGGGAACAGGACGCCTTCCAAAATTGGATGGCCGATTTGACAAACGGTCAGGCCGCCATTTCGGAAGGGGAAAAGCAGTATCTGGAAACGGATGCCGAATAAATCTGAAAGCCCGGGGCGCATGCAAAGCACCCCGGGCTTTTGATTAAGACCGGTTTTTAATGAAATTCAACAACGGCTTGTAATCTTTGCCGACCAGGCCGATACTTTCGACGAACAGTTCGATCGTGATCAGGATGACGCCGATAAAGATGAGCGAACCCCAGAGCGTTGCCATCGAAAAGATCAATGCAGCCAGGCTGAACATGGCAGCGATCGCGTAAATGATCAGGACCACTTGCCGGTGCGAAAAACCGAGCCGCAGCAGACAATGGTGCAAATGCGAGCGGTCCGGTGCCGACAGCGGCCGCTTGTTGACAAGCCGGCGGATAATCGCAAAGAATGTATCGGAAATCGGTACCCCGAGAATCAGTACAGGAATAATCAACGAGATAAATGTAACGTTTTTAAAACCGAGCAAAGACAGCACAGAAATCATATAGCCGAGGAACAGTGCCCCGGTATCCCCCATAAAAATCTTAGCCGGGTAAAAATTATAAAATAAGAAGCCAACCGTGCTGACCATCAGAACCAAACCGATCACTGTCACATACGCATCGCCCATAATAATGGCCATGCCGGAAATGGTCAAGAGCGCGATCGAAGAAACCCCGGCGGCTAACCCGTCCAACCCGTCAATTAAATTAATCGCGTTCGTCACGCCGACGATCCACAAAATCGTAAGCGGAATACTGAAAATCCCGAATTCCAGTTGGCCCCCGAAAGGAAGGTTAATGAATTCGACATGGATTCCGCTCAATACAACAACAACCGCCGCAGCCAGCTGGCCGATTAGCTTTACACGCGGTGTCAGCTCTTTGATGTCATCGGCAATGCCGGTAATGATAATAATCAGGCTCCCGAGCAAAATCGGCAGGGAATGCGGATTATCCGGGCGGAGCAGCAGCACCCCGGCAATAAAACTGACATATATGGCAAGCCCGCCTAAACGGGGCATCACTTTCAAATGGACTTTCCGCTGGTTCGGCTTGTCTATTGCCCCGATGCGTACCGCAAGTTTTTTAATCAGCGGCGTAATAAAAATCGTAAGCATAAAGCATATAAACAAGGTAAGGAATATCAATGTGCTGCCTCCTTTGGTTTATCATAACCAATAAGGATTGAAAATATCGTGAAGCCGCCATCATTACTTTTACCATGATAACTGTTTCACTTGTCCTAAACTAAATGTACCCTGACTTTCTTAATTAAATCTTAACAAAATATTTACCCGAAATTCACTGTTATCATTATAATTGTTATCCGACAATTTATCCACTATGATTTGATCTAAACTACTAATTTTCTTGCTTTTTTTCATATATTATAAGCACCGTTTGCATGGCCGGCGCCGTGTGAAATCCGGCGAGCAAAAAAAGCGGCGGGCTCTGCCATGATGGCATCCCGCCGCTATGGAATTTGGAGTACACGCCACCGCTTTTACTGCTGGTAAACCGGGACGTCAAACACAAGCGTGTATCGGTCCAAAAGATCATATAATTTTTTAATATTGTTCACCTGTTTGACGGCCCAGCCGATATCCGTGGCATATTGGTGCGCAGCCCCGTTATATTTGTCCGCATAAACAGGGTTCCAGCGCATCGTATAAAGGCTGTTTTGCCCGATAGCGGTATAATTTTTGCTGATCCATTCAGCCCCGCCTTCGATCGCCTTGTCCACCGATGTCCACCCCTGCTCGTAAGCGTATTTGGAACCTGTGCCGTCCGGATCGCTGTCATAAGCATGGATGCCGAACATGTTATAAACGGTTACGCCGTTCACTTTAATGCCGGTCGCCAGTTTAGATGTCCCGTTTCCGGTTTCGAGCAGGGCATGGGAAATCAAATACAGTTCATTGACATGGTACTTTTTGCTGGCATCAATGAATACCGAGCCTTTGCCTTCTAAAACGCCCTTTCCTTTTAAAATTTTGTCATTGAGCTCGCCGACACTGGAACCTGCATACTGGTCGAGCGCAAGGAATTGGAAATACCCGCTGCTTACTTTTGGATAATTCGCCGGATTGACATACGTTTGAATATCAGCCGGTTTTGCATTTCTGAAAGATTGGTATTTAATTTGATAATAAGTTTTATTGCTTGAAGATACAATTGTAACTGCTGCATCTTTTTTCAGCGTGCCGTACACCCAGGAGCCCGATTTCGGCTGCTCTAGTACTTTTGCTGAAGCGGCGGTGACCGTTCCTTTTGTCGTACTCCCTTTTTTTAGTTTAACCGCGGATTTTAGGACATACGCATTATGGAATGCATACAAATCGGTCTGCGGATTCGTTTTTGCCTGGATGGCCACCATTTCCGGAACAGTCAGGCCGTAATGGGTATATTTGTAAAACGGCCCGACCGCCACATCGCTTTTCGAAATATAACCGGTCGTTTTTTTGCCGTTCACCATTACGGTCGTTGTATACCATTTGGATGTAAAAGTTTGGTAGGTTAGAGGCGTATAAATATAATAGCTTTTCAGCACGGAAGAAGCCGTGGAAGCCCTCTCGTAAACTTTTGTCGGGCTTTTCACCGCAGACCCTTCAATGGTTTTCGGGCTTGCAGCCGCCGCTTCCATATCGTTTTTTTTCACATAACCGGTTACCGTTTTCCCGTTCACTTTCACGTTGAGCGTATACCAGCCGGACGTAAAAGTTTTATAGGTTAAGAGGCTGCCTTGCGCATAATGTTTTAATACCGTCGAAACCGTGCTCGGCCGTGTGTAAACCGGCATGGAAGACGGCAGTGAAATCCCGCGCTTCGTCACCGGCGATGAGGTAATGGCTTCCACATCGTTCTTATAAATATAGCCTGTCCGTGTTTTGCCGTTTACAGTTGTTGTGTATGTATACCAATGGGCTGAAAAAGTTTTATATGTCAGCTTCGTCCCCTGTGCATAGGTTTTTAGCGGAGATGAACCGGTGCTTGCCCGCGAATAAAGTATCGTCGGATTTTTCAAAACAATTCCGGTTTTCGCGGTTTGCGATGAGGACGCATTTTCCGTATCGCTTTTGGCAATATAGCCCGTCACGGTTTTGCTGCCGATTTGTGTCGTATATTGGTAAAAACCGGATGTAAATGTTTTATAGGTCAGCACTGTGCCCTGGGGATACGATTTTAATGCGGCAGACGAGGTGCTTGCTTTTGAATACAGCTTTGTCGAGCTTTTCAAAAGGATGCCTTTCACGGAAACCGGATGCAGGGTTGCCGTTTCCACATCGCTTGTCCGGATATAGCCCGTAAACGAAGTGCTTTTGATTTTATAGTAACCGGTTGAAGCCGGCTGGAACGACAGAACATCGCCTTTTGTGTAATGCTTCAGTACTTTCGCTTTCGCAGACGGGGTTGCATATACATTGATGGAACTGTATTTTACGACGCCGCGGAGCGTTTGTACGGTTGCAGCCGATGCATCAGGACCGCCGGCCACTATATAAAACAAAAAGGCTGCTAAAAACGCAAAAAATAGTCTCTTCCTCAATTCAATTCCCTCTTTTCACCTCGGAATACCCTTACCTCAAATATCGGCTGTTTTTGTGGAATGTTTATGCAAAAATTTGCTGCTAAAATCTTACTCGCCTGCCAAATCGCTAACTTTTCTACAATTCTAACACATTCTGTTTCCGGAAAAAATCACTTTCATTCCAGAAAAGGGGATTTTTCTTCCTATTTCGCCGTTTATTTACAAGATTTAGAGAAAAAGGGGGGTAACAGGAAAATGAAGTCGATAGATTTTGTTCGAGAATTTTGCGGGGTTCCTGCGTAGAAAGCTTGCAGATCTTCCACGGAATGCGAGTGCCTTTCGGAATCATCAGCATTCCCGGATTACTTTCCGTACATTAAAATAGTGTCCCCGGGTCAGTTCACTGACTTTAGGGCAGCCACGTTTATAAAATGCTTCTTGTAACAGTCCTTAGACGCTCTGTTAGAACCGTTCAACCTGTTCTTTCTCCTTCGAATGGCACTTACACGCTCTGTTAGAACCGTTCAACCTGTTCTTTTCTCCTTCGAACGGCACTTACACGCTCTGTTAGAACCGTTCAACCTGTTTTTTCTCCTTCGAATGGCACTTAGACGCTTTGTAAGGACCGTTCAACCTGTTTTTTCTCCTTCGAATGGCACTTACACGCTTTGTTAGAACCGTTTGTCCTGTATTTTTCTCTCGAAACGTTCCTTAGCAATCTATAAAGGCCAGCCATGCCTTCATTTTTACTTAAAGCAGGGTGTTCCCAAAGCCGACAAACCGGCTTTGGGAACACTCCTTCTACACCAAAACGGCTGCTTTATCGGAACAGATTGGCCGCTTTTTTCACCACAAGCCCGCTGCCGCCGCGGTCTTTGACGTCTTCTACCAGCATGGCGACGAGCACATCTTTCTTTTTCGTGTCATACACGACGAATAAGCCGTTTTCTTTGCCGTTTTTGTCGCTTTGGCTGGCTTTTAATTCAGCGGTTCCTGTTTTCCCCGCAAGTGAAGCGCCAGGGATATCGGCCGCATGGGCGGTGCCGGACGGGTCCGCCACGACCTGCCGGAGCATGCCGGCAATCGTATCTGCCGTTTTGCTACTTATAGGATGCTTCCATACTCTCGTTTTTTCGCCCGCCTGCAAATTCGGATGCAATTCATCGCCGCCGTTGATAAACGGCGTATAGCAAAGCGCCAGATGGAGAATATTCATTTCCATCTGACCCTGGCCGTAACCGGTGTCGGCCAACTGGATGTCACTGGCAAATTTGCCGTTTGATGAAATTTGCGAAGCTTTTAACGGATAATTAAATGGAATATCTTCGCCGATGCCAAAACCTTTTAGACCTTTTACAAACTTATCTGCGCCAATATCAAGCGCTGTTTGCGCAAAAAAGATATTGTCGGACAACACAAGCGCTTTTTCCATATTTTCCGGGCTGTTATTCACATGGACGCGGGTAATCTTATAGCTTCCCCAGTCTGCATTTTTCTGCCAGGAAGTGCCGGTAATTGTCTTCGTTGCGCCGGCCGTTGTTGTGCCGGTGTTCAGTGCAATTGCCCCCGTGACCGGCTTGATCGTGGAACCCGGCGCATAGGCAAGCGCAAACCGGTTGATAAGCGGCTGTGCCGGATCTTTTTCAAGCTTCGCATAGGCGGAGACGGACATCCCTAGAATAAAATCGTTCGGGTCAAACGCTGGCGTGCTGACGAGCGCCAGGACATCGCCCGTTTTCGGGTTGATTGCCGAAGCCGTGCCGGCGTCATCCTTCATTTGGTTGTATATTTTCTTTTGCAGTTCCGCATCAATCGTGACTTTGATGTCCTTCCCGTTTTTCACCTTTTTCTCGGCGACTGTATACGTGCTGCCGTCCTGTTTTTGGATGTAAATTTTTTCTCCCGCTTGTCCGCGCAGCTGTTCATCGTAAAGCTGTTCGAGCCCGCGCTTGCCGATGATGCTGTTTGCAGTGTAGCCTTTATCTTTCAGCTTTTTCAGCTCTTCTCCGGCAATTGCGCCGATATAACCGGTTAAATGGGCGGCCGCTTTCCCGTAAGGATAAATGCGCGCATCTACCGTCTGCGAAGAAAAACCGGGGATCGATGTCACTTTTTTCACAAGCGCCTTATCATGCATGGAAACTTTCTTAATCGGCACAAATAAATTCGGCTGGACCCAGTTCTCATCCAATTTTTGCTTGATTTCGTCCGTTGAAATGTCGAGCAGTCCGGCCGCCTTTTGCATGGCTGCCGTCTTGTCACCCTTCATTTGTTCCGGAATGATGCCGATTTGATAAACTTTCCCATTGATTGCCAATCCTTTCCCGTTTCGGTCAAGGATTTCCCCGCGAACAGGGTTTTGTTCGGATACTTTAATTGTATCCCCTTTCGTCAAATGTGGCAGAAGCAAACTTGGTTTCCAATTGACATACCAGTTTTCTTTTTTATCTTTCTTTTCTTTGACGAGTACAACCTTGTCTTTATAAGTAACTTTCCCGCCTGATGTTTGGAAAGAAATGTTGAGCGGCACTGTTACTTTGTCTTTGTTTTGATAGGCATCTTTTTCCAATGTTTTGTACGAAACTTTCAGCTGCGAAATATTTAAGTCCCCGTACACTTTTTTGTAGCGTCCGGCAACATCTTTTGAGGCATACTGTTTTTTCGCGGATTCGGACAAATAGTTTTGATACATATCCGTGAATTTTTCCTGCTTCCAAAGCTTAATATAATCAGACAAACGTTCATTCGGTGTCGGCGTTTTTTCACAGCCGGCGAGAGCCGCAAATACCGCCAGCAACAATACAGCAATCCATAGCTTTTTTTTCAAAAAATTTCCCTCCCAATAAACATTGTTGACGATTGCGGAATCCTGCCACAAAAGGTTCCGCAAATCCCGTGATCATCAGCAAAAAATTTCGACAACCCCATAAAAAAAAACGGAAGTTTACTCTGTTTTATGTTACATTTATATTATATAAAAAGGACAAGATTAAAGGGGGAAAAAATGTGGATATCATCACACAGTTAAAAGCTGACAACACGCGCAAAAAAAGCCGCTTTATGTTTGTCACATTTCTGATCTCCCTGCTGGCCGCTTTTGTTGAATCGATTTTCGAGAAAAAAACCGGCATGGCAGTTTTGTACGGGTCGGAAGCGGCTCTTTTCGTTGTGCTTTTCTTCGTGATCGACCTGTGTCTCCAAAAATTCCGTATATTTTCTTATGCGAGCGTCATCATCGCTTATTTATTCGGCATTTACGCGATTCTTTTTCTCGAGAACAATTTTACCATGTCCATTGTACTATTTTTTCTACTTACTTACAGCGCACTGCAGTTTGAACAATTGCTCTTCTTGATCGGCGCCTTCTTCGGCATTTTCGAATTCGTGATAAGCTTTTTCATGCCTTCCGCCGAACTGGGCATCATCCGTGACATGTTCCCGACTGCGATACTTGCCTATATTTTAACAGCCATTTTATTATACGCCATGATTTACCAGCATCAAAACCTGATGGATTCTTTTCTTTTATCTATAAAAAATACAATCCAAACAATGGAAGAACAAAGCGCGGCTTACCAGGAAGAAATGTCGGCGCTCATTGACCAGGTGTCCAATGTCAACGGCCATATTCAGACAAATTTACACGCGCAAAGCGAAATGAAATCGACGGTCAATGAAATTTCAAAAGGCAGCGTAACCCAAAGCGAGCAGATTACACAAATTGCCGGCCATGCCGCGGATACATTGCATTCCATGGAATTCCTTACGCAAGTGTCCGATGAATTGACAAAAGAGGCCCGCGAAGCCGCAAATACCGCACAATTGGGTGAAAAGGCGGTTGATGAGTTAACGCTTGAAATCAGCGATGTCATTGACACCATTATGGAGCTGAACAACACGTTTACCGTTTTAACGCAAAAAGTGGAAGAAACAAACACGTTTACCGACAGCATCAAACAAATTACGGAACAAACAAATCTGCTTGCGCTGAATGCATCGATTGAAGCGGCGCGTGCGGGGGAAGCCGGGCGCGGATTTTCAATTGTTGCCGATGAAATCCGGAGGCTCGCGGAAACGACGCACGAAACGACCGAGAAAATTAACCGCAATTTGGCGGATTTAAACGGGAGCAATGCGGCGGCGCACGACAAATTGCAGTTGAGCAGCACAAAAATTTTAGCAACAGCGGAATCAAGCCAAAATGTCACCACTTATTTCAGGAAACTGTTAAAAACTTTAAACGGGCAGGTTGAGAAGTTTAAAGAATTTGATTCGCTGTCGAAAAAAGTTACCGGACAGGCCCATGAAGTAGAAGGAGCATCAAGCGAACTCGCTGCCATTATTGAGGAAACTTCCGCCAGCCTGGAAGAAATGGCAGCCACAATTGAAAATTTGACAAACGACCACCAATCCATTGCGGAGGCGCTCAACGAAGTCACGGGCCAGGCCGAGCAGTTCCGTGAAAAAACGAAACATCTGCGGAAAAACTTCACGCGCAAAAACGATTGAAAAACAAGACCTTACCAGAAGCCGCTGATATCCATAAAAGCGGCTTCCTTTTGCTACATTTGACTGAAAAAAATATAGGAAGAAAAACTGGTAATTTGAACCATCTTTATTTGCCAGAAATCCCATGATTTTGCTATTTTGTGTCGCTTACATTAGCAGAAAAAGGAACAATTTCCTTTTTTCTGGCGAAAAAGGTCTACCATTATAAAAAAATTTTGATAGAATGATATTAGTTGAAAAAAAAGACTAATGGAGGTTACACGAGTGTGAAAAAGAAAACAATCTTTTCCGTTGCCGCTACAACGCTTTTGGCCACTTCGTTTACGACCGAGGCATTTGCCCAGACATATAAA
>NZ_BKZP01000042.1 GCF_008974185.1 Weizmannia acidilactici
GATTCCTGCAACAAATTTCAACAAATTATTTCTCGGGAAATTGGGGAATGTCGAAAAAGCGGGCGGACAAACGGCTGTCCGCCCCAGTCCGGTACTCCTTATTCGAAGGCTTTCAGCATTTCGGGATGGCCGGTCTCGGTATTGGAGATTGGAAAGGTTTCCTGCTTCGGTTTTTGCTTTGTTGCCTGTCCGGCTTTCTTTTTGACTTCGATGTACCGGATGTGCATGTCTTCCATTTCACTGATTGTAAATTCATATCCGCCGTATTCCAGCACATCGCCCTGTTTTGCCTCAAACTTTTCGGTTAGAATCCATCCGCCGATTGTGTCGATGTCTTCATCTGAAATATGGGTGCCAAGCAGGTCGTTTACTTCACTGATCAACACTTTTGAATCAATAATAAAGTGCCCGTCTGCGACTTTCCGGATCAGCGGCACTTCGTCCATGTCAAACTCATCACGGATTTCCCCGACAATTTCCTCCAAAATATCCTCGACTGTCACAATACCGCTTGTGCCGCCGTATTCGTCAATCAATACCGCCATATGGATGCGTTCTTTTTGCATCATAATTAAAAGTTCATTAATTGGGATGGTATCAATGACACGGATTATCGGACGGATATACGTTTCAAGCGGAGGAGGGGGTGTCTGTTTCCTGTGCAGCATATCAGTCAACACTTCTTTTAAATTAATGATCCCGATGATATGGTCTTTATCCCCGTCAATGACCGGATAGCGGGTGAACCGTTCTTCCTGTACGAGGTCCAGGAAAGTTTGGAGGGAGTCGTTTTTGGAAAGGGAAACAATCTCCGTCCTCGGCACCATGATTTCTTTCGCGATCCGATTATCAAACTCGAATATTTTATTCACATATTTAAACTCCGATTGATTGATCTCACCGTTTTTATAGCTTTCAGAAAGGATAATCCTCAGTTCCTCTTCCGTATGGGCAACATCATGCTGGGATGCGGGTTCCAGCCCGGCCGTTTTCGTGATCAGGCGTGCAGAGCTGTTCAACACCCATATGAACGGGTACATCAGCCGATGAAATAAAATTAACGGCCTTGCCGATAGAAACGCAATGGTTTCCGCTTTTTGGATCGCGATTGTTTTTGGCGAGAGTTCGCCGGCCACAACATGGGCAAAAGTGATCAGGGTAAAAGCGAAAATCACGGAAGCAACTGCTGCAAAAGACTGCGGCAATTGCAGCATCCCAAACACAGGGCCGATCAAATGCGAGACGGTTTCTTCTCCGATCCATCCGAGCAGAAGTGAAATGATGGTAATGCCCAACTGGCAGGTTGATAAATATTCATCAAGGTTTGTGATGATTTTTTTTACCGGAATCGCTCTTTTGTTTCCTTCTTCAATGAGTTGGTCAATCCGGGAACTTCTGATTTTTACGATTGCAAACTCTGAAGCTACAAAAAAAGCGGAAAGTGCGATTAAAATGAAAATCAGCACCAATTTAAATATGTCCAAATAAGTTTTCCTGCCCCATAAGGTGAACGAGGCAGGAGTCACCTCCTATAAGTGTACAATTTCATGCAATCCCAGTTTCAATGCCAAACCACTTCCTTGTTTAAAAGGGAGGAAAGTGATTGGATCAGGGCCAGGCTATCCCTCGATAGCCGGTTGCGCAATGTTTCTTTTTGCTCTTCCGGCAGTTTTTCCAAATTCGGAGTAAAATCTTTCAGTTCCATGTTGAGCTGCTGCAGCTGTTCGGAGAAGAGATTCAGTTGCTGTATCAGTGCATTTTCGCTTATTTCGCCGCTTTTTCTGTATTCCAGTTTTGTCCGGATCGCCTCAAGCGGAAGATGCCGTTTTTTGCACTCTTCTATAAATTTCAAGTCAGCGACGGCTTCCTGGTCATATATGCGGTAATTTGCACCTGTTCGTTTTGGTTTTAACAGCCCGAGCCGGGTATAATAGTCGATTGTCCGCTTTGAAACATTAGCTACGGATGCTAATTCCCCAATACGGTACACAACCCCATCGGATTTCACCTCATTCCCTGAAAAAAAGCATTCTCGTATTACGTATATTATAGATGAAAAAGACCGTACAGTCAAACGTTATGGTTAGAAATAAATTTAAATTAGAAAAATTCAATCTTATTTTAACATATGGCGGTTCCTTTCCCGCTATTCGTCTCGGTAACGGGGCGCGTAGCAGACAAAAAAGCCCCCCGTTTTACTGGGGGGCTACTTCCTGTTTTTTTGTGACGTCCACATAAAGAACGTGTGAACCTTCCATGTCTGCCACTTTAAACTCATACGATTGGAACGGAACGACATCGCCTTTTTTCAAATCATATTTCTGGGTCAGCAGCCATCCGCCGATCGTATCCACTTCTTCATCGGAAATTCCAATCGCCAAAAGATCATTCACATCTTCTATCAGGACTTTGGCATCCAAAATATAATGATTCTCCCCGACTTTTTGGATCAGCGGGACCTCATCCGTATCGAACTCGTCCCGGATCTCCCCGACAATTTCTTCCAGAATATCCTCTACGGTAATAATCCCGGCAGTGCCGCCATATTCATCCAATAAAACCGCCATATGGGTATTGTCTTTTTGCATGCGGGCAAGAATCCCTTGAATCGGGACGGTTTCGATCACATGGATAATTGGATTGATGTACGGATCAATCAACGCGTCTTTCCTCACCTCGGGGGCGGCAACATAATCGGTCAGCACTTCTTTCATGTTAATCACGCCTATGATGTTGTCTTTGTCCCCGTCCGTAACCGGGTATCTCGTATATTTTTCCTTTTGCGCAAGCTGGATGAGATCCTCAATCCGGTCACTTTTATCGACAGTGACCACCTCTGTGCGCGGCACCATAATTTCTTTGGCGATCCTGTTGTCGAATTCAAAAATATTGTTTACATATTTATATTCGGACTGGTTAATCTCGCCGCTTTTCAAACTTTCCGACAAGATGATGCGCAATTCTTCCTCAGAGTGGGTAATCTCGTGGTCGGAAGTGATATCATATCCGAGCGCTTTTGTGACAAACCGAGATGATTGGTTCAGCGTCCAGGTAAACGGAAACATCAGTTTGTTAAAAAAGATCAGCGGTTTCGCGACAAAAAGCACAATATCTTCCGCCTTTTGGATGGCAATATTTTTTGGCGCCAGTTCCCCGACAACGACGCTGAAAAACGTAATGATAAGAAAAGAAATAATAAATGTCACAACATGGCTTAATGTATGGGGCACATGCAGTTTATCCAGCAGCGGATTAAAAATTACGCGCAAAGTCGGTTCCCCAAGCCACCCAAGAACAAGGGAAATGACGGTGATGCCTAATTGCGTTGTAGATAGGTAGCTGTCCAGCTTTGTGATCACTTTTTTGGCGGAGGCTGCTTTTTTATTGCCTTCCGCTATCAGCTGGTCGATTCTTGATGTCCGTACTCTTACCAACGAAAATTCAGAAGCAACGAAAAAAGCATTTGCCCCTATTAATAATACGATTAAGATTAATTTGGTCGTCAGCATGGTTTGTCCTGCTCAAGAGGTGTAAAAATGCGGCGCCCGCTTTTACATTGCCCCTTATAACGGCAAGACACGCACCTCCTTAGGCAACAGAACTCTTTTCGAATAATGTTCCCGAAAATAGATATGAAAAACCGGCAAAACAGTTGGAAAGGAGACAAGGCGAAGCTTTTGAAACAGGGATGGCGCCTCTGACGGATTTTGCCGGCAACAGTAAACAAGTCCATATTTTTCGTCTTTCCTATACATTATTTTGAATGATTTTTCCATAAACTGCAAGCGCGACGGCCGGCCGGAAACCAGGCCTGTGAAACAAGTTAAAATGGTTTTTTATTGGTTGGAGATTCATTATAATTTTCAATGGTGGTTAAAGTATGGATAGGATCCAGATGAAATAAAAATCCAATTTTTTTGCCAAATTTGGTAAAATAAAATTATGGATAAATGAGGATTGCATTACTGGCGGGCTTTGTCCATGTTTTGCACAATCGGGGGTAAACATATTGAAAAACCATGGTGGCAACAGGGAGCTCATATATGTTCATGCGAATGAAGTGAATCATTATGTTTTAACGCACGGCATTTCTTTTTATGAATTTTATCATGCCTTCCCCAATTTAACGAATATCCTTCTTCTCCGGCATCAGTTTGATTTGGGTACTGTGAATTTACATACGTTGTTTGAATATGCCAATGAAGAAACCATCGGCCGCCTCGTTGAAGACGACATTTACAGCTATGGAGATTTCTGCTGGGTCGATTTTGAGGACGAAGAAGGTCTCGATCTGCTGGAAGGGTACGAAATTGCGGAATTGCTGTATTTAAGCCATATGAAGCATCATTTGCGCATGCCTTTTTACCGGAAACTGAACAACCATTTTGTGTATTTGTCCCAGGATGACGGTTATTACAGCAAGACATATTTCCGTTCTTTCCGCGATTTTTATGTGATGCTCGGTGATGTCATTGCGCAGCGGATCAATGAAATCAAAGGGGAAAAGCCGTTTTTGTTCGGGAGGAAAAAGCGGAAAGCGCTGCCCCGCGTCCCTTTGGAAGTGCTGCTGCCGCTTTCCGACAAAATGAAGGAAGGGCTTGTGATTTCCATGGAATATGCCGTGCAGACCCGGGCGCAAATCGAAATCCCGTTCTGGATGATCGGAGATTTTCATGATATGGATGAAATGCACGAAGAATACAAATCCATTTCCGGCACACCAACAGACGGAAAAATGGTCTACGACCGCAAAATGCAGGAATGGAAAGTATTGATACAATAAGAAAAGTGGAGGTGTCTTGCCAAGTGGCGTACGGACTTCCCGGCCTCTAACGAATATAAAGGAAACACGGGCGGGGGCCGGGCGTGTACAGGGAATAAGAAGGAAAATCGAATAGCCGGACAAAAGAAAAGCGGAGGACGTATACGCTTTCTTTTTGTGTTTTTCGGGAAAACTGTAAAAAAGGCATCGATATAATACACAAATTGTCCATTTTCCCATACAATAGGGAAGAAAATGAAACGGGCCAAAAATTTTAGTTTTGTCACACTCCGGAAACGTGAAAATGATAAAATAGAATTATTCCGTACTGATATGGAGGAGCACAATGAAAAAGAAAATTTGCTTATTGTACGGCGGAAAATCCGCTGAACACCAAGTGTCCTTGCAAACCGCGAAAGCAGTGATACAGGCCTTGGACCACCAAAAATACGACATTTACCCGATCTTCATCACAACAGAAGGGAATTGGATAAAAGGGCCGCTTTTAACAGGGCCGGTTGAAACAGTCAAACAGCTCGAATTCCATGGGGGAGAGAAGATGGCGCCAAATGCGCTGTCAACTTCTGTGTCAGAAGGGGAACAGGGCGGCTACGATGTCATTTTTCCACTGCTTCACGGGCCGAATGGGGAAGACGGAACCGTCCAGGGCATGCTCGAATTGCTGAATCTGCCTTATGTCGGAAACGGGGTGCTTGCCTCTTCGGCGGGAATGGATAAAGTGATCATGAAAAACTTGTTTGCGCAGGCCGGGCTTGATCAGGTCAAATATGTTTCTTTTATCCGCAGCATATGGGAAAAGAAACCGGAAGCGTGCTACCGTGAAGTGGAAGAGAAAACCGGATATCCTTGCTTTGTCAAGCCGGCCAATCTCGGTTCCAGCGTCGGCATCAGCAAATGCACGAATCGTGAAGAACTCGAAGCGGCTTTCAAAGAAGCTTTTCAGTATGACCGGAAAATCATCATAGAAGAAGGCGTCACGGCCCGTGAAATTGAATTGGGCGTCATTGGGAATGACGATCCGAAATGTTCGGTTGCCGGCGAAATTGTTTCTAAAAAAAATTTTTACGATTACAAAGCAAAATATGAAGACGGAGACACGGCGTTAATCATTCCGGCCGACATTTCCGAAGAAGTGTACAAAAAATTAACCGAGGCGGCCATTACCGCTTTTAAAGCGCTGGACTGCTCCGGGCTGGTACGCGCTGATTTCTTCGTAACGAAAGAAAACCGGGTAATGATCAATGAAGTCAACACGATGCCGGGATTTACGCCGTTCAGTATGTTCCCGCTTTTGTGGAAGCACTCGGGCCTCGATTATCCGCAATTGATCGAAAAACTCATTGAGCTGGCGCTTGAACGGCATGCGGAAAAACAGCAGATTAAATACACATTGTAACATCAATGGAACCATGGCAGCATGGTTCCCGTTCTGTTTTTAGGCGAAAGAAGGAGGAATCAAACAGGATGATCAGGCGGACAATCCGGGAAATTACCGGCATGATCCATGTTGAGAATCAAGAAGCACTGAAAAACAACGAAACGCTTGTACAAGGCGTTTGCATCGATACACGCAAGATCGAAAAAGGCAATTTATACGTGCCGCTGCGGGGACGAAATGCGGACGGGCACAAGTTTGTCAAAGATGCAATCCGAAAAGGCGCAGCTGCATCGCTCTGGCAAAAAGACATGCCGGATCCGCCGGCGCATCTTCCGCTCATCATTGTGGAAGACGTTGAGAAAAGCTTGCAGGAACTGGCGGCAAGTTACCGCCGGCAATTACGGGCCAAAGTGGTCGGCATTACAGGCAGCAACGGCAAGACAACGACAAAAGATATGGTCGCGTCTGTTTTGGCTCAAAAATATAAAGTGCAAAAAACCGAAGGGAATTTTAACAACCATCAGGGCCTGCCTTTAACGATCCTGTCTTTGGATGAGGATACCGAAATGGCTGTTGTGGAAATGGGCATGAGTGCAAAAGGGGAAATTTCTCTTTTGACACATATTGCCCGCCCGGATGCAGCCATTATTACGAATATCGGCGAGGCCCATATCCAAAATCTCGGTTCGCGGGAGGCCATTGCCGATGCGAAGCTTGAGATTGCGGAAGGCCTGCCAGAAAACGGCCTCCTGATTTATATGGGTGATGAGCCGCTTTTACAAGAACGTGTACCGAAGCTTGCGGGGATCCGGACAACAACGTTCGGAAAGGGGGTTGCGAACGATCTTTATCCGATCGGAATCAGACGGGAAGACGCCGGAAGCACATTTCGGACAAATGCCTCCGGAGACACGGAATTTTATCTGCCTGTATTGGGCGAATATAACGTGATCAATTCTCTTGCTGCCATCCTAGCGGGCCGCGAGTTCGGAATGGGCTTCGGGGCAATCCACGAAGGCCTGCAGAAAACGAGGCTCACGGCAATGCGGATGGAAATGGCAGAAGGGATAAAGGGTTCGAAAGTCATCAATGATGCGTATAATGCCAGCCCGACATCGATGCGTGCCGCCATCCAGCTCATTGAACAATTTGAAGGGGCGGGGCGGAGAATCCTGGTACTCGGCGATATGCTGGAACTTGGGGAAAGGGAAGCGGAATTTCACAAGGAAGTCGGCCGCGAGTTAAACCCCGGGAAAATTGATCTTGTCTTTACATACGGAAAATTGGGCAGACATATCGCGGAAGCCGCTAATTTTCCGGACGGGCGTGTCTTTCCATTTGAAGACAAGGAGGAAATGATTGCCGTTTTGAAAGATAAAATTGAAGTAAATGATCTGATTTTGGTAAAAGCTTCCCGGGGTATGCAGCTTGAGGAAGTTGTAAAAGCCATTACGGCTTGATCAAGGGAAAGGGCTGTTTTTGCATGGGCAGCCCTTTTTCTTAAGATATTTTTGTTCAAGCATTTGACTTTTTTGTACTTTATAAAAACCGATTTGTCAAGCGCACTGCCCAAAAGGGGTCCTAAGAGGGCTTATAAAGACCGATTTGTTCATTTTATACATCCCGAAAAGGTCATGGGTCGCATCAATCGTTTTCTAAAAACAATACCGGAATGTTTTTAAGAATATGAAAGGGGCTGCTCCAATCATATTTCAGGAACAGCCCCCCTCGTTTATTTCTCCATATAATAAATCCCGGCTTCGTATGGGCGGAACAGTGTGCTGCTTTCCGTATCGTCATAGTTTCCAAGCAGCAATTTCCAGTTCCCCTCCGGTTTTTCAAAGCTTACCGTATTCTCGCTGATATTGGCGGCAACGAGTAATTTCTCTGACCCATTTTCCCGTGTATACACGTACAAATGCGGATGGTCCGGCAGCAGCAGTTCATACCGGCCGTCGACAAACACATCGTATGTATGGCGCAGCTTGATCAGAGATTGATAGTAATAAAAGATCGAGTTCGGATCTGCGAGTGCTTTTGCCACGTTAATTTCCGGGTAGCGCGAATTCACCTTCAGCCACGGCGTTCCGGTTGTAAAGCCGGCGTTCGGGCTGTCGTCCCACTGCATCGGCGTCCGCGCATTGTCTCGCCCTTTTTTCCGGACGGCTGTTAAAAACTCGTCTTCCGTCATGATTTGATTTTCCAAAACGAGTTCTTTGTAGGCGTTCCGGATTTCGACATCGTCATATTCTTCCAGTTTTAAATCAGCGTTCACCATCCCGATCTCTTCACCCTGGTAAACATAAGGCGTTCCTTTTAACCCGTGCAAAATCGTGGCAAACGCTTTGGCGCACTCAACGCGGTATTTTGTATCATTTCCCCACCGCGACACGACACGCGCCTGGTCGTGGTTTTCAAAATACAGCGCGTTCCAGCCGGTATCCGAAAGTGCATACTGCCAGCGGGAGAGCGTTTGCTTTAATTCAACAAGATTAAAAGGTTTCAAGGCCCATTTGCCGGCCGGGCTGCCCGGTTTTGTATCGGCATCCATATGTTCAAAGTTGAAAATCATGTTCAGTTCATGGCGGTCGGCACCGGTATACTTTTTGGCGATCTCAACATCGGATCCGATCGCTTCACCGACAGTCATGCAGTCGTATTTCGACAGCACTTCGCGGTTCATTTCCTGGATGAATTCATGGAGGCGCGGACCGTTTGCATGGTACTTGCCGATGCCGTATTTTTGGCCTTTAGGGAGCTCGTAGTCCGGGAAATCCAGGAATTTCGATATGGAACCGATGACATCCATACGCCAGCCGTCCACGCCTTTGTCCATCCAAAACTTCATCATATCATAAACTTCTTTGCGCACTTTTTCGTTTTCCCAGTTTAAATCGGGCTGTTTCTTTGTAAAATAGTGCAGGTAGTACTGCCCGGTTTTTTCATCATATTCCCAGGCCGAGCCGGAAAACATTGACCCCCAGTTATTCGGCGGCGCGCCGTCCGGATTCGGTTCTTTCCAGAAATAAAAGTCGCGGTACGGGTTATCTTTTGATTTCCGGCTTTCGACAAACCAGGCATGTTCGTCGGATGTATGGTTGACGACGAGGTCCATCACAATTTTAATGCCGCGCGCGTGTGCCTCGGCAAGCAGCCGGTCCATGTCTTCGTTTGTCCCGAACATTTTGTCGATCTTACGGTAGTCGCGGATGTCGTAGCCATTGTCGTCGTGCGGGGAGTCGTACACCGGGCTGATCCAAATGCAGTCAATCCCAAGTTCTTTTAAATAATCCAGCTTTTCAATAATCCCCTGCAAATCGCCGATTCCGTCGCCGTTTGTATCATAGAAGCTGCGTGGGTAGATTTGGTATACAACTGCCTGTTTCCACCATTCTGTCATGACCACTCATACTCCTTCGTGTACGTATTTGTTAAATGGATGAATTCTCCATATAACTTCAGTTCGAGCGGTTCCCCCTCAAGTAATGAAACCGATACGTGCTTTTTGTTCACTTTTACTTCCAGCAGGCGGTGGCGGTAATTGATTTTAAACGCGTACTCGTCCCATTCTTTCGGCAAAAACGGCGCGAAAGACAAGGTTTCATGGAATGTGCGCATGCCGGCGAAACCATGGACAATCGCAAGCCAGCTTCCGGTCATCGACGTAATATGCAGCCCGTCTTCTGTGTCATGATTATAGTTATCCAAATCAAGACGGGATGTCCGTTTATACAGTTCCACCGCTTTGTCCTCTTTCCTGAGTTCGGCCGCCAAAATGGCATGGACGCAAGGGGAAAGACTCGATTCATGGACGGTTAACGGTTCGTAAAATTCAAAGTGGCGCCGCTTTTCTTCCATTGTAAACTCATCATTGAAGAAATAAAAGCCTTGCAGCACGTCAGCCTGCTTGATGTAGCAGGAGCGCAGGATACGGTCCCATGACCAATGCTGGTTGAGCGGCAGATCTTCTTTCGGAATGGCGCTGACCGGTTGGATCGGTTTATCCAAAAAACCATCTTGCTGCAGGAAAATTCCGAGTTTTTCATCGTACGGAAAATACATCCGGTCAATGATATCCTGCCAATGCGCCAGTTCCTCTTCCGTAATATTGAGCGCTTTTGCTTTTTCATTGCCGGCATCATCGAGGGAGGCGATTGTATATTTCAGCGTCCAGACCGCGATCCGGTTTGTGTACCAGTTGTTGTTCACGTTGTTTTCATATTCATTCGGGCCGGTCACGCCGTGGATCATGTATTTTTGCTTCCGTTCCGAGAAATGGACGCGGTCGGCAAAAAACCGGCTGATCCCGACAAGGACATCAATGCCGTACTGGCTGATGTATTCCTTGTCTCCGGTATAATTGACATAATTATAAATCGCATACGCAATGGCGCCGTTGCGGTGGATTTCTTCAAATGTAATTTCCCATTCGTTATGACATTCGATCCCGGTGAACGTCACCATTGGATATAAAGCACCTTTGAGCCCGAGTTTTTTCGCGTTTTCGTACGCCTGCGGGAGCTGATGATACCGGTAGAGCAGCAGATTCCTAGTGACTTGCGGCGGCGCGACGGAGAGATACATCGGCACGGCATACGCTTCCGTATCCCAATAGGTAGCGCCCCCGTATTTTTCACCTGTAAAACCTTTCGGGCCGATGTTTAAGCGCGGATCGTCCCCGTAATAGGTCGAGAAAAGCTGGAACAGGTTGAAGCGGATGCCTTGCTGGGCTTCCGGGTCCCCGGAAATGCGAACATCGGCTTTTTCCCACCGTTTCTGCCATGCTGCCGCATGTTCCTGGAACAGTTCATCGTATCCGCTCTCCAATGCCTCGCCGAGCAATTCGTAAGCACGGGGCAGCAGCGTATCTTTTTCATAGTCCCGGCTTGTAGTGACGGACACGATTTTATCTAAACCGAAAGACTCATTTTCCCCCAGCTCTTTTTCATACACCTGCTCCGCGTAAAGGGGTTCCGCTTTATGGGAAGTCCGGGTTGCTCCCGTTTGACAGCCCATTGCCGCCGCAACGGTAAAGCGCGGGATGCCAAACGGGTTTTCAATCGTTTCGGTGACAACGGCAGCCCGCTTCTCGTCCACCTCGGAATGGATTTCCGCCCAAAACATATCGTCATAATTCGCGTCTTCATTTTTTACGTTTCCGTCCAAATACGGCATCAGTGTGATGACAGCCGGTTTTCCGAGATTGGTTGCGCGGAACCGGATGGCGGCAATTTCTTTATGAACGATGCTGAAAAAACGTTCAAATTCGATTTTTACTTTTTTGCCGGACTTTTCGACAATGTAGGAATGACGCAAAACTGCTTTTTTCATATCGAGTTCAAGCTGAAATTGTTCGAGCGGGTCGAGAAACAGGTCGATTTCTTCTTTGTCAATCCAAACGCGCAAGCCGACAAGATTGATGGTGTTGATGACTTTGCCGAAGTAATCCGGATAGCCGATTTTCCACCAACCGACTCTTGTTTTATCTGGAAACCACACCCCTGCAATATAAGTGCCCTGGTGATGGCAGCCGGAATAGGACTCTTCGAAATTGCCGCGCATGCCCATATAGCCGTTCCCTAAAGAGGTGATACTTTCCTGCAGCCGGATATGTTCCCGGTGGAGCTGCGTTGTTTTTAATGTCCATTCATCTACATCGAAAAGCTGGTTGTAATACATATGAGAGCCTCCTTATCAACATCTTATTAATCCAAATTCTCTTCTGCCAGAAACTTTGTTTTGAAAAAGATAAAAGCAATGACAAGAACAATCCCTAAAGATTGGATCATCAACAGCGCTGTAATATTGGCGCCTGCAAAACCGGCAAGCATGGCTGCAATCGAAGGGATGCCTGCTGCAAATACTGTTATGGATGCGGCCTGTTTCAATGTCCGGATGCCGGAAAAACTCGAAAATTTCGTCATCCACAGAATGAGGGAAACCGCCCCCATCAAAATAAAATTGCTGAAGAAAAGCATGGCCAAAATCAAACATGAAACAAGCGGAACCAGGATGACTTTATACTGCCGGAACCAGAGTTCTGCTGCAAAAGCGGCAAGGCCGTTCCCGTTGCGGATCATTTTATCAGCCTGGCCGTCCGGATAACGTACTGAAAAGCCAAACCCGTTTTCATCGGCCAGGATCAGCCGGTGTTTTTGAAAAATTAGGGCGTTTTTGTAATGCGCTACTTTCTTATGATAACGATCCCCTGAAACGGCAATTGCCTTGTTTGGACCAATGGTGATGATCGTATTTCCGTGGGCCGTTTCATAGGCCGGTTCGGCTTGAAGGGCGCCGTTTTTGAAAGAAATGCCGACAGCCGGGCCGGTATAACCGGTCTGGACTGCCTGGTTTAAATGCGGCGCAATTCGGCTTAAATCGAAGCTTTCCGCTCGGGCAAAAGACAGCGAGAACGGAGCGACCAGGCAGGCGTTTAAGAAGAGAAACACGAGCGTGATTTTCAACCAGCCCAGCTCGCCCCTGTGCTGAAACATTTTTGCCGGTGAAAAAATATTTGCAAAATAGTTGGCAGGGAATCTTTGAATCTGTTCCATTTACAATCCCACACTTTATTAAAATATTCATCAAGGCACAGCCATTACCCTTTTGTGCCGCCCGAAGTCAGCCCGGACACAAAGTTTTTCTGCAGGAAGAAAAACAAGATACAAATCGGCAGGGCAGCTAAAATGGCGCCTGCGGCAAACAGTGCCACTTTTTGCTGTGTCGGATTGGAAATAAATTGCTGCAGGCCGACCGCAACCGTTAAATGTTCCGGCATCCGCAGTAAAAATTTTGCCAGCAGGTAATCCCCGAAAGGCCCCATGAATGCCCAAAGCGCCTGGACGGCGAGCATCGGTTTCACGAGCGGGAGCACGATTTGCCAGAACACCCTTAAATGCCCGGCGCCGTCGATCCTTGCCGATTCATCCAAATCGCGCGGCACGGTATCGAAATATCCTTTCATCAGCCATGTATTCATCGGGATCCCGCCGCCGACATAAAGCAGGGTTAAAAACCAATAAGTATCCAGCGCATTTAAAATGTTTGCCAACACATAGAATGCAGTTAACGCGGCCATTGTCGGGACCATTTGGATGATCAGGAAAAAGACTAAGCTGTATTTTCTGCCTTTAAAGCGGTAGCGGCTGTAAGTATAACCGGCAAGCGTTACGATCACGACTTGCAGTACCATTGTGGCCACCGCGATAATGAGCGTATTTTTATACCATTCCGGATATAGCGTGTTCGTAAACAGCTGGCGGAAATTATCCAGCGTCCAGTTGGAATGTAAATCCAACTGGAAAGAAACGATATTCGATTCTTTGAAAGCCGAGGAAGCGGTGATCAGCAATGGATAAATGATGATCACGCTTAAAAGGATTAAAAACGCATAAGTGAAAAACCGGTTCCAAAAGCGGGTAAATTTTTGGTTTTTCATTAATTCTTTCATGTTACATCATCTCCTCATTGCCAAATGCGTTCGTTTTCTTAAAAGCGATCAGGGAGACAGCAATTACGATGAACGAAATCATTAACGTAATTGCGGCTGCCATGGCATATTGCGGAGAGGTGCCGGTTGTCAGTTTATAAATCCAGGAGATTAAAATATCGGTTGACCCGGCACCTGCGCCGACACTGCCCGGTCCGCCATTATTAAAGAGATAGATAATAGAGAAGTTATTAAAATTAAAAGTGTACTGGGTAATCAGGACCGGCGCGGTTGCAAAAAGGATCATCGGCAACGTAATCCTCCGGAACTTTTGCCAGAAGTTTGCGCCGTCAATCCGTGCCGCTTCATATAAATCCCCCGGTATCGACTGCAAAACGCCCGTAACCATCACATAAATATACGGGAAGCCGAGCCATGTCTGGATCATGATTAGAGCCACTTTCGTCCAAAACGGATCTGTTTTCCAGGAAATGGCGGGAATATCTGTAAACAGCAGGTGGTTGATCGTTGGAATGACCTGAGCATTAATGGCGCCGATGCTGTCGTTAAAAATATTGGAAAAACTCATGATGGTAATGAATGCCGGTACGGCCCACGGCAGTAAAAAGATGACCCGGAACAACCTTTTTCCTTTAATGAAATCCTGGTTGACAACAATCGCTGTCAATATGCCGAGCACGATCTGGCCGGTTGTGGCGCATAAAGTCCAAATGATTGTCCAGCTGAGCACACTTGTAAAAGTTGCGCGGTAGGAACCGAGAGAAAAAATATTTAAGAAGTTTTTTAGGCCGACCCAGTCAATCAGCCGAAATGGCGGAATATGATAAAAATCGTAGTTGGTAAAAGCTGTGAATAAAGTCACAAGTACGGGAAAAATGATGACAAACGTCATGGCGACATATGCCGGAATCGTTAATAAATAAGGGAAACCCGCTTCCCAAGCATTTTTTAAAATGGCGAGGGCCGAGGTGTTGGCTGTTCCTTTCATGTTCCATATTGCGGCGACGCGCCGGGCGTCATATATGTTCAATAAATAAAATGCAAGAAATACCAAAATCAAAATAATTTGCAGGGAACCTTTAATGAGCAGAAACAGCGAATGGTCCACCCGCGGCGTTGACCCTAATGTGATAAAACCGGTTAAAGCAGGAATGCCGGCAACGGCCATTTGGAAGGCACATAGGAGAAATATTGCCAGGAAGAGTATGCCTTTAAAGGGCTGCCTATTGTAAAACTGGCCAAGGCCTGGAATCAGGGAATATAAGCCGGCTTTACGAACATTCTGCAGCTTATTTTCTTGGATTTCCATTTATTGTTGCCTCATTTCTATATTGATCTTCGTTATTTTGAAAACCAGGTGGAGAAAAATCCCCACCTAGAAATGGATTGTGGTTTTTACTTATTAGAATACTTCTGGGCAATATTGTCTTTAATGGTTTTAACGGCTGCATCGGCTGCCTGTTTCGGTGTTTTCTTGCCGACAGCGGCGTCATACATTGTCGATTCCATGCCAGTCCAAACTTCGGCCATTTCCGGGATATTTGGCATCGGCTGGGCCGATTTATATTGTTCGGCGACTGCTTTTGCCAATTCGTTATTTGTGCTTGCTGCTTTTTCGCGTGCCGTTGGATTTGCCGGAATTTCATTATATTTTTCAAAGAACTTGTAGTCGTTTTCGGCATTCGTTACATATTTGATCCATTTTTCCGCCAGTTTCGGTTCTTTTGTATAGTTGGAAGCCACCCATCCTTTTCCGCCGCCGAATGCTTGATATTCTTTGCCGTTTGGAAGCGTCGGGATCGGCGCTACCCCGTAATTCACTTTTGCTTTCGTGTAATTGGCCGCCGACCATGGTCCGTCAATAACAGCTGCCGCTTTTCCTTTAGAGAATTCTTCCGTTACAAAGTCGCCGGAGCTTTTGGTGTCTTTCATACCCTTAGGCCAAATATCCTGGAACCAGTGTGTCGCGTAGGTGATGGCTTTCACGGAACCTTCATTATTTAAGCCGATATCTTTTGTATTCGTACCGTTATCCCCGAAGACATAACCGCCGTAACCCGCCAACAGTCCGTATGCATAGTAGAAATCCGTCCATTTCACAAGAAATCCGGTATTTTTTCCTGGTTCGGATTTAAAAGCATATTTGCTGTCTTTTGCCAGTTTTTCGAGGTCAGAAAAAGTTTTTGGAGGAGAAGAGATTAGATCTTTATTGTAATAGAGTACGAGCGTTTCGATGACAAACGGCACGCCGTATACTTTGTTATCGATGGTGACTTGGCGCTGGTCTTTTGCGTCAAATGCACTGACATCTTTTTTGCTGAGCTCAAGCAGATGCCCCTGCTGGCCGAGCCCGCCGATCCGGTCATAAGAAGCGAGCATGACATCCGGCGCTTTTCCTGCCGGGCCGTCGAGCGGAAGTGCTTCGAGCTGGTCAAACATCGGCTTTTTCACGACTTTTACAGTGACATTGTTTTGTTTTTCAAAATCTCCTTTAATACTGTTAATATAGTCTGCGTATTGGTCTTCAACGGAAACAGTGAGCGTCTTTTTGCCGCCGCTGTCTGAAGAGGAACTGCTGTTTGTTTTTTTCGATCCTCCGCATGCGGCCAGCGCCATGATGACGCCAAAAACAAGTGTGAGCACAAACAGCTTCTTTAACACTTTCACTTTCTTAACCTCCCTTTTTTTATTACAACCCCATTATAGTTGACGTAAGAAAACGTTTACAATGCTAATTTTTCTGTTACCGTTAACAAAATATATGAACCCCTGCCAACGGACCGGGCAGGGGCAGGGAGGAGAGATTAATCAGATATTTCCAAAATCGTGAATTGCATAGGAGGGAGCACAAGTGCGCTGGCTTGAACCGGTTTGTTTTCCCAAATGTTTTTGGCGGAATCCGAATTTTTTACCTTCAGATCGTCCCACGGAATGGACTGTTCCGCATCCGACCGGTTAAAGGCAAACAGCAGCGTGCGGTTTTTGTCTTTCCGCAAGAAGCAGACAACTTGTTTATCGTTGTCGGTTTTCAGCCAGATCAAATCGCCGTATGTCAATGTCGGCTGATAGTCTTTGCGGAACCGGATCAGTTTTTTTGTAAAGGCAAGCATATCGCGGTCCTGTTTATCTTCTTCCCACACCATGCATTTCCGGCAGAGTGGGTCGCCGCCGCCGTCAATCCCGACTTCCGTGCCGTAATAAATGCACGGAGATCCGGCATGCGCGAACGTAAAAGCAAGGGCAAGCTTTACTTTTTGTTTATCGCCGCCGCATTTTGTCAAAATCCTCGGCGTGTCGTGGCTGTCGAGCATATTGAACAGGACTTCGTTGTTCGACTGCATATAATGCATAAAATGCTGATTGATGCTATGCATCATTTTTTCGGCAGATATTTTTTCATCCACAAAATATTCAATGATCGTCTGCGTGAACGGATAATTCATGACTGAATGGAACTCGTCGCCCAAAAGCCACGGCCATGAATCATGCCATATTTCGCCGAGAATAAAAATATCCGGTTTTTCTTTCACGACCGCATGACGGAATTTTTTCCAGAATGTATGGTCGACTTCATTGGCCACATCAAGGCGCCAGCCGTCAATATCAAATTCGCGGATCCAATAGGTGGCGATATCAAGCAGATATTTTTGCACTTCCGGGTTGGCCGTATTGAGCTTCGGCATGCTCGTTGTAAAAGCAAACGTATCGAAGGACAGCGTATCGTGCCCGTCGATATTGCCGTTCTCTCCTTCGCGGACCGGGAAAGAGTGGATGTGGAACCAGTCCTTGTAGCGGGAGTTTTCCCCGTTTTCCAGCACATCCTGCCATTGATTCGAGTTTTTCCCGATATGATTGAAAACGGCATCGAGCATAATCCGGATCCCGCGTTTGTGCGCTTTTTCTACAAGCTTGCGGAATGTTTCCTTGTCTCCGAAATGCGGGTCAATTGTAAAGTAGTCAAACGTATCATATTTATGGTTGGACGGCGCTTCAAAGATCGGCGTCAAATAAATTCCGTTAATGCCAAGGTTGCTCAAATAATCCAAATGGTCGATAATCCCCTGCAAGTCCCCGCCGAAAAAGTCATTTACGCCAGGTTCTTTACTTCCCCACGGCAAGACATTTTTGGGGGAGATGTCCGGGTTCCCGTTTGCAAACCGTTCCGGGAAAATTTGGTACCAAACGGTCGACTTCACCCAGTCCGGCGCCTTGAACATATCCGTTTCATGCATAAACGGAAATTTAAAATAATAATCGGGTACATTCAGTGTATCTTCATTCGGCGGATAAAAGCCGCGGCCGCCGTAAAAAATGTCTTTGCCGTCCGTTCCGGTGAGTAAAAAGGCGTACTGCACGCGGCGGTGCGGCGGTTTTACTTCCGCAAACCAGTAATCATGTGCTTCTGTTTCGACAACTTTTTTCATTCCAAGGCGTTCGGACTGCCAGCGATATTCCCCGTCTTTATTTTTTTTGAATAAGTAAGGATCGCCCCAAACGAGCAGAACGTTGGCAATGTCCCCTTTTTTCGTGCGCAGCTTAAGATGCATCGTTTCCTTGTCGTATACATACGCATCTGTGAACGGCTGGTGAAAAATTCCCGCTAACTCCATGTTTGTTCCTCCTCGTTTTGGTTGTTGTTTTTGAAGCAAAACAAAACATTCATAAGGCAGCAGCACCAGTTTGCTTGGAATTTCAGCTTGGTAGCCGTTATTATTGAGCAGGCATTCCCATTTAAAACGGGCCAGCTCCGGACAGGTGAAAGTTTGCCGCTTTTTTGATGTGTTGCAGACCACCATTGCACGCCTGCCTTTATACGTGCGCAAATAAGCATAAATATTCGGATCATTCCCGGCCAGCGTTTCCCAACTGCCGGCTGTAAAAACGGTCATTGATTTTTTCAATTTCAGCAACTTCCGGTAATAATACAGGACGGAATCCGTGTCTTTTTCCTGTGAGGCAACGTTGACGGTGCGGTAATCTTCATTGATGCCAAGCCATGGAGCATATGTAGAAAAGCCGCCGTGTGGTTCACTGTTCCATTGCATCGCACCCCTTGATGTATCTTTTGAGCGCTTTTGCACCATTTGTAAAATTTCCGCTTCTGTATAGCCGGCTTTGTTGGCAACCGGAATGAGCCCCCGGATGCTTGGGTCTTCATAGTCTTCGAGGCGCGGCAGTTTCAAATTCACCAAGCCGATTTCTTCGCCTTGCAGCAAAATCGGCACGCCCCACTGCAAATACATTAAAGTGGCGAGCATTTTCGCGCTTTTTTCCCGGTACCGACCTTTATCCCCGAAGCGCGACAAGAGCCGCGGCATATCATGATTATTCCAGTAGAGTGAATTCAATCCCTTTCTGTATAAATCTTTCTGCCACTTCGCCATTACCTTTTTGAAAGCAAGCAAATCCCATTTTCCCTGCTGCCAGTTTTGCGGGATGTTTGGATTTTTTGCTTCCGTGTCAAACCCTAAATAATGAAAGGTGATGATGGCATCGCATTCTTCACGGCTTGGGTCGGAATACAGCCGGGCGAGCTTTGTGTCGGCGGAGGCCGTTTCCCCGATTAAAAACGCATCGGGATACGCTTTTTTAATCGTACGGTTGAATTCACGGATATACTCATGGACACGCGGGAGGTTGGCGAAATATTGTTCGGCGGGTACAAATTTTTCATCCGCATTTTCGGTGTTGACAGAAAGGAAACGGGTGTCTTTCGCCATATGAATGACCGCATCAAGCCGGAACCCGTCAATGCCTTTATCCAACCAGTACAGGGCGATTTTGGCCATTTCTTCGCGCACTTTTTTGTTTTCCCAGTTCAGGTCCGGCATCGTGTCACTGAATAAATGAAAATAATACTGTCTGGTCTGTTCATCATATGACCACGTGCTTCCGCCAAAGAAACTTGCCCAATTCGTCGGTTCATGGCCGTCCACTGGATCATGCCAAATATAATAATCCCTGTACGGATTGTCCTTGCTTTTCCGTGCAGCTTCAAACCACGGATGACAGTCCGATGTATGGTTCAGCACAAGGTCCAAAATGATCTTCAACCCGCGTTTTTTCGCTTCTCTGATTAAGTTTTCAACGTCTTCCATCGTACCGAATACAGGGTCAATTTTTCTGTAGTTGCTGACATCGTATCCGTTGTCGACGTGCGGCGACTCGAAAATCGGATTCAGCCAGATGGCCGTCACCCCGAGATCGCGGATATAATCAAGTTTCTCTACGATCCCCGGGATATCGCCGATCCCGTCCCCGTTCGAATCTTTAAAACTGCGCGGATAAACCTGGTAAATGATTGCTTTTTTCCACCACGCATCTGCCAAAGCCACTCACCTCCAATTTACTCTATCCCCTTTCAACGTACCATCACCCCTTCACGAAGAACAAATTTTTTATCAATGTTAACGTTAACAAAATAGAAAAAGCAGAGGGCGCATCGCTCAGTGGCATACGGGGTTCATAGTCTTCGGCCGGGATAAAGGAAACACGACGGGGAAGTGGGCTGGAGACGGGCAAGAAATCCGCTGGCCCGGGCCTGCAATTGAGCGAAGATGCCTTGTTCGTAGGAATAAAAAAAGAAGCAGCCTGTTTTAGAGACTGCTCTATTCATGGACTGTTGACGGACGGATGAGCAGTTCGGGTTCGAAAAACTGGTGCCCCTGCGCCTTGCCGTTTTCCCGGATTTTTTTCAAAAGCATGCGTGCGCAGGCTTCCCCCATTTCAACAACCGGCTGGCGCACTGTTGTAATACGGGGTGAAGAAATCCGGTCAAGAAAAACGCCGTCAAATCCCGTAACCGCGACCTGTCTGGGAATCAGTAATTGCAACGACTGCGCGGCTCTGATCACCCCCAGTGCAATCCGGTCACTCGCACAGATAAATGCACATTTTTCATTCCAATTGGACAAGATTTCTTTCGCTTTTTTCTGGGCTGCGCTCGAGCTGTTTTTGATCCTGTACAAATGCCGCGGTAATCCGTATGATTCAACAGTGTCCAAATAACCTTTCTGCCTTGCAAACATGAAAGATTCTTGCAGATCAATTCCGAAAAAATAGATTTTTTCAAACCCCAGGTTGATCACGTGCTCGGTCAAAAGCCGCGTCCCTTTTTCATTGTTCACATCAATAAAATCAAAACCCCTGTCATTTTGACCGAACAAAATAAGCGGCTTCGAGAATTCTTTTAAGATCGTATCGTAATCGTAACTGCGGACGCCTGTGGCAATCACGCCGTCGCATTGGCCGATATCCTTCGATTTTCGCGTAACAAGCTGGAGCGAATAGTGGTTCCGCTCCAATTCCTTGGCAATGCCGGCCAATAAGTTCATATAATAAGGTTCGGTCGTATCCATTTCTTCTAAAATCAGGAACTTGATCACCTGGGTGCGGTTTGACACCAGGGCGCGCGCCGCATAATTCGGCACGTAATTTAACTGTTCCATCGCTTCATAAACCAATTTTTTTAAATCATCGGTGACCTGTTCGGGGTGGTTAATGACCCGCGATACAGTCATTTTTGAAACATGTGCCCGTTTGGCTACATCAGATATGGTAACCATACACGCTCATTCCTTGTTTTTTAAAAGATATGCGCTTTCAATTTTTATAAACGAAAGCTTTTGTGTTCCTTCTACCCGGAGATCTGCCTCCTTCATTTTATCAGCTGTGCCGATACCGACAGCAAACATTCCAGCCGCTTTAATGGCCTGAATGCCCGCTTCCGCATCTTCAATCCCGACGCACGAGGCAGATTCGGCATGAAGCTGGCGGGCAGCTGCTAGAAAGATTTCCGGATCCGGCTTTCCGTGCTCAATCGTAGCTGCATCTACAATGCCGTCGAAAAAGGAAGTAATGCCCAGTTTTTCGAGCACGACCATTGCATTTTTACTTGCGGAGGCCAGCCCGATTTTAATCCCTTTTTGTTTAATTTCCTCCATTAAATCTGTAATGCCCGGCAGCAAATCATCAGGGGTAATTTGTTGGATGTATTCTTTATAGTATTCATTTTTACGGTCCGCCAACCGGTTGAGTTCATCTTCTGAAAAAGACGGGGCCGGCTGTGCGCGGCTGATGATTTTCTTTAAAGAATCCATGCGGCTGACGCCTTTGAGCGCTTCGTTGAAATTGCGGTTAAACGGAATATTTAGCTCATCGGCCAGCTTCTTCCATGCTAGGTAATGGTATTCTGCAGTATCTGTTATGACGCCATCCAAATCGAAAATAACGGCCTGAATGTGTGAAGCTGCCATTTGATTTTCCTCCAAATCTTGTAATTTACTTTATTTATAGTATACGGGATTTAAAATCAGAAAACTATTAAACTAATTTGAAAAGTCCGTGTTTCATTCACTAAAACCAGACAGACGGATGAAATGTTTGAAAAATCTTTTCACAAAAAAATCGTTGACACCAGAATCAAAAGTTGATAGATTAATAAATGACGCTGCTAAACAAGGGTTAACAAGCAGTGGGTGACAAAAAAGTTGTTGACAGTGTTTTGTTGTTATGATAAAATGAATTTCGCTGTCGCAACGAGACGGCGAATGATTGATCCTTA
>NZ_BKZP01000043.1 GCF_008974185.1 Weizmannia acidilactici
TCTCGTTTTTATTTGCGGAAAAAATGCCATTATCGTGAAATGCGATTCCCTCAGCGGGCGAACTACTACTTTTTCCCAACAGGTGGCCCGCGCATTTAATCCAGGGCCGATAAGTAAAGCGCCTCCGCTTTTCTTATTGTCCAGTTCCGGGTGCTATAGGCTAGTGAACTTCCGGCTCCCTCTCCTACGATAAGTCAACATCAGCCCGCTTTCTTGCCATGTTTCCTTTATCTCAGTCGGGAGCCTTGAAGTTCATACGCCGATGGGCCAACGCCCTCCGCTTTTCTAGTTACCACCAAATGATGGTCATAAATGCCAATACAGTCAGGAATGCGACGAGAATGCCGCCAAATATGAAAAACTTCGGGCCTTCATGGTGTTTATGGCTCATGTGCATGAAATAAAAGAGTTGGAACGCCACCTGCACGGCAGCCAAAAGCAGTAGTACCGGAATGGTAAACCATTTGGACAAATCTGCATATACCGCCCAAAAAGCAACAATGGTCAAAAACAGCATTAATATAAAACTGATCACCTGATACTTCATTTCTTCCGCACTTTTGCGGCGTCTGTATTCATAATTAACATTACGGCCGGCAGTTTTGGCACCGTGATCCATCTATCCCACCATCCCCATCAAATATACGACTGTGAAAATAAACACCCATACGACATCGATAAAATGCCAGTACAGGCTCGCCACATAAAATTTTGGCGCATTATACAAGTTCAGCCCGCGCTTGGCGTTCCGCAGCATCAACGTGGTGATCCAAAGCAGCCCAAACGCAACGTGGCCGCCATGAAAGCCAACGAGCGTATAAAACGCCGAACCGAATGCACTGCTCGTAAACGTATGGTGAAATTTCGTCACATAATGGTGGAATTCATAAACTTCCAAAGCAAGAAAACAAGCGCCAAGCAAAACTGTAACCAGAAACCAAGCCTGCATTTTTTTAAAAGCAAAATTTTTCATATGGTAAATCGCATACACGCTCGTAATCGAACTCGTCAGCAGGAAAATGGTCGCCAAAAAAGTCAACGGCAATTCGAATAAATCTTTTGCAAGTGCCTGGGAACTGTCCGGCACCTTGTCTTTCAACGCAATATAAGTGGAAAACAAGGATGCGAAAAGGACGGTTTCACCGCCCAGAAACAGCCAAAAACCAAGAAATTTATTTTTCCCCTCAAGCGTCGCCCTTTCCGGGGATTCAGGCCAAGTTTTTGCCGTAAAACTTTCTTCCATATGCATTACGCCCCTGCCCCCTTTTCTTCTTGTTCCATCAGTGTTTCTTTTTTGATATGGTAGCCATAATCATCCTTTACAGAGCGGATCAGCATGGCGATGAGCGAGATGCCAAATCCGGCCGCAAGTAGCAAAATCCCGGCCATATGGTGATCCCGGTGGTACATCGCGCCAAACGCTGCCACAAATAAACCGAATGCGATAAATATCGGGATAATGGACGGATTCGGCATATGGATGTCGGAAACCGGTTCAGCCGGCGTCACCTGCTTTTTCCCTTCCATTTTTTCCAGCCACCAAGTGTCAATCCCGCGGACAAACGGCGTTTGCGCAAAATTATATTCCGGCGGCGGGGATGAAATGGACCACTCGAGCGTCCTTCCGAAATCCCACGGGTCATTGGCGACTTTCCGGTTTTGGACGGCCGTTACAACAATGTTTGCCAAAAGGACTAAAGCTCCCGCCGCCATCAACACGGCGCCGGATGAGCTGACCAAATTGTCCGCATCCCACCCCTGGTTTGGTAGATAAGTCCACTGCCTGCGCGGCATGCCGAGTAATCCTAGCCAATGCTGGATCATAAAAGTCAGATGGAATCCGATAAAAAAGAGCCAAAACGTGATTTTTCCCATCGTTTCATTTAACATCGTTCCGAATATTTTCGGCCAATAATAGTGCAGTGCCGCAAATATCCCAAACACCACGCCGCCGACAATCACATAATGGAAATGGGCAACGACGAAATAGCTATCATGGTACTGGTAATCAGCAGGTGCCACCGCCAGCATGACCCCCGTCACCCCGCCCAATACAAAAGACGGAATAAATGAAGCGGCATAAAGCATTGGTGTCGTGAATTGAATGCTGCCGCCCCACATCGTTAAGAGCCAGTTGAAAATTTTGATGCCCGTCGGTACGGCAATGGTCATCGTGGAAACGGCAAAAATGGCATTTGCCACATTGCCAAGCCCTGTTGTAAACATATGGTGGGCCCACACCATAAAGCCTAAAAATCCGATTAAAATAACAGCAAATACCATTGATGAGTATCCGAACAGCCTTTTTATGGAGAAATGTGCAAAAACTTCGGAGAAAATGCCAAACGCCGGCAAAATTAAAATGTATACTTCCGGATGGCCGAAAATCCAGAAAAGATGTTCCCAAATAATTGTATTGCCCCCGTATGCCACGTCAAAAAACTTTGCGCCGAACATGCGGTCGAAAGTAAGCAGAAACAACCCGACCGTCAATGGCGGAAAAGCAAACAAAATGAGGGCCGAGGAAACAAATGTCGTCCAGGTAAACATCGGCATGCGCATATAAGTCATGCCCGGCGCCCGCATATTCATGATCGTAACAAGGAAATTCAGCCCGGAAATGAGCGTGCCGAAGCCCGAAATTTGCAGCCCGAGCGAATAAAAATCGATTCCGTGGCCCGGAGAGTCAAGGGATAAGGAAGCGTATGACGTCCAACCCGCATCAGGGGCACCCCCCAATAACCAGGATAAATTTAAAAAGATTCCGCCAAAGAAAAACAGCCAAAAGCCGAGCGCGTTTAAAAACGGGAACGCGACATCTCGGGCCCCGATCTGCAGCGGGACAATCGCATTCATAAAGGCAAACAAAAGCGGCATGGCCGCCAGAAAAATCATTGTCGTGCCGTGCATTGTCATGACTTGATTATACACATCCGCACTCACAAAATGATTATTCGGTACCGCCAGCTGGATCCGGATCATAAGCGCCTCGATCCCGCCGATCAGAAAAAAGAATCCCCCTGAAATTAAGTACAAAATACCGATTTTTTTATGGTCGACCGTTGTGAGGTACTCATAGACAGTTGCACCAAATCCTGTCTTTTTTGTTTTTACACCCACGTTTAAACCTCCCCTTTGTTACAAAATATCCCCTTTATTTCCCCGCTTTCAAGGTCATCAAATAAGCCGCCAGCGCATCCACTTCCTGGTCGGAAAGCTTATTTCCGAAAGCGGGCATTTTTGTTCCCGGCTTATATTTTGACGGGTCTTTGATCCAATTTTTTATGTTCTGTTCGTTATGGTCCAAAATGCCGGCCACTTTTTCCCTCTCGCCGAACGTTGCCAAATTTGGCGCAGTCCGTGCCTGCTCCGGACGGGTATCATTTGGCGTAACGGCGTGGCAGCTGATGCAACTTTTTTTGAAGACATCCAGGCCTTCCTGCGCAAGTGCTGTTGTTGTTTTTGTTTCTTTTGCATTTTTCATTTTATTGATCCAGTTTTGGAATTCGCTTTGTGACACCGCTTTCACTCTGAAGTCCATTAAAGAATGTGAAGGGCCGCATAATTCTGCGCATTTTCCGTAGAAGACATTTCCGGCTTCCTCAGCCTTTTTATGGTCGATTTCAAGCCAGAACTTGTTGACGTTGTCGGTGTTGGCATCCAGTTTTCCGCCGACTGAGGGTATCCAAAATGAGTGTTTGACATCTGAGGCTTTTACTTGGAAGTAGATTTTTTGGTCTGTTGGGACGACTAATTCCTGGCTTGTAATCACGCCGTAATCCGGATATTCAAACTCCCACCAGTAAAGGCTCGCTCGCACTTTTACGACAAGCGGGCTGTGTTTGCCGTCCTTTTTCTTTTCCATTGCTTTTGTATCCCCAAGTTTGAATACATTGGTGATGGTTGGAATGGCAATTAAAATCAGGAGCACAATCGGAATGATGGTCCACAAAATTTCGAGCTTATGGTTGCCTGCCACTTGTTTTGGAATCGAATCATCCCCTTTTTTTCGCCTGAACCGTATGAGAACGGTCACAAAAATGGTGAACACGACAACCATGACAAACAACATGATCCAAACGCTCCACATCATAAGATCATATTGCTCCCGGGCCACTTCGCCGGCGGGATCCAGCGCCGACAAATAAGGTTTCCCGCAGCCCGAGAGTCCGGCTATAACCAAAGTGACAATAAAAAGCAAACTCCCCTTTTGCAGCCGCCATTTCATCGCTTTACCAATCCCCTCTTTCCTTTGTCTTTCTGCCAGAACAAGGAAGCAAGATCTATTTGGATTTCTTTAACAAGAAAGAACTCCCAACCCTTAAAACAGTGTAGCGATGACCATTGCAACAAATAAAATTGTCAAATAATTCAACGAATAGACAAACATCCATTTCGCCCATTTTAAATCGTCTTTCATTTTAAAACCGGACAGGCTTAATGCCAGCCACCCCAAATTAAACAATGTAGCAAGTATGATGAAAGCAGTCCCCAGCGGTTTCAGGAAAAACGGTACCGGAAGAAGCAATACCACCCATGCCAGCATGTGCCATTTTGTTGTTCTAAATCCTTTTACGACAGGCAGCATCGGAATTCCTGCTGCACGGTACTCTTCGCATTTTTTCATGGCAATCGCATAAAAATGAGGGGGCTGCCATATAAACATCAGCAAAAACAGCATCCACGGAATAACACCGAGATGGGGGTCAACGGCCGCCCATCCGATCAGCGGCGGAACTGCGCCGGCAAAACTGCCGATTACGGTATTGCTGACCATCGTCCGTTTTGACCACATCGTGTACAGAACGACATAGCTGAACACACCGAACAGGCCGATCAGCCCTGCGACGGCAGTCGTCATAAACAGTAGCAGCGTCCCAGCCGCCACAAACCCCAAACCGACCGTCAAAACTTTACGGTTTGAAATCCTGCCCGTTACTGTCGGGCGGAAATTTTTACTTTTCATAATGGTATCAATATCGCGGTCATACCAATTGTTCAGGCTGCAAGAACCTGCTACGATCAGCGCTGTTCCGGCCATTGCGAGAAAAATAGTGTCCAGCGACTGCAAAAAATGCCGGTTTGTCAGCTCGAGCGCGAGCCACATCCCTGTAAACGCCGTAATTAAATTTGAATTCACAATTCCGATTTTGATCAGGGACAAGAAATCTTTTAAAGCAGTGGCATCTGCCGCTTTCGCCCTGGTTGCCGTATTGATTGTTCGACTATCTGCCACGATAGCCCCTCCCTTCAAAGTATCATGGTCCAATGCGGGTTTTCTTCATGTATGCATGCAAAGTCATGCTTGCGAATGTTTTTACGTTGCCTATAAGAAAAACTGTACAATATAACTATAATGCATCTTTCTTTGTTTGGCTATTGATCAAAACCGTTCCTTCAAAATAGTGGAGATTTGACACCGGACGAATAGGCAGTTTCTATATTTATAAGTTTTCCACGGTGCGAATATGCGGAATATTGAAATATACTAACCTACTTTAGTATTTAACCATAATTTGAAAAAAAGATGTGATATTTTTTCTACATTTTTATGGCAAATTTGTGTCATTAGGAATATATATTTCACTTCATTCTTTTTTACGCTAAAATAATAGCAAAGAAGCCGTATGATCTTATCGAATCGTCAAGGCTCCTTTACACTATTTCAACGGTTAAAATGATATGGACTGTAATTTAAATGTTTGCCCTTAAACTTTCCCCAACAAGCAGCCAAACCTATGCATTACGCATGGGCCAATTTGCAAATGAATACTGAAGAAGGTGAAAAAATTGCGTACAACTTTGAAATGGCTTGGTGTATTGACAACCATTTCCATGATGATCGTCTTAATTGGAGGGGCCCTTGTCACCAATACCGGCTCCAGCCTTGGCTGCGGTCGCCAGTGGCCGCTTTGCAACGGGAAGATATTCCCGGATCCGCTGACATTGCAATCGTTGATCGAATGGCTTCACAGGTTTTGCACCGGGATCGCCTCTTTCCTCGTCTTTGTGCTTGCCTTCTGGTCGTGGTTTGCGATCGGGCATAAAAAAGAAACAAAATTTTTGGCCATCGTTTCCATTGTCTTTCTGCTCCTGCAGGCTTATCTTGGCGCAGCCGCTGTCGTTTGGGGCTCTTCCAGTGTTGTGATGGCCCTTCATTTCGGAATTTCTTTGATATCCTTTGCGTCCGTCCTCATGCTGACGCTGCTCATCTTTGAATGGGACCAAAAATTCGATGCAGGAAAACTCATTCTTGAAAAAAGCATGAAATGGCATACAATCGGCGTTACGGTTTACAGCTATATTGTCGTCTACAGCGGGGCGCTTGTCAGACATATGAACGCAAGCCTTGTCTGCCGCGATTTTCCGCTTTGCGTGAACGATTCCCCGGCGCTGCCCGCGAATATTTATGAATGGGTGCAAATGGGGCACAGGACTGCAGCTTTCCTGTTCTTTGTATGGATTGCTTATATCGCCTATAAGGCCGTGAAAAATTATAAAAACCAGCGCGTGATTTACTGGGGATGGATCATTGCTTTCATTCTTGTCTGCCTGCAGGCTGCTTCAGGTGCAATGCTCATTTTTACAAGGCTGAATTTGGAAGTCACACTGCTACACGCGTTTTTCATTTCGTGTTTATTCGGCCTGTTATGTTATTTGAATCTCGTTGTCGGGAGGGCAAAACAATTTGTCCATGGAAGAAACAATCTTCCGCAGGCAAAAATCCAAGTGCAATAATGTTTGGAAAAGGCGCCTGGCTTAAACCGGCGCCTTTTCATTTATTTTTTCGATTTCCAGCAGTAAATCCCCCGGCTGAATGGCGTCACCGCTTTGAACATGCACAGCTCTAATTTTTCCGGTAAAAGGCGCCTGGACGGTTGTTTCCATTTTCATCGCCTCCGTAATCATGACCGGATCCCCTTGTTTCACTTCCTGCCCGCTTTCAACAAGGACTTTAACAACAGTGCCCGGCATTGTCGCGCCAATGTGCTGTTCATTTTTGGCATCCGCTTTACTTCTTTCCTTAACAGAAGACTGGACGCTTGCATCTTTAATGACCACTTCACGCGGCTGGCCGTTCAGTTCAAAATATACAACCCGTGTTCCGTCAGGGCGCGCATGCCCGATCGAAACGAGCTGGACAATGAGCGTTTTTCCTTTTTCGATTTCGACTTCGATCCTCTCGCCGATGCGCATGCCGTAAAAGAATGTCGGCGTATCGATCACCGAAACTTCACCAAACTGCTGGTGCGTTTTCACATATTCGGAAAAAACTTTCGGGTACAGGGCGTACGCAATCACATCTTTTCTATCCGGCACAATGCCCAGTTCTTTTTTGATTTCTTCCGCAAGGGCGTTAAAATCCACTTCTTCCAACAGTTCGCCCGGACGCACCGTAATCGGTTCCCGCCCTTTTAAGATCACTTTCTGCAAGTCTTTCGGAAATCCTCCGTACGGCTGGCCCAAATAGCCTGCGAAAAATTCCACGACAGAATCTGGGAAATCGATTTTCATGCCGCGCTCGAGGACGTCTTTTTCCGTCAGCCCATTTTGCACCATGAATAAAGCCATATCGCCGACCACTTTAGAAGAAGGGGTAACTTTGACGATGTCGCCGAACATCAGGTTGACGGTCCGGTACATTTCTTTTACTTCATCCCAGCGGTCCCCAAGCCCGACCGCTTTTGCCTGCTGCTGGAGGTTGCTGTATTGCCCGCCCGGCATTTCATGGACATAAACTTCGGTATGCGGTGCATGCATTTCGCTTTCAAAATGCCGGTAATATTTGCGCACGTCTTCCCAATACTCGCTCAAACGTTCAGCGGAATGGATATCGATTTCCGACTCCCTTTCCGTTCCTTCAACCGCATAATGGAGCGTCGTCATACTCGGCTGCGAGGTCAGCCCCGCCATCGAGCTTACAGCGACATCGACGATATCCACGCCGGCTTCGATCGCTTTCACATACGTAAGCACACCGTTGCCGCTCGTATCATGCGTATGAAGGTGGATCGGGATACCAACGCAATCTTTTAATTCGGAAATCAAGCGGTAAGCAGCCTGCGGTTTTAAAAGGCCAGCCATATCTTTAATGCCTAAAATATGGGCGCCCTCCCTTTCCAGCTCTTTTGCAAGATTTTTATAGTAATTCAAATCGTATTTTTGGCGAACCGGGTCTGTAATATCTCCTGTATAGCAAATCGCGGCTTCCGCAACTTTGCCGGCATCCCGCACGGCAGAGATGGCTACTTCCATCCCCTTTACCCAGTTCAAACTGTCAAAAATCCGGAATACATCAATGCCTGATGCCGCCGACTCTGCGACAAATTCGCGGATCACCCCGTCCGGATAATTTTTATACCCGACTGCATTCGAGGCGCGCAAAAGCATTTGGAACAAAAGGTTCGGGATTTTTTCCCTGAGCTTTTTGAGCCTGTCCCAAGGGTCTTCCTTAAGGAAGCGGTAGGCTACGTCAAATGTCGCACCGCCCCACATTTCAAGCGAAAACAGGTCTGGCAAAAGTTTTGCGGTGGGTTCCGCAACCTTCAGCATGTCATAGGTGCGCATCCGGGTTGCCAATAGCGACTGGTGGGCATCGCGGAAAGTTGTATCAGTCAAAAGCACCCGTCTTTGCTCCCTGACCCATTTGGCCAGTCCTTCAGGGCCGAGCTTGTCCAAAATTTGTTTTGTCCCTTCCTTATAAGGTTCGTGCGGGGCAAGCTTCGGCATCCTCGGTTCGATAAAATGCGGTTTCTCCTGTTTGTCGATACCCGGAAACCCGTTTATGGTAATATTTCCGATATACGTCAGCATTTTTGTCCCGCGATCTTTTGTAGCCTTGAATTCAAACAGTTCCGGGGTGGAATCGATGAAAGACGTGTCATAGCGGCCGCTGATAAAATGCGGATGCTTTACGACATTTTCCAAAAATGCGATATTTGTCTTTATACCCCTGATTCGAAATTCCTGTAAATTTCTGACCATTTTTGCCGCAGCCTGGTCAAAGGTGAACCCCCATGTTGATAACTTCACGAGCAACGAATCGTAATACGGCGTAATGACCGCCCCCTGGAACGCATTGCCGGCATCGAGCCGTACACCGAACCCGCCGCTTGAGCGGTATGCCATAATTCTCCCCGTATCCGGCAGAAAGCCGTTAAGCGGATCTTCCGTTGTAATCCGGGATTGGATCGCATAGCCGTTCATCGAGAGGTCTTCCTGTTTCGGGATGCCGATGGTTTCGTCGTGGAGCGCGTACCCATCCGCGATTAAAATCTGAGAACGGACGATATCGATCCCCGTAATCATTTCGGTAATCGTATGTTCCACCTGCACGCGCGGATTGATTTCAATAAAGTAAAATTCATCGCCGGAAACGAGAAATTCAACAGTTCCCGCATTGACATACCCGACTTTTTTCATCAGCCTGACAGCAGCATAGCAGATTTTTTCGCGCATTTCCTGCGAAAGGGAGACGCAAGGGGCCACTTCAACCACTTTTTGATGGCGGCGCTGGACAGAGCAGTCGCGCTCAAACAGATGAATAATGTTGCCGTGCCTGTCACCCAAAATCTGCACTTCGATATGTTTCGGATGGAGAATCAGCTTTTCAACGTACACTTCATCGCTACCAAATGCAGCTTTCGCTTCCGATTTGGCGCGGTAGTAAAAGTCTTCCGCTTCCCCTTTATGGTGGATCATGCGCATGCCGCGCCCGCCGCCGCCGAGTGCAGCTTTAATCATCAGCGGATAACCGTATTTTTCACCGAATTCAAGCACCTCTTCCAGGCTTCCGACAGGCCCGCCGCTTCCGGGGATGACCGGAATGCCCGCTGCAGCCGCCTGCTGCTTCGCTTTGATTTTATCCCCGAACATGTCAAGATGCTTCGGATCCGGTCCGATAAAAATGATGCCTTCTTCTTCGCAACGTTTTGCGAACTCCACATTTTCCGATAAAAATCCGTACCCCGGATGGATCGCATCCACTTCGGACATTTTCGCAATATCAATAACATCTTCAATGGCAAGGTACGCATCGATTGGCTTTTTCCCTTCCCCTACCAAATACGCCTCATCAGCTTTGTAGCGGTGGTATGAACCGCTGTCTTCCTTTGAATAAATGGCAACCGTCCGGATCCCCAATTCCGCACAGGCGCGGAAAACCCGGATAGCAATTTCTCCACGGTTTGCAACCAAAACTTTTTTAATTTGCTTCATTTTTCGTTTCCCCTTTAATCGTCTTTCTTTGAAAGGATTTATAAAAAAAGGAAGCTAAACTTCCTTTTTTATAAATACTTTATTCACGGCCTTGAATAGACTTTATACGGCTTCCGGATTGTCTGGCCGGCTTCTTGCGACATGTTCTGCTTTCTTTTGTAATTCTCCTCGTACTTCGTGAACATGGCAACATTGACCAGTATCCCGAGCGCCATTGACAAAAGCAAAAGCGATGACCCACCGTAGCTAATGAACGGGAGCGGGACACCCGTAATCGGGATCAGCCCGCAGACACCGCCCAGATTGATAAATGTCTGGATGGCAATCATGCTTGAGATGCCGATCGCGAGCAGACTCCCAAATTGGTCTCTCGAATGGATGCCGATATAAATACCGCGCAGCACAAGATAGCAGAGCCCGCCGATCACAAACAAAACCCCGGCTGCCCCCAATTCTTCCGCAATAATCGCCATGATAAAGTCTGTATGGGGTTCAGGCAAGTAGCCGAGTTTTTGGATGCTTTGGCCCAGCCCCTGGCCCCTGAGCCCGCCTGAACCGATGGCAATATAAGAATTCACAAGCTGGAGACCTTCCCCGCTCTCATTTTTAAACGGGTTCAAATACCCGGTAAAGCGGGCGAGCCTTACCGGCGTAAAGATTTTATCTTTTTCAATTAAAATAAACGGCGAAAACAAAACGGCAATCGCAAGACAAAGGCCGGCCAGCTTCAACATTGTTTTCAGCCGCATGCCGGACGTAATAATAATGGTGCAGCCAATTGCAAAAATGATCGTTGCCGTCCCGATATCAGGCTGTAGTGCAATTAGAAGGCAGACAACCATTAAGAAAATAAGCGGCGGAATCACGCCTTTATTAAATGTGTCTATGTATGCCTGTTTTTTCGCATAAACGGCAGACAAATAAATGATGACGGCCATTTTTACAAATTCTGACGGCTGCAGTGAACTGGAACCGATCTGGAACCAGCTTTGCGCGTTATTGGACGTATGGCCGAAAACAAACAGCGCTAGTAATCCGAGCACCGATCCGAACATTAGAAAAGCAAGGAATTTTTTGCTTTGGTACATTTTATACGGGAGAAAAGCCGTGATGGCAAACCCGATCAGCGCAAGGAATAGATTTATTTTCTGCTTATTGTAAAAATAGGCGCTGTCCTGCCCGTAGCGCTGTACCGCAATCACCATGCTGGAACTGTAAATCATGACCAATCCGAAAAGACAAAGAAGCAAATAAACCACGATGATCGAGTAATCGAATGATTTCAAGATTTTTTTCAGCATAGAAACCTTCCAATCCATAATTAAGCTGGCATTATAAAAAAATATTCGCCCGGTTTTCGAAAACTCCTGCCGCTATTTTTAAATTATAACATTTTTTTTATTTCTCCCGCCATCGTATTTACGGTTTCAGGTATAAAAAAACTCAAACAATAAAAAATCGTTTGAGTCTTTCCGTTTATTTTTTTATATATGCATCGTGCAAAATCAACAGTTCCTGTTCAAGCGAGTCAAGAATCTGCTTTCCGTCGGCGGCATCCACTAAGCCGAGCCGGACGGCAAAATCTATTTCACGGGATAAACCAAACATTTGTGTATCCAATACTTCCTCGTATAAAGGGCATTGGGGCATCGTTAAGTTATCCATTTGAACCTGAATCAGCTTTAAAATTTTATCCGCGTCCGCCTTCAGCAGGCTATAGGCTTTTTCCCGGTGGTTCACCTTTGTTTCAGACGCCAAATTGATCCCCCCGTTCACGTATCAATCTATTTAAAAATTTTACCGTGAAAACTGCTATTTTGCAAGTAAATAGAGAGGCTGGATGCAGTCAAGCTTTTGTGGGCACTTTTCTTGTACAATGCAATTTGAAAGCGTTCTCCTATTTTCTTGGACTTCTTGCGTAAGCTCTCTTCAAATGTTTAAAAACCGATCAGCCCTTTCAAAGCGCGGTGAATCATCGTGCCTGAAGATTGTTTCATATAGGGGATGTTGTCACGTACATCATTTACGATTTGCTTGGTCAGCCTTTTACGGGTTTTGGTCTCTAGAGCCTTACGACCCGAACCGTTTGTTTCACGGTTCGGCACCCATTGCCCAAACCACGTTTTGACCTCCAACCGATCCTTGTCGGCAATTATCCATTGGGTCATCGCCTCTACACCGGCTGCACTCCAACTGCGCCCCTGTTTGAGGCGAGCCGCAAATTGGCTCATCAAGCCTTCCGAAGCCCCCATCGTGCACAGCCTGTGCGTGTCTATCCCTTGCGCTTCGAGCCACGCTTTATAATCCCGTAACGCTTCTTTATGATTCGTGATATACGCGATGAACGCCTCCAGCTTTGTTTCGCCTTCCGGTGTAGCCATCGTTCCCACGGCACTGTTCAACTCCACGATCAACCGCTCCGGATCATTCTCGTTCAGCGCCCGTCTCATCGTGGAATAGCGCGGATGATCTTTCATGATTAGATGCAAATCGCGGGCGACATGGAACCGATCCAAATGATAAAACGCCCGGCCCTTGAAGTCATCTTGGCAAGCCGAAATCCAACCGGCTCCATCCCCGTTAATGACCAACTTCGTTTTCGTCGCGTCATAGTCGTAGTGCTGCTCCAAGAAGCTTTCAAAGCCTTCCCAAAACGGCTCGGAGTCCGTGTGGAAATAGTGCCGTTTATTCTTCAATTTCCGCCGTTTGGAGCCGTCTTGTTCCCAACCCGTATGGACTAAAGCGATCTTAAGTTCTTTCGCCTTTTTCTTCTTGCCGCCCTTTTCTTTTTGCTGTTTCACAAATAACCCGTCCACCTCGACAAAAAGCACCTCAGGCGCGGGTTGTTTGGACTTCGGCTCACACACCTCGGATGCGAGGAGATGCTGACGCAACGCTTCGTGGCTCATGGGGGCATACCCTAAGAATGTCTCCAATTGCTTCACGGTGTGGCGGTAAGACGGACCGGCCACGGCCAAGGCCATTGCCCATTGTTCAAGAAGCGGGCTGAATCCCTTGCGGCCGTCAAAAGCCAGATACTGATCCAATAAAGCGATATAACGACCATTTTCCCGGTCTTGATAATAGTTGCGTTTGATGGTCAACGGACCGAACATCGTATCGATGTGAACGTCGCGCCGATCTTTCAAGCGAAAGCGACGTTTATCCCGCGCTTCGGCGATTTCGGCATCCATCTGTTCCAAAACCATCGTCAAAACCTTGCCAAACATCTCCTGTAACACCTGAAAGACATGGCGTTCAAGCTCTTCTAAAGTCGGGTATTTCGGGTTATAATGTCCCATGTGAGGGCCTCCTTTGTACGGTTTTTTTGGACAAACTCATTGTACAAAAAAGAGGCCCTCATTTCTTGTTTTTTCTGCATTCCCCTATCGCGCTATTTGGTGGCCTTGGCAGATGATGTTGGATGCCAACACATCCGCCAAGGTTAATTTACATATATTAACTTTTATTCCTATTCTTGCTCCCACAATAATTTTACTCCTACGAGAGGCTGGGTATGTGTCAAGTTTTTCTCGACATCGTTTAAAAATCAGTGATGTCCAGCCACTCTCGTATAATAAGTTTCGATCCTACTAAATGAGTCAATTTCCAGTTGAATAATTGTTCTTTGACAAGTGAATCTTTGATGTTTTCGGGGCGAGCCCCGAAAACATCAATTTGGGACTTGGGCGTTTCGTGATGTTCCTAGATAATGGTCTTAGGATCATTTGGGTTAACGCTGAGAACACTCTGTAGCTTTGACTACTTAAAAAGTCTGCGTCCCCAGGTTTTTGCCCGACCTTCTAACCCGTAGGCTGTTCCTCCGGTGAACACCACGCTGAACGTGGCAGCGTTCAGATGCAGCTCGTGACTCCGGATGAGTTCTGATAAAATAGCTCACCAATTTTGATATAATGTTTTCCATGGGAAGACCTCTTTCTAGATGTACTCGCCTGGAAGCGTACATTAAATGATAGAGTGTCTTCCCATTTTTTCCACTATTTTGCCCTCGAGAAATATTTTACACATACGAGAGGCTGACAGTTTTTTAGCAAGGCACCGGCTGCTATAAAATATCGGCATTCGCGAGTAATGGGCCTGGCGTTTCCCGCTGTCTGCGCCCGGTAATAAGCAGGGGGCTTTTTATCGGTTTGAATCGCTTACAAGTGACACCGCCACTTTAACAAGGTATAATGCTTTATAGACGGACAGAAAGGGGTTAGGCGTATGATCATGCAAATTACGGGAAAAGTGAAGTTCCCGATCACACTTGATATCGGAACTTGGATTTTTGACGACCGGAAAGTGGATCTTGATACATATTTTGACGAAGACAAAAAGGAAAGCGACCCGGAGGAAGAATATCTAAAAAGAGCGGGGAAGCATTTTGATAAAGAAATGGCGGAAGGTGTCAGCCCGCAGGCTGCGGTAAAGGAAAAGCCGAAGTTTAAAAGGCAGCATTTGAAAACCGGGAGCTTCGGCATTTTTATCGATCTCTTTTTAAAAAATGCGGAACCGCTTGAAGATGCGAAAAAAATTGTATTTGAAACAAAGAACGGCCCTGCCGCTTTCCCGCTTGCGCAGGCGGAACACTTAATCGCGGCTTTTTCCCATAAAGGAAAAGCACTGAAAGAAGACGGCCCGCTCCATATTTTATTTGATGATGGTTCAAACAGGGAAAATCCGATTAAATATGTAACAGGTATACGGGTTGAATAATGCCGGAAGCAGCCTGCAGGCTGCTTCCGGCTTTTTTTATTCTGGCGATAGGATCAGCCTAAAGCAGGTCCGCTGCGATTTGCGCCAGTTTCGATCGCTCCCCTTTTATGAGTTTAATATGGCCGGCAAGCGGCACGTCTTTAAATTTTTCAACAACATATGTCAAACCGTTGTTATATGCATCCAAATAAGGATGGTCGATTTGTTCGGGGTCGCCCATTAATACGATTTTGCTGTTCTCACCGACCCTTGTTAAAATCGTTTTAACTTCATGTTTCGATAAATTTTGCGCTTCGTCGATAATGATATATTGGCCCGGTATGTTGCGGCCGCGTATATAAGTGAGCGCCTCCACCTCGATCGAACTCATCCCCGCCAGGATCCCGTCGATTTCCCCCGCTTTTTTTGTATTAAATAAAAACTCGAGGTTGTCGTAAATCGGCTGCATCCACGGACGCAGTTTTTCTTGCTTTTCGCCCGGAAGATAGCCGATATCTTTGCCGAACGGTACAATCGGGCGCGCAACGAGCAGTTTTTTATAGTGCTGCAAATCTTCCGTCTGCATCAGCCCGGCTGCCAGCGCAAGCAATGTTTTGCCAGTGCCTGCTTTCCCAGTCAGCGTGACGAGCGGAATGTCCTGGCGCAGAAGCAGTTCCATCGCCATCGTCTGCTGGGCGTTGCGCGGCTTAATTCCCCACACCGTTTCCTGGCCGTAAACCAGTTTTCTGACCGTATTTCCGGTTTGGTCAACCATTCCAATTGCAGAAGCAGAACTGCCGTGCGCATCTTTCATGATGAGGAACTGGTTCGGGTAAAACGGATGGTTGGCAATTTCGCTTAATGCCAGTTCATGGTGCTCGTAAAAACGCTGCAGCAAATCCGGGCTGATGTACATTTCCAAAAGCCCTGTATAAATATGGTCAAGACTTACCACACGGTCATTTAAAAAGTCTTCCGCCTGCAGACCGAGCGCATCTGCTTTCACGCGGACAAGCGCATCCTTGCTGACCAAAATGACCGGGCGCCCGTTTTCTTTCGTTTCTTCTTCCATTGATAAGTTTTTGGCGACCGCCAGAATCCGGTTGTCATTCGTTTTTTCCACGAAAATATCCTGCAGCTGCTGAAATGAGCGGTGGTTCAATTCAATGCGGAGCACACCGCCATTTTCGAGCGGAATTTTCTCATGCAGTTTTCCCGCCTGCCGGAAACTGTCTATTAATTTAGATACCTGGCGCGCATTTCTTCCGATTTCATCCATATTTCTTTTTTTGGAATCGACTTCTTCAAGTACAACAGCGGGTATGACGATTTCATTATCCTCAAAAGAAAAAATGGCGTACGGATCCTGGAGCAATACATTGGTATCCAAGACGTATATTTTCTTCAAATCGATGCCCCCTGCTTCACTCGGATTATTTTTATTTTATGTGAGGATGGTGTTACCTGTTCATCTGGGTGTTTGGACAAAGTTCAGGCACTGCTAAAGTATATGTGCAGGATGGGAAACTTAGAAGCATTTGCCAAAGCTTAGGGCTGGGGGTGGAAAGTAGAAATGTGCTTTTTCTCCGGAATCTGCGCGATAAGCGGACAAGATGCGGATTCAACGATCATCAACATTGATCACGAACATAGCCAGAAATAAAAAACACTCCCGAAACCCGGAAGTGCAATCAGACTGTTCACGTCGGAAAACGTTCTTCTTTGTCGGTTTTTTTGCTTTGGCGGAGCCGGATTTTGTAAATGCCGAGCACAATCGCCGCGATAAACAGGGCTTCCGCGACCGGCAAAAAAATAGAAAAAAAAGTCAGCAGTGTGCAGCCCAACATCATCAGCACATAAATGACAGCACTTTTCAACACCGGCAGCTTCCGCGCAAAGCCGAGCCGGTATACAATCATGCAAAGAACCGTAATTGTTGCATACAACAACCACATGCCCAAATCAGGATTTTCATCCACTTTGTACAACGACGCAAAAAATGAAAGATGGTGATGAACCGCTTCGTTTGTCATTAATTCTCCCCTTTTCCCCTTTGTTTTTGAAAAGAAAGAGGGCCGTTCGGGCGGTCCTCTATTCTTTGCTTATACATTCTCTGCTGCTTTTTGCCGTTTCTGCGCCTTTTCGCGTTCGCTCTTATTCAGGATTTTCTTGCGCAGCCGGATCGATTCCGGCGTCACCTCGCAGTATTCGTCATCATTCAAATACTCGAGTGCTTGTTCAAGCGACATAATCCTCGGTTTTTTAATGACAGCTGTCTGGTCTTTTGTTGCCGAGCGTACATTTGTTGCATGTTTCGCCTTCGTAATATTTACGGCAATATCGTTTTCGCGGGAGTTTTCCCCGACAATCATGCCTTCATAAATTTCCGTACCCGGCTCAACAAACAAAGTTCCCCGGTCTTCCACCTGCATCATGCCGTACGTGGTCGCTTTGCCCGTTTCCATCGAGACGAGCACGCCGTTTCTGCGCCCTCCGACACGGCCGGGCTGCATCGGCTGGTACGAATCAAATGTATGGTTCAAAATGCCGTATCCACGGGTAAGCGTCATGAATTCCGTCGTATAGCCGATCAAGCCGCGGGCCGGAACATTGAAAATTAAGCGGACTTGTCCGTTTCCGTTATTGATCATATCGAGCATTTCGCCTTTGCGCGAACCGAGTGATTCAATGATTGCACCTGTATATTCTTCTGGCGTATCGATTTGGACGCGTTCCACCGGCTCGCATTTGACGCCGTCAATTTCTTTAATAATCACTTTCGGTTTTGAAACCTGCAGTTCATACCCTTCACGGCGCATATTTTCTATCAAAATGGACAAATGCAGTTCGCCGCGCCCGGAAACGATCCACGCATCCGGAGAGTCTGTATTCTCAACGCGCAGGCTGACATCGGTTTGCAGCTGGGAGCGCAATCTTTCCTCAATTTTACGTGCGGTGACAAATTTCCCTTCACGGCCGGCAAACGGACTGTTGTTCACAAGAAATGTCATCTGCAAAGTTGGCTCATCAATGCGCAAAGGCGTCAATGCTTCCTGGTGGTCAATCGGGCAAACCGTTTCACCGACATTGATATCTTCCATGCCCGACACTGCTATCAAGTCCCCTGCGTATGCTTCCTGGATTTCTTCACGCTTCAACCCAAAGAATCCGAACATTTTCGTCACGCGGAACTGTTTTACGCTGCCGTCCAGTTTCATTAAAGCCACCTGCTGTCCGACATGCATTTTTCCGCGGAAAATGCGCCCGATCCCGATACGGCCGACATAGTCATTATAATCAAGCAGCGCAACCTGGAATTGCAGCGGCTCTTCGCGGTTGTCAACCGGTGCCGGAATGTGGTCGATAATCGTATCAAACAGGACTTTCATGTTTTCTTTCTGTTTGGCCGGATCCGGGTCAAGGCTAGCCGTCCCGTTGACCGCCGAAGTGTACACAACCGGGAATTCCAATTGTTCATCATTTGCATCGAGTTCAATGAACAATTCGAGCACTTCATCGACCACTTCTTCAGGACGTGCAAACTCACGGTCGATTTTATTGACAACAACGATTGGCGTGAGGTTTTGTTCGAGCGCTTTTTTCAGAACAAAACGCGTCTGCGGCATGCAGCCTTCATATGCATCGACAACAAGCAGTACACCGTCCACCATTTTCATAATCCGTTCTACTTCGCCGCCAAAGTCGGCATGCCCCGGTGTGTCCAAAATGTTGATTTTTTTATCTTTATAGTGAACTGCCGTATTTTTGGCAAGGATGGTGATTCCTCTTTCACGTTCTAAGTCATTGGAATCCAATGCGCGTTCTTCGACATGCTCATTGGCGCGGAACGTACCGGATTGCTTCAGCAGCTGGTCGACGAGTGTTGTCTTCCCATGGTCTACGTGAGCAATAATGGCAATGTTGCGTAAATCTTCTCTTTTATTCAAAAAAATTTCCTCCTGCCTAAACACGAATCTTTGTTAGTATATATCCTTAACTGAATTATTATAACACAATACTGGCTTTGCTAAAACTTTTTCGGTAAAATAAGAGAAAAGGGAGGGGAATTTATGCAGGAAATCAAGTGGGTATTTGTCTTCTTTGCGCTCGCCGCATTTCTTTCCATGTGCGGCATCGGCATTGCCATCGGCGCCCAAAGTGTCATCGGCATTCTTGGCTGCACCGCCGCCCTTCTCCTTATCATGGGATTCGGGTTTAAAACAAAGAAAAGATGGCGGGAAGAGGGGAAATTGTAAGAAAATCGGAGGCGACTCGCTCAACGGCGAACGTACTTCCTAGCCTTTGACTGAGATAAAAGAAACACAGTGAACTCTTAAGGCGAACCGTGTTGGCTTATTGTGAGGAAAAGGCATAGAAGTACGCTAGCCGTTAGGCACCGCAGCCGGACAATAAGAAAGAAGTGCGGGGGCTATTCTTTCAAATATCGCTCTAAAATCGTCTCATGCAGTTTCGGTTTGCTGACAAATACAGAGCTGTTTTCAAGAATATTGAGCGGGCGCCCGTATATGTCCGTCACAATACCACCCACTTCTTCCACAATCACTTTTCCGGCCGCAAAATCCCATGGCGACAACCGCATTGTGACATAAGCATCCAGCCTGCCCGCTGCCACATAGGCCAGTTCTAGGGCTGCAGAACCGTAACAGCGGGTTCCGCGCACATTCCTCACCAATGATGCAAGCTTTTTTGGATCTATGATTCTGTTTTCCACGATACAAAAAGGATTTAGCGCAAGGATCGTATCTTCCAGCCGGTTTTCCTTCAGCTTCGGCAACCGGGCCCCGTTAAAATAAGCACCCCTGCCCTTCCAGGCGGAATACAATTCTTGGCGGACCACATCATAAATATAACCTAATCTGCCTTCTCCATTTTCGTATACGCCGATTGATATCATAAAATTTACTTTTTGATGGACAAAATTGACCGTGCCGTCAATTGGATCCAAAATCCAAATGATCCCGCCGGCATCTTTCACATCTTCGCCGAACCCTTCTTCACCCAATATCCGGTGGCCCGGAAAGGTTGTACGGATTTTTTGGATCAAAAATTGTTCGGTTTCTTTATCAATATTTGTGACAAGGTCATTCCGGTTCGATTTTGTCTCAATTCTAAGCGGGGATGAAAGTGAACCGATAATCCGGCTCCCAGCTTCCTTGATCCACTGTTTGGCATATGTATCGATTTCTTCCCATCTGTCCATAATTTGGGCCCTCCATCGTCTAAACACTCATTTCCCTTAAGCGTATAGGAAATGGACGCAATTATCAAGTTTTGAAACCTGTTGAGTGAGTCAAGTTTTTGCGGGAGGTC
>NZ_BKZP01000044.1 GCF_008974185.1 Weizmannia acidilactici
ACGAAGCGCGGTAGCCGAAAGTGTACCCGATGTTTAAACAGTGTCGAGAAAAACTTGACACATACCGGTTTCTTTTTTTATTCGCAAATCCGGGCAGTTTTTTTGTATAATATAAGAAAAACTTATTGAGGTTTATTATGTCTTTTTCAGAATTTCAATTATTATCCGTTTTGGCCCAGGAATTGAATATGAGAAAAGCGGCTGAACGCCTGTTTGTATCGCAGCCGGCCCTTTCGCAAAGGCTGCAGTCAATTGAAAAACAATGGGGTGCGCAATTATTCCTCCGGACGCAAAAAGGGCTGGTGGTTACCCCTGCAGGAGAGCTCGTGATCCAACTTGCCAACGAAATTTTGGAAAAGGAAGAAAAGGTGAGGGAAGCGATCCGCACGCTCGATTCAAAAGTACACGGGACGTTGAAAATTGCCTGTGCCACAATTGTCGGGCAAAACTGGCTGCCAAAAGTGCTGAAAAAATTCGTCGAAAAATACCCGTATGCGAAAATTTCTTTAATAACAGGCTGGAGCAGTGAAATTTTGAGATCCATTTACGAAGATGAAGTCCATATCGGGATTGTACGCGGCTTGAACGATTGGAAGAGCTCGAAGATCCATCTGTTTGAGGATCCGCTTTATTTGGTTGATAGGGAGATCGATTCGCTCGAAGAGGTTCCCGCGGCAGATCGCCCGTTTATCCAATTCAAAAGCGATTCAAACTATTATCAGGAAATTATGGACTGGTGGCACCGCGAGTTTCAAACCTCACCGAAGCAGACCATTGTTGTCGACCAGATTGAAACGTGCAAGCAAATGGTTTTTAACGGCATCGGGTATGCCATTCTCCCTGCCATCACACTAAACGGGGCGGAAATCCGGCATTTGCATAAAATTCCGCTGCAGGGGGAACACGGGGAACCATTAAAGCGCGATACGTGGCTGCTTGGCTATGACGCCGCTTTTGAATTGAAGCAGGTCCGCGCATTTGTGGAAGTTGTGGAGGAATATATTGCGGCGCGGCCCCATATCCTTTAAAATTTAAAATATGTGCAAAACAGGGCAGTAGAAAAGTTTTGCAGGAGAAAACGTCATGTAAGGAGGCATACATATGGAAATGATGGATGCATATGAAATTATTTCTTTACTTGGGAACAGTAAAAAAACAACCCCTGTCAAGGTATATATAAAAGGGAATGTGGAAGGGGTTGATTTTGGAAAATCATCCCATGTGTTCTCAAACGGCGGCATGGCTGTCGTGTTCGGTGAATGGCAGGAGATTTCAGCCGCTTTGGAAGCAAACAAAGATAAAATCGAAGACTATGTAGTGGAAAACGACCGCCGCAATTCAGCGTTTCCGCTGCTGGATTTAAAAGGGCTCAATGCCCGTATTGAACCTGGCGCCATTATCCGTGACCATGTCGAAATCGGCAATAATGTTGTCATTATGATGGGAGCCGTGATCAATATCGGTGCTGTCATCGGGGATGGTACAATGATTGATATGAACGCTGTTTTGGGCGGCCGTGCGACAGTCGGCAAAAACTGCCATGTCGGTGCCGGTGCTGTGCTTGCAGGGGTGATTGAACCGCCATCCGCAAACCCGGTTATCATTGAAGACGATGTGCTGATTGGGGCAAATGCCGTTATTCTTGAAGGCATTACGGTCGGAAAAGGTTCCGTCGTTGCCGCGGGGGCGGTTGTGACACGGGACGTGCCGCCAAATACAATGGTTGCAGGTATTCCGGCAAAAGTCATCAAAGAAATTGATGAAAAAACGAAATCAAAAACCGAAATCATGAAGGAACTTAGAAACTTATAACCAAAAGGGCCGGTGCCGGGGAAAGGGGCGCCCGGCCTTTTTTCGATAAACTTACATACCGGACGTTGCTGCGGTGATCAGTGGGGGAATTCCGGATCACCCGCAGTAAGCCGGTGCATAAGGAAGGGCTGAACATGGAAACGAATCTCATTCAAATCAGGCGTGATCTGCACCGCATTCCTGAACTTGGATATCAGGAATTTAAAACGCAGCAGTACATACTCGATTTTGTGTCGCATCTGCCGCAGGAACGCCTTGCAGTTAAAACATGGAAAACCGGTGTGCTTGTGAAAGTAAAAGGGACAGCCGCGAAAAAACTGATCGGCTACCGGACCGATATTGACGGACTACCGATACAAGAAGAGACGGGCTTTTCTTTCCAATCCGAGCATGAAGGGAGGATGCATGCGTGCGGGCACGATTTTCACATGACGATTGCACTCGGCATTTTAACTTATTTTGCAAACCATCCGGCCCAGGATGATCTGCTCTTTATTTTCCAGCCGGCGGAAGAAGGGCCTGGCGGTGCGGAAACGATGTTGAAAGAAGTATTGATTGGAGACTGGCGCCCTGACCTTATCATGGCGCTCCATGCCGCACCCGAATATCCGGCCGGGACGGTTGCCGTAAAAGAAGGGTTGTTGTTTGCCAATACGTCCGAGCTTTATATTGATTTAGAAGGAAAGGGGGGGCATGCGGCATACCCGCAGCATACGAAGGACATGGTTGTTGCGGCCGCATATCTTGTCACCCAGCTGCAATCGATTATTTCACGGAATATTGATCCGCTCGACAGCGCCGTCATTACGATCGGGAAAATCACCGGCGGCTCAGTCCAAAACGCCATTGCGGAATATGCGCGGCTTGAAGGGACGATCCGCACGTTATCAAGTGAAGCAATGGAAAAGGTAAAACGGAGGATTGAAACGATCACAAACGGACTGGCAGCTGCATTTGAATGCCAAGCGCGTATTGATTACGGCTGCAATTATTATCAGGTGTTCAACCATGCCGATGAGACCGCCCGTTTTATGGATTTTGTGCGCACTTACAAAGGCGCCCGCCTGCATGAATGCGGGGAAGCATTAACCGGCGAGGATTTCGGCTATATGCTGAAAGAAATACCCGGTTTCATGTTTTGGCTCGGGGTTGGCTCCCCTTATGGGCTCCACCATGCAAAATTTGCGCCGGATGAACGCGCACTGCAGATGGCTGTTGATTTAATGGTGGATTATATTTTAACATTATGAGAAAATCTGCAAAAAATCTTTTGTACGATATCCACGATATAAATTTTCAATGTCGGAAATGAATCATAAAACAAGGGCCTGACCCCGTATTTGCAGGATAAGCAATACGGGGTCAGGCCTCTTTCATTCTTCCGTTCCGGATATCGGCGATTGCTTTCCGCAGCAGCCGTTCCACATCCCATTGCTTGCCGTTTTTCGTTTTGGCGATGACACGGATGACAGCATCTTTCCCGTCAAATGACTGTACGCCCAATACGTTCGGCCCTTCGACAATATCCGGATGGTTTTCGGCAGCTTTGCTGCATGCCTCCTGGATTTTTGTGATCATTTCATCGGTATTTTCTTCCTGACCGACCTTAATATCGACAAGCGCCCGCATGTTGCCGCGCGAATGGTTGCTGATGTTTGTGATCTGTCGGTTCGGGATGAAATGCAGTATGCCGTCAAAGTCGCGCAGCTGTGTCGTGCGCAGGCCGATTTGTTCGACGATGCCGGAATAATTGCCTGCCGTCACATAATCATCGACTTCGAGCTGTTTTTCTAAAATCAGGAAAAAGCCGGTTACAATGTCGCTGACAAGCCCTTGGGCACCGAAGCCGACTGCAAGGCCGACAATGCTCGCGCCTGCCAAAATGGCCGTTACATCGATCCCGATCATTTTCAGCGCGGTGACGGCAAAAATAAAGTATAGTACATAAAAAAGCATGTTTTTTAACAAACTCTCCAATGTTTTGCCCGGTTTGCCGAGACCTGCCTGTTTCTTTGATACTGCAAAAATGTCGTATGAATGACTTTTTTGCCAATGCTTTTCACAATCAAAAATAAAATATACAGCAGGACGAGCTTCACGCAAATATAGCCGATCCGGATCAGCAGCGTGATCCAGTAATTCCAATCTGTTAAATGATTAAACAATGCGTCCATGCATCCCCCTCCTTTTAAAATGCTTCTCCATTAATATTGAATGCTTTTCATTTTCTATACCTCTATTGACTAGCATAATTATTGCGGGCATGGAAAATATCCGAATGCATGGGGGACGCAAAAAAAAAGAAGGGAGGCATCCCTTCTCTTTTATGATATGGAGGCTGGAGGAGTGATTCGTTTATTCTTCTTTTTTGGAAAGGCAGTGCTCGCATTCCATCATGTACGATTCGGCCTGTTCCTCGATCGGCTGGCCGCATTCAGGGCATTGTTTTGCAGGCAGGGTTTTGAAAAATTCAACTGGGCTCATCATCATTTTTCATGCATCTCCTTTAATATTTTGGGAAACACAGGCTGTTATAAAACATTTACGGCGGCGGAACAACAGCCGGGCCCATGCCGGTTCCGCAGGAGTGATGTTTTATAACAATAGATTATTTCCCCTTCTGTTATAATACAGTATATACCTCAAAAGATGTTTTGTACAGTGTTTTTTGTGAAAAAAATAAAAATTTTTGCTTTACAATAAAAAAGCGCGGATACCCGCGCTTTTTTTCTTCCTCAAACTTCCATGATGATTGGCATAATCATCGGCCGGCGTTTCGTTTTTTCATACAAAAACGGTGCCAGCGTTTCGGTGATTTCGTTTTTGATTTCGGTCCACTGTGTTGTTTTCCGTTCCATCACTTTATTTAAATGCTTCGTAATGATCGATTGTGCTTCGTTGATTAAGTCGCCCGATTCCCGCATATATACAAATCCCCTCGAGATAATATCCGGGCCTGATGCAATTTTAAATTCATTCATGTTAATGGCAACAACGACAATTACAAGTCCTTCTTCTGAAAGGATGCGGCGGTCGCGCAGGACGATGTTTCCAATGTCGCCGATGCCGCTCCCGTCGATGTAGACGGAACCGGACGGGATTTTTCCGGCGACCTGTGCAGTGTCATGGCTTAATGCCAGTACTTCGCCGTTATCCATAATGAAGCAGTTTTCTTCCGGTACGCCGCAGTCATTGGCAAGCTTTGCATGCATCCGCAGCATCCGGTATTCGCCGTGGATCGGCATGAAAAATTTCGGCTTAATCAGGCGAAGCATTAATTTCTGCTCTTCCTGGCCGCCGTGTCCGGATGTATGGACATTGTTCAACGGGCCGCTAATGACATCAGCGCCGGCGCGGTACAGCAAATTAATCGTCCGGTTAATGCTCGTTGTATTCCCCGGGATCGGCGATGAGGAGAATACAACCGTATCGCCCGGCTGGATCTGGATCTGCCTGTGTGTGCCGTTTGCAATTCTCGATAATGCCGCCATCGGTTCGCCCTGTGTCCCTGTACAGAGAATTGTCACCCGATTGGCCGGCAGGCGGTTCAATTGCTGCGCGTCAATGAAAGTATCTTTCGGGGCACGGATATAGCCGAGCTCATGCCCGATTTCAATCGCGGCTTCCATGCTGCGCCCGAATACGGCAATTTTCCTGCCTGCCATGATGGCTGCTTCCGTTACTTGCTGCAGCCGGTGGATGTTGGATGCAAAGGTTGCGAAAATAATCCTGCCGTCCACTTTGCGGAAAATATCCTGGATGCTTTCGCCGACCCGCCGTTCCGACATCGTAAAATGCGGTACTTCGCTGTTTGTGCTGTCGGACAGGAGACAGAGAACGCCTTCTTTCCCGATTTCGGCCATCTTTGTTAAATTGGCCGGCTCCCCGACCGGTGTAAAATCAAACTTAAAGTCGCCGGTATGCACAATATTGCCGGGCGGCGTTTTGACAACAATCCCGTAAGAGTCCGGGATACTGTGTGTTGTACGGAAAAAGGTGACGGACGTTTTCCGGAACTTGATGACGTCGTCTTCTTTGATTTCGATCAATTTTGCCTGGCGAAGAAGACCGTGCTCCTCCAATTTGTTCCGGATCAGCCCGAGCGCGAGTTTTCCGCCGTAGATCGGGATATTGACTTGGCGGAGCAAATACGGTATGCCGCCGATATGGTCCTCATGCCCGTGCGTGATAAACAGCCCTTTGATTTTGTCCACATTCTTGACAAGATACGTGTAATCCGGTATGACATAGTCAATTCCCAATAGTTCATCTTCCGGAAATTTAATGCCTGCATCAATTAAAATAATTTCGTCCTGGAATTGTACGCCATAAGTGTTTTTGCCGATTTCACCCAGTCCGCCGAGGGCGAAAACCGCTGCCTGGTCGTTTTTAACAAATTTCATACAGTTACTCCACTAATTTAAAATTTTCCTGCTGTTTTTCATATTCGAGATATTTGCCTTCAAGCAGCTGGATATACTCGATATTGATTTGGCGGTCTTTCAGTTTTTGGCGTACTTCCCTTTCCGAATCCGCTTCAATATAGAAGGATTTCGTGTTTTCCCGGACAGGCACTTCTTCCGGATTTTCCTGATAGTACACTTTGTAAATCATTTTTTATCTCTCCTTGCTCCGTTGTCAATTGTAACTTTTTCTATTATATAAAAATCCAAGCACTTATCACAACTTTTTCATGCCGATTTTTTCGGCAAAGAATAATCCCTCTCGTGGCAAGAGGGATTCCAGAGTTTAAGCAATTAACTTTTTGCGCAGCATATCTTTCCACTGTTTTAAAAGCTTCTTCTTTAGCTTTTTTAACATTGTGGATCAACTCCCTACTTCTATTGTAATATTTATTTGAGTAATGTAAAGGCGCCCGGCTCATCTTGTCCTATATTATATGTAGGAAAGTGCGGAATTCTCACGGAAAAATTTGACAAATTCAAGGTATTTTCCGCAAAATCAAAGCACGCAATTTACAGGTACCGTGCAATCATGTTAACATGAATGGGTATGACTATCTTATAGAAAATGATGCGCAATCCGCTTTGTGCATCTTGATTTTCTGTGCCCAGCCGTAATAAGGCCAGTAGAAAAAGTTTGTTGTTCGGATTGGAGATTGGAAATGAGTAAAATTGTCTTTTTTGATATTGACGGTACTTTGCTGGACCATGAAAAAAATATCCCGGATTCCACAAAAAAAGCAGTGGAGCTTTTAAAGGAAAATGGCATTTATGTTGCGATCGCGACCGGGCGCGCTCCTTTTATGGTCGAAAATGTCCGCAAAATGCTCGGGATCGATTCATTTGTCAGTTTTAACGGCTCATATGTCGTATTTGAAAATAAAGTCATTTATAAAAACCCGCTTCATGAAGCAAAGGAGAAGGAACTGGCGGATCTTGCGGCTTCCCGTGGCACGCCACTTGTTTTTATGAACGAAAAAACGATGAAAGCAAGCGTGAAATTCCATCCGTATATTCAGGAAAGCCTCGCAACTATGAAATATACGCATCCGGATTTTGATCCGTCCTTTCATTTGCGCCATGAGACTTACCAGGATCTTCTGTTTTGCAAAGAGGAAGAGCAGAAAATATATGAGGAGCGTTTTCCGGAATTCCGCTTTGTCCGCTGGCACCCGTATTCGATGGATGTCGTGCCGGAAGGGGGATCGAAAGCGGAAGGCATCCGGCAGCTTTTGTCCAAACTCGGTTTTCAGCTGGAAGATGCTTTTGCTTTCGGCGACGGGCTGAATGATGTGGAAATGATCCAGGCCGTCGGCACAGGTGTAGCCATGGGCAATGCCGTTGATGCAGTAAAAGCGCATGCCGACCTCATTACGAAAGATGTGGCGGAAGGCGGCGTTTATTATGGATTGAAAGAACTAGGGCTGATTTAAAAAATTGCACCTAATCAGGGTGCAATTTTTTTACATGGGATCGGAGCGGATTTATTTTGCATGTGCAATCGATTCCAGGGAAGATGTTTAAACCCTTCAAAGCATGATAAAGGATTCTTGCGAAAATTGGCAGATTTTGCAGATGATTTTGCAACAACCGGAGGCAACCACCAAAGCCCGTAGCCTGGGAATCCTTTGGTGCCAATGGATGTGCTTTTATAATACAGGTAAATAAATCGACTAGTACAATTTCATTTTCAATGTGCTGCTTGTTATATTAGAATAATATTACGACAAAGAAGCATTTATAATTGACGCTTTTCTATTTTTAATGTACTCTATATATGTTGAATATAGTGTTGTATTAATCATATTGGTTTTTCCATTAATACAGCACTAAATTCTGCTGCTGCAAAATGATTGCGGTTACTTGTGGAAATTGTCATTTTCTGCAGTATAAACAAATTTTTTGGAACAATACAAAGTTTCCCCCATATACGGCAAATAAAAGAAAGGATTGGTGAATGGGATGGCTCCACATACAGCGATTGACGAAGTAAATGCGCTCCATGAAATCGAAGCACGGTTTGATACGGTCCAAATCTTGAATGAAGAAGGAAAAATTGTAAACGATTCCTTGATGCCGGGCTTAACGGATGATGAGCTCCAGGAAATCATGCGGAGAATGGTATATACGCGCATCCTCGACCAGCGCTCCATTTCGTTAAACCGGCAGGGCCGGCTCGGATTTTACGCGCCGACAGCCGGTCAGGAAGCATCACAAATTGCTTCGCATTTCGCCCTTGAAAAAGATGACTTTATCTTGCCGGGATACCGCGATGTGCCGCAGCTCATTTGGCACGGTCTTCCACTTGAACAGGCATTTTTATGGTCGCGCGGTCATGTGGACGGCATGAAAGGGATTGAAAAATTAAATATCCTGCCGCCGCAGATCATCATCGGTGCCCAGTACGTACAGACAGCCGGCGTGGCGCTCGGCATCAAAAAACGCGGTAAAAAGAGCGTAGCCATTACGTATACAGGCGACGGCGGATCTTCCCAGGGCGACTTTTATGAAGGCATTAACTTTGCAGGCGCCTTTAAAGCCCCGGCCATTTTTGTCGTCCAAAACAACCAGTTTGCGATTTCGACACCTCGATCCTTACAAACGGCCGCCAAGACGCTTGCGCAAAAAGCGGTTGCTGCCGGTATTCCGGGCGTTGCAGTCGACGGCATGGATCCGCTTGCTGTATACGCAGCTGTAAAACGCGCGCGCGAACGTGCCGTAAACGGAGAAGGGCCATCCCTGATTGAAACGATCTGCTACCGCTTCGGCCCGCATACGATGAGCGGGGACGACCCTACGCGCTACCGTACCGAGGATCTTGATAATGAATGGGCGAAAAAAGATCCGCTTGTCCGCTTCCGCAAGTTTTTGGAAGAGAGAAACTTATGGAGCAACGAGAAAGAAAACGAAACGATCGAGCAGGCGAAGGAAGATATTAAAGCCGCCATCAAGAAAGCGGACAGCGCGCCTAAACAGAAAGTTACGGATTTAATTTCCGTCATGTACGAAGAACTTCCGTACACATTAAAGGAACAATACGAATTTTACAAAGTAAAGGAGTCGAGATAACCCATGGCCCAATTGACGATGATACAGGCAATTACGGACGCGTTGCGGACCGAATTGAAAAATGATGAGAATGTGTTGGTATTCGGCGAAGATGTCGGCGTAAACGGAGGCGTTTTCCGGGCGACGGAAGGGCTGCAGAAGGAATTCGGTGCCGACCGCGTTATCGATACGCCGCTGGCTGAGTCCGGCATCAACGGGCTGGCCATCGGGCTCGCGCTCCAAGGTTACCGCCCGGTCCCCGAAATCCAGTTTTTCGGTTTTGTATTTGAAACAATGGATTCCATCCACGGCCAAATGGCAAGGTACCGGTTCCGGACCGGCGGGGATTTGAAAATGCCGATTACGATCCGCGCTCCTTTCGGTGGGGGTGTACATACGCCTGAAATGCACGCGGACAGCCTGGAAGGATTAATGGCGCAGACGCCTGGGATTAAAGTTGTGATCCCATCCACTCCTTACGATGCGAAAGGGTTGCTCATCTCCGCGATCCGCGACAATGATCCGGTCGTTTTCCTTGAACATATGAAACTGTACCGCTCGTTCCGCCAGGAGGTACCTGAAGAAGAATATACCATTCCGATCGGAAAAGCGGATATTAAACGCGAAGGAAAAGACATTTCGATCATCGCATATGGTGCAATGGTGCATGAATCATTAAAAGCGGCGGATGAATTGGAAAAAGAAGGCTATTCCGCTGAAGTGGTCGACCTCCGCACCGTCAGCCCGCTCGATGTTGAAACGATTGTGGCATCAGTGGAAAAAACAAACCGCGCCATTGTCGTGCAGGAAGCGCAAAAGCAGGCAGGCGTTGCCGCAAATGTTGTTGCGGAAATCAACGAACGCGCGATTTTGAGCCTGGAAGCGCCGGTATTGCGTGTAACGGCGCCTGACACCGTTTATCCTTTCTCGCAGGCGGAAGGCGTTTGGATCCCGACTCATAAGGATATTTTAGAAAAAGCAAAAGAAGTTTTAACATTCTAAGCGCAATTCAGCCGCACCATGAAATGCGGTACATTTCCAATAAAGGAGCGTGAACACCTTGTCATTTGAATTCAGATTGCCGGATATCGGAGAAGGTATCCATGAAGGCGAAATCGTTAAATGGTTCATTAAACCGGGCGACAAAGTTTCCGAAGATGATGTACTTTGCGAAGTGCAAAATGACAAATCAGTTGTTGAAATTCCTTCGCCTGTTGAAGGAACGGTTGAAGAAATCCTTGTGGAAGAAGGGACGGTCGCTGTGGTCGGCGACGTGCTCGTAAAATTTGATGCGTCGGGATATGAAAATCTCCAATTTAAAGGGGACCACGGGCAGGAACAAAAACAGGAAGGACCTGCTGCTGAACCCAAACAGGAACCTGCTGAAGCGGAAAAACCGGCAGTGGGCAAAAAAGAAGGGGAACAGCCGGATCCTGGCCGCCGTGTGATTGCGATGCCGTCCGTGCGCAAATATGCGCGTGAAAAAGGCGTGGATATCAGGCTTGTGAACGGCTCGGGAAAAAACGGCCGCGTGCTCCGAGAAGATATCGATGCTTATGTGGTTGGTTCCACACATCCGGAAGCCGCCACGGAAAAAGCGGCTGCACATGCAGAAAGCGTTGTGCCTGAAGGGGAATTCCCGGAAACGCGCGAACCGTTGAGCGGTATCCGCAGAGCGATTGCAAAAGCAATGGTCAACTCGAAACATACCGCACCTCACGTTACGTTAATGGATGATGTTGATGTTACCGCTTTGGTTGCGCACCGCAAGAAATTCAAGGAAATTGCAGCGGAAAAAGGTATCAAGCTGACTTTCCTGCCGTATGTCGTAAAAGCATTGGTCAGTGCGCTGCGTGAGTATCCGGTATTAAATACATCGATTGATGACGAAACAAATGAAATTATCCATAAACATTATTACAATATCGGGATTGCCGCCGATACGGAACGCGGTTTGCTTGTTCCGGTCGTAAAACATGCCGACCGCAAATCGATATTTGCGATCTCGAAAGAAATCAATGCGCTGGCCGAAAAGGCACGTGAAGGGAAGCTTGCCCCGAATGAAATGAAAGGCGCTTCCATCACAATCTCCAATATTGGTTCTGCGGGCGGGCAATGGTTTACGCCTGTCATCAACCACCCTGAAGTGGCGATTTTAGGAATCGGCCGCATTGCAGAAAAACCGGTTGTCAAAAATGGCGAAATTGTTGCGGCACCTGTACTGGCGCTGTCGCTGAGTTTTGACCACCGTATGATTGACGGTGCAACCGCACAAAATGCGTTAAACCATATTAAACATTTGTTGCATGATCCAGAACTATTATTAATGGAGGCGTAATCTGATGGTTGTAGGAGACTTTCCAATTGAAACCGACACAATCGTAATAGGAGCGGGGCCCGGCGGATATGTCGCGGCGATCCGAGCGGCGCAGCTCGGTCAAAAAGTGACAATCGTCGAAAAGCAATTTATCGGCGGAGTTTGCTTAAATGTTGGGTGTATTCCATCGAAGGCGCTTATTTCTGCGGCGCACCGTTATGAATATGCAACGGAATCCGATTCCCTCGGCATTTCGGCGGAGAATGTTAAAGTTAATTTCGGGAAAGTGCAGGAATGGAAATCCGGTGTCGTCAAGAAATTAACCGGCGGCGTAGAGAGCCTGTTAAAAGGGAACAAAATTGATATTGTCCGCGGTGAAGCCTATTTTGTGGATGACCATACGCTTCGGGTCATGGACGAAAAATCGGCCCAAACGTACACGTTTAAAAATGCGATTTTGGCAACGGGTTCCCGTCCGATTGAACTGCCGACATTCAAATATTCGGAACGGGTTATCGATTCAACGGGCGCTTTAAACTTGAAAGAGATCCCGGAAAAACTCGTCATTATTGGCGGTGGCGTGATCGGCATGGAGCTTGGGACGGCCTATGCGAAATTTGGGACAAAAGTTACGATTTTGGAAGGCGCTAAGGATATTATCGGCGGCGCATTTGAAAAACAAATGACTTCGCTTGTCGTGCGTAAGCTGAAAAACAGGGGCGTCGATATCATAACGGAAGCAATGGCCAAAGGCGTCGAGGACAATGAAAGCGGCGTTGTCGTTACTTATGAGGCAAAAGGCGAAGAACATAAAGTTGAGGGCGATTATGTACTCGTGACAGTCGGCCGTCGTCCGAATACGGATGAACTCGGTCTTGAACAGCTGAACATTAAAATGAACCAAAGGGGCATCATTGAAATCGACAAGCAATGCCGGACAAGCGTGCCGAATATTTATGCGATCGGCGACATTGTCCCTGGCCCGCAGCTTGCCCATAAAGCTTCGTACGAAGGGAAAATTGCGGCGGAAGCGATTGCCGGAAAACCGTCAGAAATCGATTATTTGGGCATTCCGGTCATTGTCTTCTCGGATCCTGAACTTGCAACCGTCGGCTATACGGAACTACAAGCGAAAGAGGAAGGCATTGATTATGTGGCTGCCAAGTTCCCGTACGGTGCAAACGGGCGTGCGCTTGCGCTTGAAGCAGGGGAAGGTTTTGTCAAACTGATTACGCGCAAAGAAGATGGGCTTTTGATCGGCGGGCAAATCGTTGGGGTCAGCGCTTCTGATATCATTTCGGAAATCGGCCTGGCCATTGAAGCCGGTATGACGGCAGAAGACATTGCCCTGACGATCCATGCACACCCGACATTAGGGGAAATAACGATGGAAGCGGCAGAAGTGGCGCTCGGCACCCCAATCCATATTTTAAAATAAAAAAGATTTTCAGTTTCAAAGGTTTAATGCCTGGAGGTTACAGGTCCGTCAGGCATTAAACCTTTTTCTTTTACGGTTTGAAGAGGGTAAGTGGGGCATACCATAAATAAACATACATATCCATATAATGAAAAAATCATGGCACAGAATCCGGGTGAGACGATGAAGATTTACGCGGCATTTTTATTCCAGGTGATCATTTGGAGCGGCTTTACTTTGGCGGAGTGGCTTTCGGAGCGGGATCCGTTTATTTTTAAAATCGCTATGTTCGCGGTATTTTTTTATCTTGCTTTTTTAATGGCAAAACATATTGTTAAATCAGTACGCACTACATGTATGGTAACTGCTTTGAGTTTGTCCGCGTACGGGCTGCTGCAGCTTTTTCTAATACCGCTCATTTTTTGAGATCGTGGTCCCTTGCCGGTATAAATTGTTTGTGTTTTTAATTGTATAACATATATATTTAATGTGATATACAAAAAAGGCTTGATTTTTTATTTGGTGTATAATAATATAATGATAGAAACGGTTACAAGTTCTACAAAGGGGAGGAATCATTGGATGGGAATCATTGTTTGCCAATCATGCGATGCAACAATTGATCATGTTGAAGACGAAAAAGTAACAGTTCTTTATTCAACATGTGAACATTGCCAGCATGAAAAAGAAAAATTCGTATCAGAACTTGACTAATTTCTTCCATAAACGTCCATTTTCTCTCGGCCGGCTACTTATCTAGCCGTCTTTTTTGTTTTACTGATAAATGCAGGCGAAAGCGAGATGCCTCTGCCTGCATTAATTAAGCGCAATTTACTGGATTGCCTGGTGTTCTTTAATGACTTTGATCGTCTTTAATGTATCGTCTTCCGGCCCCTGTACGGGCAGTCCGGCTTCAATATTTTTCTGAATGTAAGCGATGTTTTCTTCCGTAATGATCTCGCCCGGAATAAAAATCGGAATGCCCGGCGGATAAACCATTACAAATTCCGCAATGATCCTGCCCGCCGAATCGGAAAGCGGGACGAATTCCGTGTCTGCATAAAAGGCGTCACGCGGAGTCAAGGCAAGCGAAGGAATCTCAGGCAGCAGTACTTTTACATCCACTTTGCCTGACAAATGTGCAAATGTATCCGACAAGTCCTTCAAAGCTTTCACAAGCAGATCCAGTTCCGTTTCTGTATCTCCCGGCGTCACAATGCAGAGAATGTTGTACAGGTCGGATAGTTCCACTTCAATATGGTACACTTCACGCAGCCATTTTTCGGCATCATGACCGGTGATCCCCAGATCTTTGACAGAGATTATCAATTTCGTCGGATCATAATCATACGTTGCTTTCGTCCCTAAAATTTCGCTTCCGACACAGTATAGATGGTCGATGTCGTTGATCCTCCGTCGTGTTTTTTGTGCCAGGCGGGTTGTCTCTTTAATGAGTATCTCACCTTCCGTCGCGAGCCTTTTTCTGGCGACATCTAGAGAAGCGAGTAAAATGTAGGAGGTCGATGTCGTCGTCAGCATACTGAAAATGCTTTGCACACGGTTTTTTGAAACGAGCCCTTCCTTCATGTTTAATATCGAACTTTGCGTAAGCGACCCGCCAAGTTTATGGACGCTTGTCGCGGACATATCGGCACCGGCCTGCATGGCGGAAAGCGGCAGTTCGTCATCAAAATGGATATGGACGCCGTGCGCTTCATCGACCAAAACCGGCACATGATAAGTATGGGCAATGTCGACAATCCCTTTTAAATCAGCCGAAATGCCGTAATACGTCGGGTTTATCACGAGGACGGCTTTCGCATCCGGGTTCTGCTGCAGCGCTTTGGAAACGGCTTCCGGGGTAATCCCGTGCGAAATTCCGAGGACCGGATCAACTTCCGGATGGACAAATACGGGAACCGCGCCGGAAAAAACAATTGCAGACATGACGGATTTATGGACGTTGCGGGGTACAATAATTTTATCGCCCGGGCCGCACACGCTCATCACCATAGTCATGATTGCGCCGCTTGTTCCTTGTACGGAGAAAAATGTATAGTCGGCGCCGAATGCTTCCGCGGCAAGTTCCTGCGCCTTTTTAATGATGCCGTGTGGCTGATGGAGATCATCCAACGGCTCTATATTGATTAAATCCAATTTTAAAACATTATCCCCGACAAACCGGCGGAAATCGGGATCGATCCCGCTTCCTGATTTATGGCCAGGAATGTGGAATTGAAAAGGATTGCGTTTAATATGCAGAAGCAAACCGGTATATAACGGCGTGTCATATTGTGACAATTGTTTTCTCCACCTCTTTATCTCATTCGCATGCTTTTGAATAAAACAAAAAGAATTATAGCATCCTGAACGGGGTTTTTAAATAGTTTTTCTTTTAGAAAGGAAAATAAACGCCATTCATCGAAAACGAAAAGTGAATAAACACTGGGAGGGCTTAAAATGGAATGGAACACGCGTGTGACGGAACTATTGAATATCCGCTATCCGATTATTCAGGGTGGTTTGGCTTATTTGGCTTATGCGGATCTGGCGGCGGCTGTATCCAATGCCGGGGGGCTCGGACAGATTACGGCAATGTCCCTGCCGTCGCCAGAAGAGTTACGGAAAGAGATCCGAAAAGTCCGTGGGTTGACGGGGCACCCGTTTGGGGTAAATTTTGCAATTGGGCAGCACGGGCGGCAGTACCGGGAATTTCTCGATGTTGCCGTCGAAGAAAAAGTCCCGGTATTGTCGGTGACAGGCGGGAATCCCGCGCCGTTTTTTGAATATTTAGAGGGGTACGATGCGAAAAAGCTCGTGCTCGTCGCATCCAAAAGGCAGGCGCAGAAAGCGGAACAATTGGGGGCTGATGCCGTGATCGCCGTCGGGCAGGAAGGGGGTGGGCATATCGGGCGCGATGATACCGGAACGATTGTGCTCGTGCCGCAGGTGGTGGATGCGGTAACGATCCCTGTTATTGCGTCGGGTGGCATTGGGGACGGAAGGGGATTAATGGCCGCGCTCAGCCTCGGGGCGGAAGGCGTGGAAATGGGTACAAGATGGATTGCAACGAAAGAATGTGTGCACGCTTCCCCACTGTACAAAGATTGCCTTGTCCACGGCAGCGAAACGGATACGGTGGTCATCAAAAGATCGCTCGGCGCTCCGGGTCGTGCCCTGAAAAATGAATGGACCGCGGAAATTTTAAGGCGTGAGGCGGAGCGTGCGGATTATGAACAGTTGAAAGATATGATTAGCGGTTCGGCGAATAAAGCGTTTATCTATGAGGGGAAGATAAACGAAGGATTCGGCTGGGCCGGACAGGTGATGGGACTGATCCATGAGATCCCGTCCGTCCGCGGGCTGGTCGATGGAATAATTGAAGAAGCGGAAGGCATTCGTGTAAAATGGAGCGGGAGCAAGGCACTACGGGAATAGAAAGGTGGATTGGATGGAATATCAATATCCGATTTCAATGGACTGGTCTACGCAGGAAGTGATCGATGTCATTCAATTTTTCGAAGCGGTTGAAAAAGCGTATGAAAAAGGGGTGGAACGGGAGGTGCTGCTTGAAAGGTACCGCCGTTTTAAGAAAATTGTCCCCGGAAAGGCTGATGAGCGGAATGTATGCAATCAATTTGAAGAAGCAAGCGGCTATTCCCCTTACCGTACAGTGAAGAAAATGAAAGAAGAGCAGTCTCCCGTAATTAAAGTACGGTAAAAAGGGCGGGGCTGTCCCAAAAGGCGGTAATCTGGCTGAAGGGGCGCCCCTTTCTTTGTGAAAAAATTATTATCGTTGGTTGTTGATGATCGCGAAATTCACTTGCTTTCCGCACGCGTCGCGAGCCTCCTCGCTTGTTCCTCACGTCACTCGCTGCGGGGTCTCTTCTTGCTCGCTTTTCCCGCAGGAGTCTCGTAAATTTCGCGATCATCAACGTTCAATAGGCGAAATAAGTGCAAAAAAAAAACCGCCTTTTCCATTATAATGTAGGTGTCGAACAAACATTGAATGGAGGCGGCTTTTTTGAGTAACTATTCAGCTACTTTTATTGATTGTAACATGGGACAACTCATTCTTCCAATGGATTTCAGTGACATGATTCCAAAAGGCCATGTAGCCCGCGTTGTTAATGATATGGTAAATCAAATCAGCGATGATATCCTGACAATAAGAAGGGGCTTTTTATACGAAAATGTTCTCGTGTGGCTAAAAAGCAAAAAAGGGAGAGGGATCCTTAAAGGAACTCCTTTCCTTTTTTTGGAATTACGGTGTTTTTGGTTCTAGACTTACTTTATATCCTTTAGATTCAATGTTTTTGATCCAGTATTTTATTTTCCTTTCTGTTTGTTCTTCTGCATATTCCCAACCTAATTCTTCATAAGGTATCTTGTATTTTAAAATATGGTATATTATTCTTAAAATTAGATGTGCTGTTGCCATCGACGCTTTATATTGACCTCTTCGTTTTTGTACACGGTGAAAGAATGAAGAGAGTAGAGTATCTTTGTCATTTTTGCGGCCCAAGCAGATTGACAAAGGACAGCTTTTAAGCTCCTGTTCCCTTTTAGGCTTTTAGGGTATGGGTGTTTTTTTTCTTTCCAGCACTCTCATTATTGCCTGGACATAAGCCGCCCCATGATGTTAAATGATGTTCTGATGGGAAGACCGACATGTCTACTCCAATTTCCGCAATAATGACAGCTACTGCATTCTTCTTAACACCAGGAATAGTCTCCAGTAAATCAATATACTCAGAATAAGGTTCAATCAGGCGATCAATTTCACGTTCCACCTCGAGAATTTGCTTCTCTATAAACAGAAAATGCTCATAATGCATACTGATGATTTTACGATGGTGTTTACGAACCCGCCCATTTAAAGCATCCACTAGTTGTGGAACTTTTTTATTTAATGTGGTCTTAACTAATCCACTAATTTGTTCCTCCGTTAATACTTATCCATTAATGATGGATTCTAGCAGTGCCCTCCCTGACACTCCAAATAAATCACTCACATAACTTGCTAATTTTATATTGGCATCTTGTAAAATTTTATGGATACGATTTTTTTCCGCTGTTGCGTGACCAAGTAACTTTCTACGGTAACGTGTATAATCACGCAAATCCCGAATATTCTCTGGAGGAACGAAACTGGGAGTAATTAACCCACAACGTAACAACTGTGCTATCCAAGCTGCATCAGTGACATCTGTTTTACGACCTGGAACATTCTTAATGCTTCTCGCATTAATATAAAACGTTCTTCTAAAATGTTCCATACAGGTTTCCAAAAAACACCTGTACTTTCCATAGCTACATGTGTACATTGATAGCTGTCCAACCAATCATAAAGTTCAAGTAATCCTTTTGTAGTGGTTGAAAAGGTACGTGTCTCCTTCTTAGGTTTCTTTTCCAAAAGTCCATACATTACACAAGCTACAACTGTTTCCTGATGAACATCTAATCCAGCACATCTTTCCAATATTGCATCAATGACTCATCACTCCTCTAGGAAATGATACAGGTCATACACCTGTAAGCCAAAGGATTTTTATACACGTGTTCATGACAACAATTAGTGGTGCGTGTAGGTGTATTCGGTCGGTTTGAGACTCGGGGTAAAAATGCCACCAATAAAGCTACGACCTGTGACCTGCTAAATTAATTATAATTTAGCAGGCACAGGTCGTAAAAACATTTTCATTCATGGTGGTGGCTGTAAAGCTATGGGAGTTTGGGACAGCCCCTATTTGCACGTCAAGGTCTTTCTGTTTAGGCCATTTTATAGATAGGTAATACATGTACAAAGACATCCTCGATGGTTTTTACCAGTTCATCGGGGCCCATTTTGGCGGCTTCTTCCCGCGGGATATGCCGGCCGCAAAGCATTTCGGATTTTTTTATCATTTGCATCCGCCTGAACAAGTCTTCCAAATCATGCTTGTTCATATGATCGGTGCGGGTTGCATCCGGCTTTGTGTGATCATCGGACCATATGTAATGGCCCGGGATATTTTCCAAAATCGGATCGATTTTTTTTTCAAGCTTTTTTCCGATTGCGGCTTTTTGCGGGCACTCGTTGATAACAGCTGTCAGGATGAAGAGGTGGTCATGCGAGAGCCCGATCTGGAAGTGGGGAAGCATTTTGTAGCCGCGTTTGTTGCTTGCAAATGCCACCCAGGTGTCTTTCGGCGGATTGACAGTCCGGCGCGCATGCTTGACAACATGGTAATACATTTCTTCGCCGGTCATGACCGATAAAACCGGAGAAAAATATTTGCCCAACGCTTCCAGTTTTGGCCGGACTGTAGATTTCAGTTGTTCCATCCGCTGTTCCAGGCCCTCAATTTGGAAAACATCAAAATCCTGTTCGGTGAAAGCGGTGATACCCATGATTTCACCTCCATTCCATCAAGTTTTTACCGGGGATGGATATAAAACATTTTACCATTTCGGCACGATGTTTAACAAATGAAAGCCAGGGGTAGGTGTACACACAATTTAGTTACACCATTCCAAAATGAACATAATATATATAAAGATAATATCCGAATATTCATATCATTATTTTGAGAGGATGTGGGGGAAGATGAAACAAGTGATCCAACCGGCAAAAAGAAAACCGTATGAAAGAAAGCGCATTGCAGTGTTGCGGATGGAGCTGGATTACGAATTGGCGACGTTGTATGAAGCGATGAAAATGAAAGATGAAGAGCAAAAAGGAAAATCAATTAAACGGCTGGAAAAAATCAGGGAAGAACTTTTAAAAATGAAAGCAATGTAGTGGAAAAAGGGAAATATGGCCGGTTTTTAAAGCGGACTCCCTGTATTTGATACAGATGGGGTTCGTTTTTATGCAAACAGGTTGTATGAGTAAAAA
>NZ_BKZP01000045.1 GCF_008974185.1 Weizmannia acidilactici
ACGTATAGCCAATCTCTTTCTATCCTCATCTAATGTCTCGAACTGCTCCTGTAATTCTTGTTTTCGGGTTTGAACAGCAAAATAGGTCTGTCCTAATGCCACGATCTCCTTTTTTGGATCAGCATTTTGAACGATGAGGTAGCAGGCATAGCGTGAAAGCTCATAATCATCTATCTTTCTTTTTGCTCCTGAGCCAAGCTCGACCATTTTGCTGACCTCAGCAAAATGGTCTGATACCATCTGCCCACTGTTTTTGCATGCTTCCTTTGCTTTTTCAATTACCTTTAAGAAATTACGCCATTGCTCATAATTTAATATTGTTTGGAGATCTCTTGCATACCAAAAATCCTCCCCAAATTCGTTTACTTGACGAAATTGTTCAAAAGTATGTTCACTATACTTTTCAATTTCCCCCATTTGTTTTCTTCTCCCTCCTTGAATTTACAATCCCAACTCTTTCAAATACTGCTCCATCTGTGCTTCGACTTCTTGGAGTTCTTTTTTGATGTTCGCTATGTTTTCCTTGACGGCTTCCATGTCGACGGGTTCTTCTTCTTCAAAGGTGTCGACGTAGCGGGGGATGTTCAGGTTATAGTCGTTTTCTTTGATTTCGTCCAATGTGGCGACATAGGAATATTTATCAATCGTTTCCCGCTTTTCGTAGGTTTCGACGATCTTTTGGATGTCTTGTTCCCGTAATTTATTTTGGTTTTTCCCTTTTTCATAATGGCCTTCGCCGGATGCGTCAATAAACAGAACGTCTTTCCGGGTGCGGTCTTTGCGGAACACCATAATGCAAGCCGGGATTCCAGTACCGTAGAAAAGCCCTTCGGGAAGACCAATGACTGCATCCAACAGATTCAATTCAATGATTTGCTGACGGATTTTACCTTCACTTGCTCCTCTGAAAAGAACACCATGAGGTAAGATAGTAGCCATACGTCCGTTTTCCGCTAGGGAATAAAGCATATGTTGAACAAAGGCGTAATCCCCTTTTGAGCTTGGTGGAACTCCCCATTCAAATCTTCTATGTGGGTCAAGACCTGGCTCCATTTTAAACTTCTTGTCATTTGTTCCTTCACCAGCAAACCCCATCGCCCACTTATCTAATGAGAATGGTGGATTAGCAACAATGACTTGGAACTTCATTAGTTTGCCATCTTCCAAATGTAATGGATTAGCTAGTGTATCGCCCCATTCTATCTTTGCATCATCGATTCCATGAAGGTACATATTCATTAATGCTAATGAATGAGTGGCACCATTACGCTCTTGTCCATAAATCGCTACTTTCTTACTTGGTACTTGTTTTGCAACTTTTAATAACAATGAGCCTGAGCCACACGTAGGGTCATAAATACGATCGTTTTCTTGTGGTTTCACTAATCTCGCTAGTACTTCTGAAACCTCAGCAGGCGTGTAAAATTCCCCACCTTTTTTTCCGGCATCAGAAGCAAATAATCCAATCATGTATTGATACGCATTTCCTACAATATCTTCATTCCCTAATTGAGATGGTCTCAATGATAATTGATTAAAGTCCTCCAATAATGAACACAGCATGGCATTCCGTTCTTTTGCCTTTCCAAGAATTGCTTCACTGTTAAAGTCAATGTTACGGAATACACCACGAAGTTTGCCTGTATTTTCATTTTCAATTCGTTCCAATGCTTTGTTAATGATTTCACCAATTTCCGGGTCATTTCTTTTGCTATATAAATAGTCAAAGGTTGATGATTCATCCAGTACAAATCGTTCTCTTGATAAAGCACGCTGGATCCGCTGTTCATCGCCATTGTAACGTTTTGTATACTCTTCTACTTTCTCTTTGTACGAATCACTTAAATACTTAATAAACAACATAGTTAGAATATAATCCTTGTATGTTGATGAATCAATTTTTCCTCTGAATGTGTCGGCTGCTTGCCAGAGAATGCTATTAATTCTATCCTGTGTTGTTTGTTCAACCATTTTTTCTTTCCCCCTGCTTCATAATTTGTTGGACAATTGCTTGATAATACAACTCTTTTTCTTCCATCAATTTTCTGTAAAGTAATTTTTCCTTTTGGCGGAGCTGATTAAGCTCGATCAATGCTTTTTGCTTTGAAGTGGGTAATCGTTCAAAAGGAAGATTTCTGATGACATGCTGATTGGTGCTGGGAATCCTGCTGCCCGCTTGCGAGCGTTCTAATTCCTTCTTTACATTTGATGTATTCAAATACCAGGCCAAGTATTGAGGCAAAACTTTTTCCTGATCCACCTTTATAATCGCAAAATAGGATGGAATCAGTAAACCGGTATGGTCCTTGTCTATATATACAGCCGTATACGGCTGGCTCAGCCGCATCAGGACATCGCCTTCTGCAGTAAAATAATGGTCATCCAGCTTATCATGACTAATAAACGCTTCAAACGAATCATTTTCGATGAATCCGTCTTCACTTATATTTTTGAGTGAGAGGAGACTGTATGTAGCTTTTGCTTCATATGGCATTTCCGCTTTCTTTCTGCTTAGAACAAGGCCGGTTTGTATTTGAGCAATATCACCAAGTTGCATGTTACACCTCCCATTCAAATGTTAAATCCATCATTTGACTTATTATTGTCAAATACAGTATATAACTTTTTTATTGGTAGAGTCAATCTTTATTTCGTGATGAAACGAACCCTATACATTGTACAAAATACAGTGAAGGTACAGTTATATCGAATAGATTTTTATCTATCATACATTAACTTCATAAAAAGAAAGGGGTTTTGTGAATTGGATAAAGACACATTCATTTCAATGTCACCAACAAAAAGAGTACAGGAAGTCAACAAAATGCTACAAAAGTATGATTTGAAGGAAATCAGCAAACTTCTTGGAATTCCTTCAAGCACTTTCAGTAAACTTATGAGGGAGGGAGATTACCTTTATCATCAAGCGGACAAGAAATACTATCCGTTTGTCCGCTCCGAAGCGGAACGAACGGCAAGTACCACTACCGAACACAGTGATGAAATAACTTTCATCAAGAACCATTTAGATACCTTGAAGAAAGTTGTTCATCATTTTGAAGAGGCGGGGAATTTACTGCTAGATAAACGCATCTACAGTAAAGATGCCGAGTTCGTCAACAAAAGCATTAGGATGAACAGTGCCATTTACGAGAATTTCAGCCAATTTTGCGAAGAATATTATCCTCATTTAAAAACTCAAGATGTAATAGCTCAAGCACTGATTGACGCAATGAACCGCTATAAGCCAGAAGGCAGACAGGAGCCATGAAACAGCTCTTGTCTTTTTTTGGACAATTTTTTAAAATGTGTTTATAGTGTTAGGAGCAACACATTTTAAACACCTTCAGTGTTTTATGTTCAAATATTTTTAGATTTTGAAAGGGTTTTTTAAACAATTGGGGTAATCGGTACGGTTTTTTGGAATGAGAATGGGATTTATTCCGATACTTTCGAGTTCATGAAGGTATTTCCGATAAGTAGGTAGGGACATGTGTTTCTTAGGGGTGTCAATGCTGCCTTTGGAGATCATAACGAAGAAATTGCGAAGACTTTCTTTTTTTCGTTTTGAAAATTGACTGCGACCAATTAGCTTCTCAGCTTCAGTGATTTTATAGTAATCACCTCGGTGAACGATGGGCAGAACGTGCTTTTCCATGTACGCTTTCCATAGTTGGTATGAAAAGTAGCTTCTTAATTTCTTTGGCCTGCCTTTTCCTTTATCATTTCTTTTCATACTATTGAGATGACCATTTTTCAATCTCAGTTCGTATCTGACCCGGCCAATTTCGTACGGTTGGATTTTCTCACCATTTGCAATCCGTTCTTCTTCTTTATCATAAATGAACAACTCCGTACTGTTACATTTATGATATTGCGATGTGTCATATTTAAAAGGATTTCCATTTTCATCCTTCCCCCATTTGATTTTTTGTTTGTAGGCATATTTAGCAGTGTATTTTTCAAGTAGATGAAATAACAGTTCCCGGTCTTTTGGATTTGGCATTTCCACATCCATTCTATAATCAATTCTTGTTAGCGTATGAGAATCGAAATACTCCGAATGTCCAAAGTGTCGGATAAGGAATTTTCGAATATTGGATTCTATCAAATCATAATCATCTTCTATAATCTCTCCTCTATTCAACAGTTTGACAGCATCCACCTTCAGATGTAGATGCCAATCCCCATCCGCACGACAGTTCATCCAAGTAATAGAATAGGCAGGAAATCTCTTTTTTACTTCACTGTTAAGTTGTCTAACCGCAGCTCCAAAGTAGTCATACTTGTTAATGTTTACACTGTACATGGAAAATAAATGTTGAACATCATAATAGGCTATGAGCAACATCATTTCAAATGTGTGAATCAAATTAAACCATCTACCATCTCCTTTATTTTCGTTCACGGGAATAGTGAATCCCTTTGTTGTCAAGGGTTTTCAGAACTCTGTTTTTCCCGTCCCAAACTAATTTATATGACCTCCAACACATGGATAGGAACCAATGTGTCACGAAGTATTGCATGCTATGTAGTTGTAAAGAAAATATTCATCAAAGCCCGTAAAAAATCGTTCAACTGTATGACAACATGTTCATAAAAGTAAAGATTCTGCACTCTGTTAGTTCCAACACTTACCAAAGTCTGATTACAAGAAAAAACCGTAAAGACGAATTGCTTTACGGTTTCGTTTATTGGTTATCGAATTGTGTCAACTATTCTTCCATCCTCTTTCCTTTCCAATGACATACAGCCTTCACTATGTACACCAATGGATTTATCTTACACATGCAAACGATTACATTTCTTGGACTAGCCTTTCCCATTTCTCCATTTCCTTCTTACTTATAAACTTCCCTTTGTGAAAAAATTTTTTGACCCTCGAACCTAAGAATTTTGATTTTCAACTACGGGCTTGTGTAAGATTAAATCATAACCGAAGGTAAACACCCTCGAATCAAATTCCTTCGGTGTCTCCACATCATCCCCATATCATTTGATTCCAACAAAAAATAAAAACAGCAGGAGGAAAACAGAATGACCCCCGAAAGAATCTTCAACGATCAATCCCCGATTACCCTCGAAGACATTTACAAATCCATCTTGAATGAAAAAATTGACGCACTTATCAAGGAAATCTATGATAATAATAAGGTGAATTCCACTGACTCTTCAGACAAGAAAGGAGAGGAAGTGGCTTGAAAGCTGCAATTTACATTCGAGTATCAACAAACAAAGAAGAACAAAAACAATCTCTTGAAAACCAAAAGGAATTGTTTATGAATCTTTTATCCGAAAAGGGATGGGATTTATACGACATCTATTTGGATGTCCAATCTGGCACAAAAACGAAGAAGCGTCATCAATTGAAACGCATGATTGAAGATGCGAAAATGAAAAAATTTGACATCATCCTAGCAAAAGAATTGTCACGGTTAGCAAGGAATGGACAACTATCTTATGAAATTAAAAATCTTGCAGAAAATCGTGGCATACACATTCTTACATTGGACGGTGCCATTGACACACTCTCTGGAAACACACAGATGTTTGGATTATACGCCTGGATGTACGAACAGGAATCACAACGGACAAGTGACCGTGTGAAGACCGCTCTGAAAGTAAGAGCAAAAGGTGGGAAATTTAAAGGTTCCATTCCACCTTATGGATATTATGTTGAAAATGGAGTATTGAAAATCAGAAATGATAACACACCAGATGTAGTACGCCAAATATTCAACTCTTACCTTTTGGGAAAGGGATTTGACAGTATTGCAAAAGAACTTTTAAAGGAAGGGATTCCTACTCCATCAGAGATTGCGGGAAAAAGGAATTCAAGTTCACTTTGGCATGGATCTACCATAAGGGGAATACTGGAAAATCCTCATTACATCGGTCATCTTGTTCAACAACGGGAAACTACCATAAATGTCACTTCCGAACGACGTAAAAAAAATAGCCCGGATGACTATGTTGTTATTGAGAACACGCATGAACCGATCATCTCAAAAGATGACTTTCTTGTTGTTCAACAACTAATTTCAGAAAGAAAACGTAAACGGCCATATGCAAAAAAACATCTTTTCACAAATATGTCCTTCTGTGCTGATTGTGGAAAGAGCATGCACTTTAAAAAAAATCGCAAAGGCTACGTATGTGGAACCTATAATAAGCATGGCCACACACAATGTTCTGACCACTATGTAAGGGAAAGTGAATTGATTGAAGTAATTTCAGATGATATAAAACAGATGTTTTCATCACTTTCCACTAAATCCTTTCAAAAGGATATTGAGAAGAAAATGGCAAAGTTCATTCAACGAGATCAAAAACGACTCGGTAACATTCTCAAAGAGATTGAACACTTAAAGAAAGATAAAACGGTTGCACTTCGTATGAAAATACGTGGCGAAATCCAAGACGAAGAATACAGATTGCTCATTGAGGATAATGGCAACCAGCTTGCAAAGTTAAATGAGGAAAAAGCAAAATTAGAACAGGGATTACTTCACCAAAAGCAAACCATTGATTTTACAAAGCTAATCAATCAAGTCGAGCAATTTGTGAAAAACCCTATTCTCGACGAAGAAATGCTTCACAAACTAATAGAGAGAATTGAAATAAAGGAAGATGGGAGTCCGAGAATCTTTTACCGATTCTCGGACCCTTATATATCTTCTATTTTTTCACGAGCAACACACAGCACTCGACGTGTGCCGTTTGTGGGAACATATCGACCGGCTGCATATACGCCACTTCATAAGCCTTGCTTAACATCTGCAAGTCTTTCGCCAATGTAGAAGGATTGCATGAAACATATATAAACTTCTTCGGCTTCACCTTTAAAATTGTACGTAAGAGGGCTTCATCGCAGCCTGAACGCGGCGGGTCGACAATGACAACGTCCGGGCGCCATCCTTCGTCCAGCCATTTCGGCAGGAGGACTTCCGCTTTGCCTGCGTAGTAATGGGCGTTCGGGATGTTGTGGGCGGCGGCGTTTTTCTTCGCGTCCTCGATGGCTTCTGGGATGATGTCCATACCGCGGATCTCCGATGCGCCGTCTGCCAGCCACAGTCCGATCGTGCCGACGCCGCAGTACGCATCGGCGATTTTTTCCTTGCCGGTCAGCGCGGCCGCTTTTTTCACTTCATTGTAAAGTTTCACCGTCAGGATCGGGTTGAGCTGGAAAAAGGCGCGGGCGGAGAGTTCGTACGTAAATTCTTCTAGCCGCTCTTCGATGATTTCTTTTCCGGACAAGTGGATCGTTTCGTCGCCGAAAATAATGGGAGTTTTTTTCGCGTTGATATTTTGCGCGACGGAAACGACTTCGGGCAGGCGTTTTTTGATCTCAGCCAGGATGGTGTCTTTGCGCGGCAGTTCCTTTTTGGCCGTAATCATCACAACTTGAGCCTGCCCGGTTTGGATGCCGACCCGCGTCACGATTGTGCGCACGATCCCTTTTCCGGTTTTTTCATTGTAAACCGGTATATGGAAATCGTTTAAAATTTGCGTGACCACCTGTGTGACTTTGTTCGTCAGCGGGTGCTGGACGATACATTCCGGGACGTTAATCAGGCGGTGGGAATTAAGACTGTAGAGCCCGGAGATGATTTTGCCGTGGCCTTCGCCGAGCTGGAACTGGCTTTTATTCCGGTACAGCCACGGATTGTCCATACCGATCGTCCCGCGGATGTCAAGCTCGTCTATCTTCAGGTTCGTATGGCGTTCGAGTGCCTGGATGACGATGTCGCGTTTTTCGATGAGCTGTTGTTTGTACGTAAGATGCTGGAGCTGGCAGCCGCCGCACTGTTCGTAAACCGGGCACGGGGGTTTCACGCGGTGCGGTGAGCGTTTGCGCACTTTTTTCACGACTGCTTCCACATATTTCGGGTGTACGCGTTTTGCTTCGGCAACAACTTCTTCGCCCGGCAGCGCGCCCGGCACGAAAACGACCGTTTTTTTAAAATAGCCGACCCCTTCCCCGTTGATGCCGAGCCGCTTGATTATCAGAGGAAATTGTTGTTTCACTTTGATTGCTGCTTGTTTCTGCATAAAATCCGTCCTTTTATTCAATGCTGCGCCATAAGTAAAGGGAGGCATAACTTAAGTAAGGCTCCCAGTCTTTTGCGTAAGCGTCCATTTCTTCGTGGGTTGGTTTTTTCTCGAGCTGGAAAAGTTTTTTCAGTGCGTTTTGGATGCCGATGTCCGCTTTCGGGAACAAGTTCAGGCGGCCGAGCCCGAACATAAGGAAATTTTGCACCGTCCACGGCCCAATGCCGCGGATTTTCGTGAGGTTTTTTAAAATCTCCCCGTCCGGTTTTGTTTCAAATTTCGCCAAGTCCAGTTCGCCGGAATCGACAAGTTTTGACAGGCCGATCACGTACTCGGCTTTCCGTTCACTGAACTGCAGTGCGCGCAAATCCGCGACGCTTAACGCGGCAGTTTTTTCGGGCGGAGGATAAAACCAGACGCCATCTTTCTGGAACCCGAATGTGTAGACGAACCGTTCCGTCAGGGTATGGGCAAATTTCATATTCAGTTGCTGGTGGATGATGCATTTCACCAGGCAGGCGTACGGTGAATAATCGAGCACAAATGGCGTGCCGCGGTGTTCTTCAAAAAGCGGTTCGAGCGCGGTTCCGGTGAAATGGCTGATAATGCCGGCGATGTCCGTATCCCATTGGAACAGATGAAAAATCCGCTTTGCAACGGTTTCGGCCGTGTCCGGATTTTCTCCTTGTATGAGAAACGCCGGCTCCTCCGTTGTCCCGATTGCGGTAATGGATGCTGTTTCAGGTACTTCACCGTAGATTGGAATTTTTACCGTCCGTTTGAGCGGATCCACGGCCTGCAGTGGATCGAGGCTCAAACGTTCGAGAGCCCGGTCAAAATTGTACGGGCCATTGATCGTAACTGTTTTCTCCCACATGGCTTCCTCTCGATTCGTTTTTTGTCATTATAACATAGGCAGACTGGAAAATAGAAAATCAAAAGATACCCTTCCTCTAATTTGAGCGGAGGTGCTGATTTCAAGCCGTATTCCGCTGATATAAATAAGGTTTGTGCCTGATTTCCGCAGCTAAGAATGAAAAATAATCCCCCCGCACTTTCCATGCGTAATGACGACATACAAGCGTCTTTTTACTGCACGCACAAATTTTTAAACCGTACCGCCGATTTTCAGCTATTTCCCGCTGATTTTACATTCAAACCGTTGACTTTCTGACACCCGGCTTTATAGAAAAAGAGCCAGATATCCTGGTCCCTTTATTTCTTCACCTTCTCGATTTTCATAAAGTCGTCCATGCTTTTGAACTTGTATCCCTGTTTTTTCAGATCTTTGATCACGCGTTCGAGCACTTCCGCATTGTCTTTGGACACAGTGTGCAGTAAAATGATTGCCCCCGGATGGATTTGCGACATGATGCTGTCGTAGGCGTACCGGGCGCCATGCTGGCGGTTCACATCCCAGTCCTGGTAAGCAAGCGACCAGAGGACATGGGTGTACCCCTCTTCATTGGCAAGCTGCATGGTCCGTTCGCTCAGGATGCCACGCGGCGGGCGCAAATACTTCATTTCTTTCTGGCCGGTGATGCGCGCGGTTTCTTCTTTGACTTTTGCCAGTTCCTCACGCACTTGCGCATCTGAAATTTGCGTCATATCTGGGTGCCCCCAGGAGTGGTTGCCGATAATATGGCCTTCCGCCACCATCCGCTTCACAAGATCCGGCTGTGATTTCAAATAGTGGCCGGTGACAAAAAAGATCGCCGGGACTTTTTCCTTTTTCAATACATCTAAAATTTTTGGAGTATACCCGTTTTCGTACCCGTTGTCAAATGTCAGGTACAAATATTTGTCTTTCGGGTTGCCTTTATAAACTCCGCCATATTTTTGCAAAACTGCGTTATAGGCGGCACCGGCATCCGCCTGCTGTCCGTTTTTACCTTTATTGAAACCCCAGTGGATCGGGGTGTTGGCAATGGCAAAAGTCTCAACGTGGGGGAATACCGAAAAAAACAGAAAAACCGCAAAGGCAGTAACAAATCCTTTTTTCATGGCAAACAAACTCCTTTGTGTGGTTTTCCTTATTTTTTTCATTTCCGTTGGCGGCAATGCTGGCAGTATATGCAGGCGTTGTTAATTTTTGCTGGCAGAAATTCGGGCAAGAAGAGAACCCTGTGTACGAAAAAATTTCACACGCATATAAAAAACCGGCTTACAAGGAAGGAGCCGGTTTACGTTTTTTGAATTGCTCGATTTTCACTTCGATCTCATCAATCATTTGGAGAAGCCGGTCGATATCTTCAAGACCGGTGGCTTCTGGATCCAGTGAATCCAAAACTTCCAAAAACATATTTAGGCGTTCCTTTAAATACACAAGTTGCTGGTCTTTGTCGTAAACAGCCTTTCCCAAAAAAATCCTCCTCACGGCATTGCTTTTCTAACCTATAGTATACTCTATTCCGCGCATAGAAAAAAGCTGCCCGGAAGACAGCTTTGTCCCATTATTTTGGCTGTTCTGTGACGGCAAAGCCAAACGATACATAATCCTGAATCGGGATCCAGGCGCCGATGCCGTGGGAGGTGACGTTTTTCACCATGATTTCCCGTTTCGTGCCTTTTAACACGAGGTACACTTCACCGTACGTGACTTTCCCCTTTTCGTTGACGGCCGGAGCATAAGCGTACAAATAACCGAGCCGTTTCGGCGGGATGTTGTATTCGTGGTCTTTTTTCGTGCCGGCGCCTATGATTGTATCAAAGGCAAGCGGCAGATTTGAGTTTTCCATTGCTTTCAGCAGCATCATTTTTTTGACATCATCCGATTTCGGAAGCTTCGCGGTCAGGCCGCCGCGTACCACTTTTTGCGATTCTTGGACGTAGTGTATTTTATAGTTGGCATTGCCGCCGCGGTTATCAAAATAATTTGTATTGATTTTTTGATACTGCCAATTCGGCGAAGTTTCATTGGATTCATAATTCAGCGGCCATTCCCCTAAATAAATTCTCGCGCGCAGGCCGAGCGACAAAAACGAGTGGTTCACGCTCGTTTCATTCAGCATCCGGATCAAATTCGGATTTTCAATTTTTACATTGGAAGTTTTCAATAGTTTTTCGGTAAAATCGCTCGGCTGCAAATAAGGCAGGTCCTGTGACGGATTCGGATAAGTATTTTCTTTCGTGATATTCAGAACTGACTGGGGAATTTTTACCTGCTTGTTTACCGGCTTCGCTTCTCCGGCCGGGGCAGCTGCAAGCGCGATAAGCAGAAAAATCAGGATCGTCCGCATCAATTTCATCGATGTTTGCTCCTTTCACAAGATGTTCACGAACGTACCGTTATTTTTTCCTGCACGGGCTAAAATATCCGCCTACAGCAAATAAAAGCCGATTCCCATAATAATGTATGCGGCAAGCATTGTGGCGCCTTCAAACCAGTTTGTTTCGCCGTCGTTCGCCAAAATGATCGTGAGCATGACGGCTGCAATCATGGAAACAAGTTCCGGCACCGAAAACACAAGCGGCATCGCTTTTTCGAAAAAGAGTGATGCAAGCACAAGCACCGGCACAACAAACATGGAAACTTGGAGTGTTGAACCGAATGCAATTTCAACGGCAATATCCATTTTGTTTTTGTAAGCCATTAAAATGGCCGAAGCATGTTCGGCAGCATTTCCGACAATGGCGACGATGATAATCCCAATAAACATTTCGCTCCATCCGAAACTTTCCGCGACAGACTCGAAAGTATGTACGAGATTTTCCGACACATATGCAACTGCGATTGTTGCGAGGGCCAGCACGATGATGGATTTTCCCCTCGACCATTCCGGTTCTTCATGTTCTTCTTGCTGCTGGACTTCCCTGTCCTGGTAAATCCCGCGGTGTGTGACCAGTTTAAAAAACAGCGCAAATAAGTAAAGCACAATTAAAATAATGGAAATACCGACACTGAGGCTGACCGTGTCCCTGTCCGATAAATTCATGGAAAAAATTTCAGGGATGACAAACGCAATAAAAATCGCAAAAATCAACAGACCCGAATTGTGCCTAGCATCATACACATTAAATTTCTGCCTTTTATACTTAATGCCTCCGACCAAAAACGACATCCCGGCAACGAGCAGCAAATTCCCCAGGACAGAACCCGTCAGAGAAGCAAGCACGACCTGGTGTAGCCCGGCTTGAAGGGAAAACAGCGAAATGATCAATTCAACTGCATTTCCGAATGTCGCATTCAATAAACCGCCGATCCGCGGCCCCGAAATGATGGCAAGGCTCTCAGTCGCCCGCCCCATGAAGCTTGCAAGGGCAATAATGGTCAGGCAGTAAATGGCAAACATAAGAACACTTGGCCAGTGCAAAAGCGCCCCGGTAACAGAAACGGGGACCCCGATATATACCATAATCGCAAATACTTTATTCATGATCATCCTCCTTTGGTCGACCGCTTTCTTTAAAATTTTACAAAAGAACAGTTGGCTTGCCAAATATTTCTGATATGATTATGCTAAAAGAAAAGCGGAAGGCGCTTGCTTATCTGTGTATGCGCTTCAGGGCCCCAAATTGAAATGAAGGAAACACGGTGAGCCTCAAAGGCAAACCGATGTTGACTTATTGCATGGAAGAGGCGTAGAAATACGCTAGGCGCTAAAGCTGGACAGTTAGTAGTGTACAATACTTCTTGAGGTATACATATGAATCGTTACGAACGCATGCGTTTTTGGATTTTAGTTTTGATGACTTCAGTTTCCGGATTCACACAAGGCATGTTGCTGCCGCTTATCTCTATTATTTTTGAAAAAGATGGAATTGATTCGTCGTTGAATGGGCTGAATGCGACCGGTCTGTACATTGGCGTATTATTTGCATCGCCGCTTATGGAGGCGCCGCTCCGGAAGTTCGGGTACAAGCCTATGATTTTAACCGGCGGCCTGGCCGTGATCGCCTCGCTTCTCTTATTTTCCGCCTGGAAGTCTTTATGGTTTTGGTTTGTTTTACGCCTGTTGATCGGGATCGGTGACCATATGCTTAATTTTTCAACCCAGACATGGATCACTTCTTTTTCACGGAAAGGCCGGCTTGGGCGCAATATCGCTTTATACGGGCTTTTCTTCAGCCTTGGTTTTGCAGCCGGCCCGGCGATGACAAGGCTTGTCGAAATCAGTGAAAAGCTTCCGTTTATTTTGACATCCATGATCAGCCTTTGCTTCTGGCTGGCCGTTTTCCTGTTAAAAAACGAACATCCCGAATCTGATTTGGAAAATGTATCGTTTCTCAGCACGTTCCAGCGTTTCGGAAAAGTTTGGAAATACGCCTGGGTCGCCCTGCTTCCGCCCCTCGGGTACGGGTTCATGGAATCGTCGCTCAACAGCAGTTTCCCGATTTATGCGTTGAGAAACGGGATCGATGTCGATGCAGTGTCGCTCATTATCCCGGCCTTTGCAATCGGCTCCATTATTTTCCAGCTCCCGCTCGGCATGTTGAGCGACCGGTTCGGGAGGCGAAAAACGTTGATCACGGTCCTATTGATCGGGTGCGCCTGCTTTGCTGCCGCTGCGCTCAGCAAATCTTCCGCGGTTGCTTTATTTGCCTGCTTTTTCATTGCCGGCATGGCCGTCGGGTCCACTTTTTCGCTCGGTATCAGCTTTATGTCCGACTTGCTGCCACGAACGCTGCTCCCGGCCGGAAATATTATGTGTGGGATTTTGTACAGCTTCGGAAGCATGGCCGGCCCTTACCTTTGCGGCTTGGTCATTGATTATATCAAAGGGCCTGCGTTCTTCCTGCTGATCAGCTTTTTACTTCTTTTTTTGGCGTCTGCCATTTTCAGTTTCAAAAAAAGCAAAGCTTCCGCTTCACAGCATTCATAAAGGCTGCATTGAACGCATGGCCAAAGCATTCATAAAGGCTGCATTGAACGCATGGCCAAAGCATTCATAAAGGCTGCATTGAACGCATGGCCAAAGCATTCATAAAGGCTGCATTGAACGCATGGCCAAAGCATTCATAAAGGCTGCACGCCCATCAAACCGCGTGCAGCCTTCTGCCCGATTAATGGTAGCCGTTTTGCCCGTTTGCAGAGCCGGATGTTTTTCCTTTCGGCTTTTGTTTGCTGTTTTGCTTTTTTTTACTCATAATGTTCACTCCCTCAACTGGATTGCTGCGGAACATTCTTAATATGCGCAGCACGCGGGATAGGCATTTTAGCAATTTTTGTGTTTGTTGTTTAAAATCGCATTCAGTTCCCCGCCAAATATGAGGATAATGCCGCTGATGTAAAACCAAAGCATCATGATGATCATGCCGCCGAGGCTTCCGTATGTGGCATTGTAATTTCCAAAATGGTTGACATAAAACGATAGGGCAAGGGACGCTGCAATCCACCCGACTGTTGCAAAAATGGCGCCCGGCACGACTGTTAAGCAGCCGAATTTTTCATTTGGCGCAAAAAAGTACAGCACGCTGAAAATGAGGAAAAGCAGCACAGGTGTCAAGATCCATCTTAAAACGGTCAAAACATTTTTTAAATGGTCCGGGATCCCAAAATAGGAAAATACATAATGTATAAGTTGCTCCCCAAATACAGGAATCAAAATGACCACGACAAAAACGATGATCATGCCCAATGTCAGCATCACGGACATGAGGAACTGCATGACAGGCGGCCGTGACTCTTTTACTTTGTAGGCGCGGTTTAACGCTTTGATGATCGAATTCATGCCGTTTGAAGCGGACCAAAGCGTGGCGATCATCCCGAATGACAGCAGCCCCCCATGCCGGTTCGTCAAGATTTCTTTTAATGTGGCATTGATCAGGTCAAACGACTCACGCGGCGCGAAATGTTTAACCATATTGAGTACATCATCAGTTTTGATCGGCAAATACGGAAGCATCGTGAACAAAAAGATCAGCAATGGAAATAATGATAAAAGAAAAAAGTAGGATAACTGCGCAGCCATCCCTGTAATGTCATTCCGTTTCGAGTTTTCCATCAAAGTTGCAATGGTTGAGCGCTTTTGCTCCGCTTGAACCGCAATTTTATCCATTCTCATCACCCTCTTTGCGTCCGGTTTACCATTTATATTTCCCTGTCCCGCCGCTATGAAACGTTTTTTATCCGTAGCGGATCGGGTGGCATTCCGGTATAATGGGGGATATGAACAATACGCGAAAAGAGTGATACTGTGGATCTTTCCGAAAAATCGGCGCGCAATATGGCATTCATGGTGCAGGAAATTACATTCAAATTAAAAATGGGCAATGTCGCGGCATTGCAGGCATCCCAATTCAGCCTGGACCGTTACGACGACTTGCTTGATCTTTATAAAATGGATGAAGAAAAATACGTCAGTCCGAATGAAATGCAGGCAATCGTGGAAGAACTCGGGAGTTTGAAAAAGCATAATTTGATGAAAGGGCTCGCCCAAATGCTTTGGACAGCCCTTTTTTTGGCAAAAAATTTCAAATGCCATGGATTAAATATTTCATCTAAAATGGGCTCTTTTCACATTTTTAAAGACCGGTTTCGCTTGTGTTTACAGCCAAAATGGGTTTTAGCGCCTTTTTAATGGCCTCTTTGCTATAATTTTTTACCCGAATCGGGCCTTAGCAACTCTCTAAAGACCTTTCCAACCTAACTTTTACCTCGATTTGGGCCTTAGCGTCTCTAAGAACATTTTTGACAAAAATTTTTACTTTGAAATGTCTTTTAGCGTTTTTATTAAATCATCCGGCTTAGATATTCCCCAAATTGTCCCTTAAAACAGCTTTAGAAACAGCCTCTTTCATCATCCTGGTCGGTGAGGATGACCACACCGTTTTTCGTGACTGCCACAGTATGTTCATACTGGGCGGACAGCGAACCGTCCATCGTGCGTGCAGTCCAGCCGTTGTTATCCATCTTTGTTTCGTAGGTTCCGATATTTACCATCGGTTCGATCGTAAAGACCATGCCTTCTTTAATGCGTGGGCCTTTATGCGGCAGGCCGTAGTGCGGGACTTCCGGCTTTTCGTGGATTTTCGGCCCGATGCCGTGGCCGATAAAGTTGCGGACGACCGAAAACCCTTGCGCTTCCACATACGTTTGGATAGCATGGCCGATATCGCCGATCCGATTTCCAGCTTTAACCTGTTCAATACCTTTAAAAAGCGCCTCTTTTGTGACATCAAGCAGCTTTTGCGCTTGTTCGCTGATTTTTCCGACCGGATAACTCCATGCTGAATCTGCAAGGGCCCCGTTCAGGTTTACGACCATGTCAATTGTGACAATATCCCCTTCTTTGAGCGGTGTTTTCCGCGGAAAACCGTGGCAAATTTCATCGTTGATGCTGGCGCATGTCGCGTATTTGTAACCCTGGTAACCCTTTTGTTCCGGGGTTGCCCCGTGTTCCCTTAAATACCGGTCCACGAATTCTTCAATTTCCCATGTCGTAATGCCAGGTTTAATCATTTTTGCGATTTGCTTATGCGTATCGGCGAGAAGTTCGCCTGCTTTTTTCATCATGTCGATTTCCCTTTGTGATTTCAAAGTAATCATTTTCCGACTTCCTTTCGTTGTTGCACCATTATTCTATGTAAAAACGCAGTTCTGTTTCCTCACTTCTTATTATCATATCGTTAATCGGCGGAGTTCGCAAAGTAAAAAAACCTGCTGTCATTTCACAGGCAGCAGGTTTTTGTATCGTAAATTTTATGCATTTAAAATTTTTAAAGATTCACGGTTGAATGCAGGAATATCGTCTGGCGTGCGGCTTGTGACCAATTGGTTCCCGCATACGACAACTTCTTCGTCACGGAATTTTGCACCTGCATATTCCATGTCCACCCGGATCGATTTATAGCCTGTGGCCGCCCTGCCTTCGAGTGCTTTTGCGGTAATCAAAAGCTGCGGGCCGTGGCAAATGGCAAACACCGGCTTTTTCCTATCCATAAATTGTTTTACAAAATTGACAAAGCGGTCATCGGCACGGAGCTGATCCGGAGAAAAGCCGCCCGGAATGAGCAATGCATCAAAATCATCCACGCTGACTTCATCGATGCCTTTGTCAATATGAATTTCGGTACCATGTTTCCCTTTTACCGTTTTTCCGGCTTCCTTTTCAATATTGACAACTTCATGGCCAGCTTCTTTATAAGCTTTTACAGGTTCGGTGTATTCCGAATCTTCCACTTCATTTGTGACAAGTACAGCAACTTTTTTGGCCATTGTACACATCTCCTTTTCTAATCGTGGGATGATTTTATTTTACCCCATGTGTATTTCTTCAAACAAATGATATGCATCTGTATGCCAAATAATGGAAATTCAGCATATAAAGATGATGATTTTATGAGTAAGGATTTACGATTCAGGGGAATTACAGAAAAAACCCGGGCGCTATCATCAACCCAAGGTTCATTGGCCGATTCCACCCGACTGTTTTTTCGGCAGGACCAGCACTTCCACCCGCCGGTTTTTTGCCCGGCCGGCAGCTGTTTTATTGGATGCGATCGGGTGATATTCCCCGTATCCTTTGGCGGAAAAATATTTTGGATTTAATTTTTTGTTCTCTAAAATGATTTTTAAGAAATTTGTTGCGCGCATCACGCTTAAATCCCAATTCGATTTATAGACAGAATTATGGATCGGCTCGTTATCCGTATGCCCGCTGATGATGATGCTTCTCGGCGGATCCATGACAAGCAGATTGGAAAGCTGCTTCGCGGTTTTCACGTCTTCCTTCCGCACCGTAGCTTTCCCAGAATCAAACAGCACATTGTCCCGTATCGTAATCAGCAGCCCTTCACTCGTTAAAGAAGTTTCAAATTTTCCTTTCAAGTGGTTTTCCATTATATATGTATTGATTTTTTGTTGGGTCTGTTTCAATTGGGTATCTTTGTTGGCTTTGGTGCTGTTCATTGTGGCACTTCCGTTTTTCTGTTGGTCGTTTTTCTTTTGCTGGAGAAATTTTTCCGTATCAGATGTGCCATTTTCATCACCAGACGTCTGCTTCGTATAATCAAAGAAGCTCGTCCCGCCAACGAACACGCCGTTAAAGACTTTAGAGAATTTCTGAAATTTCTCGGCATCAATCGAGCTCATTGCAAACAGTACGATAAACAAGGCCAGAAGCAAGGTCAACAAATCGGAATAAGGCAGCAGCCAGAAATCACTTATGCGCTCTTCTTCATGTTCTTTCTTCCGCTGTTTACTCATTTGTCGCCACTCTGCCTTCTGTCTCTTCTTCCACCAGCTTTTTCCGTTTTTCATTCGGCAAATAAGAAGCCAGTTTTTGTTCGATGACGCGCGGGGATTCGCCCGCCAGGATGGATAGGATCCCTTCCAGCATGATTTCCTTTATTCTTACTTCTTTTTTGGATTTTCGCCTTAATTTATTGGAGAACGGGTGCCATAATACATACCCTGTAAAAATTCCCAATAATGTTGCAACGAAGGCGGCGGAAATGGCATGGCCGAGCACTTCGGTATCTGATATGTTCCCGAGCGAAGCAATCAGCCCCAATACCGCCCCTAAAACACCGAGAGTCGGCGCATAGGTTCCCGCCTGAGAAAAGATGGCGGCCCCCATCTGGTGTCTTTCTTCCATCGCTTCAATTTCTTCGCTCAGCACATCACGGATATATTCGGCACTCTGTCCATCGATCGCAAGGCTCAACCCGTTCCGCAAAAAAGGATCATCGATTTCGTCCACCTTTGCTTCAAGCGCAAGCAAACCTTCTCTGCGGGCGATCTGTGCCCAGTCGGAAAACAACTCGATAATTTCTTCCGTGCTCATCAGCTTTTGTTCCGTAAAAATAATTTTAAAAAGCATTGGGATTTTTTTCAGTTCACTCATCGGGAAGGCAATAATGACGGTTGCAGCGGTTCCCGCCAAAATAATTAAAATTGCGGCTGGATTAATCAAGGCGCTCGGGCTCACGCCTTTTAGCACCATGCCGGCACCAATCGCAACAACGCCCAAAATAATGCCGAAAATAGATGATTTGTCCATATTTTTCACCTGATTATTATGATGTCTTCATTCATTATATCGGATGAAAATTGGCACTGTGTAGTAAAAAAGCGGGAAATATGTTCATTTTTTGGGCATACGGTTAATCAAACAGTTTCTTTTCGATTTTTTCGCGGTAGTTTTTAAAGATAGCGGAATTTGTTTTGATCCGTTTTTTGGAAAGCAGCCGGTTATACGTCAGTAGTTTCTCGCTCAACTTCTTTTCGAGGCCTTCCTTTTCCAGTTCATTTTCCGATTGCTTGATTAAATTTTCTATTGTCATCAATTCTTTTTTTAAATTTGCTTCCTCAGGGGAAAAGCCGGCGTTTTGCAAAATATGGTAAGCCATTCGAAGTTCTTCAGGCACGCCTGACAGCGGGTCTTTCGGAAGCGGCTTCCCAAATCCCGGTAAATTTTCAAATTTTTCTTCTTCATAAGCTTTTCGGATCTTTTCTTCAGTGATTCTCGTGAAATCCATAGAGGCTCCCCTTTCGCTTTTTCCTTTATTATAACGCATCTTCTTACATATTTTCCCGCATGTTTTAGGGACGCTATGGTCATGAAAGGAGGAACCAGTATGGGACAAGGAAAGCTGTTCAGCTATAAAAGAAAAGGCCATCCGGGCAATTTTCCGAAAGACCAGATGACGGATGAAAAACAGCATAAAGGCAGCAACTATGATGAGGAACAAATGATTCCGCACGAAGCGTTTAAAAACAGCATGCACCATCATCAAGCTAAAAGGGCGCCGTCAGCTGACGGCGCCCTTTTTAGGAGACGGCAGGAACCGGCTCAAGCTGCATAGCCGGGCCGAAAAATTCATAGCGGATGCTTTCTTACGGAACGCCCAGTTCAGTTAAAATGCGGACGGCATTTTTCAAGAAAGGAACCGGGCCGCAAACATCGTTTTGTAAAAATATTAAATAGTA
>NZ_BKZP01000046.1 GCF_008974185.1 Weizmannia acidilactici
ATACTTCATCACAATGTATTCAAACTGATGATTTACAATTGTGATTATCTAATTTTACGTAATATTCTGTTACTGGCGCCCCAAAATGGCAGGAAATTGACGGTGTTATTTGTCCAGAAATTGACGGAATTGTTGTCAATTAAGGGGGAAGCCAGTTTGCGCTTTATTGTGGCTTCCCCTATGAGTTTAATACTTAAATTTAAATCATTGTCATTTCACGAAAGTTCCCCTTCAATCACACGTTTTACCATATGATCGTCAATGATTCGATGCCTGTTTTGTGCTCCGTAAAGTAGACAGTGGGTACAAATCTTGTTGATGATCCTTGCGGCTCCCCCGGAAAAACGATGGATTTCATCTAAAGCTACATCTGTGAAAATTTGCTCAGTTACTCCTGAATATTGTAAATGCATGGCAATATATTCTGCAGATTGAGCTCTGTCGTAATGCCCCAGTTTGAATTGAATATCAATCCTTTGGCGGATTGCTGTGAAGGATTGGAGGCGCAGGCGGTCCCATAATTCACTTTGTCCGACAAGAATCAGGCTCATAGGGCTTTGGGCATCCATTTTGAAGTTCAGCAGGAATCTGACTTCCTCCAACATTTCCCGATCAAGAAGATGGGCCTCGTCCACGACCACTACCGGCTGAACACCATGAATTCCTCTCATAAGCTCAATTTCCCGATGAAGCTGCCGTTTTGCATCCCAGGGCGGGAAGACAAAATTGATTACCCCCGGGTGTAACGAATGATGCGGCTGCTGATATTTTTATGATTTCCGCTGGCTTTTCTTTTGCAAGAAATCAATGAGAGGAATACAAGTGTGATGGCATACCCCTTAAAGTATTCATTAATGCGATTTTTTTACATTTTTTTTCCAAAAAATCTATAAAATTTAGACTCGCACCCGAGTTGTACCCTTTGTAAAAATCCAATGCTCCGCGACCCACGGACCGGCAATTTTACTCATTTCCTATTTTGCGGAAGCGGGCGGGCACGCGGACTGCATTCATCCCACAATCAACCGCTGTTAAAGGCTCTTCACTGCCTGAATGCCGAAATAAATGCCAAAGCCAACAAGGGATAGCCCGGAAACTTTTGAAATCAAATGAATCAAACGATTGGTTAACAATTTTCCAAAGCTGCTTGAGACGGCGGCCATGGAAAAGTCCCACAACGCCACGCCGATGAAAATGGCACAGCTGTACAGGAGAAACTGCTGGGGCCCGACAGATTCAGCCGCTTTTGCAAGGACGGAACCGTAGACGCCGAGCCAAAACAAAATGGTCAGCGGGTTGGTCAAGGACATGAGAAATCCGGTCAAAAAGGATTTGTAAAGTTTTTCCCTGCTCCTCATATCATCTGTAATCGGCTGATTTGCGGCAACCATGCTTTCAATGCCGGTATATGTAAGAACAAAACATCCGAAAAACCAAAGGAATGATTTGACAAAATTAATGCTAAGCAGATGCACAACTCCGAGATAAACCAATAACATATAACATCCGTCTGCGGTCATGGCGCCTATACCGAGCAGCCATGAATGGAAAAATCCATTTTTAATCCCCTTATCGATTTGGGCGGCATTAATCGGGCCGATCGGTGCAGCAAGGGACAGCCCTAAAAATATATAACTGATTATGCTTTCCATATTCCCCTCCGCTTTTTTCTAATGGTATTGGTATGGTATATTTGTATTCAAAGCAAACGGCCTGTACAACTAAAATTGAAAGATACGCTCCGGAAATATAAACAAGCTTTGGGACAGCCGCATCCCGCGCCAAACCTGAAAAAGTCCTGTCCCCGGAATTCGAAAAGCGGCGTATTGTGCTCTCCGGATTCCATGTCAAGCCGCCCTTCTTATAAATGCAACCGTTTCATTATACAAGTTTGGGCCCCGTTTCTTTATATACATTGAAATCTTGCCGCATTAATGTTACGATAACCGTACATCGTCTACGCTTTTAGCTGACAATGCTCATAAGAGTATATTTTTTTGCCAAAAAGGGAATAAACCCTTAAGGGATATGGCCCTGTTGAACGTTTAGAAGGAGATTGAGAAGCATTGACGAAGTTTTCAGAGTTGGATTTAAGCCCGGCAATTTTAAGAGCCGTAAAAAGAATGGGCTTTGAAGAAGCATCACCGATCCAGGCGGCAACCATTCCACTCAGCATGGAAGGCAGAGATATTATCGGCCAGGCGCAGACAGGTACAGGAAAAACAGCGGCATTTGGCATTCCGTTAATTGAAAAAATTGATCATAGAAACCACCATATTCAAGGCATGATCATCGCGCCTACCCGCGAGCTTGCCATCCAGGTGTCGGAAGAGTTATACCGCATCGGCCAGGATTCGCACGTTCGCGTACTCGCTGTATACGGGGGGCAGGATATTCAGCGGCAGATCCGGGCGTTGAAAAGCCGCCCGCAAATCATCGTCGGAACGCCCGGGCGTATTCTTGACCATATTAACCGTGGCATCCTGAAGCTTGATAAGGTGCATACCCTTGTTCTCGATGAAGCGGATGAAATGCTGAATATGGGCTTTATTGACGATATTGAAGCAATTCTTTCAAATGTACCGGAAGACCGCCAAACGCTTTTGTTCTCGGCAACAATGCCAGATCCGATTAGGAAAATTGCCGAGCGCTTCATGCGCAATCCGGAACTTGTCCGTGTAAAAGCAAAAGAGATGACCGTTCCGTTAATTGAACAGTATTACATTAAAGCCCAGGAACGTGAAAAATTTGATGTATTGTCAAGGCTCCTGGATGTGCAGTCTCCGGATCTTGCCATTGTGTTCGGGCGCACAAAACGGAGAGTGGATGAACTGGCAAACGCCTTGAACGTGCGCGGTTATCTGGCAGAAGGCATTCACGGCGATCTGAGCCAGGCGAAACGCTTATCGGTTTTGAAAAAATTTAAAGAAGGAAAAATTGATGTGCTTGTAGCAACCGATGTGGCGGCACGCGGCCTGGATATTTCAGGTGTGACGCATGTTTACAACTACGATATTCCGCAGGATCCGGAATCATACGTGCACCGGATCGGAAGAACGGGCCGTGCCGGGCGTGAAGGCATGGCGATTACATTCGTCACGCCGCGCGAGATGGGCTATCTCAGAACCGTTGAACAAACAACGAGAAAAAGAATGACGCCGATGCGACCGCCAACATGGGATGAGGCATTTGAAGGACAGCAGCGCCTTTCCATGGAACGCATTGGGGATACCATTAAAGAAGGCAATATCGATGAATACTTGGCAGTAGCAAAAGAACTGCTTGAAGCGTATGACCCAGTCCAGGTGACAGCGGCTGCTTTAAAACTGATGACGAAAGAACCGGATAAAACGCCGGTCCACATTACAGAAGAGCGTCCGCTTCCACACAAAAAAGACCATAACAGAAGAGGGAAACCTTCCAGCAGTTACAATAAAGGAAGAAAACCGAGAAGAACGACAACAAACCGCAAACCATATTAATGAAAACCAAGGCGGGGCCAAAAAAAGAAGAGCATCATCAGCTTTATGAGCGGGCTGTCCGAAACAGGATCAGCTGCAGATGTTTGCTGCAACAAATATATCGGCTTTCTCTGTCGGTTAAACATGATTTATTTTGATAAAAAAAGCAACGGGAGGCCCGTTGCTTTTTTTAGGCGGGGGACTGGGCCTTTTTTTTCAAAAGCATGCCCCCAAGCAGCATGCCGGCAACCAAACCGGAAAGATGGGCTGTATGGTTGACGCCCGGCTGCATCATGGCCATTACGACGGAGATGACGGCGATGGACAAAATGGTTTGTCGGCTTGTTTTCGGCATTGTTTCCCTGAAAACATGGATGAGGGCGACGTATGCGCCAATCAACCCGAACAAGGCGCCGCTTGCCCCGGCATGGTTATAGGTCAGCGGGAGAAGGAAAAAGGAAGCCAGATTGGCAAAAAAACCGCTGCCCAAATAGAGCAAGGTGAATTTCCACTTTCCCATGGCATGTTCCAAATAAGGCCCGAGCAGCAAGAGCGAAAAAGAATTCATCAGCAAATGGCCGAACTTGATATGGACGAAAACGGGAGAAATAAGGCGCCAGGCCTCCCCCTGTGCAATGTACAGGTTCACGCCGGACAGCGCTTCGAAAAGCTTCATGTTCGGGAAAAAGGGCGGCCGCATCGCCGCAAACAACATACATTGGATCAGCAAAATGGCTGACACAGCAGGATAAGACAGGAAAAAGGAAGAAAAACGGAACGGGCGGATCAGCATGGGTCATACTCCTTTCTGGAAAAGCCTTATCTATACCATATGCCTGTAAAAAAGAATTAGAAGGTGATGCGATTGATTAAAGGGATTGGCATTGATGTCGCCGAGCTTGGCAGGATAAAAAAACTGTATGAAAGGCAGCCACGTTTTCCGGAGCGGATTTTAACAGAAGCCGAACTGGAAATGTTTAAAGCGCTGAAAGGTTACAGGCAAATCGAGTTCCTTGCCGGCCGGTTTGCCGCAAAAGAAGCTTTTTCAAAAGCACGCGGCACAGGGATCGGCGTCGCGTTATCATTCCAGGACATTGAGATCAAAAAAGACGAAAAAGGCCGGCCGTATTTTTCAAAGCCTAAAGGGGAGCTTGCCCATTTATCGATTACACACACCCGCGAATACGCATTTGCCCAAGTGATACTGGAAGAACGGGAGCCGTAACGTTTTTTCATTTTCCCATCATACAAGCCCGGGTTGTCTCATATATTCAGAGTAAGAGAGGAGAGACAAGGCAGGGCTTTTGATGAATGGCCTTTCTCTTCATAAGAATTGAGACAATAAAGGGGTTGAAAGGATGAAGAGAAAGTATTGGGTTTTGCTTGCAGCATTCGCAGCCATTCTTGTGCTTTCCGCCTGCGGGGCCAAGTCGCCGCAGGATGTCGCCGAAAAACTGAACGAAAAAGCGGAAAAAATGGACGGTTATAAGCTGAATGCAAAAATGACGTTAAAGATGGGCAATGGACCGAGGACATACGATATTGAAGTGTGGCATAACAAGCCGAGCTATTACCGGGTAAACCTGAAAAACGCCGATAAAGGGCAGAGCCAAATGATCTTGCGCAATAAAGAGGGCGTATTTGTTGTGACACCTGCTTTAAACAAAAGCTACAGGTTCCAAAGCGACTGGCCGAATAATACGAGCCAGGCCTATCTCTATGAATCGCTTGTAAAAGATATATTGGAGGACAAAGATGCGAAATTGACCGTAAAGAAAAACCAGTATGTATTTGAGACAAAAACGCGTTACCAAAACCATAAAATGCTCCCGTACCAGCAAATTGCATTTGATAAAAGAACGCTTGCGCCGGTCAGCGTAAAAGTGATGGACACAGACCGCAATACGCTCGTCAAAGTGCTGTTTACGAAAGTGGATTTTAACGCGAAGTTTGACAATAACGCTTTTGACACGAAAAAGAATATGACGGGCGCGAAACTCGAAGTGCCAGTCGATGCAAAAGTCGGAAATAAAGAGTTTTCGGTTAAGTATCCGACCGCAAAAATCGGGCATACGACGCTTTTGGATGAGCAGGAAGTCGCCACGGCAGACGGCAAGCGCGTCATCCTTACCTATACAGGGGATAAGATGTACACGCTGATTGAGGAAAAAGCGGAAGTGCTTCCAGCCGTTTCAACGGAAGCGATTCCGGCAAACGGGAAAATTGCCGACCTCGGCTTTACGATCGGCACGATGACAGGCGATTCGCTGTCCTGGACGGAAAACGGGGTGGAGTATACGCTTGCATCGAAGTCGCTCACAGCAGCTGAAATGATTGAAATCGCCCAGTCTGTCGGGGGTGAACCGGAAAAATAGGCAAAATACAAGGGTCTGTCCAAAAGTTCTTTTTAAACCAGAAAACCCGTTGAGAAATTCATTTTTCTCGACGGGTTTTCTCATTATAAAGCAAAATTTTCTCCGTAGAAACGGTTCTGAGAAGCAGGAAGACATTATCAGCCGGACGGAACAGCGGTTTTAAGATAAAGAAGGGCTGTCCAAAAGTACGGGCAGACTTGTTTTGTCTGAATGAAAAGATATTTTCCTGAATTGAACCTTCCTAAGGGCCGTTTCGTTAAAACATTATCTTTGAAAAATGGTTCCTGGAATGTGCCTAAGTTATAATGAACGAAACTAGCCCCTACTCGTTATATCGTAGGTTAATTTAGTAAAATGGTAATTAGAAAAGTTACTAAATGAGAGCTACATAACGGAAGGAGCTAGCTACTATAAATGATACCATAAAATACGCGGGATTTGACTGTAAACGGGCACATTATTTCGGCAAAAGACAGTCGGTTTTTTTCAAATTACTCCAGATTTTTCACGAAAAATTAAGCATATGCACTGTATATTACGGATAATGATGCCATTTGGCGGCTTGACATGGAGCTTCTGTGGGCATGGCTTGATGGCGATGAGGCTAGGAGAAAAAAGAAAATCGCCAAAGCTAACTAGCCTACCATGCCCACCACTCCATATCAAGCCGTGTATTGAATATTATACATCTGGAATAATTTGAAAATCACAATCTGAAATAATGTGGAAATTCACATTTGACGTTTCAAAGAAAAAATCGCAGTCGCTGTTGCCGATGAAGGGAGAGATGAGCCAAGGTATTGGGGGATGATTGCCAATAATCCGGACTCGATCAGAGGGGGGCCCTTGACAGTTTCGTTCATATCGGACCGTTTTGTTAAAGATTCAACCGTAGAATGGTCCTTGGCATCTTTCCAAAAATCGTTTCCCCAAAATTTGGCAACGGACCGGCCGTTGGGAACTCAGCGAAGGCTAAACTTTTTTGCCTAGTTTTTTCTGTTTTACCGGAAAATCTTTCTGCTTTACGACAACTTTAAAAAACTTCCTTTTAAAAACAATTGACATTGCCTTGGCTGCATCCGATAATCAATATATTGGAGAATTAAAAGGAAGTGTAACAATGACAGGGGATCATCCTTTTTACAGGGATACATGGGTAGAAATTGATTTGGATGCGGTTGCGGAAAATGTTGAGAATGTCCGCCGCCTGCTTCCCGAACATACGCATATCATTGCGGTTGTAAAAGCCAACGCTTACGGCCACGGAGCCGAGTATGTAGCAAAAACCGCACTGGAATCCGGCGCATCAGGCCTTGCGGTTGCTTTTCTGGATGAAGCGCTCGCGTTAAGAAAAAAAGGAATCAAGGCCCCTATTTTGATTTTAGGTGTGACCCGTCCGCAAGATGCCGGGGTGGCGGCCGAAAACGCCATTTCGCTTACCGTTTTCCAAAAAGAATGGCTGGAGGAAGCCAGCCGGCATTTAGGAAGGGAAAAGCTTCCCGTCCATATTAAATGCGATACCGGCATGGGCCGGATTGGCGTCAGGACAATAGAAGAATTAAAAGAAGTGGAAAAAGCGGTGAACAATGAATCATGTTTCCGCTTCGAAGGGATTTTTACCCATTTTGCGACGGCCGATGAAACTGATACGGCGTTATATGAAAAACAGTACCTCACGTTCCGGAAAATGGTTGAAAGCCTGGAATCACGCCCGCCGTATGTGCACTGCGCGAACAGTGCCGCGGCACTGAGGTTTGACCAGGAGCCGTTTAATGCGGTCCGGCTCGGAATTGCGATGTACGGGCTTTCCCCTTCTCCGGAGTTGAAACCGATTTTGCCGTTTTCTTTAAAAGAGGCGTTTTCCCTCCATACAAAAGTTACGCATGTAAAACAAATTCATGCGGGCGATACAGTTAGTTACGGCGCAACCTATACGGCTGCCCGCGATGAATGGATCGCCACACTGCCGATCGGTTATGCGGACGGCTGGATCCGGAAGCTTTCGGGCCAGGAAGTCATCATCGGGGGGGAGAAAGCGCCGATTGTCGGCAGAATCTGCATGGATCAGTGCATGGTGAAACTTCCACATCCGGTTTCTGTCGGAACAAAAGCAACGCTCATTGGTAAACAGGGGGATTTATCCATTTCTGTTGATGAGATTGCGGAAAAACTGGAGACGATTAATTACGAGGTCACATGCTCTATTTCCAGCCGCGTCCCGCGTATTTTTACAAAAAACGGGAACTTCGTTGCGGGTGTGTCGAATCCAATCCTTGAAAGTTGAAAAATGTTTTGGCGAATTTTGAATAATTGCTTGATTTTTTTGCCGATAATAGATAGGAATGGTGATTTAGCCTTTGCATATAGTTAATTTGATGGTATGATTAGAATGGAACGAGGAACGGTGTCTAGCGTGTGGAGGTGTAGCAGGTGTCTGAATCCATTTCAACAGAAATTTTAGTCCGATTGCCGCAGCAGCTATTGACGGAACTGGATGGATTTGCCGAAACCGAAAATATGAATCGTAACGAATTAATTTACCGTGCAACGAAAATGTATTTAAAAGAACGGAAAAAACGCCAAATCCGTGAGTCGATGAGGCGCGGTTACATGGAGATGGCAAAAATCAATTTAGAGATTGCCTCTGAAGCGATCCAGGCTGAATACGAAGCAGAACATACAGTTGAAAGCCTAGTAAGCGGGGGGTAATCCTTTGATTGTTAAGCGTGGAGACGTGTACTTCGCCGACCTTTCTCCTGTGGTCGGCTCTGAGCAAGGAGGCGTACGTCCGGTACTCATTTTACAGAACGACATCGGAAACCGTTTTAGCCCCACTGTAATTGTTGCTGCTATTACGGCGCAAATCCAAAAAGCTAAATTGCCTACGCATGTGGAAATCGATGCAAAGCGTTACGGTTTGGAACGGGATTCTGTTATACTACTTGAACAAATTCGTACGATCGATAAACAGCGCTTAACGGATAAGATTACGCATCTTGATGAAGAAGTGATGGAGAAAATAGACGACGCCCTGCAAATCAGCCTGGGATTGGTCGAATTTTAAGACGCTCTTGGAAAAAAGGGCGTTTTTTTCATGCCTTTACCGGGAATTTTCAGCGGGCCGCCTGCAATGATGCTTTGCAATCCTGCTTTGTTTTGCCTGTAAAAGCTCTGACAAACGGGTTTAAATAATGGCAAAAGAGGGTAAGTAAATACAGTTATCCGGCGGTGTAAATACCGGTACCTTGGTTCACGGGAATTTACATAAGGCGTACATTTCAAAAAAGATATAATAACATATATACCACCATGATCCTTTTTCGGAAGGAAGGCCCAGTTTTCATTATGATCGTTTGGTTCTGTGAAATTTACAAGACTTCTGCGGGGTGACTGAGCCGGGAACGGGGAGCTCCGCGGGCGTGCCATATGCGGAGCGGATTTGGCGAATAAATATGATCACCCGGCCTATTCTTAGAGACGGCTGCCAATCCCCGGACCGGCATTCTGCGCATCAACGGAACGCCTTGCTCGCTTTCTTTTCCACACAGGAAATGGTTCCTTTCCGTAAAATCGGGCAATGCTGCCAAGGCCAAGCTGCCATTAAAACGCCCTTCATATCTTTTTATGGGAGAGTGGTTTGATCATGCAATCGTATTTAGCGGAATATATACCGAAACATAAAGATGAAATATTGGAAGAATGGATAAAAACCATGAAGTCGAAAGGCGACGGCCGCATATTCGGGTTGAATGAAGGAAGCATGTTTGATAAAACGAGCCGGGATTTTGTCGATGTCATTCTTGCGTGGCTGACGAAAACGAACCACAAATACGAAAAGCAGCTCGGCGAGTTTGCCGAAAAGATCGCCATGCTGGGCTGGCCGCTTACTTTTACCACCACCGGCATCCAGATTTTGGGCGATATCGTGTATAAGATCATGATGGACAACCATCCTATCGGGCTTGAAAGGCAGCTCGAATTTTGGGGGATTTTCCGCGATTGGATGAATTCGGTGCAAAATGAATTTGTAAATGCGTATACCACCATCTGGGAAAAAACCGTCTCCCTCCAAAAAATTGCTTTAAAGGAATTGTCAGCCCCCCTTATTCCTGTATTTGAAAAAATCGCTGTACTGCCCTTGGTCGGCACCATTGACTCGGAAAGGTCGAGGCAGATTATGGAAAATCTGTTGTACGGGGTTGTCCAAAACAAATCTGAAGTTGTCCTGATTGATATTTCGGGCGTTCCGATTGTCGATACAGTCGTTGCCCATCATATTTTACAGGCGGCGGATGCCGTACGGCTTGTAGGGTCAAAATGTATGCTTGTCGGCATCCGGCCGGAAATTGCACAGACGATTGTCGATTTAGGCATCGATTTAAAACATATCACAACAACCAGCACCCTGCAAAGAGGAATCGAACAGGCGCTTGAAATGACGGGAAGGAAAATTGTGAAATGGGAGGGTTGATTGATGCGCATACCAATTTTAAAGCTGGGAAACTGCCTGCTGGTGTCCATCCAGTGGGAACTTGATGACCAGACAGCTTTGGAGTTCCAGGAAGATCTTCTCCAAAAAATTTACGAAACGAATGCCAGCGGTGTTGTCATCGACTTCACCTCCGTCGACTTTATTGATTCGTTTATCGCAAAAGTGCTGGGTGATGTGGTCAATATGTCGAAAATGCTGGGCGCAAAAGTGGTCATCACCGGAATCCAGCCGGCTGTTGCCATTACCCTTATCGAACTGGGAATCACCATGGATGATGTACTGACGGCGCTGGATATTGAGAGCGGTTTAGAGAAATTAAAACAGGAATTGGGGGATTAGATAGATGAATAACCATTCCTGTATAAAGATTTTAAATGAGTGGGATATTGTGGCCGCCCGCCAGCTGGGGAGAAACATTGCAAGGGAACTGAATTTCGGCATCGTCGACCAGGCAAGGATTACAACAGCCATTAGCGAACTTGCCCGCAATATTTTTATTTATGCAGGGCAAGGGGAAATCAGGATCGAAAAAGTTCGGCAAAACGGGAAGCAGGGGTTGAAAGTGATTGCCGAAGACAAAGGCCCGGGCATCGCAAATATCCGAAAAGTAATGGAGGACGGCTACTCCACGTCCGGTGGTTTGGGGGCGGGTCTCCCGGGCGTGCGGCGTCTGATGGATGAATTCGACATTGATTCAGCGCCGAATAAAGGCACCACTGTAACGGCGATCAAATGGGTTCGCTAGGAGGGAAAGTATGGATTTTCATGAGACGATGGAAAAAGAATATAAAGAAATTCTCGAGCATTTTTTACAGCATCCGAATGAACAAGTATTATACCAATGCGAAAAGTTCAGCCGGAAATTGATCGAAAACCGTATCTCCCCCGAAGATATGATCATGTGCCACCGCTCCGTCATGCAGCAAATCGACCCGAATCTCCCCGAGTATGTACAACAGTCTTTTGACGTTCTGCTTGAAGTGATGCTCGCCTACGGGCTGGTCTACCGTGAGCAGCAAGTTTTGAGAAACAAGCAAAGGGAACTGAAAAGCGAAATTGAAATTGCAGCCAATATGCAGCAAACCCTGTTGAAGGCACGGATACCGGAACAGGACGGGATCGATATCGGGGTGATCAGTGTGCCGGCAAAACAAATGAGCGGGGATTATTATAACTTTATTGAAGACGATAACCGCCGCATCGGCATTGCGATAGCGGATGTCATCGGCAAGGGCATTCCGGCGGCGCTTTGCATGTCAATGATTAAATATTCGATGGACAGTCTGCCAGAATACAGCCACGAGCCGCACGTCATTTTGGAAAACCTCAACCGGGTTGTTGAACAAAATGTCGATCCGAGCATGTTTGTTACAATGTTTTACGGCATGTATGATCCGGTGTTACATAAATTTTCTTATTCATCAGCCGGACATGAGCCCGGTTTTTACTATCATGCGGCAACGGACGAATTTGAAGATTTGAGAGCGAAGGGACTGCTTTTAGGCATTGAAAAAAAGACAAAATACCGCCAATATACAAGAAATGTGATGGCGGGGGACATGATTGTGCTGCTGTCGGACGGCGTGACCGAATGCCGGACAAAGGAAGGGTTTATCAGCAGGGAAACCATTACAGCGTTAATCCGGAAAAATATCCGGCTATGCGCGCAGGAAATCGTTGAAAATGTATACAGGGAACTGGAAAGATGGCAGGAATTCGAGCTGCGAGACGATTTTACCCTGTTAATTTTAAAAAGAACGGCATAAACAGGTTTTAACCAATACAGATAGGGTAATATCCATTTAGTGCTGAATGTTAAAGAGGTGAAAGAAATGGATTTTGCAGTAAACGTCCGGGAAAAGCAAAATGCCTTAAATGTAGCAATATCTGGGGAAATCGACGCATTCACAGCTCCAAAATTAAGGGAGGTATTTAAACCTTATGAAGGCAAAAAAGGTTTGCAAGTTTTGATAGACTTAACCCATGTTTCTTACATGGACAGTACCGGTTTAGGCGTTTTGGTCGGCTTGTTTAAAAGCTTGCGGGCAAATGACGGTGCCCTCACGCTGACGGGCCTTTCCGACCGGTTGAAACGGCTGTTCGATATCACTGGACTTTCTGACATCATGAAGATTAATACCGAAATAGAAGGTGGAGTGTGAAACATGGAGGAGTTTGATCATATCTGTATGAAAATCCCTGCTAAAGCGGAATATGTAGGGGTTATCCGCCTCACCATTTCCGGTATTGCAAGCCGCATGGGATTTGACTACGAACTCATCGAGGATTTGAAAATCGCCACAAGTGAAGCGATCACCAACGCAGTCCAGCATGCCTATAAAGATAAAGAAGACGGGGAAGTCAATATCGACTTCAGCGTCTACCCCAACCGCTTGGAAGTTATGGTATCCGATAAAGGAGAAAGTTTTGATGTTGATAAAGTAAAAGAGTTCGCAGGGCCGTACACGGAAGATGTACAAATTGAATTGATGAGAGAAGGAGGTTTGGGCCTTTATCTCATTGAAAGTTTAATGGATGAAGTCCGCATACACTATGATGGCGGGATTACAGTCATGATGACCAAGTATCTTCAAGGGGAGCAGGTGGAGACGAATGTCAAAACTGCCTCAACCTGATCAGATTGATGTCAATCAATTGATTCAATCTTATCAGCAAAACGGCGACAAAGAGGCACAGGAAATGCTTGTCGCGCATTATAAAAAACTTGTGGAATCGCTGGCCCGCAAATATTCAAAAGGAAAAGCCTACCAGGAGGACATTTTCCAGGTCGGGATCATTGGCCTGCTCGGCGCCATCCAGCGCTTTGACCCGAATGTCGGGAAAAGCTTTGAATCATTTGCCATTCCGACCATCATCGGGGAAATCAAAAGATTTCTGAGGGATAAAACATGGAGTGTCCATGTCCCGCGCCGGATCAAAGAACTCGGACCGCGGATCAAGGCTGCCGTTGAAACATTGACGAACGAACTGCAACGCTCTCCAAAAATTGCCGAAATTGCCGAATGCCTTGAGATTTCGGAAGAAGAAGTTCTGGAAGCGATGGAAATAAGCAAAAGCTACCATGCGCTTTCCGTTGACCATTCCATTGAATCGGATTCAGACGGCAGCACCGTTACCCTGCTCGATATGGTCGGCAGTGAAGACGACGGTTATGAAAAAGTCAATCAGCGGCTCGTGCTTGAAAAAGTACTTCATGTATTGAGTGACAGGGAACGCCAAATCATCCACTACACGTATATTGAAAACATGAGCCAAAAAGATACGGGTGAGAAATTGGGGATTTCGCAAATGCATGTCTCGCGCCTGCAGCGCCGTGCCATAAAAAAACTGCGGGATGCCATTGAAGGTGAATTACAGCATGTGGAGAATTAGCCATTATGAACTATCTTAGCTCGAAGGCAGTAGAAGTGTACGGATTCCAAACAACAAAGGCTGGCAGGGAATTATGCGGGGATGCCTACTTTATGAAGGCAACTGATGATAATTTCTTATGCGTGCTGGCGGATGGGCTGGGTAGTGGGGAATATGCCTACTACTCTTCTCAGGCTGTCGCAAGAGCAGTCAAAGAGCAATCGGACGAAGATGTCGAAGCGTTGATGAAAGCATGCAACCGTGCCTTGTACCGGAAGAGGGGGGCGGCTGTTGCCATTTTGAAAGTTTGCTTTCAAACACGCAAATTTGTTTACAGCTGTGTCGGCAACATCCGCTTTTACATGTATTCCCCAAGCGGCAGGCTTACCTATCCGCTGCCGATTACCGGGTATTTATCCGGAAAACCGCAGCATTTTAAAACCGAGACATTTGATTATGAGTCAAACTCCAAATTTATCATCCATTCCGATGGCGTAAAAGAACGGGATGTCAAAGCTTTTTTAAAAAAATGCGAATCGATTGAACTGATTGCCGACCAGTTAAAGAAACAGCAGGCAATGGATGACGATGCCACTTTTATTATCGGGCGCTTGCGGTAAGCGGCAAGCTTTTTTATTTTGGACAAATTTTTTCGCGGCAAAAACCGTGGTAAAATAGCAAAAGAACGGTTTTGAATTTGTTCAGGAAATGTGGTGTTTTGATTTGAATGAAAAAAATGAAAGGCTTCTCCGCAGGCTGGCGAAGGAACTACAGTTTTCGGAAAAAAGCATCCGAAATGTGATTGAGCTGCTCGAAAGCGGAAACACTGTGCCGTTTATCGCCCGCTACCGGAAAGAAATGACCGGGGCGCTTGATGAAGTGCAGATCCGGGACATTATGGAGCGCTGGAATTATCTGCAAAATCTGGAACAGAGGAAAGAAGAAGTAATGCGCTTAATTGAAGAGCAGGGAAAATTAACGGACGAGCTGAAAGGGAAAATTTTGAATGCCGATAAGCTTCAGCTTGTAGAAGACCTGTACCGCCCGTATAAGCAGAAGCGGCGGACAAAAGCAACGATCGCAAAAGAAAAAGGGCTGGAACCATTGGCGCGATGGATGCTGTCTTTTCCTGCCGAAGGGGATCTAAAGGCCGAACTCGAATCATACATATCAGAGGAAAAGCAGGTTGCATCCGCTGAGGAAGCGCTGCAGGGGGCAAAAGATATCATTGCTGAAATCGTATCGGACGAGCCGAAATATCGCGGTTTGATCCGTTCGGAAACATTTAAAACGGGAATCATCTCAAGCACAGTGAAAGATCCAGAAAAAGATGAGAAAAAAGTGTATGAAATATATTACGAATACGAAGAACCGGTACGGAAAATCGTTCCCCACCGCGTTTTAGCGCTTAACCGCGGCGAGAAGGAAAACATTCTCCGGGTATCTGTGAAGGCCGATACCGGACGTATTCTGGATTATCTGAACCGGCAAGTGGTCCGCAATGAGGCTTCGATTACGGCCGGGATTGTCAAGGAAGCGGTGGAAGACGGCTATAAACGGCTCATCCAACCTGCGATTGAAAGGGAAATCCGCAATGAACTGTCTGAGAAAGCGGAAGACCGTGCGATCCACATTTTCTCGGAAAACTTGAAGAACCTGCTTCTACAGCCGCCTTTAAAAGGAAAGACGGTGCTCGGGGTTGATCCCGCCTACCGGACAGGTTGCAAACTCGCTGTAGTAGATGAAACAGGCAAGGTTCTGAAAATCGGCGTCATTTACCCGCATCCGCCGAAACTGAAAACGGAAGAAGCGAAAGCAATTTTGAAGGGCATTATTCGCGGTTTTCATATTGAAGTGATCGCCATTGGAAACGGCACGGCTTCCCAGGAAACCGAACAGTTCGTCGCCGGAATTTTAAAAGAAATCGGCGGAGACGTTTCCTACACGATTGTCAATGAGGCGGGGGCAAGTGTCTATTCCGCTTCCGACCTCGCACGCAAAGAATTTCCGGACCTCCATGTCGAAGAAAGAAGTGCCGTATCGATTGCACGTAGGCTCCAGGATCCGCTGGCCGAGCTCGTAAAAATCGATCCGAAATCGGTCGGGGTCGGGCAATATCAGCACGACGTCTCGCAAAAGAAACTGAGTGAATCGCTCACTTTTGTTGTGGAAACGGTGGTCAACCAAGTTGGTGTCGATATAAACACCGCTTCCCCGTCCCTTTTACAGTATGTTTCGGGCCTCAGCGCTACAGTTGCCAACAATATCGTGAATTTCCGGGATGAGAATGGCAAGTTTAAAAACCGCGCAGAACTGAAAAACATTCCGCGGCTCGGTGCAAAAACATACGAGCAGAGCATCGGTTTTCTCCGCATTACAGATGGGGATGAACCGCTGGATAAAACGCCGATCCACCCGGAAAGCTATCCGGCTACAAGAAAATTGCTGGAGGAACTTGGCATGTCCACATCGGATCTCGGCACAGAGAAGCTGAAAGAATCGCTTAAGCAGCTTTCCATTGCCGAAACGGCCGGAAAACTTGGGATCGGCGAACCGACGCTGCACGATATTTTCGATGCGCTCACAAGGCCGGGCCGCGATCCGCGCGATGAACTGCCGAAACCGCTGTTGAAGAAGGATATTTTGAAGCTGGAAGATCTAAAGCCGGGAATGGAGCTGCAGGGAACCGTCCGCAATGTTGTCGACTTCGGCGCATTTGTTGATGTGGGCGTGAAAGAAGAAGGGCTTGTCCATATTTCAAAATTAAACAAAGGACATGTCAAACATCCGCTTGATGTCGTCTCGGTAGGCGATATTGTCACCGTCTGGGTGGAAAATGTCGACGTCCAAAAAGGAAGACTTTCGTTGACGATGCTCCCAAAATCATAAAAAACATAGAAAGAAGATGCGCAATGATTAACCGCGCATCTTCTTTTCATTGTAATACAGGCCTTAGTCAAGACATTTGGGGGGGCGGAAAAAGCGAAGTGAAGGAACAGGTAAAAAAGCGGTAAAATCCAATGATTTTGGACAGTTCACGTTGTATTTAGACATTTATGAGAGCACGTGGATGAGAAGAGCCTTAAGAAAGTGAAGGAGTTTCGTTTTTACATCTAAAGAAACGGGGACCTCATTCTGACTGGAGAGAGAAAGTGGAGAATACGCCTAGCGACGCGAGAGGTCTGGGAGCGATGGAATCAAACCAAAGGCACATCTCATTCCGGATGAAAAAACGGGGGATGCATTGGAGCAAAGAAAGCGGAGAAGTCATGGTAAAAATAAAGCAAGGGATTCTCAACCGGACGTTAAGAGAGGCTTATCTGAAACACCAAGCAAGAAGTGCGAGAAAGCAGCGTGAATTAAAACAAGCCTTAAAATACGCCTAGCTGTTCAAACAGCCTGCACGCCCGTCAATCGGGGCAAAACAGGGATCTATTAGCCTGTATACGAGCACTTCATCAGCAATAGGGAATTTAAGCAAGATATTTAGGTTTTAATATCTCCACCTAGATAAGGGGCAATCCCAACATCCTATGAAAAGCTGAGGATATATAATGATCACTAATTTCTGAGACTCCTGCGGGAAAAGCGAGCAAGAAGAGACCCAGTGTGCTTGAGGGACGAGCGAGGAGGCTCGCGACGCGTGCGGAAAGCGAGTAAATTTCGCAATCATCAAAAAGGGGTACCCATATGCCCGGTTTAACGGCTTTTGGGATTGCCCCTAATCCAGGGAAGCAAGCAAAGTACGGTAGCCAAAAGCGTACAA
>NZ_BKZP01000047.1 GCF_008974185.1 Weizmannia acidilactici
TTTTATGCGTGAACGGTCCTTAGACCCTTTCTAACTACCGTTCGCGCTATTCTTTTATGCGTGAACGGTCCTTAGACCCTTTCTAACTACCATTCAGGCTATTTTTTTATGCGTGAACGGTCCTTAGACTCCTCCTAAGAACCGTTTATGCACAATCATTATATACGACGGCAGCAGCAGGTGATTACCTTTTGAAAAATCTTTATTGATAATAAGTCCACCTCCCTGTTCCGACCGTTTTGAAATGTTTCTCCAATACTCTGCTAATCCTTCTTTTAGAATCGATAATTTTACACCACTCACCAATGGTTTCCGAAGTCAATTTCTCGTCAGGAAATAGCATCCGGAATTCTTTGATGCTCCGCATGATCGCTATTCCACCTATTTCACGATGTCCGCATTCTTCGCAGATGACCATTCTTCCCTGAACACCACAGGAAAAAGACCCGCAAGTAGCACAAACAATCCCTTTCCGCAACTGCTCAAATTCATACCGGGGCAGCTTGGTAAAAGATAATTCCTCCATATGAAGCGATAACAATCTTTCTGCGAATTTCTTATGTTTGCTGTTCAATTTTGACGTCAATGCATTCAAATGTTTAAAATACCGTTTGATCTGTGTTGGAAAAATAAATGGCGCATTCAGAGGGGCTTGGTACAAAGTAAATTCGGGGTGAATAAATACAATGGAAGCAGTAACGGGCATGTCAAATCCGAGCGAGTGAAGCAGCTGGCGGAAAAGCGATTCGCTTCGTTTCAATTGAATAAGTGGATTGTTGATCTCAGACTTGTTTTTGTAAAGTCTTTCTCTTTCATAGTAAAAATCGCCTTCATAATTTTTCACTTCAAAAAGATAAATAGTTTCTCCAGTGATTATCAATGCGTCTATCTGAAATGTCGTATTGTTCACAGAGAGCCGCAAATCATTTAATACCAGGCAATCACATTCCAGCTTCTCCGTCCATGAGTCAAAGCGACACTCCCCTTCGAATCCTTTTTTCAGATTCCAATAGTACTGTTTATCTTTTTCGGTGAGTTCCATCCTCCTGTCTAACGATTGAAATACAAGCAGCTCCTGTGGTTCAGTACGAGCCTTATAAAGCATGGTTCACATCCCTTCTAAAAATTCAAACTACAAGTCTATTATATATCTTTTTTCTGAATCTTCAATCCCGCACTGTTGATGATCCGCTCCCACCACTCCTTGTTATCCAAGTACCACTGGATCGTCTGAGCGATGCCAGTTTCAAATGTATAAGTCGGTTTCCATCCAAGTTTTTCCAGTTTCGTTGGATCGATCGCATACCGTTTGTCATGCCCCGGCCGGTCTTTAACAAATTCAATGAGATCTTCTGATTTCCCCAACATTTTGATGATCGTCTTGACGACTTCCAGATTGGTGCGTTCATTATGGCCGCCGACATTGTAAACTTCACCGACCGCGCCTCGATGCAGCACCAAATCAATCGCCGCGCAGTGGTCATGGACATGCAGCCAGTCGCGGATGTTGCCGCCGTTTCCGTATACCGGTACTTTTTGGTCGTTCAGGACGCGGGAGATCGTAAGCGGAATGAGTTTTTCCGGAAAATGATACGGCCCGTAGTTATTCGAACAACGGGTGATATTGACCGGCAGTCCATACGTTTTGTGATAAGCCCGGACCAGTAAATCCGAGGACGCCTTGCTGGCACTGTACGGGCTGTTCGGCTGAAGCGGTGTTTCTTCAGTGAAAAACGTATTCGGATCAAAGTCCAGTTCCCCGTACACTTCATCCGTTGATACATGCAAAAATTTCTCTACGCCGATCTGTTTTGCCGCATCCAATAATACCTGCGTCCCGAGCACATTCGTCCGGACAAAAATTTCCGGATCGGTAATCGAGCGGTCGACATGGCTTTCCGCCGCAAAATGCACCACATAGTCAAATTTTTCTTTTTCAAAAAGCGGGAGGATCGTTTTCCAGTCCGCGATATCCGCTTTGATAAAATGGTAATTGTCTTTGTTCTCAATCGACTGATGCTTTGTCAGATCACCGGCATAGGTCAACAAGTCCAGGTTGTAAATGTCGTACTCCGGGTATTTGTTGACCATATACTGGACAAAATTGCCGCCGATAAAACCGGCTCCGCCTGTCACCAATACTTTTTTCTTTGACATTCGTTACACCCCAAGTTCTTTGATATAATGCGCCAGTGCTTCTTTCCACAGCCGTAACGGTTCAAAACCGTTATCCTGCAGCTTTTGTTTTGACATTCTCAAATTTTCGGCCAACCATCTCAAGGCGGCGCTTTTTCCCTTCCAGTGTATCCTGCCACGAAAATGTTCATGGATTACTCCCCGTGTACAAAATGATTTCCGCTTCTTCCAACAGCGGCGCTTTTTCGACTTTCACCGATAAAACCGGATGGATGTCACGGATCGGCCACTCAACCGCGATCGCAGGGTCATTCCAGCGGATTCCGCATTCGTATTCTGACGCATAAAATTCATCTACTTTGTATTGTACCTCCGCATCATCCGTCAAGGTCATAAAACCTCTTGGAATCAGGAGCTGTTTTTTATTTTTGACACTCAGCTCCACTCCAAACCACTTGCCATATGTGGAGCTTGTCCACCGCCACATTAAAAACCGCCCTCTTGTGCAGCGAACAAGTTTAGATTGGGCTATCAGGTTCATCTGGTAATGCAGGCCTCGCCATGTCCCTTTTGCGGCGGAAAAAGACTGGTTATCTTGCACAAACCGGATGTTGATCCCGGCCTCCGCAAAGTTTTTTCATTATAAGTTTCCATAAACCCGCCTTACTACGTCACGGTCAGCAAGCTAAACATCGTTTTTTCATTATAAGTTTCTATAAACCAGCCGCGGCGATCGCCGAAAACAGCCGGATCAATCACATAAACGCCTTCCGAGTGGGTTTTGCTGTTTTCATAAATCTTCCCTATACGCTATTTTAACTAAGAAGTTATTCTTTCTATATGATGATTTGAATGGAAAAACGCGGGAGTTTGCCACGTTTTGTCTTTGCGGGAAATTCCGGGCCGGTGACGTTTAAGAGGAGATCGCGGCCATCATGCTAAAAATATGCCGTTTTCGTTCTTTTTCGTCTCGAACAGAGGATGACATTCAAGTTAACCATTTTGCTCCGTTCTATATTGCAGTTTTTCATTCCATTATGTCTAACACCCAACCTGTGATAACAAAGGATCCCCCTTACCTTAGTTGGATCACCGGCCTCAACACCTTCCGTCATACGGTCGGCAACCGCAGCACTTATGTTAGCGGGAAAACAAGCAAATCAAGTACCGTATATGTGAAAATCGGATCGAAAACGTATAAAAGCACAAGCAACAGTAAAGGCGAATATAAAGTCAAGATTCCGAAGCACAAAGCCGGCACGAAAATTTATAATTACGCGAAAAACAGCTACGGATCCAGCAGCACAAAAAGTGTAACGGTGGTTGACAGAATCGCACCAGGCACACCGTCTGTTTACGCGGTCAGCCACACTTCCAAGTACATCATTGAGAAGCATACGTAACCGTTACTGCTTATGCAAGCAGCAAAAAAATCGGCTCTGCCAAAGCCGACAAGCGCGGATATTATAAAATCCAAATCAGCCCAACGAAAAAAGGCACCACGATTAAAGTGAGAGCCGCGGATAAATCCGGCAATATTAGCGGATATCGGACAGTAAAAGTGAAATAGCAAAAAGCGTGTAACGATTCAAGAAGCGCAGGGGCCAAAACCTCTGCGCTTTCTTATATTACAAGCCTTTCCCCAAGCACCATCAAAAACGTCAAAATCATTCCTCTTAAAAATTTTGTAAATATTAAGTTAAGTTCCTTTGAAATCGCAGTTTTGCGATTTTTTTTGTGCTATCTTGAATTTGCAAATTGATAAGTAAGGAGGAAAGCTTCGTGCCGAAAATCGAGATGGTCAATGTTTCGAAGTCTTACGGGAAAGGCGCAACTGTTTTAAGTGACATTCACTTTTCGGTTGAGCAAGGAGAATCTTTTGTGCTTGTCGGCCCTTCAGGATGCGGGAAGAGCACGATTTTGCGGATGATTGCCGGGCTTGAAGACATTTCAGGCGGCCAGCTCTATATTGACAACCGGCCGGCAAACTATGTTTTGCCGAAAGACCGCCAAGTGTCGATGGTATTTCAGAATTACGCCCTTTATCCGCACATGACGGTAAGGGAAAATATCCTTTTTGGCATTAACTCGAAAGAAAAACTCACCAAGCAGGAAAAAGAAGCGCGGCTTAAACATGCACTGGCACTTGTCCAACTGGAGCCATTTGCCGAAAAAAAACCGCGCGCTTTATCTGGGGGCCAGCGGCAAAGGGTTGCATTGGCAAGGGCGATTGTCAGTCAGGCGCCGATTTGTTTAATGGATGAGCCGCTCTCGAATTTGGATGCGAAACTCCGCACCGAGATGCGGGCGGAAATCCGGCAACTGCAGCGCCAGCTCGGGTTAACGATGATTTACGTTACCCACGACCAGGTGGAAGCGATGACGATGGGAGACCGGATCATGATCTTGAATGAAGGAAGGATCCAGCAAATCGGAGAGCCGATCGAAATCTACAATGATCCGGCAAATCAATTCGCTGCTTCTTTTATCGGATCGCCGCAAATGAATTTCACAGAAGCGTATGTTGAAGAGGGAAAACGTTTCAGGATTCCGGACGGTCCGGCCGTTCAGCCAGGATTCTCTTTTCCCAAACCAACATGCATCCTTGGCATCCGGCCTGAGCATTTTAAACCGAATGCCAAGAGCGGCGACGCTGCAATACAGGCAACCGTCAAGTCCGCCGAACAACTTGGCGACAAAACGATTATTTGGTTTGCGTTCGGAAATACACAGTGGAAAGCAAAATGGGCCGGACAATGGCAGCTTGATCCGGATGACCGGATAACGGTCTACTTCTCTCCGGAGGATGTCCATTTTTTTGATCCGGATACGCGCGAAAAGGCCTTCAATATGGAAAAAGGCGGGGTTTCGGTATGATACAAAATTTATCTGCTGGAGAAGCGATCAATGCCCAATTGGAACAGGAGAAGAAGACAAAGAGGCGATACGGGGATGCTGTGACCGGATGGCTGTTTCTGCTTCCATCCCTCATTTTGTTGGCCGTTTTCATTTTTTACCCGATGTTCCGGACGGTATTTCTCAGTTTTTATCTGACCGATTTTGCCGGGCATCCAACCGTGTTCGCCGGACTCAGCAATTTTAAAGAACTGTTCACATCCGCAGACTACAGACAAAGTTTGCTGTACACGCTGATGTTTGCTGCGGGAACAGTTGCGGCAACCGTGATCATTTCGCTTTTTCTCGCTTTGCTCGCCAATGAAAAATTAAAAGGAATCGGCTTTTTCAGAACCATTTTCGCATCAACAATGGGGATCAGCGTCTCCGTGGCTTCCGTTTTTTGGATGTTTTTATTTAATCCTTCCATCGGACTGATGAACCGTTTGATGCAGCTCTTTCACCTTCCTGCGGTCAGCTGGTTAACCGACCCGCATTGGGCGTTGTTTTCCATTTCGCTGTCCACCGTGTGGATGAACACTGGCTTTTCTTTTTTAATCCTCTTGGGCGGCTTGCAACACATTGACCAAAACCTTTATGAAAGTGCGCAAATTACGGGGATTCCGTATCTCACGCAGGTCAGGCGGATTACACTCCCGCTGTTATCGCCGACATTGTTTTTTTCATCATCGTTTCGGTGATCAATGCCTTCCAAACATTCGGGCAGATTGACATGCTCACAAAGGGCGGCCCGTCAAATCACACAAATTTGCTCGTGTATTCCATTTACCAGGATGCCTTTATCAACCACCAGTTTGGTACCTCCAGTGCCGAAGCGGTTATATTAGCTGTCATCATCTTTGTCTTAACGATCATCCAATTTAAGGCGGGGGAAAAGAAGGTGCATTACCAATGATGAGAACGTTTGTCTCGAAGACCGGCCTGTACGCTGTTTTAATCTTCTTTGCGCTTTTGATTGGCAGCCCGTTTTTGCTCGGCCTGTCCATCAGCCTCATACCGCAGGAAGAGATTGTAGCCGGACATTATTTTTCAGTGCATATCAGTTTAAACCATTATCTTGAAGCCTTTCAAAACACGACTTTCGTCCATTATCTGATGAACAGTGTTCTTGTTTCATTGGCTGTCACGGCCGGGCAGCTGCTGCTGTCGAGCCTTGCTGCATATGCGTTTGTGTTTCCAAAATTCAAAGGGCAAAATCTGCTGTTTTACTTGTTTATTTCCACGATGATGGTTCCGTTTGAGGCGCAGATGATCCCCAATTTTGAGACGATACGGGATCTGGGCTGGCTGAATACGTATCCTGCACTCATCCTGCCGTTTATCGCTTCCGCATTTGGAACGTTTTTACTCAGGCAGCATTTCAAACAAATTCCAATGGAGTTAAAAGAAGCAAGCGACCTGATGGGCATTAGCCATTGGAAATTTTATCTGAAAGTTGTGCTGCCGATGTCGAAGATCAGCCTTGTTACGTTAGGTACATACAGCTTTTTGACGACGTGGAATCAGTATTTATGGCCGATTCTGGTCACAACCAATGATACAGCCCGCACCGTGCAGATCGGGCTCAAACAAATGCAATCCCAGGAAACGCTGAACGACTGGGGCATGATCATGGCATGTGCGGTCACTGTCGCGATCCCGACTTTACTCGTCTTATTTGCGGGTCAAAAACATTTGCAAAAAGGCCTCACCGAAGGCTCGATAAAATAGGAGGAATGTATGGACCCTGATCCGGAGAGATATAGGAGGGTGAGCGATCTTGAGTCGTGTGGAGATCTTACGCACGGTTATATCCTTTTATTTACCAAACTTATCCAGTTCGGTCGTTAGGATGGTCCATAACCTATAATAATATTCTGCATAAATTCGTTTGAAGATGTGATAGCTATTTGGTGTAAATTAAACACCTATGAAATTTTGAGAATGAGTGAGTATTCAAGAGAAAACTTAACTTTATTGAAGGAGGATGCAAAATGATTAAAAAATACCTTGCAATTTTTATGATGCTTTGCCTTACCTTAAGCCTTGCTGCCTGTGGCGCAAATACAGAGGCGACCACCACGAAACAAAACGGCCGCATCGTGGTGACGTTTTGGCATTCCATGAGCGGAGAGCCGCAAAAAACGCTCAATCAAATTGTGAAAGAATACAACCAGTCACAGAATAAAGTGCTCGTAAAAACGGAATACCAGGGGGAATACACGGAATCCCTGCCAAAATACTTAAGTGTCGGCGGTACGGATAAAGCCCCTACCATCATCCAGGTTCAGGAAATCGGGACCAAGACAATGATCAACAGCGGCTTTATTGATCCTGTCCAAAAATTCATTGACAAAGATCACTATGATACTTCGAACTTGGAAAAGAATATTTTAAATTATTATACGGTGGACGGAAAACTATATTCTATGCCGTTTAATTCCTCCACACCTGTCCTGTATTACAACGAGGATGCCCTTAAAAAAGCCGGCGTCAACATCGATCCGAAAAATGTCACTTTTGAACAGATTGAAGCATATGCAAAAAAAGTAACAGACTCCAGCAATGGAAAAATGAAAGGCTTTGCCCTGCAGCCGTATGGTTGGCTTTTTGAAGAATTGCTGGCCAATCAAGGTTCACTGCTGGTCAATAAAAACAACGGACATGACGGAACGCCGACAAAGTCCGTGTTCAATAACGAAGCGGGAAAAAACATTCTCAAGTGGGCGAAAAACATGATTGCAGACAAAACTTTTGTCGATTACGGCACGGGCACGAATGCGGCTGATGATATGACAGCGGGATTTCTTGCAGGCAAAGTGGCCATGTTCATCCAATCGTCCGCCAGCATCCGGGACGTTGTCGATAACGCAAAATTTAAAGTCGGTGTAGCTTATCTGCCGCATCCGGAAAGCAAAAAATGGAACGGGGTTGCCATCGGCGGTGCAAGCCTGTGGCTGTCAAAAGGAAAAAGCAGCGCCGAACAAAAAGCGGCATGGGATTTCATGAAATATTTGGCAAGCCCTCACGTACAGGCTGAATGGCACATAGGCACCGGCTATTTTGCCATTAACACGAAAGCATACGATGACCAGCTTGTAAAAGAAGCTTATCAAAAAGTGCCGCAGTTGCAAGTTCCGGTGCAGCAATTACAAGCCACCCATACTTCGCCGGTCACACAGGGCGCGCTGATGCAAAGCCTGCCGGAAGAAAGAACCGCTGTGGAATCGGCCATGGAAAGTGTCTATAACGGCGAAGACATTGACAAAGCCCTGAATAAAGCTGTAGAACAAACCAACCAGGCCATTGAAAAAGCCAACCAGGCAAACGGAAAATGATAACCGGAGGAATGCGCTTATGGGAGAAACACTGATATTCGGGCACCGCGGCAGCAAGGGAACCCATCAGGAAAATACATTGCTGGGTTTTGCCCATGCCTGTCACATCGGAGCGGAAGGCTTAGAACTGGATGTCCACATGTCAAAAGACGGCGAACTGGTGGTGATCCATGATGAGAAACTCGACAGAACGACTACAGGCAGCGGTTATGTGAAAGATTTAAATTTGAACGAAATCAAACAATACAGCGCCGGCAAGAAATTCAAACATCTCTCTTTTTATGATTCATCCTGGGAGAAGGAAACGGTCCCCACCCTTGAGGAAGTGCTGGAACTGACAGCGGATTACCAGGTTTCCTTGAACATTGAGCTGAAGACAGATACGTTTTCCTACCCCGGCATCGAAAAAAAGGCCTTGGAGCTCTCGGAAAGGTACCATTTAAAATCAAGAATCATTTTTTCATCTTTTAATCTTTCAACACTGATAAGGATAAAAACATTAGACCCGGAGGCACATACTGCTTTTTTGACATCGAAGCGCCATTTGGATTTAGAGCGTATGATTCAAGATCACCAGCTGTCCGGACTACACCTGAACCGGTCGTTTTTAATCAGCAAATCCAATCTATTTACGACAGAACATTCGGTTCCGGTACGTGTTTGGACAGTGAATTCCGCCCGTTCCATTAAAAAAGCTCTGGACCTGAAGCTGGCAGGTATTATCACGGACTACCCGGAAAAGGCGCTGGAGTTAAAAAAGAAACATGCCCAATCCGTCAAGCATGCCGGAATCAATTTTTCCGGAGTTTTCAAATTGAAGCATTAAACGAATTTAAGCTCCGGAATAACCATGATGGCCAAAACAATGGCGATATTGAAAGACCAATCCCTACCTGCATCAATTAGGCGGGGATTTTTTTATGTCTGGCGTCTGTCAGGCACCCATCATAATCCCCGTCAGGCATCCATAAGATGATAAGAGTGCACGAAAGGAGAGAATGCCGGATGGCAAATTTTGAACAGGCAGCAGGATTTGAACATGGCTTCTGGCTTCAAATATTGGGAGATCACGCACGTTTTATTCATGATTCACTCGCTCCGCAGGAAAAACAAGAAATTGAACAAACGCGTTATTTTATTCAAGTCTTTGATCAACTGCTTAGAAGTATACAAAATGCCGATCTCATCCGCTTAAGCCAAAGAGCGGATGAAGAAGCATTGCAATTAAGGCAGTTGAAACTTTCGATCATCAGAAAACAGTTGACCGGGAAAATCACCATTCATTTGACGCCCAGTTTTATTAACCATATGGTCAATGAATTAGATGAATATTTGCGTGTTCTAAAATACTTAAAAAAGGGTGAAGTTCCACCTGTTGTCCACGAGGTGCATCACCATCTGGTTTGGCTGTTGGATGCAGCAGGCCATGCCGGTGCCATTTCAAGTAATCTTGACCGGGTTGAAAAGAAAATGAAAGGAAAAAGCGATGCATTCACAAAGGACTTTGAGGATTTCTATTTAAAAGCGGTGGAAATGGCTGGATTTTTGCGGACGAGATTATCCACTTTCCCTGCTTTGAAGAAATTTGGTCAGGATATTTCTCTGGAAATGGCGCTTTTCATGAACTTTTTGCATGAAATTGAAGAACTTCGGTTAAGCAAGGAGGCTTTAGGATCTTTTGCGCCATTGATGGCCGATCATATGATGAGAGAGGAATGTTACTATTTGAATAAATTAGCAGAGTCTACAGAACTGGAGTACCCAAACTGTAACCCGGCAAAGCCCAGGTTGCAAGAATGAGGCTCCTCGAAGTGTAGATGTAATACCGCTTTTCTTCCTCCACCTTCCTTATATGGTGGATTTTTTGTGGCTACAACAAGTGACACATCTTTGAGGAAAGGCACCATTTCAAGCTGGTGATAGGTTGCAGGCCCTTTTCGCGGATAAAAAGTGACTGTGTACACTATTCGGGCGTAATAAATGCTTCTTATTCTGCTAAGTTTGAGGAACTTGAACGCCGTTTTTGGAGATTTTTTCAAAAAGGGAGGACATCTCTTCCCTGCTTTTTCCTCCTTTCGCTGATTTTCGCATCTTTCCGCTGATTTTTTTGGCATTTCCGCTGATTTCCCGCACATGTCCGCCGATTTTTCCACCACTTTCGCTGATTCCTCAGTTCAAAACTGGGAGAGCGGCCGTAGTTCCGGAGTTTGCACCCGGTTTTTAGGAATTCTGCAAAAAGGCTGTCTCCCTTACTCTTACTTTTTCCCTGCTACGCTGATTTCTCTCTAGGTTCCGCTGAATCTTCCTATGTTGGATGGGGGTCTGGCAGAGTTTTAGATTTGTACGCCTTTTTTAAGGAATTTTTCAAAAGGGGAACGCCCCACTTCCCCCTGTGTATTTTTCTTCTATCGGTCCTGACATAACTTCTTAGTACCCTTTCACCGGGTTAGTTTTACTCTAAATGAGAAAACCCGTCGAGAAAAATGAATTTCTCGGGCGGGTTTTCTTGTTAAAAAGGACTTTTGGGACAGCACCTTATAATTGATATGCTATTTCTATTGTTTCTCCACGAAAACTGAACTACTTATTCCCATAGGTCGTTTTTCTTATTTCACTTTCACGTATCGGTAGCCGCTTTTATTCCCCGCTTTGTCTTTCGCGTAAATTTTGAGCGTGGAGCCTTTTTTCTGTTTTTTCATATGGACGGTGTAAGTCCCTTTTGAGCTGACCGTTGCTTTGCCGACGTAATGGCTGCCGTTGTACACATAAACCGTTGCATATTTTTCGGCCTTACCCGATACAGTTGTTGATTTATACGTTACGGTGCCGGCGGTTGGTGTCGCAGGCGGGGTTTTGTCAACGACTTTAAACGACCTGCCTGTACTTGTATTCCCGGCTTTGTCTGTAGCATACGCCGTCAAAGTTGTGCCGGCTTTTTGCTTGGATTTGATTTTTACTGAGAATGTGCCTTTACTGCTTGCGTAGCCGTAGCCCAATACTGTTTTACCTGATTTGATCGTCACTTTGGCACCGGCTTCGGCTTTCCCGGTGACAGTGGTTTGGTTATCCCCAAAGGTGTAAACGGTCGGTGCTGCCGGTGCAGTTTTATCAATGACTGTCACGCTGGCGCCTGCACTTGTATTCCAGGCGGCATCTTTAGCATATACAACCCGCTTTGTTCCCGCCTTTTGTTTTGCAATTTTAATCTTGAAGTTGCCCTTGCTGTCGGCGGTGCCGGTTCCAATGGTTGTGCTGCCTCTTTTAATCGTGACCGCAGCGTTTGCTTCCGTCGTGCCGGTGACATATGTCGTTGCGTCACTGATGGTATTGACCTTTGGAATAGCAGGTGCTGTTTTGTCGATAACGGTCACGGTTGTCCCGGCACTCTTATTGCCTGCCACATCCTGGGCATACACCGTAAGTTTTGTCCCCGCTTTTTGTTTCGCAATCGTGACTTTAAAGCTTCCCTTGCTGTCAGCCGTGTCTGTTCCTAAAATGGCAGAGCCCGATTGTACTGTGACTTTTGCGCCGGCTTCCGTTGTACCTGTTACGGTTGTGCTTGCATCCGTCACACTGTTTACTTTCGGGGCTGCAGGAGCGGTCTTATCGCTCACCGTCACAGTTGTGCCCGCGCTTTTGTTGCCTGCCGCATCCTGGGCATACACCGTAAGTTTTGTACCGGCTTTTTGTTTTGCAATCCCTGCTTTAAAGGCGCCGGTGCTGTCGGCTGTTGCCGTGCCTAAAACTGCTAATCCCGACTGCACCGTTACTTTCGCACCCGCTTCCGTTGTCCCGGTAACCGTTGTATCTGCATCACTGACCGGATTCACTCTCGGAGCGGACGGTGCTGTTTTATCAATGACCGTTACAGTCGTTTCAGGGCTCATATTCCCAGCGGCATCTTCTGCATATGCCGAAAGCTGTGTACCGGCTCTCTGCTTCGATATCGCAATTGCAAAAGTTCCGGATGAAGTTGCGTACCCTGTTGAAATGACAGCATGATTCGCTTTTACCGTAATCTTCGCGCCTACTTCAGCGGTTCCAGTCACAGATGTATCCGCATCGCTGACGTTATTGAGAACCGGTGCTGCCGGTGCGGTTTTGTCCTTAACGGTGACAACCGCTTCGCCGCTCTTGTTGCCATTGCTGTCCACAGCGTATACATGCAGTTCGGTGCCCGCCTTTTGTTTCGGAATGGTTACCGAGAAATTTCCAGAAGAGCCGGAAACAGAGGAACCGATAACTGTGCCGTTTACCGCAACGGAAACTGTCACATTCGGATCGGCCGTCCCGGTTACAGTCGTGTCGCTGTCGCCGACTTCATTCACTACAGGAGTTGCCGGTGCGGTTGCATTCCCGCCGCCAGCATCCAAAAGCGTATAAGTAATATCTTGGCCTTTATCTGCCGGAACGGAAAAATCATCTTTGGAGCCCAAGCTTTTGACAACGGCGCCGCCGCCCTTCAGATTCAGCGAAGATCCGCTGTACGTTTTAATGTTAAGGCCGTCAAAAGCGGAATCGCCTTTAAAGCCGTACAGGCCCGTATCCTGTTTTAACACTAGTGCGGCGCGGAAATCGGTCATAAACTGCCCAAAGGAAATATTTTCCCCGACATATTTATGGATGATATCCTGAACCGCCTGATAATCGCTGTGCGGATCATTGATCAGTTCTTTGAAAATGCTGTTGCCCCGTCCACACTGGTCTTTCAAGTATTCCATGAAGAGATACGACAGGGAATAGTTGGCCAAAACGTCCCCGTCATAATCCCAATACAACAGAGAATGGCCGTTCGTGATATCCGAATCTTCATTATAGTAATCGATCCGGTCTTGCAGTGCTTCTCCCGTATAAATTTGTTCGGCGGCCATGGATAAGCCTTCATCCATCCATGTATCGGTATCCGTCAGCCCCTGCACGAAAACTTTCTGATTAAAATTGATCATGTGCTGGAATTCGTGCGCCAAAGTGGAGTATGCCTGCGACACATCTTTTGAAGAACCAATCCCCATGAGCGGATATGTGTCAATATAAAAAATTTCCGAACGGTTGGAATAGCTGACATTGTACAAATCCTGCGGAGAAAAATAGCCGGCCACATAGCCTCCGCTGCCACTGAAACCGTCCTGGATGTCGTAGCATAAAATATTGACTTTCCCGTTTTGGTCGATATCCGACGGTGAGCCAAAATTGTCTACATCGGAGCTGTAAATTTTATTATCAAATTCTTTGCCGAGCTGCGCAGCTTCATCCGATGTAATCTCATTGTTGTTGACCCATACATCGGCATGGGAGCCGCTGTACAGGAGCGTCGCGCTCATCGAAGAGTATGCGCCCGTTACGAGATTCTGGACATAAAAAGATTTGCTGTCCCCGACCTGATAGTTTGCCTGGATGGACTTCGTGCTTTTCTTCAATGACCGGCTTTCATATTTTTTCGTATCAAACGGGACAACGTAGTCCATTTGATACGCAGACCGGCTTAAATTTTTGCTGCTTGCATATTCATCGTTCTGGATGGCAAATGAACCCGTGCTTTCCGTTGCATTCCCGTCAGTAGATTCATTGCTGATCAATTCGTAGTAATTCGAACCGGTTGTTGGAAAGTGACGGTGACGAACATTGATGCGTCTAAAAGATTCATTGCTGATCAATTCGTAGTAATTCGAACCGGTTGTTGGTGTGCCACCTTGATAAAACGGATTTGCGACTTTAAAATATGTTACATCCGAATAGTAATAATCAGAAAGGCTGCTCAATGTGCCTACCCGGACGTAAATATACGGGTCATTTTGGAAAGATGATTTGTTTATAATGAACCCAAGGCTTACAGTGCCTGTATACGCACTAATATCTTTTTCAAAATACCCGACAAAATCCATTGTCCCGTTATGATTCGTATAAAATTCAATTTCCAAATAAGGGTCTTTGTAATAGTCCGTGTCTGTATGCAGGAGCGTAAACAGCATTTGCGTATCGGAATACGAGGTTGTCGATCCGTATGTAAGATAATGGGTGCTATACCAGCTGTCTGTTAAAGCGCCTACATATCCACCCGGGTTAATAAGCGGATAATCATCCGGATTTAAGTAACTCTGACTACCCGACTTGTCCACATAATTCGGTTTTGCACCTTGAATGATTTTGGACTGCAAACTTATCGTATTTCTTGCATTCTGCTGATCCGTGGACGTGGATCCGTTCGCATAAACCCCGACAGGCAGCCCGAAAATCAGGGCCAAAACGAACAATAACTTAAGCATATTTTTTATTTTCTTCAAAAAAATCCCCCCTCTTAATCTAAAATCATACTATTTTATTACATACCTGGCTATAGGGTTACGAAAAATTTTCCCCATATTTAAGACTCCGTTAATGGGCCATCATTTTTTCACAGAAAAATCGATTTTCACGATATTTGGTATCATAAAACACCACCAATCTCATATAACGTGCCTATAAAACAAAATGGATGAACACGAAAAATATAGAGAAAAAGTATTTACTTCGAGTAATTTCCTTGTGTAGAAGATTCATAGACAGGCGTGTGAAAATCGCAACTGACGACATCAGTGGCTGCTGCGGTTGCAATTGCAACCAACATCATGAAAAAGACTCGTTTGTATAAAATGGCCAGCCATTATTTAAGTTGATAAGTATTTCTTCCTTTTTCTCTCCCATGGTTTTCCTCCTTCAATAAAGTACAATTATCTCTTGACTTCTCATTCATTCTCAAAATTTCATAAAAGTTGTCACATCTCTAAATGGATATAGGCACAATTTTCTTTCAGGGTGAGGTCCATCCTAACAACCAAATTGGGTATATTTGGTAAATAAATGGATATAACCGTGCGTAAATACTCCACATAACTCACGGTCGCTCACCCTCCTATGTCTTCCAGGATCGGGGTCCACACATTCCTTCGTCCTGCGTATCCATGAGGTGGAGGCCGGATATGCTCCTTTGCTGGGTCTTTTGCCCGAACGGAATAAATAAGCTCCGGCTCTGCACTATTGGTGTTTGTTTTGAAATGAAGCAGTTATCAAGAGTTATCTTACATTTCTTAAGCTGCCTGTAATGTTTCTATTTGAGGTAGACCTTGTAGTAATTTGCAACCATCAAACTCACATTGTTTGTTGCCAATGACAAACAAGACTCGTAATAACTTACAGCACAGGGCAATGAGAGACTGTTGTTTTTTTAATGGGCGTTCAGGGCGTTTTGTATAATATTGATGCAGGGCTTTAAACGTCGGATTATGCACAACCAGTGGGCGAATTGCCAGATACAAGGCCCTTCCAAGGCCCTTCGCAGCCTCTTTCGTCCCCATTTGGTGATGGTTGTTTGATTGATGCTGATTTTTTCTTCCCAACGATCCTTAGA
>NZ_BKZP01000048.1 GCF_008974185.1 Weizmannia acidilactici
CAAGGATCAATCGCTTTGTTTTTCAGCGACTTTCATATCATATCACCGACCGCCAAGCATGTCAATAACTTTTTTCGAGAAGTTTCATGCCAGTTGCGGCGACAAAATTAATTATACTAAAATAGTATACTCCAGTCAATATATTTTTTAAATAAAATATCAAAAAAAACGTCAAAGAAAGAAACGGCAATCTGTTTCTTTCTTTGACGTTTATCCGACCGTTACGGCAGGATCCATGTTTGAATAACGGCCAGCCCGATAATGCCGGGAACCCCCAGAATGCCGGATACGGATACCGTAGCCAGATTAATGGGAATATGCAGCCCGTAACGGCCCCCAAGCTGATTTAAAAAGAAAAGGAGCACAGCCCCTATGATGGCTTTTATGCACAACTTTCCCGCCCACCGCAGCGGTTTGGTTAAAGCTGTTGAAAACAATAGGAGAAGAATCAGGCTCACAATGGCGATAATGATAACGGTCGAGCTCAAAATTGGTTCACCCCTTTTTTTCTGGCTACAGCCATTTTATGAAGAAGTTGTCCAAAAAAGAACTTGAGCCGGAGCGCGCGGTTAATGAAGGCTGATTTTCCTTTTCTTCACTTCGCGGAAAAGAAAGACATATTTTGCTTCCGTAATTTTTGTCCGGTAGTACAGTTCTTCGTTGAATTCGAAGCTCATGTTTTGGATGGCGTTTTGACGGGCCCACTCATTTTTAACCTCCGTGACCAAATCCAAAAGGAGCGCATCATATTCTTTCCTGAGCTTTTGCTTTTTGCTGAACATCCATATCCACCCCGTACGGTTAAATTTCCCTTCTGCCTTCCAGTGCTTTCGATAAAGTGACCTCATCGGCGTATTCCAAATCGCCGCCCACCGGAAGCCCGTGCGCAATCCGCGTCACTTTAATGCCGGTTGGTTTTAAAAGCCTCGAAATATACATGGCAGTTGCTTCGCCCTCAATATTCGGATTGGTTGCAAGAATAACTTCCTGGACGGTTTCATCTTGCAGCCGTTTCAACAAGTCCGGCACACTGATATCTTCCGGCCCGATGCCATCCATCGGCGAAATCGCCCCGTGTAAAACATGGTACAATCCGTTGTACTCTTTCATTTTTTCCATGGCGATCACATCTTTCGGCTCCTGGACAACGCAAATGATACTTCTGTCACGGTGCGGATCGGAACAAATATAGCACGGGTCCTGGTCCGTAATATGGCCGCAGACGGAACAGTACGTCAAATCCCGTTTCGCGTCGACAAGCGCCTTGGCGAACTCGAGTACGCTGTCTTCTTTCATATCAAGAACAAAAAACGCCAGTCGGGCCGCGGTTTTCGGCCCAATTCCTGGCAGTTTCATAAAACTATCCATTAATTTTGTAATTGGTTCAGGATATTGCATTGTTGACCACACCTTTAAAATCCCGGGATATTTAACCCTTTCGTAAATTTGCCCATTGTCTGCTCTGAAAGTTCGTCTGCTTTTTTAAGCGCGTCATTTGTTGCGGCGAGCACAAGATCCTGCAGCATTTCAATATCGTCAGGATCGACAACTTCTTCCTTAATACGCACTTCAAGCACTTTTTTATGGCCCGAAACGACGACCGTGACCATACCGCCGCCTGCCGTGCCTTCCACTTTTTGCTCGCCAAGCTGCTCCTGCGCCTGCAGCACTTCTTTTTGCATTTTTTGCATCTGTTTCATCATTTTTTGCATATTACCCATATTTCCCATTCCACGCATATTAAACCCTCCATTTAGTCTTTGATTTCAATTAATTCGGAACCCACCAGCTTGATCGCCTCGGACACAACCGGATCATCCGGCATCTTTTCTTCCTCCGTTTCTTCTTTACGGTGGTGGATGTAATTTTCCCTGATCATGTTCCATTCATTTTCGGGAACGCCTGCCGCCTGATACGCAGTGCCCGTCAATTCACTCAACACGGCCGTGATGGCATGTAAAAATTTCTGGTTTTCCATCGCCATTTGGCAGTGGATCTCATACTTAAACTTAATTACAAAAGCATTGGGCGATGCCGCGACCGGTTCCGCTTCATTTAAAAGCGCCGCCTGCGAGCGCATCTGCCTGCTGTTGAGCGTCTCGATCATATCATTCCAGTGGCCTTTGATGAGCTGTAAATCCTGTTTTGTTGCTTCTCTTAATATATCATGAATCCTTCCGACTTGTACCTTAAAACCTTTCGAAGCACGCGGAATTTTTTTCGGCGCCTGCCTGGCCGGCCTTGCTTCCTCATCTTCACGCGGCGACAGCCCGTTTTGCTTTAAAGCCTGTATTTCCTTTTCCAGCTCGTGGACTTTGGCGGCAAGCTTTTGGACAAGATCGTTTTCCGCGGGAGCCGGCTTTTTTTCCTCGCAAAGCTTGATAAAAGCTACTTCCAAATATATCCTAACCATATTTGAAAACCGCATGTCCTGCTGCGTCTTGTTCAGGATATCGATGTAATGGTAAATCTCATCGGTCGAAAGCTCGCGACTGATTTCTTTGATCTCTTCGTCAATATATACTTTTTCAACGGCTTCTTCCATTTGCGGAGCGGTTTTATAAAGAAGCATATCCCGGAAATAAAGGATAAAATCTTCAACGAGCCTTGAAGCATCTTTTCCCTGTTGAAGAAGCGCATCAACGATGTCCAGGCATTTTCCAACATCTTTCTTTTGGATGGCCCGGGCAAGCTGGGTGAAATCATTTTGGGAAATCGAGCCCGTTACCGTTAAAGCATCTTCCACCCTTACTTTCCCATCGCTGAAAGACACCGCCTGGTCAAGCAGGCTCAAAGCATCCCGCATGCCGCCTTCCGCTGCATGGGCAATGATATTCATCGCCTGTTCATCATATTCAATCCCGGTCTGGCCGGCAATGTATATCAGCCGTTTTAAAATGTCCCGGGATGTGATCCTTTTAAAATCAAACCGCTGGCATCGGGAAACAATCGTAAGCGGAATTTTATGGGGTTCGGTTGTTGCCAAAATAAAAATCACATGCTTCGGGGGTTCTTCCAGTGTTTTCAGCAATGCATTGAATGCGCCGATTGACAGCATATGGACTTCGTCAATAATATACACTTTATATTTTACGACGCTCGGCGCATATTTGACTTTGTCGCGGATATCCCGGATGTCATCCACGCCGGTATTGGATGCGGCGTCGATTTCAATCACATCTGGGATGGTGCCGTCCGTAATGCCCCGGCATACCGCGCACTCATTGCACGGTTCCCCGGTTGGTGCATGTTCGCAGTTTACCGCTTTCGCCAAAATTTTGGCGGCACTCGTTTTCCCTGTACCCCTTGGGCCAGAGAAAAGATAAGCATGCGTTGTCTTTTGCTGCAGGAGGGCATTCTGCAACGTTTTCGTCACATGCTCCTGCCCCACAACATCTGCAAACTTCTGCGGCCGCCATACACGGTATAACGCCTGATAAGCCATTTTCAATCCTCCCGGCCTGATTTGCAGTCGTAATCATGCTGCTTCCGATTCACACATTTCTTTTATTATACCTTAGGACAAACCATTTTACATCCATAATCGCACCCTATAGAAAAACCCATCCCGAACCAGGATGGGTTTGATCGCTGTATGAAATTAAACTGCCGCGCACCTTTCCTCGACTAACCCTCATAAGCGTTACTTAAGCAGTTAGCTCAGCCCAGGCTGCCCTGCGGCACATGGAATGGTCCACTTAATGCTGCTTCCTTCCGGACCTGACATGGTTCATGGAGTTCCATTGCGCAGGACCCGGACGTCAACACCACTTACTTAAGGCAGACCCTACAAGCAGCCAGCCTCAGAAAGGGATTCAGTCCCGCTGGAGCGGATTGCGGGTACAGGGCACCGCTACCTCCCCACCTAGCGCGGCAAAATTGATACCATTGTTCAAGCGTTATTGGCTAACGCATAATTTAGTATACCTGTCTTTTAGAAAAAAAGCAATCACTCCTGCCTGTTAATTGGTGGAATTTGTGCCATTCTTTTTGGCCACCGTTTTTTCTTTCTTTTTCTTTTCCCTTAGCGACCGGAAAAATGACCGCAGCAATTCCCCGCATTCTTCTTCGAGCACACCGCTTACCACTTCGCTTTGATGGTTGAAACGGCTATCCTGCAGCAAATTCATCAATGTACCCGCGCAGCCCGCTTTCGGATCTTTAGCTCCGTATACGACCCGCTTGATCCTTGATTGCAAAATGGCGCCGCTGCACATCGGGCACGGTTCAAGCGTCACGTACAGCTTGGCATTTTCGAGACGCCACGACCCTGTCCGCGCGCAAGCTTTTTCAATTGCCAAAAGTTCGGCGTGCGCCGCTGCGTTTTGCGTCGTTTCCCGCAGGTTATGGCCGGATGCGATCACTTCTTCATCAAGGACAATGACCGCCCCGATCGGCACTTCATTCATGGCTTCCGCTTTTTTGGCTTCCGCAATCGCTAAGCGCATATAATATTTATCCCGATTTTCCAAATCTAAAACTCCTCCACATAAAGCATCCGTATTCTTATCGTAACACAGCCCGCCCGGAAAAAAACACTGCCGGGAGCACCCAAACAAAGAATTCCCGCGTGCCAAAAGGACCATTAATTTTAGACAGATAGAGAACATTGATATACCCAAAAGAGGAATTACCATCTGCCGAAGGAACCCGCCCGGAAAAATAACATGTTTACAGCCCCCGCGGCATACATTTAACAATAGTGAATAGCCTAAAAAGCACACATTCAGGGCTATGGTCGCCCTGGATCGGATAGATAAGGGGGGACTGTTTTGCAAATCCATGTTGTCGAAAGAAATGATACAATCATAAATATTGCACAAAGATACAGCGTTCCGGCTTCGGAAATCATTTCGGCCAATGAAATCCCGAATCCGGACCAGCTCGTCATCGGACAGGCAATTGTCATACCGATCGCCGGCAGTTTTTACTGGGTACGGCCAGGGGACAGTTTATGGTCCATTGCGCAAAAGGCCGGAATCTCCTACCAGGAGCTCGCCCGAATCAACGGCATTTCCGTGAATCAGAGGCTTCAGCCCGGCCAGCGCCTGTACTTACCTGCCCAGAGAAAAAGAAGAGCGGAATTTAATGCATATGTGGAACCATTTGGAAATACCGTTTCGGCCCAGCTGGAAACGAGCGCCCGGAAAGCTGCCCCTTATTTAACATACCTGGCCCCGTTTGCTTTCCGAGTGAACCGCGACGGAACATTGGTTGCCCCGCCCCTCGGGAACTTGCGGACGATTGCCGATGCGCAAAATGTGATTTTGATGATGGTGATCTGCAATCAAGAAAGTGGGCAGTTCAGCGATGAATTGGGGCGCATTCTTTTGACAAATGAAACCGTCCAGGAAAAATTTTTAAATGAAATTGTTTCAACAGCAAGACGGCTCGGTTTCCGTGACATCCACTTCGATTTCGAATATTTGCGCCCGGAGGACCGCGAAGCGTACAACCGCTTTTTGCGGAAAGCAAAAGCGCGTTTCAATCAGGAAGGGTGGCTGATGTCCACCGCATTGGCCCCGAAAACAAGCGCCGGACAGGTCGGGCGCTGGTATGAAGCCCATGACTATAAAGCCCACGGCGAGATAGCCGATTTTGTCGTCATTATGACGTATGAATGGGGCTACAGCGGCGGCCCGCCGATGCCGGTATCGCCGATCGGCCCGGTGCGCGATGTATTACGCTATGCGGTGACAGAAATCCCGCCAAATAAAATTTTGATGGGGCAAAATCTTTACGGTTATGATTGGACGCTGCCATTTACTCCCGGGGATACCGCAAGAGCGGTCAGCCCGCAGCAGGCGATCCGGCTGGCGGCAAGATACAATGTGCCAATCCAATATGACACGAGATCTGAGGCTCCCCATTTTGATTATACAGACGAAAACAACAGGCGGCACACAGTTTGGTTCGAAGATGCCCGCTCCATCCAGGCAAAATTTAATTTGGTTAAAGAACTTGGGCTGAGGGGCATCAGCTACTGGAAGCTCGGCCTTGCTTTCCCGCAGAACTGGCTGCTGATCGCCGACAATTTTGATGTCGTAAAACGCCCTTCATAAAGCAGCGGCTCCCGTTGCTTTTTTCTTTTTTGAAGGATCCTTATCCCGTTCAAAAAGCTTTACCAATACCCCAACCCGGAACCGCTAAACCCTCTCTTCCATTCCCGTATATCCAACCGCCGTGCAGTTATGCTAAAATAGCAGCAGTGTGCAAAAAATGGGATAAACATGCAGAAACAATCGCTTCAACGGGAGGGTCGCTATGTATAGAATACCGTTTATTGCCGTGGAGGGTCCGATCGGGATCGGCAAAACTTCATTGGCAAAAGCCATCTCAGAACATTTTTCTTTCCGCCTGCTGAAAGAAATTGTAGATGAAAATCCCTTTTTGGGAAAATTTTACACGAATATAGAGGAATGGAGTTTCCAAACGGAGATGTTTTTCCTCTGCAACCGCTACAAGCAGCTGGGTGACATCAAGAAAAACCATTTGCAGCACGGGTATCCCGTCGTTGCGGATTACCATATTTTTAAAAATTTGATTTTTGCAAAGCGGACGTTAAAGGACAGCGAGTATGAGAAATATTTACAGATTTACCGCATTTTAACGGCTGATATGCCACAGCCAAATATCGTCATTTATCTGCGGGCAAGCCTTGAAACCTTACTGAAACGGATCCAAATAAGAGGCCGTGAGATTGAAAAAAATATGCAGAAAGATTATTTGCGCACGCTCTCCGATGATTATGACCGGTTTATGAGCCGATTTGAGTCCGCCCATCCGGACATCCCGGTGCTGCGCTTTGACGGCGACCAACTCGATTTTGTCCAAAACAAAAGCGATTTGCAATACATTCTTTTTCATTTGGAACAAACCTTACAAAAAGGAGTACATACCAATGGAGCTTCGTGAAAAATACAATATTCCATGCCGGACGGTGATCACGGTTGCGGGAACCGTTGGCGCCGGCAAATCCACCTTGACCCGCGCGCTTGCGGAGGCGCTCAATTTCCGGACTTCGTTTGAAAAAGTGGATACAAATCCGTATTTAGATAAATTTTACAATGATTTTAAAAGGTGGAGTTTCCATCTTCAAGTCTATTTTCTTGCGGAAAGGTTCAAGGAACAGAAACGGATGTTTGAATATGGCGGCGGGTTTGTCCAGGACCGTTCGATCTATGAAGATACAGGGATCTTTGCACAAATGCATTACGAAAAGGGCAATATGTCGGCTGTTGATTATGAAACATACAAAAACTTGTTTGAAGCGATGGTGATGACGCCGTATTTCCCGCATCCAGACCTGATGATCTATTTGGAAGGCGATTTAGAGGACATCTTGGAAAGAATTAAAAAACGCGGGCGCCCGATGGAACAGCAGACCCCTGTTGAATATTGGATTGAAATGCACAAAAGATACGAGCAGTGGATCAATTCATTCAACGCCTGTCCGGTTCTCAGACTGAATATCAACGAGTACGATCTTTTCCAAAATAAAGATGCAATTGAACCGATTGTCGAAAGGATCGGTTATATGCTTCAGCAGGTCGCAACCGTAAAAAATAAGCGGGATTTCATTTCAAATCCGGATTTTGCCTAAAAACGTTGAACCGGCCCTCCGCTTTTTTTACCGATACAAAAAGCCCGTTACCACAGTAACGGGCTTTTGTATCTCCAATTTCTATGCGTGTTTGCTTCTCTAAGTGGCGGAGGAAGAGGGATTCGAACCCCCGCGCGGGTGTGACCCGCCTGTCGGTTTTCAAGACCGATCCCTTCAGCCAGACTTGGGTATTCCTCCGTATTGACAGAAAAGATTATAACCTACCCCCCAAAAACAAGTCAAGAATAGGATAAAAAAATCACCCGGCTTCTTTTCGCCATTCGGAAGCCGGGTATTTCCGCCTTATTTCGGTTTAATCACATCCACGCGCATATACGGACGGAGCACTTCAGGAATCACGACGCTGCCATCTTCCTGCTGGTAATTTTCAAGCACCGCCGCAACTGTGCGCCCGATCGCAAGCCCTGAACCGTTCAGCGTATGGACATGTTCCGGTTTGGCGTTTGGTTCCCTGCGGAAGCGGATATTCGCGCGCCTTGCCTGAAATGCTTCGAAATTGCTGCAAGAAGAAATTTCACGGTACGTATTGGAGCTTGGGAGCCACACTTCAATGTCATATTTTTTCGCTGCCGTAAAACCGAGGTCGGCAGTGCACATGCTCATCACACGGTAAGGCAGACCCAACAGCTGGAGCACTTTTTCGGCATGGCCCGTCAATTTTTCGAGTTCGTCATAGGAGTCTTCCGGTTTCACAAATTTCACAAGCTCCACCTTATTGAATTGGTGCTGCCGGATCAAACCGCGTGTATCACGCCCGGCAGAACCCGCTTCGGAACGGAAACAGGCGCTGAATGCCACATAACTGATCGGCAGATCGTCGCCGTTCAAAATTTCATCGCGGTGGTAGTTTGTCACCGGCACTTCGGCTGTCGGGATCAGGAAGTAGTCTTTGCTTTCCACCAGGAAAGCATCTTCTTCAAATTTCGGCAGCTGCCCCGTCCCTGTCATGCTGGCGCGATTTACCATATACGGCGGCAAAACTTCTTCATAGCCATGTTCCTCCACATGCAGATCAAGCATGAAATTGTAGAGGGCGCGTTCCAGGCGGGCGCCGAGCCCTTTATAAAACACAAAGCGGCTGCCGGTTACTTTTGCGGCCCTTTCAAAGTCAAGAATATCCAAATTTGCCGCAAGATCCCAGTGCGGTTTCGGTTCAAATCCGAACTGGCGCACTTCCCCCCATTTGCGGATTTCGACATTATCGTCTTCGCTGTCGCCGATCGGCACGCTTTCATGCGGAATGTTTGGAATTGAAAGCATCAATGATTCAAGCTCTGCTTCCACTTCTTTTAACTCGGCATCAAGGCTTTTGATTTTATCCCCTACTTCGCGCATTTCTTCGATCAAATGCGTTGCATCTTTCTTTTCGCGCTTCAGCACCGCTACCTGCTGCGAAACTTCATTCCGTTTGTTTTTTAACTTCTCGCTTTCCATGATCAGTTCACGGCGTTTTTTATCCAGCCCCCCGAATTTTTCAAAATCTGCCAAATCCTCGCCGCGGTGCTGCATCCGCTTCTTTACTTCGTCAAAATTCGCACGCAAAAATTTCATGTCCAACATGCTAATCCTTCTCCTTTTATCATAATTCAAATAAAAAACTCCCGCCCTGAAACAGGGACGAGAGTTGACCCGCGTTGCCACCCAATTTGAAAACAAAACCATTTGTTTTCCGCTTTGCATGGATAACGGGTTTTTATTCCCGGGGATGCCTACTCGTCCGGACTTTCAACACCCCGCTCAAGGATGGATTCACAGAAGCTTCCCATCGGTTTCCACCAGCCACCGACTCTCTTTCGGAAAAACGTTCTGCTACTGGTTCCTGTCATAGCTTTTACATTCTTAATTTACACATTAATGTACTACAATTTTATCCGATTTGCAACAGGCTATGCGCGACTTACGCCATGTTCAAAAAATATTCGGTCATGCGCAGATCATCCGTTAATTCCGGATGGAACGAGCATCCAAGCAGGTTCCCCTCCCGGACAGCGACGATCCTTCCGCGGCATTCGGCAAGGATGTCGACGTTGTTTTCAACAGACACGATATGGGGCGCGCGTATAAAAACTGCCGGAAAATCTTCCGCCACACCTTCAACACGGATCGTTTCTTCAAAGCTTTCCCGCTGGCGGCCGAACGAATTGCGCGCAACCGTGATATCCATCGCGCCAATATGGGCATCATTCTGGCCTTCAATGCGTTTAGCAAGCAAAATCAGGCCTGCGCAAGTGCCGAATACCGGGCCTCCGCTTTTGGCAAACTGCTTCAATTCGTCCATAAAACCGTACCGGTCAATTAACCGGCGCATCGTTGTGCTTTCCCCGCCCGGGAGGATCAGGCCATCTATTTCTTCCAGTTGCTCTTTTTTCTTGATGACGATTCCTTCCGCCCCGCAATTTTCCACTGCCCGGATATGTTCCCGGACAGCGCCCTGCAGGCCCAAAACTCCGATTTTCTTCATGCTGATTCTCCTTACCAGCCGCGCTCCTGCATTCTTGCTTCAGCCGGCAATGTTGAAATTTCAAGTCCTTTCATTGCCATGCCAAGATCTTTCGACAATTCGGCAATCAATTTATAATCTTGATAATGGGTCGTCGCTTCGACAATCGCTTTTGCATATTTTTCCGGGTTTTCCGATTTGAAAATGCCGGATCCGACAAACACACCGTCTGCACCAAGCTGCATCATTAAAGCCGCATCTGCCGGTGTCGCCACCCCGCCTGCAGCAAAGTTCACAACCGGCAGCCTGCCTTCTTTTTTGATTTGCAGCAACACTTCATAAGGGGCACCAAGCTGCTTTGCTTCCGTCATCAGCTCATCTTCGCTCATATTCACGACTTTGCGCACCTGTGCATTCACCCTGCGCATATGCCGTACTGCTTCGACAATATTCCCTGTTCCCGGTTCACCTTTTGTCCTTAACATCGAGGCGCCTTCCCCGATCCGGCGGGCAGCTTCGCCCAAATCACGGCAGCCGCACACAAACGGGACAGTAAATTCTTTTTTATTGATATGGAATTCTTCATCAGCCGGCGTCAATACTTCACTTTCATCAATGTAATCAACACCCATCGCCTCAAGCACGCGTGCTTCTACAATATGGCCGATTCTTGCTTTTGCCATCACCGGAATGCTGACCGCTGCCATCACTTCTTCGATGATGCGCGGATCAGCCATACGGGCAACACCGCCTGCTTTGCGGATATCGGACGGAACGCGTTCTAATGCCATTACGGCGACAGCGCCTGCCTCTTCAGCAAGTTTCGCCTGTTCGGCATTGACGACATCCATGATGACTCCGCCCTTCTGCATTTCCGCCATGCCGCGTTTCACTAGATCTGTTCCTGTTTTCATGATTTGTACGCCCCTTTATAAAATTAAAAATTCTTATTTATATGTACAATAATTTAAATAAACACCAAAAAAGCAGGCTTGTCAAGAAGCAAAATTTTTCCGCGCCTTTGTAAAAGAATTTTCATTAGGCTGTGCTGACGAACCATGTTGATTCCGCGAAACTATCCCCATAAAAAAACAGGACAAGAAATCCTTGCCCTGAAATTTTAAAATAAGCTGCCGACCGTGTGTTGCCAAAGGCCGGAGAAGAAACCGCCAATCCCGCGCATCATCCGCACAAACCAGTTGGCTTTTTCGATATCGTTTTTCGTGACCAAAGCAACGTTTGCCGATTTCGGGCCGTACAAGTAACCGAGCTCCTGGCCGCCTGTATATTGAGCGTACAATGTACCGACCTTCATGCCTTTTTTCACCGGCGCCGTGATTTGCTTCGAATCCAGTTTTACAACCTGCTTGTACATCTTATCTTCTCCGTTTTTCACAGCAACGATGAGCGGCGCTTTTGTGGCGACAGCAGCCTGCTTTTCTTTCCCGGCTTTCACGCTGACCGTCTTTTTCACCGTATAGCCTTTCGGGTAAAGTGTTTTCTCTGTAAAGTTGTTATAAGCATAATCCATTAATTTATTCGTTTCATCAAAACGGGCTTTCATCGTGCTTTTTCCGTTTGCATCTTCCGCATGAAGGACGACTGTAATAATCCGCATGCCGTTTTGTTTTGACGTTCCTGTAAAGCAATATCCCGCATAATCCGTGTTGCCGGTTTTCAGGCCGTCAACGCCCTGCCTTCCGTACACCAAAGAAGGGAGCATCCAGTTCCAGTTCTGCATTGCAATTTCATCATTCGTCCCGGCACGGAATTTCATTTTCGCAATGCTGGTTGTTTGTAAAATTTCAGGGTAATCATGGATCAAATGGTATGCAATCTTTGCAACAGATCTAGCTGACACAAGATTTTCTTCCGTACTGCCTGTCCCACCCGGTTGCATGCCGTCTAAATCCCTGTTATTTAAGCCTGTTGTGTTCACAAACTTATAATTCGTCAGGCCGAATGTTTTTGCCTGTTTATTCATCATGTTAAGGTAGTTTTTTTCCGTTCCGCCCAACGTTTCCGCAAGTGCGATGGTTGCGCCGTTTGCCGAATAAATGGCCATTGCCTGGAACAATTCTTTCACGGTATATTTCTCGCCTTTTCTTAACGGCACATTGGAAAGGTCACGCTTTTGGGAAACGTGGTACGCATAATCGCTGATCGTCACTTTTTGATCCCATGAGATTTTCTTTTCATGGATTGCTTTTAAAAGAAGGTATTCCGTCATCATTTTGCTCATGGAAGCAATACCCAATGCCTGGTCAGCATTTTTCTCATACAATATTTGTCCGTTGTCCGCATCGATGAGAATCGCTGCTTTTGCATGAATGTCCAAATTATCCTGCGCATAAGCTTTTTTTGGCAGCTGCAAAACCCCTGCAGCCAAAAGGCACGCCAAAAAAGCGAATGTCATTTTCTGCAACCTTTTTTTCACTTTTAACCCTCCATCATGATATGTATGCACTTTGCATATTTTAACATAGTTCAAGCTGAAAAAGTAGATGAACAAAGTCTATAAAATCACATAAAAAATGGCAGGAGGAATCGCTCCCGCCACAGCCATACGCATTCTTGAGTTTATTAAGATAAAGAATAATTCGGTGCTTCTTTTGTGATTTGCACATCATGCGGATGGCTTTCGCGTAAACCTGCCCCTGTCATACGGATAAACTGGGCTTCTTCCCGCAATGCTGTTAAATCTTTCGCACCGCAGTATCCCATACCGGAACGCAGGCCGCCGATTAATTGATAGATCACATCCTGCAGGCTGCCTTTAAATGGAACACGGCCTTCAATCCCTTCCGGCACAAGTTTTTTCGCATCTTCTTGGAAGTAGCGGTCTCTGGACCCTTTTTCCATTGCACCAATCGACCCCATGCCGCGGTAAACTTTATACTGCCGCCCCTGGTAAATTTCCGTTTCCCCCGGGCTTTCCGACGTCCCGGCAAGCAAGCTTCCGAGCATGACGGCATGGCCGCCTGCAGCCAATGCTTTTACAATATCGCCGGAATATTTGATGCCGCCGTCCGCAATGATCGCCTTTCCGTATTTTCTCGCTTCCGTTGCACAATCGTAGATCGCCGTAATTTGCGGCACACCGACGCCGGCGACAACCCTTGTAGTGCAGATTGAACCCGGTCCGATCCCGACTTTTACAATATCGGCACCGGCATCAATCAGCGCTTTTGTTCCTTCCGCCGTTGCGACATTCCCCGCAATCATATTTAATGAAGGGTATGCTTTCCGGATTTGCGCAACCGTCTCAAGTACATCTTTTGAATGGCCGTGTGCCGTATCGATGACAATCACGTCAACCCCGGCTTCAACAAGCATTTCCACCCGTTTCATCGCATCTTTCGTTACGCCGACCGCCGCACCGGCTAAAAGGCGGCCTTGTTCGTCTTTTGCAGCATTTGGAAATTCGATGACTTTTTCGATATCTTTGATCGTAATGAGCCCTTTCAGCACGCCGTTGCCATCAACAAGCGGAAGCTTTTCAATTTTATAGCGGTGCAAAAGCTGTTCCGCTTCATTCAATGTCGTACCTACGGGGGCCGTCACCAAATTTTCCTTCGTCATGACGTCCGAGATTTGAATGGAATAATCTTCAATGAACCGCATGTCGCGGTTGGTCAAAATCCCGACAAGTTTCTGTTCTTCCCGGTTATTAACAATCGGCACACCGGAAATCCGGTACTTGCTCATTAAATGCTCTGCCGCAAACACCTGCTCATCCGGAGTAAGGAAAAACGGATTGGTGATGACGCCGTTTTCCGATCGTTTTACACGGTCCACCTGTTCCGCCTGCTGTTCAATGCTCATATTTTTATGGATGATGCCGAGTCCGCCCTGCCTTGCCATCGCAATCGCCATTTCTGCTTCCGTAACGGTATCCATGCCGGCGCTGATAATCGGGATGTTCAGTTCCAATGTTCCGGTCAATGCTACACTTGTGTTGACATCTTTTGGCAATACGTCTGATTTCGCAGGTATTAAAAGTACATCATCAAAAGTAAGGCCTTCCTTCACGAACTTCGATTCCCACATGCGAACCCCTCCTGAACTGATAAGAATATTATTAGTAGGTTATCAATTGGACATAATACTGTCAAGATCCTAACGACATATAAAACTATTCAGTTAATTCGGAGGGCGAAATATTGGCTGTGATCAATCACTGGGACGAACTGATACAATTTCAATCGGCTGAATATACACAAGCATATTTAAAGAACCGGTATAAAACTGCGGGGTATGACGATTTTTCCGCCAAAAGCTATGAGAACTGCTACGCTTTTATGTATTACCTGGAACATGGGGAAGCTTACTACCGTCAGGCAATACAGGCACCCGTTTCGATCCAGCCCGTCCTGCTTTTTTACGGCTTTGTCCATTTGCTGAAAGCCTGCCTGCTGTCAGTCGACCCGCTCTATCCCGAAACGACTTCTGTCCTGGCACACGGAGTAACATCGCGGAAAAAAAAGAAACAAAACTACCGGTTTGGTGAAGATGAAGTCAAAATCCAAAAAATGGGGTTATGCGCCCATCTCGCAAATAAAATGTTTCAGCTTGGCCCGTTAGAAGGCAATAAATATTCCATGCAAAGCCTGCTCATGCAAATTCCGGAACTCGACACTGCATTTCCCCATCAAAAGCATTTTATTTTTGTTGAAGAAAAAGGCGGCAAATACCTCCTGCCTTCCAAGGTTCTGGACGGCTTTCATATGACAGCTGAAAGATTTTCCAACTATTTGGCTGAAAAAATGCACGGCAGACTTGAGGGCGTTGGAGCGGATGAAGGGGGCGTTTCATTTTCTTGCGGCGGGTTTCTTCCCCTGCCGTTTCGGTTCCATCTTTTTAAAAAGCAATTTTGCTTTCCGTTTAAAATGCATAAAGAAAACGACCTCCCGGATATACTGGTCCATTACTTGCTTTTGTACAACCTCAGCATGATCTCCCGGTACGAAACGGAATGGTGGGCGGAACTGCTCAAAAGCCGGGAAACATCCGACTTCCCGGCCATCACCCTTTTTTTGCACACCGCAATGGAAAAAGGACCGTTCTTATGCCTGCAGTTTCTTACGGCTAAAAATGAATGAATACATTTTGTGGCATGAGGAGGCGGAGTTTTCATTTGGCGTATGGGGAAAAAAGCTGGTACCCCGTATTTTAACGTATCAGTATTTTTATTGAAAAATGGCCGGATTCCTTTATCCAGGAGAACCGAACGACCCCGGATACTTTAAAATATGCGAG
>NZ_BKZP01000049.1 GCF_008974185.1 Weizmannia acidilactici
ATTCATCCATGCCAGTTTACGTTTCAGCGGCCGGAAATGTTTCAGTTTTCCCGCACTATCTTATTCAAATTTTCTTCTTTAAATCTTAACATTTTCTTGTTTTCTTTTTAAAACTTTTATAGTAATATGATATCAAATATGAATCACGTTCCTTTTTAACGTACCTTTAAGCAAAACAGGGAAGGCAAATGGTGCGCCACCAGCGGTTTTCTTGGCTGGTTCTAGTGGGTTCGATTCCCACCCCGAAATTTTTTACGCAACTTTAAAAAATTTCGAGGGTGGGATATTCCATATAGGACTGCACTACCCTCGGACAGGAGGGATGAAAAATGCTCAAGAAACGCGATTGTTCATGGCAGGAATGCTGTGCTTTGTATGAATTGATGGTGCACCCGGATGTCTTTTCTTTCGTGCGCCAGAAATGCTATTCACAAGATGAGTTCCTTTTTATGACAAAACAGATGATTGAAGCGGAAGAGCGTGGCGAACTTGTTTCCAGGACAATTCTTGATGAGTGGGAAAACCCGATTGGCGTCATCACCCTTTTCGATATTGAAAACAGGGCGGGGTTTTTGGGAACTTGGCTCGGCAAGCCTTACCACGGCAAAGGATATAACCAGCCGGCAAAGAAGGCATTTTTCGAAGAACTGTTTTACGAATTGGGCATTGAAAGGATTTACATGAAAATCCGCAAAGAAAATATCCGCTCGATCAAAGCCGCGGAGAAACTGCCCTATGCCATTAAAGTAAATGAATCGCGCAAAGAAATATTTGATCATGTAAATAGCGGCGGGACCGTTTATGATTTGTACGAGATTTCAAAAGATCTTTATTCCCTGCATTTCATGAGGCAGGATAACCTTCAGGACGATTCGTGTTTGCATGCTTAATTTCCCCAACTTGATGCCTTCACACAAGAAAATTCGAAATGAATCCGTTCATTCCCATATTTCTTTGTATTGACGAAAAAGCCTGCCAGTACGGCGGGTTTTTTCTTATTTTACCAAATGGTTATGTTATAATTTTTTGGAGTCCGTGTAGAAACCGTGGAGGTATTACATCATGAAACAAACGTTTACGGTTAAAGAAAAAATCGTGCAGCTATGGAAGCTGTTCCTGCCAATTCTTATCACACAGCTCGCCATGCTGCTCATGAATTTTTTTGATACGACAATGTCCGGCCACTTTTCCAAAGCCGATTTGGCCGGTGTCGCGATCGGGTCTTCCCTTTGGTTTCCCATTTCAACCGGATTGGGCACCATTTTGCAGGCTGTGACCCCGATTACCGCCCATTTGATCGGAAGCAAAAAAACGGAAGAAATTCCCTTTACGCTCATCCAAAGCATTTATGCCTCCGCCAGCATGGCTGTCTTTGTCATTGCTTGCGGCGCGATTGTACTCGATCCGGTTTTGGGGCGGATGAATTTGGAGCCGCATGTTGAAACGGTCGCGCGCCATTTTTTATGGGCGCTGTCCTGCGGGCTCATTCCGCTGTTCTGTTATCAAGTATGCCGCTCGCTGATAGATGCAACCGGCCTGACAAAAATTTCAATGTTAATTACCCTTTTATCCTTGCCAATCAATATCGCGTTTAATTACTTGTTTATTTTCGGCCACGCCGGTTTTCCGCGTCTCGGCGGCGCTGGTGCGGGTGTCGCGGGCGCCATTACATACTGGATCATTTTTGTCATCGCGGTCATCGTGCTCCGGAAACTGCCGCGATTTGGGGACATGGACCTTTTCCGCTCTTTTTACCCGGTTTCTTTCCGGAAATGGAAGGAGTTGTTTTCGCTTGGCATCCCAATGGGCTTATCGACCTTTTTTGAATCGAGCATTTTTTCGGTTGTGACGCTATTTATGAGCAAATTCGGCACGGATACAATCGCCTCCCATCAGGCGGCGATGAATTTTGAATCGCTTTTGTACATGCTTCCACTCAGCATTTCACTGGCGATGATCATCCTCGTCGGTTTTGAAGCGGGAGCCGGCAGATTCAGGGATGCACGCACATACAGCACAATCGGAATAATAACAGCGATCATCATGGCCACCATGACCGGATTTTTGCTCTATCTCTTTCATAAAGAAGTTGCCGCCTTTTACAGCGATGATCCGGACGTGATCCGTTTAACCGGCCATTTTCTTTTGTATGCCATATTTTTCCAATGGTCAGATGCGGTTCAGGCTCCTGTGCAGGGGGCGCTAAGGGGATATAAGGATGTCCGGATTACGACCGTCATGACATTTGTTTCCTACTGGGTAATCGGCCTTCCGCTCGGGTTTCTCCTTAACGCCGTAACCAGCCTCGGCCCATTTGCTTATTGGATTGGCCTAATCAGCGGCCTGGCTGCCGGGGCTGTTGCGCTTTTAAGCCGCCTCTTTTTTTTGCAGCGCAAATACATGGGCACCAATAAGAAAGCTGTGTGAGGAGTTTTTCAAAAGCGGGAAACGGTTTTTCTTCCCCATTTTCTCCCATTTGATTTTCCTAGCAAAATGGCAGCTCGTGCTTTGGTTAAAGGCTGCTTTTTCACTTTTTAATATGTACCGGCCATCATGCAATAAACGTACCGCGATCTTGCCAGCTCCCCGGCAAAACGGATCAGCTGTTTAGCGACCCCTTGTTTCTTTCATGCACATCAACAACAAACCTGTGGAAAGTAAACGGCTTTTCCAACGGATTTGCGGTAAACATCTGGCTCATTTTGGTCAATCGTGATCGAACCGGTTGTTTTTCCTTCTTCGTTTTCCGCCCCATATAACGCACCGTTTTTGAGGTCTGCTTCAAAACACTCTTTTTGCGGTCAGGTTCCATCTCACTGCTCGTTGTTTTTTCGCGCATCGCCGTATCCCGGACGATATTCAGGATCTGATCTAAATCGCGGTTGGCAGCTTTTCGACTCTTCATGTACATCACCTTTTTCCTTCATTTATAAAGGGGCCTGGTGCAAAATTGGAAATAGGAAAAAAGCAGCCCCAAAAAGGGAGCTGCTTCATCCATTTATTATTTTCCAATGAATTCCTGTGTCCAGTAATGGCCGTTTTCAACATAGCCGACACCGATATGCGTATAGTTTTTATTTAAGATGTTTGCCCTATGGCCTTCGCTGTTCATCCAGGCGTTCATCACATCCTGCGGCGTCTGTTGGCCCATTGCGATGTTTTCCCCGGCATATTTGTAAGTAATGCCGAATTGTTTCATCATCTCAAAAGGTGTGCCGTAAGTCGGGCTTGTATGGTCAAAATATTTATTTGTCATCATATCATTCGATTTTACGCGCGCCATTTTGCTGAGCGCTGTGTCCACTTGCAGCGCTGGAAGGCCGTTTTTCGCCCGTTCCTGGTTCACGAGGTCCACCACTTGTTTTTCATAAGCATTCAATGTGTAGGATGCTTGGGAAGCCTGTGTGCTGCCTGATGTTGTACCTGAATTTGTTGTTGTTTTGTTTGCGGTAGTTTGGTTTGTTACTTTGTTTGTTGTTGCAGTTGTTTTGTTTGGCGTTGTATTGTTTGCGGACGGAGCCGTTGTTACGTTTTTAAACCTCCAATTCAAATGATGCTGCTTTAACCAATTCTCTAATTCTTGAATGCTGTTAAACTTATATTGATACGTGACGGCAGTAGTTTTCGTACTGCAGTTAGCTGTTTGGTTTGATGCTGCATCCGCTTTTCCGACGAATGGGGATGCCATTAATGCAAGCGCTGCTGCTGTCGATAGGATTGTCTTTTTCATCACTGTTTCCTCCCTGATGTTCATCGTAAAGTTGTTCTCTCTCTCACAACTAGAATGATAACATATGATTTTTGTAATATTTCTGGGAGAAAATAGAACAGGCTACCTAAGCGGTATGCCTTGCCCTTTTGAAAATGGCCGATGCAGCCGTCTCAACGGTTTTACCGGCACCAGCAGCGTTTCCTATTATTTCACACATTGGCATCCGGTGATACGATATCCATAAAATACCAGAAAATCGTACTTGACACTTTTAAAAACCCACCTCGTTTGTTACAAATTTTTCGCAAATATTGCTGGTTGCAACAACATTTTCATATTTGGCCGCTGCAAAAAAACTGTATATCCGGAGAAAAACGGGAAAAAATAAGTAAATCATTTGAACTGGATGGTGAATGGGATGCAGGGCCCGTGTTGCTGCCCCAATTGCAAGACAAACCGGACGCGTTTTAATATCATTAAGCAAGTGGCCGAAGCTGTAAAAATGGATCCGGGAACGGGGGAGATTACCGAACATCTGGAAAATGCGTAAGCGTATCCGTTCCATTTGGCATACCACGGACCGGATTACCGGATCCAATGCGCCGTCTGCGGGTTGATCGAAGACGAACACACGTTTTTAAAATTTGGCGAACATAGATAGGGGCTTTCCCAAAAGTCCTTTTTAAGCAGAATTTTTTCTCAAATAGTCTTTATAAAGCTTTGTCAGGACCGTTAGAGCAAAATAAAATTCCTGAAACGGTCCTGACAAAGCTCCTCAGAACCCATTCTTAGGAAAAATTCTCCTCTAACTTTTCTGATGAAGCCAAATGTGTATATTTTCACATTAATGCATTTCGTTCAGATGGTCTTCAAGCTTTTTAAACAGCTTGTAAAGCGTCTCCCTTTCTTCATTGGTAAAGATGTCCAGCTTTTCTTTCAAAAACTCGCATTTTCTTGCTGTCAGCAGCTCGATCAAAGCTTTACCCTTTTCCGTTAATATTAAATCTACGACGCGCCTGTCTTTGTTGGAACGTTTTCGTTCAATCAGCCCTTTTTCCACAAGGGAATCCGTAACGGATGTGATATGGCTGGCGGAAACCTGAAGCGCTTTCGATAAATCGGACGAACGCATCGGGGATTTCATCAAAAATTTCAACACCATATACTCATTGATGGTCACATACTCTTTTAATAAACGATGCATTTCGTCTTTAATTTTACGGTAAACTTTGCGAAATATAAATTCCAAGTCTATTGATTCTATCGTCTCCAAAAGTCCCATTCCTTTCCTTCCATATGGGATTAAGCCTTTATTACCTGATTTTATTATACCATTTTTTAATCCATTATTTGCATAAAAAAGCCGGAAGAAAAGTCTTCTCCCGGCTTTGCCAACTATTTTTCGTTTTTCAAGACGTCTTCCGCCTTTTTCAGCTGCGTGTCGTTTTTCGTAATCAAATCGCTGATCTTAGACATTAATTTCGTTGTCGTTTCGCCTTTTATTACGCCGGTCTGCTTCAAATGCTCATCCGTTTGGAAAGCTACTACAGCCGCTTTTGTATTTTCGTCGAAGTAGCCGTCAACCCTTCCCGGATGATACCCCAGCGTTTTCAGCATTTTTTCCACCGTTTTCACGTCGTTGGATACCGAGTACAGTTTCATTTCTGTATCGGAACTGATCACAGGCAAGTTTGCATAATCCGGAAGCGCCACTTTGTAATCCGGTTGGATCCCTTTTTTGTGGATCCAGTTGCCATTTGGCGTCAGCCATTTTTGCACGGTGAATTTTAAATTCGACCCATCGCTGAAATCCGTTGCAGTCTGAACCGTGCCTTTTCCGAATGATTTCTCGCCCACAAGCGGGATACCAGCCGATTCATGCAGCGCACTGGCCAGTATTTCGGATGCGCTCGCGCTTCCGCCGTCGATCAACACAACCGTCGGGACAGTGATTTTAGTTCCGTCCTCTGCAACGTACTTCTGCCGGGTTCCATTCCGGTCTTCCGTTTGCAGGATTGTCTTCCCTTCCGGCACAAACAGATTGGAGATCTTAATCGCCTGGTCAAGCAAGCCGCCCGGGTTTTGCCGCACATCAATAATCAGCGACTTCATACCCTGCTTTTTCATTTTATTAATGGCGCTGGTGAATTCCTTATAAGTGCCGTCAGAGAACGTCGTAATTTGGATATGGGCAACCCCGTTTTTGAGCATCTTCGGATAGACGGTGTTGACAGGGATTGTATCGCGCGTAATCGTTACTTTCGATTCGTCTTTGGAACCGGCACGTTGAATCGTAAGCGTGACTTTTGACCCTTTTTTGCCCCTGATCAACATGACTGCCTCATTGGCGCTCATGCCGTGGACGCTTTTGCCGTTTACCGCAAGAATTTTATCATTCGGCTTCAAACCGGCTTTTTCAGCCGGGGATCCTTTGATCGGGGAAACGATCACAATATACCCATCTTTCTCCTCAACTTCCGCTCCGATGCCTTCGAATGACGAAGAAATCGTATCATGGAATTCCGAAGCTTCATCTTTTGTCATGTAGTCTGAATAAGGGTCGTTCAGCGCTTCAACCATGCCGTTAATGGCGCCGTCAATCAGCGTTTTCGATTTCACTTTTGTGTAATATTTTGATTTGATGCTGTCATATGCTTTATACAGTTTATTGAATTCCGGCCTGCTTTCCGTCGTGACGTTCACCGCTTTTTTGTCCCCAAGCGCAAATGCCGCTGTTGTAATACCGGCCGTTAAAAAGACCACGAGAAACAAGAGCATAACAAACTTGAATTTTTTCATGCGAATATATCCGTTTTGCTCTTCCTGCCGGGATTCGGTCTCTTTCTTTTCATTATCCAAAGGCTTCACCACTTTCATGCCGTTTTCCAAAAATCAGACTTTGCTTTTTTGCTAACTACATTATTCTATCAGCTTTTTCGCTTTTATGAAAGAGTGGCATATTTTCCCTTCACTCCACTTTATGTACATGCTCGAAATACTCTTCTAAAGTCCAGCCGTGCTTGTAGATCACTGCTGCGGCCTGTTTTCCGACGTATCTGAAATGCCATGGTTCATACTCATATTTTGTAATATTTTCCTTATTTTTCGGATACCTTAAAATAAACCCGTACTTATGGGCATTTTTTGCGAGCCAGATTCCTTCTTTATGCGCTCCCATCTTCTGGGTAAGCAGGAAGTTTTCCGTTTGGCTTGTAATATCCGCGGCGAGGCCTGTCTGGTGTTCGCTTGAACCCGGAACGGCAACAGCCTGCTCCGCATATTTTTCCCCTGAATTTTCCACTTCCGCCGTGTATACGGCCTGCTGGCGGGTGTATGAGCGGTATCCCGAAGCCAGGTATAAATAAATGCTGTCTTTTTCGGCGGCAGCAAACATTTTTTCAAGCGCATGCGCCGCTTCTTTCCGCATATAGCTTTTTTCAATATCCTGATTACCAAAAGAAAAACGGACTTTCGGGCGGACGAGGTCTTTCGGAACATAATTGCCCAGAATATACGTTTTATTGACGAGCGCCAAAATATTGCCAGGATTTTGGATTACCTTTTTTCCGTCTACGGTTTTGATTTTGTTAAAATATTTTGCCTTCAGCTCAAGATCGGCATTACTTTTTTTGTTGGAAGCCGTACCGGTTGTCTTTGCCAGGGGAGTACCGGTTTTGCTGCCGTTATCCGCAGTCTCGTCCCAGCCTGATATGCTGCAGCCGGCCAATACAATTACGGCAAGGCCGATGTATAAAAAACGTTTCATGCTTTCACCTTTCTCTTTTTGTATCAATTTGCCGAAATGGCAAGCGGATTGATTTTCCCGAAAACACCCCTTTGATTCCGGCTTGCCCGTCCATGATTAGCCTCTTATGCTTCGATACGGCAAAAAAAATCGCAGGTGCCATTCCCCCCTGCGATTTCTCTGCTTTTCATTTTAAACTAATTCCAAAGAGACATCAAGTGCCATTTCGATCATATCGTTAAAGTTTGTTTCCCGTTCCTTTGCGGTTGTTTCTTCCCCGGTGATGATATGGTCGCTGACCGTTAAAATGGAAAGCGCCCTGCAGTCGTATTTTGCCGCTAATGTATAGAGCGCCGCCGACTCCATTTCTACGGCAAGTATGCCGTACTGCGCCCATTTCTCGTGTTCCGCATGGTCACTATAAAAAAGGTCGGCTGTAAACACGTTCCCGACTTTAAGGCTCAGCCCTTTTTCAAGCCCCCTGTCGTATGCTTTTTTCAGAAGGTCGAAGTTTGCGGTCGGCGCATAATCGATGCCGTTAAACGTCAGCTTGTTGATTTGTGAATCAGTTGATGCGCTCATCGCCAAAATCACATCGCGCACCTTAACGTCTTTTTGGATTGCGCCGCATGTCCCGACGCGGATTAAATTTTTCACCCCGTAGCTTTGTATCAGTTCTGTCGCATAAATGGCAATGGAGGGAACCCCCATTCCCGTTCCTTGGACCGATACTTTTTTTCCTTTATAAGTGCCGGTATATCCGAACATATTGCGGACTTTGTTATAGCATACCGCATCTTCCAGGAAGTTTTCCGCTATATACTTGGCGCGGAGCGGATCCCCGGGCAATAATACGGTTTCGGCAATTTCATGTTCTTTTGCTTCGATATGTACACTCATGACTGGTCCTCCTTCATCTTCGTATGCCTATTGTAAATCGCAATCAAAAATGTTGCAAATCACCATCTTTATTTTTTCCCTTATAGACGATACTATTGGTGAACCATCCTAAATGAAAGGATTGTGTGCCTTGGGAAAAAAACACCGCAACCGCATTAACGGCAGAAAGAAAAACAACCATATCCCTCCGGAAGTGATCATTGCCGAGCAGGAAGCCCACGGCAAAGAATATACCGCAACCAAACGGAAGAATTAACACCATCCGTCTTGGTAGTAAAATTCCCCTCATTCCGCGGATCAAACGAATGAGGGGGAAGTTTTTTCTTGTTCGTGGTCGATTATTTTTAATGCTTTTAGGCGGAACCGTGCTAACCTTCCCACTTGTTTCTCCAGAGGTTTTCCAATAAATTGTAAAAAAATGCCGACGTTTCCGCATTTTTTAGGATTAAACAGAATCGTCCCCGTAATCATCTTCGTCGATAATACTTTTAGCAAGCAAATATTCAAAAGTGATGTCTGCAATTTCTTCCAGTTCTTCTTCATGGGGCGCAAATCCCCTTTTCACCAACTCTTTAAAAAAGAATGCTGCGATTTCCTCTGTGTCAATATAAACATCCATATTTTCCAAAAAACCGCCCCCTTTTTAAATCACGCAAACCCCGAGACTGCAGCTCTGTATTTTGTTATAAAATATGAAAACCGCCGGCCCGTTATGCCATAAAACACGAGCCGCTTACTCCCGCTTTAAACGGCTTTGGAGAAAACGAATTTGCGATATAATCGCTTCAAGCATCATCCTGTATTCCTCATCACTGAACATTTTAAAAAGCAGGGAATAATCGTTATACATATCAAGCAGGCGGTCAATTTTTTCACCTGCTTCCATTTGCGCGGCTGCCAACTGATACAGGGGATTCTTTTTTACCGGATAGAAAATTTTATATTGATTTAAAAACGTATCTGCCTGCTCAAAATCAGCCACCAGCACAAGCTCCTCTTCATCGGCTTCAAGCCACTCGCCGCCCGGGATGCCCACCATTTCATATATGATGTCTTCCCAGGCATCTTCCGCATAGCGCCAAATTTCGGTGCGGAAACCGACGACTTTAAAAAGCCCGTTTTCATACCCTTTTACTTTTACAATATCCCCGATAAAATATTTTAATTCTATGCTGATTTCTTCTTTTTTATAAAAAACCCCATTATATTCTTCCAAACGCGCAAGGCTTTCTTCGCCCAAAAGGCCTTCTCTGCCGTTTACGACGTAAAAATACCCGCCATCCATTTCTTTGATGGACGTAATTTTTCCTACCGTTCCGTACTCTTTTACCACAACCGTATCCCCGATCTGAAATTTAGGCGCTTTTGGTTCCATCTTTCATGCTCCTTGTTTAACGAAACGTCTTTTACTTCATAATATGCATGCGCATTATGAAAAGGGAAAAAATCCGGATGCGGGGGAACTCCAACTATTTTAATTCAGAAAGGTAAATTTCCCATGCCTTGTCAAAAATATCCATGGAAGGGATGTACTGCCCGTTTAATTCCAAATAAGAACTGATTTCATGGTAATCGCTCGAATGTTTTGGAAAGCTGTGGTCATGATAGGCCCCGTTTGCAAAAGCTGTCATCTCGTCTTTCAAATACGGATCCCTGTACTTCATCAAAAATTGATAAAAAGATTTGCTCATTGCGATTCCCTTTCCCTTAGATGCTTGTTTACTCAAATATATCCGATCCTCTTTCAGCCGTAAAGGAATTCGCCCGGATGCGCAAATAAATGGAACACCACCGATTTTCGATCTAAAACTAAAACTAGAAAATTCTAGTAAATGCGTATAAAATATGATTATGGTTCACGAACAGCAGGGTAAAAAGGAGGGATAAGAGATTGAATATGCAGAATATTAATGCCGGACGTACAAAAGGAAAACAGAAAAAACCCCGCCGAAGCCGCCCTTTGTATAAGCTGGGGCTTTACTATTTGCAGACAATCAGGGGAAAAGTTGTTGTATCATTTGGCGTATTGTCGATCCTGCTTATCGTTTTAACCATTACATCATACATAAACATGACCGAGCTGGAAAATGAAATCAACCGCGACGTAAAGCATGACCTCGTTGTTCATAATAGTGTACAAAGCCTGCTCGAGCAAACGGGAGAAATTGAGACGGCCGCTTTAAATTACGCTATCACCGGAAATGAAACTACGTTACGGCCATACGACCAAGGCAAACAAAAGGTGAACAGTGAAATCAGCAATTTGAGAAAAATGCTGGCAAGCAGCCCTGCACAAAGCAAAAAATTGGAAAAAGTGGCGAGCGACTATCATTTTTGGCTGGGCACGGTTGACAGGGTTGTCGAAGCACGGCAGTACGGCACGGAAAAAATGGCTATCACGGAAATTAAAAATTCCCAGGCTTCCGATTATATGAAAAATATGAAAACAAGCATTAATGATCTTTTGGACAGTGTGACGGAAGCCTCCAAAAACCGGATCAATGAACTGCACTTTTCCGTATTGATAGCGCGAATCGTGACCGTCTCCCTTTCCCTGTTTGCAATCATTTTGACAGTCCTTTTAAGCTTCAGCCTGACCAAAAAAATTAAGAACAGCGTCAGGACAATCAGCCGCTCCATCCTAAATATCGCAAATGCAGGGGGCGATTTAACGAGAAGGATCGAAGTCTCGTCCAATGATGAACTTGCGAAACTGGCAAGGGACACGAACCAGCTAATCGACGGCATTGCAAGGCTCGTCAAAGAAGTGGCGGCCATGGCGGAAAGCGTATCTGCTTCAAGTGAAGAACTGCTCGCCTCTTCTGAAGAAACATCGAAAACGATCCAGTCCATTGCCGAAACAGCAAACGAAATCGCTGCCGACAGCGAGCAGGCTTCCACACAGATGGATGCGTCTTTGTCCAAGATGAAATCTCTGGAAGAGGTGGTCAATACGCTTTACCGGCAGGCTGAAACCGTCAAACAGGCTTCGCTTGATATGAAGGCATCCGCGGAAAAAGGCAGCAAATCGATTGTCGAGACATCCGGAAAAATGAAAAGCATTGAAGCCATTATGCTGAATACGAGCAAGACCGTGCAGGCGCTTGGCCGGAAATCGGACGATATTACGAAAATTATCATGACCATCACCGGAATCGCCAAGCAGACGAACCTGCTTGCGTTAAATGCCGCCATAGAAGCTGCAAGGGCAGGGGAGCACGGTCGCGGTTTCGCCGTTGTCGCGGACGAGGTGCGAAAATTGGCCGAGCAGTCACAAGCTGCCGCGCAGGAAGTCACAAATATTGTCCACTCAATCCAAAAAGAAATCACCACGATTATCGGGCAAAACGAGGACGGCGTAGAGGCTGTTGCTTCCGGTGTGCAAATATCAAATGAAACAATGCGCTCCCTGGAAGTCATCCAGGAACAAACGAACAAGACTACGAATGTCATTATTGATATGGCAGCCCAAATAGAAAAAACACAAATACTGGCAGTTGATGTCGCCGATTCATTCGTGGCCGTAAACAAAATTGCCATGAACACAGCGGCAAATACAGAAACGACCGCTGCCAATTCCGAAGAAGGTTCGGCATCGATGGAAGAAGTCACCGCAGCCGCTTCGGAATTATCCAAACAAGCCGAAAACTTGCGCAAACTCATCGGAAACTTCAAAATTTAGCCAAACCAAAAGATCCGGCCATTATCAGCCGGACCTTTTAGTTCCTTTTTTATTTCGGGCCAATCCAGCAGGCACCGATAATGATCAGCAAAATAAACAGCACCACAATTAAAGCAAAACTGCCTCTGTGGTATCCCGCAAAGCCTCCGTATCCGTATCCGCAGCCATAATCATAAACGGGATAAGCATAGCCATGGCCGTAGTACATACCATCCACTCCTCAAAATAATTGTTAGTTTTTCTATACAGTGCATGGTATGGGAAACGGGCGATGTTTGCATGTGCATCCGCCCAGCCGGATCGATTAACGCCTATTCTTTTTCTTCAAAAAGTGCCAAATATTCCCCGTATCCTTCTTCCTCGAGCTTTTCTTTCGGAATAAAGCGCATTGCCGCCGAGTTCATACAATACCGCAAATGCGTAGGTGCCGGCCCGTCCGGGAAAACATGGCCAAGATGCGCGTCCGCCGTTTTGCTCCTGACTTCCGTTCGGATCATGCCGTGGCTCGTGTCAAGCCGTTCCACCAGTTCACCGGGATCAAGCGGTTTCGTGAAGCTCGGCCAGCCACAGCCGGCATCATATTTATCTTTTGAACTGAACAACGGCTTTCCGGATAGGATGTCCACATAAATCCCGTCGCGGAACTCATTCCAATATTCATTTTGGAAAGGCGGCTCCGTCGCATTGTGGCGGGTTACTTCGTATTGCAAAGGGGTTAAATCCTTATTTTCCATCAAAATCCCTCCAATGTTCACGGATAAATGCGGCTCTGCCTGAACCTTGCCGGTACGCCTCATAATGCGCCGGATTTTTTTTATAATAGTCCTGATGGTAGGATTCAGCCGGGTAAAATGCGGAAGCAGGCTCAATGGTGACCGCAATCGGCTTTTTGAAGCGGCCGCTTTCCTGCAGCTGTTTTTTCGAAGCTTCCGCCACCTGTTTCTGTGCTTCATTTTTATAAAAGATGACAGGACGGTAAGAAGGTCCCCTGTCGTAAAACTGGCCGCCTGCATCAGTCGGATCAATCTGCCGCCAATAAATCTCCAAGAGCTTTTTATACGGAAAAATTTCCGGATCAAATGTAATTTCGACAGCTTCTGTATGCCCGGTCGTGCCGGAGCACACTTCTTCATAGGTTGGATTCGGCTTCGCCCCGCCCGTATAGCCCGATACGACTTTTTTGATGCCGGGCAGCTCGTCAAAAGGGTGGACCATGCACCAAAAACATCCTCCCGCAAAAATCGCTGTTTCTTCCGCCATTTTCGCCACCCCCTTTTGTGAAAGATTATTTTTTATTTTACCTGTTGTGGTGTTTTTTATCTAGTTTCGTGACTGGGCGGGAGAATTTCACTATAATGGAATCATTGCCAATATTGGTTTAGTTAGAAAGGAGTACCTCATTTGGAATTACCGTTGGATTTCACCAAAAAAATGGAACGCCTGCTCGGAAGCGAGGTGGATGAATTTTTCCAATCCTTCAATGAACCGCGCGCGTCCGGGCTGAGGCTGAATACAACAAAAATCAGCGGGCAGGAATGGGAACAGGTCAGCCCTTTCCGGATTGAAAAAATCCCTTTTGCCAAACACGGCTATTATTTTGACGAAGAGAAAGATCAGCCGGGGAAGCATCCGTACCACGCCGCCGGTTTGTATTATATCCAGGAGCCGAGCGCGATGTTTATCGCAAGCCAGCTCGATCTCGAAAAGAGCGATAAAGTATTGGATTTATGCGCCGCGCCGGGCGGCAAATCAACACAGATCGCAGCAGAAATCGGCCGGGAAGGTTTTTTGCTTGCCAATGAAATCCACCCGAAGCGGGTGCGCGCCCTCTCTGAAAATATCGAGCGCTTTGGTTTGAGTAATACAGTTGTTACCAATGAAACACCCGAAAAGCTGAGCCGGCATTTCGGGAACTTTTTCGATAAAATTTTGGTCGATGCGCCCTGTTCCGGCGAAGGCATGTTCAGGAAAGACCCGGAGGCAGTAAACTACTGGAGCCAAAAACATGTGGCAGCATGCGCGGCAAAGCAGCGGGACATTTTGGAAGATGCTTACCATATGTTGAAACCGGGCGGCACCCTCGTTTATTCCACCTGCACTTTTTCTCCTGAAGAAAACGAGCAGACGATCGAGTCGTTTTTGTCCCGGCACGAAGATATGGAACTGCTCCCTATTCTGCATGATCACGGCGTTGAACCGGGAAGGCCGGAGTGGACAGTTTGGAAACGGACGGATATTGCCGGTACAGCGCGGTTATGGCCACACCGCTTAAAAGGTGAAGGGCATTTTGCCGCTAAAATGTACAAGCGCCGGGGCGGGAGTGTACAACACTTGCCGCTTGAAAGGCACGTAAAACTTTCAAAACGTCAAGAAAAAGACTGGAACGCTTTTCTGGAACAAACATTGCAAAATTTCGACCGTGGTGGCCGCGCCTTTTTCCAGTATAATGACCAGCTCTATTTGCTGCCGGAAAATTGCCCGCAGTTAAAAGGGCTCCGACTTGTCCGCCCGGGTTTGCACCTTGGAGGATTCAAGAAAAACCGGTTTGAACCGAACCATGCGCTCGCGCTTTTTCTAAAACCCGGACAATGCAGGCATCAAAAAGACCTTGCATCTGACGGGGACGATTGGTTGCGCTATTTAAAAGGCGAAACACTCCCCGGCTCAAACGAAAACCGCGGATGGGTGCTTATGACCGTGGACGGTTTTCCGCTCGGATGGAGCAAAGAAACAAATAGCATTTTAAAAAACTTTTATCCAAAAGGCTTACGGCAT
>NZ_BKZP01000050.1 GCF_008974185.1 Weizmannia acidilactici
CTGGCACGTGATGAAAACATCCCTGTCCAATCTTTCGGCGCAGTTGTCCGCCATACGCTTAATCGGGTGATGGTTCCGGCTTCAAGCAATATCCGGTCCCCGAAAGACTTAGCCGGAAAAACGGTCGGCTACTCATCCATCCCGCTTTATGAAGCAGCCATCCGTACAATGGTTAAAACAGATGGCGGAAATCCAAATAAAGTAAAAACGGTAGATGTCGGATATGACTTAATTCCTGCTCTGGCGACGCATAAAACAGATGCCATCATCGGCGGCTTTGTGAATCATGAAAAGCTGCTGCTGGAAAAAGAAGGACACGCTGTGCGAACATTTAACCCTGCAAAATACGGCGTACCGGACTATTACGAGCTTGTTTTAATCGCAAACGAAAATAAGCTCAAACAGCAGCCAGAAATTTTTAAAAAATTCCTCACCGCAGCAGAAAAAGGTCAGCAATATGTCAAAAAGCACTCGCAAAAAGGGCTTGCCATTTTATTGAAGCACGAGGATCCGTCTTCGCCGCTTGACAAAAATGTGGAAACAAAGAGCCTGCAAATCCTTCTGCCACTGATGGATGAAAAAAATAAACCATTCGCCTATCAGGATCCAAAATCCTGGGAAAAAGTATCAGATTGGCTCTATCAAACCAAAATGACAAAAACGCATATCAATGCTGAAAAAGCTTTTACAAATCTATCTAAATAAGGAAACTTGGCCGGCATCCCGCCGGCATTTTATTTTAGAAAGACGGCAAAACCAAAAAAGTTTCTCTAATCACTATGTTTCAATTTATTTCATTTATTAAAAAAGTCATTGAATTGTCAGTTGTTTAGGAGTATGCTAGAAATACATTTAAATTTTTACATCACGGAGGTCCTGTATGATGCGTCTCAGCCAAGTCGTCAGAAGCGGCCCAAACCAATACATATGTGAAGAAGATGCAGCCAAATACTTAGAAGAAAAGCTGGCAGATTTTAAACATCCGGTTGTGATTACCGGATATCAATCATTTGAGGCTTTTCAGGAATTTGCATCAGTGCCGGAAAATTGGCCGGTGCTCCGCTATAATCATACCGCCAGCGAAAAAAATATGGCGGAATTAGCGGAACAAGCGGGCAATGCCGATGTGATTGTCGGAATCGGCGGCGGAAAAGTGCTCGATACGGCGAAGGGGACAGCAGAGCTGCTCAATTGTGAAGTTGTACTCGTGCCGACCCTTGCCGGAACTTGCGCCGGGTATACACCGCTTTCCGCCGTTTATCATGAAAACGGAGCGTTCAGCCATGTGGCCTACTACAAACGTTCAGCCTATTTAACGTTGATCGATTTGCGGATCATTCTCCATTCACCGGTTGAATATTTACTGGGCGGCATTGGCGACTCTTTAGCCAAATGGTATGAAGCAGAAGGCATTACACGATATAAGGATGCCTTGCCGGTGATGGCAGAACTCGGACTCAGTTCCGCAAAAGCCATATATGAAGGCATACTGCGCGACAGTGAGCAAGCACTAAAAGACCGGGCCGAAGGAAAAATGACCGATGCGTTCCGCAATATTGTGGAAATTATTATTGGAGCAGCCGGAACAGTCGGCGGCTTTGCAGGGGAATACGGCAGAATGGCCGGCGCCCATGCGATCCACAACGGGCTCTCCTTCTTGCCGGAAACTCATTCCATCCTGCACGGTTCTAAAGTGGCTTACGGGATTCTTGTCCAATTGGCGGCAATGAATGATCTTGATGAAGTGAAAAAGCTGCTGCCGCTGTATCAAAAGCTTGGATTTCCATATAATTTAGATACCCTGCATGTGACGGAAAATCATGAAGAGGCCATTGAAAAAGTCGCGGCCTATGCGGCAAAACCGGAAGAATCTTTTATCCTGCTCGGCGATTATTCTAAAGAGCAGATTGCGGAAGCGATGAAAACAATTGAACAGCTCGCCGCACAAAAAGACATGTTCGTAAAATGAGTAAGCTGGGGCTATCCCAAAAGTCGGTAGATTGACCAGGGATACCCCCATGTAAAGTAATGTTATCTGAGAATGTTGATAATCGCGAAATTCAATCGCTTTCCGCACGCGTCGCGAGCCTCCTCGCTCGTCCCTCAGCACGAGGGTTCTCTTCTTGCTCGCTTTTCCCGCAGGAGTCTCGTGAATTTCGCGATCATCAACGTGTAATATACAGAGAAAATGTAAAAAAACCGCCTTTTCCATTATAATGTAAGTGACAAAGCAAACATTGGCATCCGGTATTATTCAGATGATTTTTGTCAGCTTGGATCCGTCTCGTCCAAAGATAAGGTCGTCACTCTCGTATACTCGCCTTTTGCAATCTCTTCCGGTGTCGCTTTTTGGTCGAGTTCTTCTTTGTCATCGATGCCGGTTGCAATGGTAGGCTCATGCTGATCTTTTTTCTCTTCCATTCTATCCACATCCTTTTTTAAAGGTGATGTAGTTAGTTTTCCGATTGGATCAGGATTTATGCTTGAAATACATGTGAGGGATCAGGGAGACTCTCCCTGTTTTACTTCTGGAAGGCCGGTTATATGTTCAATCAACTTGATGTCAACCTGTTCTTGCAGCATTCTGACTGCCATTTTTTTATCCCTTCTTCTTTTCCCTTCCTGTACTCCTGTCAAAAAGGGTTGGAGAATTTCCTTAAACAGGCGGCCGTGCGGAAAATATTCCGCCTGCTTTTCCAAAATCATTTGCATATGCCCACCCCTTATAAATCATTTGCTTTTCAAACGGATAATTTCTTTTCATCTGCATGGCCTGCCATAACGCATCATCCAGATTGCTGCCTTGCAAATCTGAAATGGTCCGCGCCAAACGGATCATTTCATTTGTGCACGGCTGCTGAAGTTTTCCTTGCTTGCCCACTGCCGCAGCATCACAGTTTTAAACCGATACTATTGACAATGGTCGCCATTTTCCCGCTTATTTAACCAAACGTTTGTTCTGTTTATAGATTACAAGATCATACGTTCGCTGTCAATATTTTTTTGAATGATGATGAAAGGAAATTTCCCAATGGTCATAGAATGATATGAGCAATCCCAATAAGAGAGGAGAATAAAAATGCCCGCACCTATAATTGAAACCGTTTACGGTAAAGTCCAGGGTTATGAAAAAAACGGAGTACAGATTTGGAAAGGGATTCCGTACGCGAAACCGCCTGTAGGACCTTTGCGCTTCCTCCCACCGCAGCCGCCCAAACCTTGGACTGGTGTGAAAGATTGCACACAGTTCGGGCCGATTCCGTGGCAGCCGTCCGTTGAACTGATGAATTTTCTTGACAACCCGAATGAAAACATGAGTGAAGACTGCCTGTACCTCAATATTTGGTCGCCGGATGCAGATGGAGGACGCCGGCCCGTCATGGTATGGATCCATGGAGGTGCTTTTGCCAATGGCGCAGGTTCCAGCCCTTCTTATGATGGTGCCGCTTTTGCCAAAAACGGGGACGTGGTCGTTGTCACGATCAATTACCGGCTTGGGGCGCTCGGATTTTTGCATCTTGCTGAAATCGGAGGGGAAGACTACAGAACTTCCGGCAACTGCGGCATCCTCGATCAAATCGCGGCTTTAAAATGGGTGAAAGAAAATATTGCCGCTTTCGGCGGAGATCCGGGCCGCGTAACCATTTTCGGCGAATCTGCGGGGGCAATGAGCGTCGCAACATTGCTCGCCGCACCTTCCACAAAAGGGCTGTTCCATCAGGCCATTCTTGAAAGCGGGGCAGCGAATTTTGTGGCAACCCCGGAAAGAGCAACAAAAAATGCGCTCCGGATACTCGATGCACTTGGGTTGGAGAAAGCGGAGATCTCCAAGCTGCAGGAAATTCCGGCCAAACAACTTGCGGAAGCAGTGAATTCGCTGCCTTTTATGAGCCTGTTACCGGTGATAGACGGCGTGGTGCTGCCGAAGCATCCGGAAGCGGCGTTCAAGGAAGGCTGCGCAAAAGACATTCCGGTTTTGATCGGTACAAACAAAGACGAGTACCGGCTGTTTACAGCGTTTGACCCGGTTTGGCAGAAGCAGGATCCGCAGGAAACCGCCGCAGTTTTTCAAAAAACATTTGCCAAGTACTGGGATACACTTTCTGCCATGATTACGAACCCGTCTCCTTTCAATCAGGAATTATATGACCGGATCATGACCTACTTTGTATTTACCGGGCCTGCGTTAAGACTTGCGGATACCCAGGCAAGCCTCAGGGAGCAGGTGTGGATGTATCGCTTTGACTGGGAAAGCACTGCATATGGCGGCATGCTGCGCTCCTGCCACGCCCTTGAAATCCCGTTCGTCTGGAATACGCTCCAGCAGCCCAGCACTAAAAAACTTACAGGGGAATCCCTGGGCAGACAAGCGCTGGCTGACCGGATGCATCTGGCCTGGATTGCTTTTGCCAAAACCGGCAATCCGAACAACAGGCTTCTTCCTGATTGGCCGGCGTATGATACGGGGACGCGGGCAACAATGATTTTTGATCGTATCTGTAAAGCGGTAAACGACCCGCATAGTAAAGAGCGGGCAGTGTGGAGCAGCGTGCGGTACCTGGAATCGGAGGAGCAGGTACGGCCGTAAGATAAAGACCACTCCTTTTTTCTGATTGGGCTATTGTTCCGGCCTTCAAACGGGATGAAACATCTGATCATCGCCATTATGGTTTCCTGCTCATCACGCTCGCTTATTTCATCAGAAGAAAACGCAAGTAAAGGTGCGGCTTTATCTGCTGCACCTTTTTTACTCTGCCAGCTTGCGGATCTGCTCATTCACATTCCGATCGCACAGCCCGCCGTGATAGCAGACCACCGTTTCGATATCATAATCCAGGAATTTTTTCAATGAATCTGTCGCCGTTTCCATATCCGGCGTCATCTGCGGCCTCGGCCCCTGCAGCTTTCCGCCTTCGCTGACCATAGCATCGCCTGTAATCAATGTTTTGCTTTTTCTCACATAAAGGCTGCAATGGCCCGGTGTGTGCCCAGGTGTAAAAATGACCTCAATCCCACCGCCAAAAAGCAGCACTTCCCCTTCTTCCAACAGCACATCCACTTTCGCTTTCGGCGGGTTTAAGTAAATGTTTTTCATTTCTTCGGGCATCGCTTCCCATCTGGCCGGGTCCATTTTCTTCGGATCGGCTTTGATGAGATGCCGCTCACCTTCAATATACGGCTTATCCATTTGATGGGCGTAAACCGTAATGTTTTTCGCGGATGCGCGGAGAATTTCCGGCAGGCTGCCAATATGGTCAAGGTCTTGATGGGTAAGAATGACCGTTGTTAATTTTTCAAACGGCACGCCCGCCTTCCCCATTTCTTCCCGAATGGCATCAAGTGATCCCGGCATGCCGGTATCGACTAATACCGCCTGATTTTCGTCCCAAATCAATGTCGGATGAATCTTGAAATTATTTTTTTCCACTTCCAGCATCGCAACACCGTCTGCAATGATCATGTCAAAACTCCTTTCATGTCTGCTATGTTTTTCATACCATATTTTCGCGTGAAAAAAAGCAGACAGTTTCAACTGCCTGCCGCCCCCTCACTTTTTTCCAAGCAGAAGCTTATCACCCCGGTATACATACATGGATGCGCCAATCAAAAAAGTACAATTCCGGAAACAAGCGCGTTAAAAATATTTGTCCCCGTGTTCGGCAGGGCCCCACCGTTTCCGATTGCCGGTGTAATGCTGCCCGCTGCTCCGCCGTTTCCGGTATAAAACTGCAATTGGAAACTGCATGTTAAGCCTTGAAATTCATTGCCAAGCTCAGCTGGAAAATCGACGCGAAATTTTAAAATTTCGTCTGTTTTGGAAGCTAGCGGGCGGGCCTCCATCTGGTTGAAATCTGCTAACTTACCTTTATATAAAACATCTCCGCCGGCACAAACGGTCAGCAACATTTCATTGTACAGCTTATCTGACCCGGACCGAAATCGGGAATCTGTATAATAATTGAAGTCTGCCGTCCCATTGTTCATGACTTTAACATCCCGCTCCGCCCAGTCTCCCGGCTTCATATGATTAATATTGAACAGGATATTTTCCGGGGAAATACCAAATCTATTTTTTGATCTGCAGCAGCCAAAGCCGGCTGCGCAGTCAATATCAAAAGCATCAACATCGCCAATACAACCCCTGCACCCCATTTAATTTTTTTCATCCCATTTCCACCCTTGCAAAAAGATTGGGGCTGTCCCAAAAGCCCCTTTTAAGCAGAAAATATTCTCAAATGGTCGTGAGAAAGCATATAAGAACCGTTCATCAGGAAAAATGTTGCACCAATGGACGTAAGACGCCTTCTAAGAACCGTTCATCAGGAAAAATATTGCACCAATGGACGTAAGACGCCTTCTAAGAACCGTTCATCAGGAAAAATGTTGCACCAATGGACGTAAGACGCCTTCTAAGAACCGTTCATCAGGAAAAATGTTGCACCAATGGACGTAAGACGCCTTCTAAGAACCGTTCATCAGGAAAAATGTTGCACCAATGGACGTAAGACGTCTTCTAAGAACCGTTCATCAGGAAAAATGTTGCACCAATGGACGTAAGATGGCTTCTAAGGGCAGTTTCCTCGGAAAAGTTTTGTTCTAACGGTCGTGACAACGCTTCTCTGAACCATTTCACCGGGAAAATTTTAGCCTTCTAAGTCAGTTTACCGACTTTTGGGACAGCTCCGTTTCATTAAACGTTTTTTCCAGACGGTTCCCGCGAGTTTTTCGGCTTTTTCCCGTCAATTTCAGCAATCGCCCGCCTTATGGTATAGATCGAGTAAAGCAGGAGCACGACGCCCGGAATCATCAACATCAGCGCGCTGCCGTTTTTGGATTGAGCGAAGTTTACGAAATACCCCAGATACGGGATGGTTATGCCGGTATACTCGGCAACGACATTATCGGACAATACCGGATTCGGAACTTCTGCGTTATTGTTATCGCCTTTCGTATGGTAAAACACCTGGCCATTGCCTGTTTTGACAACTTTTGTGATCCTGTGTGTCACAAGCGTTTTTTCATCCATCTTAAATGTAATCACATCGCCTTTATGGAAACGCGTCATATCCCCTCTTGGTTTCACGACAATCACCGAGCCTGTCTGAATACCCGGTTCCATGGAGCCTTATAAAATCGTTTTGATTTCATAACCAAACAGTTTCGGTTCCCCGTCGGATGCTTTGGAAGAAATGACGACAAACAGCATCAGGATAAGAGACAAGAACAACAAAACTGAAACGAGTGAACTGATCCATCTCGTAATTTTTTTCATTATCATTGTGATTCACCCTCCGGATTTTGGTTTACATTGATTGAATCTTTTGTGCCCGTGGCTTCACTGCTTTCAGATGGAGAATTTGCTGTATCCTCCCTTTTATCGGTTTTAGTTTCCTGCACTGCTTGATCTTCCTGTGCATTTGTATCTTCGGCTGCATTTGTTGTTTGCTTATCAGTATTTGTTGATTGGCAGCGTCATCGTAATTTTCCACAGGAGATAGATTTAAGGCCCGGGCCCTTTTTGTCCTTAACGGTGACCGTATCACTCCATAACTCCCCATTTCCTAGATGCCCCGGACGCTGGTAAGCTTTAAATTTATAATTTCCAGATTTGCCCACTGTCGCCGTTAAGGTTTGTTCCTACCCTTTCTTTAACGGGTTAATGGTGCCTGCTGCAATCTTGGTTCCATCTTTCGGATTGCCGGATTTACTGTAATACAATTCATATGTTGTTTCACCGGCCATATTTTCTCCCGTGTTCTTGATTTTCACTGAAATATTCGCTTTTCCATTCGAACCAAGTATTATTTTATTGCCGTCACAGTCAATAAACTTTAGAGAGCTTTTATCCCATTGTTCTTTCCAGTATTGTGCTGCATTCATTTTTCCAGTTACTTTAAATAAGCGCCCGTATTAGATGTTAGATAAGAGATAAGGTTAAAACGATAACGTACCCTGTTAAAGTTAATTTTCCTAAAACACCCCATTTTTTCGTTTTTCTTTTATATATACGAAGACGTGAACTTCTGATCTGGCCCACCTCCTAAATGGCAAATTTCAAAGAAGTTCGTCACGTTTACTTCTTATGGAACTTTTTATACAGTAGAGTATAAATTCGTTAAAACAAGCAATCATAATACCCGGAAAGGTGAAAAGCCATCACAGTTTTCACCTTTCCATGACAATGCTTATTTTTCTTCTCCAAGAGTTTGGGATGCATGGAATGTCCATTTCAGTTGGATTGAATCCCTTTGGAAATCGTTTTGGTTTTCACCGTTGTCCTTAAATTTAAATTTCACTTGGAATTGGTCGCTCGTTCCGGCTTTTAAACCTCTTTCGCCAGTTCCAAAAATTTTATCCCAGAAATTATTGTCGACAACATTTGGATCAGCTTTTAATTTATCTAAAGTTGTTTCAAATACAACAGTGTTGTTCTTATCTTTGTTATACAAAAATTCTACATCGATATACTTTCCAAAGTCTTCAGCATTCGCATGTCCATTTAATTTTGCATCTGTAACTGTATAACTCGAATCCAGTGTTACTTTGGAAATATCCTATGAGCCTTTGTTTTCCAGATTAAATGTTCTTGTAATGGTATCTCCAGGCTTTAAGTTCGAAACATCAATAATGGTAGTTGGGCTCGCCGCGAGATCTAAAGTACCTGCAGCAAATGTGTTGGATGTATCAACCTGGTCGCTAAAATACGCATACGTTCCTCCCCCAATCAGTGACAAACCAAGCGCTGCAGTTGCAACGCCCATGCCTAATTTCTTTTTAATGCCCATTCGATTCCCCTCCGGATTTTATTTTTTAATCCGTTATAACGAACTTTTTAGATGAAAAACTTTACAACGAACATTATGTATCTTCATGTAAGTAAAACATGCTGATTCGTTTCTTTTACCTCTTTGGTTCGTTTTAACGAATTAACATGTTTACTATAGCAGGTTTTCTCGCACATAAAAACCTTTAAAATCCGCATGAATTTCGTAATAACGAACAATTATCTCTGTTTTCCACGCTTATTCTTCGTGTTCCATACCTTTTCATTATTTTATTAAGAACGATTAGTTTTATATAATGGACCAAAACGCAAATTATACGTGATGAGGCCATAAGATGAAGTTCTTAATTAGGAACATTTGGCTGGAAGAAAATGATTCTATCCGATTGAGGCATGAAGGAATGCAATGGATGAAAAAAATGTAGAGGAAGAAAGACACATGAAAAAACTTGCTCCGCTCATCCTGTTATGCGGAGCCGTATTGATTGGAACCGCTCTTTTGCAGCTTTTCCAAACCCATCAACTTCAAAAAGAAAGTTTAGCCGCCGTGAAAGAAAAAATCACCGGTGAAAAACTGAATGAGTCAGACAACACTGGCATCGCCGCTAAGCGTTTTCGCCGGAAATGGGAGAAACCATTGGCATCCTCTTCATTCCAAAGCTGAACGCCGAACTCCCAATTGTAGAGGGAACGGATGAAAACCAACTAAAAAAAGGCGTAGGCCATTATAAAAATTCAACCCTGCCAAACGAACAAGATCAAATCGTTCTTTCCGGGCACCGGGATACGGTTTTCCGCCGTGTCGGAAAGCTTGAAAAAGGAGATGTCCTCATAATCAAGCTGCAGTACGGAACTTTTCGTTACAAAATTTTCAAATTTCAAATTATAAAAGCCAATGACCGTACCATTATCCATTCGATTGCACCCGGGAAATTCTCACACTGACAAATTGTTATACATTTTCTTACATTGGGAACGCGCCGGAAAGGTACATTATTTCAGCAATAAGGGAAACTTCATAACCTTCACCTTGAAGTGTTTTAAATAAACAAAGGACTGACCGAGCCCATATCATGGTCTGTTCAGCCCTTTCTAAAAAATGGCCAGCATTTCAACTGGCGCTTTTGATCAACGCGGAACCCACCCGTTTTCTGACAAGGTAGCCCACGTCTTTACAGAATTCGTAAACTATGCCTTTAATGGAATGCAATGCCACTTTTCCTACTTCAACAACCGATACGCCTGGCTGTAGATCACATCGGCAATTTCCTTGTGCCCTTTATCGTTGGCAAGCCAGCCGTCGCTTTTCCCGGAGGCGGCTTTCTCTCCTTTCGGGCCGTATGTATCGGTGCGGTTCATCCAAACCGATTCAATGTTGGCAACAGGGACATCTTCCGCTTTTCCAACTTCCTGGATTTCACGGTCATAACGAAGCGAAGACTGCCCGCTGTTCCAGGTCGTCACCAAAATGATTTTTATCTTCTTGCCTGCCCCTTTTCTCATTTCCTCTATAAAATTTTCAAGATTTTTCTTAAATTTATCGGCAGAAACATACGTATTTTTTGCATTTGGGTTTAAATCAAACGTTCCAAATTCGATTGTGACAAGATCCGGCTTATTTGCGATGAGATGGGGAAAACTGTCTGTGCCGTTGTCTTTCAGGCCGGTTCCGCTTTTGCCGTAGCCTTCGATCGTTTTTACATCATAGCCCAGATTTTTATGGATGAGCCTGGCCAAAACAGAGACATACGTTTTGCTTTTTTTCGTGGCAAAATTCCCTGCTGTCAGGCTGGAACCTATCGGAAGGTACACCAATTCTTTTCCTTTATGTTTTTCGTAAATTTGTTTTACTTCTTTTTCCTTCTCCGCTTTTGCCGCTGCTGCTCGTTGCTGCTCTTTCAATAAATCCGCCTGATATTGTTGCTGCGCTTTTTCCCCGGTTTTGTTAACCTTCGCCTGATAATAGTAGCCGCCGCCCCCCAAAACCCCAATGGTCATCAGAAATAATATGAAGACGAGCAATCCTTTTTTCCCCAAACTGCCTTCCCTCCGAAATGGTTACTTTATGCCATTATACTAGATTTGCAACCTATAAGGAAAAAAGTTTTGAAGGCCCCGCCCAATAGAACGAAGCCTGCCGAAGATGATTTTTTTACCGCAGCTTCCAGCACTGATGCCACTTCTGCAATGATGATTTCACTGCCTAAAATCGGTGAATCTTCTTTCAGTCCGTTCGATCGTTTATACGCTTCTTTGAAATGGCCGCTGTTCCGCCATGCCTGGAAATGTCCGAGGTTGTCCCAATACATGATGACATTCAGTTCATCGTAGTCTTTCAAATTTTGTGTGGCCATTACTTTAAATTTATTAAATCCATCCTGTTCCTGCAGCGCGCCCGGATTGGTAAACACCGATGCATTTCTCTCGCAAATCCCGCTTTCAACTTGATCAATCATGCCGATCCTAATAAAATGAAAACGGTTTTTCCGCTTTTGTTTTCCCATGCGTCAAGGAGCAGTTTCTGTGCTTCAAATCAAAAGCTTGATATAATAATCAATGGGAAGACCCGCCAGCAAGCTTATTTTTTCCACGGTCCGGCTTTTTTAAATATTTTATCCTATCGTTTTTCATATAAAAACCGGGGAAAATCATCAATAAGGAGGGGACAACAATGAAACGACTTTTTCCATTTGCGGATGCTTCAAACGGCAAAGATGCAGCGGGCGCTTCCGGAAATTCGGACATTTCAACGGCTTATCTCGAAGATGGCGGAACGATCCCGAACAATCCGGACCTTCCTGTTCTGATTTATCACGGCGTGTTCAAAGGGCGGACGGAACAGATCGAGGAAACGTTCCAGAAAAACAATTGGGGAAACAACTGGGAATGGACCATTTTCCCGTACCATCATTTTCACAGCACATCCCACGAGGTGCTCGGGGTACGCCACGGGCAGGCAAAAGTGATGCTCGGCGGCCCGAACGGAAAAATATTCACGATATCCGAAGGGGACTGCATCGTGTTGCCTGCCGGAACCGGGCATAAACGCATCGAAGCAAGGGACGGCTTTTCCGTCGTCGGCGGCTATCCGGGCAGTCAGGATTACGACACGCAGACGAAAGCGGACGAAACGCTGCGGGAAAACATTCAAAAGGTCGGCATACCGGCAACCGATCCGGTATTCGGCAGTGACGGTCCGCTTTTTACGTATTGGAAAAAATAATCCAGGATTACGCTTCTAAAGAAAGCAGCAGACCATCCACATCTTTTATCAATTCATCCACTGTTTCATAAGGTTTTTCAATCTGCAGCATTTTTTTCAAGACAAGGGAGCTTTCCCCCGACAGCGGCAATTCCTCATACCAAGGCCGCTCCTTTTTTTGTTCGGGCCTGTATCCCGAGTACAGCAAAAACAGCGTAAAATGGCCGAGTTTTTCAAAATCAGCGTGAAATTTTTCTCCGTAACTGGCCATGCCGAAATCGATAATCGATACGGCATTTTCTTTCTCATCGAACAAAATATTCGGGATCCTGAGGTCGCCGTGCACAATCCCTTTTCGATGGAAGTAAGACGTAACATCCAATACTTTACGCAGCATGTGGAACGCTTCCTGTTCGGAAAACGTTTTATGCGCCTCAAAAATCAGATCCTCAAACGTCTTGCCGGGCATCTGCTCCATGACAATGAAACGCCTGCCACCCCATTCGAAATCATCAAGCAGTTTCGGAATATGCGGATGGCGGAGCGCCCGTAATATTTCTTTTTCACGCAAAAAATTGGAACTACCATCCGGCCGCTTCCGGAGCTGTTTTAAAACCTTCATTCCCGGGGAGCCGTCTGAAACAAGGTAGGAATAGCCGTAACTGCCAATACCGAGCATTTTTACAATCCGGTAATTTTGGACAACTGCACCGTTTTTGAGCGGCCGGTCGAACAGAACAGCATATAGGCGAAGCCATATTTTCATTTAACTGCTGAAAAACCCACTGCTTCGGTGGCGTTTGGAATAATGCTTGTAGCCGTAATGGGAATGAGTAGCCTTTTCGGAAGAAGAATAACGATGGTACTTTCCGTGGCGGTAACTGCTGGAATAGCGGTAGTTTTTATGGCCGAGAAGATGCCCCAATATTTTTCTTAACATGCGTTCACCCTCGTATAAATAATAAGTTTCGATCCTACTAAATGAGTCAATATCCAGTTGAATGATTGTTCTTTGACAAGTGAATCTTTGATGTTTTCGGG
>NZ_BKZP01000051.1 GCF_008974185.1 Weizmannia acidilactici
TTTATAGGAATAATTTAATTTTAACATAAATTTTTGTCTAATCTTGTATTTTGTTATTTAAAGGAAAATTTTAAGTATCCAGAATCTCTATAATTGAATGGCTGACCCAAAAGTATAAGCAACTTTTGAGTCAGCTATCTTATTTTTTCCATTTATATTTAGTATATAAGTTTATGATAAAATAGTCATATAAAAAATGGATAGTTATCAGGAAGTAGGAGGCAGAGTATGACTGTAAAAGCAGACATCGATTTTCAGAAGGATTTGTTTGAGGCAGCAAATAAAATGCGCGGGAGTGTGGCTCCTGCTGATTATAAACATTATGTTCTTCCGTTAATCTTTTTGCGCTATCTTTCTAACAAGTATGAAAAGCGCCGAAAAGAATTAGAGCAAATTGTAAAAGATCCAAGCAGCGATTGGTATACGGAAGATGATGAAATGCGCCAAATCATCATTACCGACCCGGACCAATATAAGGCGGAAAACGTCTTTGTAGTGCCTGAAGAAGCAAGTTGGTCTTATATTATGAAAAACGCCAAGCAGCCGAATATTAAAGAGATTCTTGATAACGCGATGAATCGTCTTGAAGAGGAAAACCCAGAACTGGAAGGCATGCTGCCGCGAATTTACCAAGGTTCGAACTTGCCGCCTGAAAATGTGGCAGGATTAATCGAAATTTTTTCTCGCGATGTATTTAGCGCCAATACGGATGACAGTGTAGATATATTGGGTCGTACATATGAGTATTTTATTAGTTCTTTTGCCGCTTCCGAAGGTAACAGAGGCGGAGAATTCTTTACACCATCCAGTATTGTTAAACTGCTTGTTGCCATGCTGGAGCCGAAAAGCGGGATTGTTTTTGATCCGGCGTGCGGCAGCGGCGGGATGTTTATACAAAGTGAAGAATATGCTCCAAACAAACACGCTCTGTCGTTTTACGGGCAAGAAAATGTGGTAACGACCGTGCGTCTTGGAAAAATGAACGTTTTATTGCATGGCATCAATGCAGAAATTCGCTTGGGTGATTCGCTGTTAAACGATCAGTTCCCTGATTTAAAGGCTGATTACGTGATTGCCAATCCGCCGTTTAACCAAAAAGACTGGGGAGCAGATCGTTTATCGAAAAAAGACCCTCGCTTAATCGGACCTGTTACAAACAGCAATGCGAACTATATGTGGATGCAGCATTTCTTATATCACTTAAATGATGCAGGTACGGCAGGGTTTGTAATGGCAAATGGAGCCATGACAACGAATGTGAAAGAGGAGAAAGAAGTTCGTCAAAAATTAGTTGACGAAGGATATATTGACTGCATTGTTCAATTACCTGAGAAACTGTTTTTTACAACAGGTATTCCATGTTGTTTATTTTTCTTAAGCAAAAACCGTGACGGCAAAAACGGTTACCGAGCTAGAAAAAATGAAATTTTGTTTATCGATGCTCGTAAAATGGGGACCCTCGTTAGTCGTAAGCAAAAAGCACTGTCTAAAGAGGAAATTGATAAAATCGCAGCTGTTTATCGTGCCTACAAATACGAAGGTGCTGAAGGATACGAAGATATTGTCGGGTTTTGTAAAGTTGCAACAATTGATGAAGTACGAGCCAATGACTACAAATTAACACCGGGGATTTACGTTGGGACGGAAGTATCCAATGAAGACGATGTACCGTTTGAAGAAAAAATGGCTGAATTGACACAGCGGCTTTTAGAACAGTTTGAGGAGTCTAATCGCCTTCAAGAGAAGATTAAGAAAGACTTGGAGGGTTTAATTTGAAAAAATATCAATATCGTCTTGGAGATTTGATTGAGCGAGTAATAGATAATCGTGGCAAAACACCTCCTTATCAAAATGAGGGAATACCGATTATTGAAGTTGCGTCCATTGCGAAAAACAATAGACATCCAGATTACAAAAAGGTAAATAAATATGTAAATACAGAAACTTACAAATCTTGGTTCAGAAGCGGTCATCCGCAAAATGGTGACGTGCTTGTGTCGACAGTAGGACAAATCGGAAAAGTTAGTATTATGGATGAAACAGTTGCTTGTATAGCACAAAATATAGTAGCGCTAAGAGTAAAAAAAGAATTATTAGTACCTGACTTTTTATATTACTATTTAATTAGGGATTCAGTACAAGATTTTTTACAAGCAATGAACATTGGTTCGGCGCAGCCAAGTATAAAAGTGCCTCATTTACTAGATTTAACAGTTGATATTCCGACGATTGAAACTCAAAAAAAAATAGTTGGGATTCTTAAATCGTTAGATGATAAAATCAAACTCAACTTAAAAATGAACGAAACTCTCGAAGAAATGGCAATGACGCTTTACAAGCATTGGTTTGTGGATTTTGGACCATTTCAAGATGGGGAGTTTGTGGAGTCGGAATTAGGGATAATTCCAAAAGGATGGAAAGTAAGCAGTCTTAAAGAATTTGCTAATATCCTAATGGGACAGTCTCCAAAGTCTGAATTCTACAATCAAGAAAAGAAAGGATTGCCATTTCATCAAGGGGTCAAAGATTTTGGTGCTCGTTTTCCAGTTCATACGGTTTATTGCACACAAGAATTACGAATTGCAAATAAGGGAGACATTCTTTTGAGTGTACGTGCTCCAGTTGGACGAATAAATATTGCTAATAATAAATTGGTAATCGGTCGAGGTTTATCTGCGCTTCATGCCAAAAGTGGACATAACTCATTTTTATTGTACACACTCAAAAGAATATTTGCTTTTGAAGATCAATACGGCTCAGGTACAGTATTTAATTCGATTAACAAAAAAGATATTGAACAACTCAAGTTTATCCAGCCACCTCAAGAAGTTCTTGATAATTTTGAAAAACACGTATCGAAGTTTGACTCATTAATAGAGAGTAATACAAAAGAAATTGAAGAGTTACAAGAATTAAGAGATTATCTCCTCCCCCGCCTTTTATCAGGTGAAATTGATTTATCTAAAGCAGAAAAACAAGTAGAGAAAGTACTTTAAATTGGATATAAATTCGACTAGGAGGTGCAAGCAGCATGGCAACGAGACCTCTGGGTGAAACGGAATTTGAAGAAACGACGATTGAACGTTTAAAACGGTTAGGTTATGACTATCTTCATGCGCAGGAATTGTTTCAGCGCGGAGAGCGGGACAGTCTTCACGAGGTAGTTCTTTACGGTCGGCTGGAATCCTTCTTAAAGAAGGCTTATCCGGCCATACCGGATCAAGAAATCAAAAGGCTTGCTCAAATTTTGACGGCGCCGGATGGGGTAAAACTGATTAACCGAAATATGCATTTTCACCAAATGTTGACGAAAGGACTTGAATTTTCTTATGAGGTAAACGATGAAACGTACACGCCTCATGTTTTCCCGATCGATTGGGAACATCCGGAGAACAATGACTTTTTAGTGGTCAATCAATTACCGATTGAAGGACGCATGTCCCGCCGGCCAGATATCGTTATATACATTAATGGTTTGCCACTGATTGTGTTTGAGTTGAAAAATCCGAACAACGAGCAAGCGACTGTTTATGATGCATATACCCAAATTCAAAACTATACGTATGATATCTCGCAATTATTTAACTACAACGCTTTTGTTGTCATTTCCGATAACGTGGAAACGAAGCATGGGATGCCGTTTGCCGATTACGATTTCTTTGCTTCATGGAAATCGATTGATGGACGAAATGTCGATAACAACCGCGCCAATACGATGCGCACGCTGATTGAAGGATTATTCCCGAAAGATCGTCTACTAAATTATATTCGTAATTTCATTGTCTTTTTAGAGGAAGGAAGTAAAATTACGAAAGTTGGTGCGAAATATCACCAATTTTTCGGTGTGAACTTCGCTGTCAATGAAGCGATACGTGCGACGCGACCTGACGGAGACAGAAAAATCGGGGTTATGTATCATACAACGGGTTCGGGTAAATCGCTAAGTATGCTATTTTTCGCAGGAATTTTGTCTCGCCACCCGGAAATGGAAAATCCATCAATTGTCATTCAAGTGGACCGTAATGACTTAGACGAACAGTTGTATGAGACGTTTGTGCAAGGAAAATCATACATCGGCCATGTGGAGCATGCAGAAGATACAGAACAGTTAAGAACGTTGCTGAGAGGGGAAGCCGGACAAATCATTTTCTCTACCATTGAAAAATTCCGTAAGAAAGAAGGAGAAACTAAGCATCCGGTTTTATCGGAAAGACGAAACATTGTTGTGATTGCTGATGAAGCACACCGCACCCAAGCCGGTTTTGCAGGTGGATTTGCTGCTCAATTGCGTTATGCTTTGCCGAATGCTTCCCATATTGGATTTACAGGAACTCCAGTCGATTTTGTTGATAACAATACGGAGGAGATTTTTGGGCATATTATCCATCGTTATGATATGGCTCAGGCGGTGGCAGATAAAGCGACGTTGCCAATCTACTATGAAAGTCGCTTAATCCCGCTTGATTTATCGGCTGACGACATTGATGAAAAATACAAGGAAATTATCGTAGAGGCTGGTGGAGACGATGAAGAGTCAGAGAACTATAAAAGAAAATGGGCCGCTCTGGAAAAAGTCGTCGGTACTCCAAAACGGCTCCGTCGTTTAGCCAAAGATATCGTATCACATTTTAACCAAGTCGCCAATCCGTTTCAAAAAGCAATGATTGTCTGTATGAGCCGGCGAATTGCGGTTGATTTGTATAATTATCTAAGAGAGATTCCAGAATGTCCTCCTGTTGAAGTGATTATGACAGGAGATGTATCAAAGGATCCAAAAGAGTGGCGAGAGGTTCAGCCGGGAAGCAAATATGCGCATATTAAGTCGAAAAAAGAGCAAGAAGAAGTGAAAGCCAAACTTCGTGACCCAGAAGACCCTTTGAAATTTGTCATTGTCGTCGATATGTGGCTAACAGGAATGGACGCCAAACCGCTTTCTTATCTTTATATCGATAAGCCAATGAAGGGACACAACCTGATGCAGGCCATTGCACGTGTAAACCGTGTGTTTCCGGGAAAAGAAGGCGGAGTAGTCGTTGATTATATTGGAATCGCTACTTCACTAAAAGAAGCAACTCATAAATATACGCAAAGTGGCGGCACGGGAAGTCCTGCTTATGATATTTCTGAGGCCGTTAATATCTTCATGGATCATCTGAAGGCAGTAAGAGGATTTATTCCAAGCGAGATTGATGTGCAAAACTGGCGGGCAAAACCAAAGATAGAGCGCGAGGACTTCATTGCAGATCTTGTTAACATTCTTTTAAACCGAGATCCCGAGGAATATATCCAAGCAGCCACCAAACTGGAAAAATCGTATCAGTTGGTGAAACATCAGCCGGAAGTACTTGAACTTGCAGATGAAGTCATGCTCTATTTAATGATGAAAGCACAACTTCGCAAACATTTGCGGCCACTAATTGAAAAACCGAGTGAAAATAAAACATTAGAAGAGCGATTATCAGAACTTATTGATAACAGTCTGTTAGCAAAAGAAACCGTTGACATTTTCCAAATAGCAGGGATTGAACGCCCGGATATCAGCATATTGGACGATGCGTTCTTGGCAGATTTAACGAAAAAAGAGCATGTAGACTTGCGCTTAAAGTTGCTGAAAAAACTTTTAGAGGACCAAATCAAAGTGACATTTAGCCAAGGAAGCCCACAGTCAAAGGCGTTAAGCGAACTTCTAGAGAAAACGTTAAGGGATTATCATAATCGTGTTATTCAGGCTGCCGATGTGGTCAGGGTTATGATTAACATGCGCAAAGAAATGGAAGAAGAAATACGCAAGCGACACGACTTAGGACTGTCAGAGGAAGAAATTGAATTTTACAAAGCGATCACTGCTATGGAGCAGGAAGCGTTCTCAAACGAGTTTCTTGCAGATTTAATCCATAAGGTTGTCAAAGCCTTAAAGAAACAATTAGCCGTAGACTGGACAAGCCCTCACCGTCGAGATGTTTATGCTAAAGTGAAATTAGCCGTCAAGCATGTACTCATGAAAGAAAAAATTACGGGTCAACAATTACAATTCTTAACAAATAAATTCATGGAACAAGCCGAACAACAATATAAGGACTGGCCAATGAATGCGTAACAACGAGAACAGATGTCTCTTATAGGGGCATCTGTTTTTGTATAAATGGTTATGAAGGGAGAAGAAATGCATGCAAGTAGGATTAGATAGAGAAATTATTAAAAGTCTTACAAGGAGAGTAGAGTCGCTTTCACCATTGAGTGAAATGCTTCGGAAGTAGACAGAATTAATAACGAGAATCGATCTTGGCTCAAACATAAGCCGGCAGTTCAAGTCGGTATTTTATCAATCTGAACTGTCGAGTGCCTTTAATACATGATGCTAGTATAGTTTCATGGACACCCTTTAGTGAAATATAATATTAACGAAGGGAATAAAACCGGATTATCTTTTACATTTGGCAGGTCAAAATAGTGTGGTTGATTCATGGAAGGATCCTATAGGCACCCTTGATATCAACCTTATGTCGGCAGCATATTTATTGGAAGCAATTCGAAAAGTAAATTCATCTTGTAAAATTTTGATTGCCGGATCTGCGCTACAAATTGACCCCGTTAATCTTTCAAATATTCCTCATCCCTATAGCCTCAGTAAAACACTCCAAGAGATTGTTTCAGTAGCTTGGAAAAAATTATTCAAAATGAATATTGTTATCACAAAACCAACAAACTTAATCGGGCCAGGTTGTTCAAATGGAATAAATTCCATTATTGCTTCAAAAATAGTAAAAATGGAGAGAAATGAGGCAGATCCCATTTTAATTGTCAATAACTTAAATGCAACTCGTGATTTTCTGGATGTTCGAGATGCAGTGAATGCATATGAGATTTTATTAAACAAAGGAGAATCCGGAGAAGTTTATGATATCTGTACAGGAATAAGTCGGACAATAAGGGAAATGATTGATATTTATAAGAACTTAACCGATGTAAATTTAGAGGTGAAAGCTACTTCGAACCAGAGCGGATCGGAAGTGGAGACAAGAAAGCCTTCGAAATTATTTGAATTAGGTTGGAAACCAAGCATTCCCTTCGAAGCCTCATTAAGGGATACTATTGAGTTTTTCCGAACAAACCCGGAAATTTGTATTTAAATGATGACTCCCCTTATCATATACATTCAGGATTTTTGTCTGAACTTATGACAGGGGCAATTCATGATAGTAAAAGTGGGGTTTAACAATACTTAGCCCCCTTTTTGGTGTTGTAAATCATGTGTTATCTGACAGCGTATAGGTCAACGGTTCGAGATCGGTATGTTCCACTACAACTTTCATTTTTGTGTAAAAGAAATAGGATGATTTTTGCTTTGCCATGTGCTTTAACTATGGACATCTGTTCTCCATAAAAGCCAAAAAGTTAGCTCGAAACATGTTTGAAATAAGTCTTTATGAAATTTGCGTTAAAAATGTAATTAGGGCTTGCTGAACAAATCAGATGCAAGCCAAAATTCAGTTATCAAAAGACAAAATAGTGTTTTGTAAAAATTTAAAAAAAAGAACTCTGAGCTTTCGCCCCAGGTTCATGATGAGAAATTGGAGAGCTATAACTGTTTCACTTGTCTCCTGAAGGCGTGCTCGAATAAGGTCCAGCCCGTATTTGCGCTTGCCTTCACCAAATTTGCCTTCAACGGCATTACGTTCAGAGGCATCCTGATTCACCAATCGTTCCAAGGACTTGTCTTCTGTCTTGGATGGGTGGCCAAGCCGTGGCCTACTTTAGATGCCGAGAGATTTGCAGTAAGCCAGATTTTCACGGTTCCGGCAAATTTTGTCCGCCAGAAATGCTTCTGGGTAGATACCAAACCAGTTGTAGTAATTTTCAACAGATTCCTTGAGATGCCTACATTGTAGTTTTCTCAATCAAGCCTTTCAATCAGGGCATAGCCATCGACAACACTGATGGCGTCTTTCGAACTGAACTCCACGTTCGCTTTTGCCTTGCCCCTTACAATTGGGTGGACATGCGGTTGGGAAATGCTCACAATCCGGTGGTCAATTCGTCTTTAATAATCAAATGAATAAATGGTTGGAGGAAATCCTAGTTATATCAAGTAATGCCTGGCTATTTCAGTCTGCGAAAGTTGAGTTGATTATCTTAACCATTTGCATTTCATTTGTCTAGACAAGCAGTCAAGAAAATGCATATTTTACAACATCTAACCGGAAAGGAGGGGGAAATATGTCATCCTGCTAGGAATTAGCAAATTATTATCGGGGGAACGGTGATTGTGTCGCACCCGGTTTGTGTCGTACAGCGTCTGCGCAATATCAATGCAACGATTTTAGGCCGCCGTACACGTTCGCCATTGTCACTCCCATTTGCGCTTTCGTTTGAAAACAATCGTAACGGACGCACGTTGAATCTCGGTGAAACAGTGATTTTAGAAAATGAAATCAATCCGTTTTTAACAGCATTGCGTAAACGGGGGATTACTGTTACAGCAGTTCATAACCATAGGCTGTTTGATAGTCCGCGTCTGATGTACATGCACTGGGAAAACGTCGGCAATCCGTTCGAGTTTGCACAGAACAGTATATCTACAGCCAAGGAAGCCGGTTTATTTTAGGTGTTTTTCACCAAAGAGGGAAATATAGTTTTCCCTCTTAAAAACTTTTGTGTGAAGACATTTTTTCAAGCATAGAAAAGCGATTACCAATATAAGCAAAGTTGAAGGCCAATTGCTTATGAATAAAATGAAAAGATCTTTTCGTTTCAATATCCCACTCAATTTTCATGAGGAATCTTTTACAAGTATGAAGATGTGTAACAAAAAATATTAAAAAAGAAGAATGCCAGGCATTCTTCTTTTTTAACGGTGCGCCTGGCATGGCTGCACTCTATAGGGTGAAAGTCCCGAATCGCGAAGGCAGTAGTAGCGATAGCCTAACGCAAGGGTGTCGTAGTGATGCGGAATCTGAAGGAAGCGAGCGGCAAACCTCCGATTCTTGAGGAACATGAACCTCATACAAGGCTAGGTATCATTGGATGAGCTTGCCGAACAAAGTAAAGTCCATACTGCCAAAGGTGATACAGAGTAAATGAGGCAGATAGGTGTAGGGAAAGAGTGCAGTCTTACCCAGAGAGGTCTGACTGGTACGCCGACTAAGTTGGTAACTAGCCTAGTGATAGGTTATTGAACAGTCAGAAGTCAGCAGAGATCATAGTACAAATAAGGTAGTTCCTCATTTGGAAGGACTGAACCATGAAGGAGTGTGGAATAAACTCGAATTTCACTTTGTTCAATGAAGCAGACAATCCAAAGATGGACTTACTCAGTGGATAGAAACGGTGAATTCCGTGGGAGACATTGAGAGGGCTGAGAACTAAAGTGGTTTAAGGAGAGACAGAAAAGCATAACGGATGTGAGATACCAAATCACTATCCGACTGACTTCATGGAACCGCCGTATACGGAACCGTACGTACGGTGGTGTGAGAGGATGGAGGTTAGTCACCTCCTCCTACTCGATTTACCCCCACACCTCATGTGCAATTTTGACAACATGCTCCAGTTTTTCCCATTGCTGGTCTTCCGAAAGCAGGTTGCCTTCTTCGGTGGAAGCAAAACCGCACTGTGGGCTCAAGCAAAGCTGGTTGAGCGGGACATATTTTGTTGCTTCGTCGATCCGACGCTTAATCTCGTCCGCATTTTCCAGATCGCCGAATTTGGAAGTAATCAGGCCGAGCACGATTTGCAGGTCTTTTCTTTGCACATGACGCAACGGTTCAAATCCGCCGGCGCGGTCGCTGTCATATTCCAAAAAGAAGCCGTCAATATGGAGGCCGTTAAAGAGCGTTTCTGCGACAGGCTCATAGCCGCCGGAAGCAATCCATGTCGAGCGGAAATTGCCGCGGCAAATGTGCATCGTAATGGTCAAATCTTCCGGCCGGCCATCGACCGCTTCATTAATCGTCCGGGCGTAAAGCTCCTTTAGGTGATCCGGATTTAGTCCGCGGGCTTTGAGCTGCTCTTTTTGTTCTTCAGAGCAAAGGTATGCCCATGCCGTATCATCGAGCTGCAAATAGCGGCAGCCGGCATCGTAAAAAGCTGCAATTGCCTTTTTATAAGCCTGCCCGAGATCATGGAAAAACAGCGCTTCATCTTTGTAGCGCCCATAGGCAATCGTGCCACGGAAATGCAGCATACTCGGGCTCGGAATTGTCATTTTTGCCATGTGTGTACCGGCAACGCTATGTAAAAATTTAAAATCATCAATCATCGGGTGGCCGTTAAAATCCAAGTCCCCGACAATCCGAATGGAATGCGATTTCGTTTGCCTTCCCTTAAACTGGATGCCGCTTTCGGTTTCGTAGCCTTCCACGCCGTCAAGATTTTCGAGAAAATCAAAATGCCAGTAAGCGCGGCGGAATTCCCCGTCTGTCACAGATTGAAGACCGATTTCTTTCTGTTTTTCCACAATCCTTTTAATTTCTTTATTTTCCAATTCGCGCAGCGCTTCAGCTGGAATCTCGCCTGCTTCCTTTTGGCGGCGGGCCTGCTTAAGTTTATCCGGCCTTAACAGACTGCCGACATGGTCAGCGCGAAAAGGCGGTTGTTTCTGAGTAGTCATTGTATTCTCCCCTTTCTATAAATATTTAGAATTATAGCAAAAGAGAGGGGGGAAGTAAACCTAATTTTGTTAAAATTCCTGCCAAAATGATTATAGCGTTTTTGGTTCACTGGATATTTTTTCATCGACCCTTCGGATAAGGGCAGCATTTTCACCGCCAAACTGATAAACGACTATGACCATCCTCTCTTCCAAGTAATTCATTTCGTTTTTTTGTCTGCAATGGCTTCAATGGCAACTTGCGGGATGATGAAAGGGAACAGTTTTAAAAAAATGCCGGCCGGTTTGCTGTTTAACGTCCATTAGTTGTAATACAGCAGGAAAAGCAGTACACAAGACCTGTTCGTATTATTGTAGTTGATTGTCTTTCAATAATCCCGCCCTGAATAAGCCGGTGCTAAAACCTTAAAAATTAAATATTTTAAATATTATTGACCCTAAACAAAAAACAAAGCTATACTTGTTTTAAGCGTATCGCTAGAAAATCATTTTATAATAGGGTGGTTATATTGCATATTAATAAATTTGTAATCCCTGAAATTATTTTTGGGAAAAATGCGCTTGACCAGGCTGGGGAGGCATGCTTGAGGCTTGGGGCCAAGAAAGTGTTAATTGTCAGCGATAAAGGGGTTGCCAATGCCGGCTGGCTTGATCATGTGATAGAAATATGCAGGAATTCCGGCCTCCCTTTTGCAACTTTTACAGATATTACTCCCAACCCTAAAGATACCGAAGTAATAAAAGGATGTTCGGTGTTTGTGGAAAATGAATGTGATGCCATTATCGGAGTTGGGGGCGGCAGCGCTTTGGATGTTGTGAAAGCGATTGCAATCCTTGCTGCAAATGGTGGAAAAATCAGTGATTATGAAGGGATCGATAAGATTGAAAAGCCGCTGCCGCCCATGGTAATGATCATGACAACAGCCGGTTCCGGATCGGAGGTTTCCCAATTTTCCATTATCGTTGATACTGAACGAAAAAGAAAAATGACGATCGTTTCCAAAACATTAGTTCCTGATATTGCAATTATCGATCCTTACACTTTAGTTACAAAAGACAGTGCTTTGACTGCGACAACGGGCATGGATGTGTTGACCCATGCGATTGAAGCTTATGTCAGTATAGCTGCCACACCATTAACAGATGTCCAAGCTAAAAATGCCCTTGCCCTTGTATCAAATTATCTGCGCCCATCTGTTGCTTCCAAAACGAATATGGAAGCGAAAGAAGCAATGGCGATGGCCAGTCTGCAGGCCGGGCTAGCTTTCTCTAATGCAATATTAGGTGCAGCACATGCAATCTCACATGCAATCGGTGGAAGGTTCCTTCTACCACATGGAGAAATAAATGCTATCCTTTTACCTCATATCATGGATTTCAATTTTATCGCAGTACCGAAGCGTTTTACAGAAATTGCAGAAATGATGGGGATCGACACTAGAGGGTTGACGCAGCGGGATGCCGGAAATGCAGCAATCCATTTTGTAAAACAATTATCAATTGATATCGGTATTCCAGAACGTTTAAATGAAGTGCAATTTTCAGAAGAGGATATTGACTTGATCAGTCGGACAGCGCTGGAAGATGCATGCATGATAACCAATCCGCGCGACATGGACCTTGAGCAGGTAAAAACCATTCTAAGAAACGTCTTATGAGGCGGTGAATATTGTGCTCAATGATAAATATGAAATGATCGCCCTATTAACAGGGGTGAAATCTTCTAAAAAAAATTATTACACAGAATTAAAAAATACCATTGAACAAGTAAAAAAGAAAAATTTACAATTAGAGATTATGAATGAGATCAT
>NZ_BKZP01000052.1 GCF_008974185.1 Weizmannia acidilactici
TAGATACTCTTCGGTTACAACCAGGAATGACCTTTAAATTTATAAATGAAAATGGAAGATTTATTCATACTTTCTGCAATGGTAAATTACTTTATAAAATTGGGCTTGTTCCGGAGCAAATTATTGGACGGGAACTAAAGGATTTCCAACCTGTTGAAGAGGCGAAAAGAATAACCCAATATTACCGGCGGGCTTGGGAAGGTGAAAATCATGTAACTTACGAAGTTGAATTTAACGGGGGCGCTTACTTGGCTACTCTACGTCCTGTTAAAAGAAGAGGGGAAGTGATCGAGGTTATTGCGTCATGTGTAGATATAACAGAGCGTAGGAAATTTGAGAAAGCTCCTAGACAGAGTGAATTGAATGATCGTCATATTGCAGATAACATGTCAGACTTGATTGAGGTTTGGGATGCAGATGGTAATGTACAATACTTCTCCCCATCGCATGAAAGAATTTTTGGGCATTCCTATCAATCCTACGTAGGAAGATCGGTATTCAGTTTAATTCATCCGGAAGATAAGGAATATGTTAAAACCCAGTTTCGTAACATGATTTCAAAAAACTCTCTCTTTCAAGCCGGGTTCCGATGTAAAAATGTTTCAGGGGAATGGATTTATATAGAGGCCCAGGGTACCCCGGTAGTTGGAAAAAGTGGCAACGTAGAGCAGATTGTTGTTGGCTGTGATATATCCGAGAAAAAAGATTAGAAGAACTTATGCGAAGGTCAGAAAAGCTATCTGTTGTTGGCAATTGACTGCATGTGCAGCACATGAAATTTGCTTACTTCGATAAAGGTTTCTTGCAAATAACAAGAAGAAATAAAACCAACCTATATAAATAATGTTGTTAGAGATTAAACGAGTTGAAAAATAATAAAGGAATTTTTAGCTCTTGCAAAGCCACATTGCCATTGACAAATATTAAAGTGCTGATAAAAGGCGTTATACCTTACTCAAGTCACAAGCGGTATTAAAGAATATTGAGATCATAGATGGAAATTTACCCCTTATTTATTGTGATTTATAACTATTATCTACTTTCTTCAAAATGTAGTTGAAGTCATGCCAAAAGGTGGGCTTATCAAAAATAATCAGTACGATTACCGGTTCAGAAGGCCTTGGGATTAGAACAAGGTAGCGGTATTAGTGAAGAATGCCTTAAAAAGATAGTTGAACCTTTTTAGAGCACAAAAGAAAAAAGAACAGGTACAGGTTTGAATGTGAAATAACAAAATGATTCAGGAACATGGTGGAAGAATAAAAAGAACAGCCGATCAAGATACAGTTGAAGAGATTTATTTACCGATTAACAGTCTCCCGAAATTAAAAAATCTGTTTTTTAGAAAATTCGGTCTGTTTGCGATAGCAGCAGATTTTGACGAAAACAAGAGGGCAAAACAACAGGTCTAAAGATTCATACAATGCTGGCTGGGCGGCAGAAGGAGAAGAGAAATGTCCAATTATGATTCACATATTGAAATCTATAAATCAATTATAGAACATAACCCTGATGCAATTTGCATACTATCACTCGATGGAACAATAATGAAAGTTAATCCGGCCGTTTGTCAATTGTTCGGATATTCGGAGGAGTATATTCTGGGATTATCTTATAAAGAAATGACAGTTCCAAGTGATATAGATAAAGTTCAGCAGCAAATAAACATCGTATTAACTGGTCAACCTGCTGAAGCAAAGGTACAAGCCTGTCATAAAAATGGAAGTATTATTGATTTACAGGTTAAGTATATACCGTTAAAAGTCAATCATGACATTGTTGGGATCTGTTGTGTCATGAAAGATATTACCGAGCTTTGTAAAACAAAAGAGTTTCTAAAAGATGTGCAAAATCGGCTATTGTCTTTTTTCAATTCCACGGCTGATGCAATTGATATATTGGACATCGAAGGGAATGTCTTAGATGTCAATCCGGCGTTTGAAAAAATTTATGGGTGGAAACGTGAAGAGGTCATTGGAAAGCCTTTAATGACTATTCCTAAAAATAAATTGGCTGAGGCTAAGAAAATGATGAATAAGGTCAAAAATGGGGAAAGTATTACAAGATTTGACTGGATAGGTTTGAAAAAGGATGGGACAATCATTGATATTAGTTTAACAATGTCACCCATTTTTGACCCTCACGGAAAAGTGGTTGCCCTTTCTACTATAACAATGGATATTTCAAAACAAAAACACTTAGAAAGATCTTTAAAGGAAAGTGAAGAACGGTATCGAAAAGTAGTAGAACTGTCTCCGAAGGGGATCGTTGTTCATAGGAATGGAAATATTCTATATGCCAACCCATTTGCGCTAAAATCAGCCAAAGAAAAAAGTTTATTAGGCAAATCTATTTTTTCATATATTCATCCAAATTTTCATGAACTATCAAAACGAAGATTATCGGAAGCAGAACATGGTAAGAAGCTTCCTTTTATTGAAATGCAATTAAAAAGAAAGGATGGCACAATTTTTTATGTAGAAATAACCGGCGTTTCAATTGACTATGATGATGGCCCTGCAATTTTGTCGATTTTTACGGATATAACTGATAGAAAAAGCGCTGAAGAAGCCTTTCGTAAAAGTGAAGAGGAGTACAGGCTTATTACGGAGAATATGACAGATCTTGTAAGCGCTGTTGATGAGAACGGAAGCGTGATATATGCTTCTCCGTCATACGAGAGAGTTTTAGGTTTTTCGCCTGAAAATTATGTAGGTAATCTTGCTTTTGATCTCATTCATCCGGATGATTTATTCAAGGCCAAGAAACAATTTGATCATATGGTTGCAACCAAAGAGAGTATCCGGGTTGAATATCGTTTAAAACATGCTAGTGGAAAATGGATATGGACTGAAGCTGGTGGTAATCCCGTTTATGATGAAAACGGACACCTCCTTTATTTCCTGATTGTTGGTAGAGAAATATCTAGTCGGAAAAAAGTGGAGGAAGCTTTACGCCTAAGTGAAAAAAGGTATAGATTATTAGCAGATAATTCTCTCGATCTCATTCAATTAGTTAATCTTAATGGTATTGTGACTTATGCTTCGCCTTCACATAAGACAGTACTTGGTTACGATCCGGAAGAATACGTGGGAAAAATAGTATTTCATCAGCCCAATGGTAAAATAGATGATAACCTCAGGAAAGCTATAACCAATATGGCTAGAAATTATAAGCCGTTTTCTATTGAAGTGTCCAGAACTCATAAAGCTGGATATGATGTTTGGTTAGATGTAAATGGAACACCGGTATATGACGATGACGGTCAATATAAATATATGATGATTGTTGCTCGTGAGATTACAGATCGTAAGAAATATCAAAAGCAACTTGAGTATTTAAGTTTTCATGACACTTTAACCGGCTTGCCGAATCGACGGTTTTTTAGCGAACAACTCAAACAATCAATCAAGGAAGCCAAACGCTATCAAAGAAAGGTAGCCCTTCTGTTTCTTGATGTAGATCGTTTTAAACATATCAATGACACATTCGGCCATGATGTAGGTGATGAGCTTCTTAAACAATTTACAAATCGTGTTCAAAGTTGCATTAGAGAATCTGATATTTTAGTACGGTGGGGGGGCGATGAATTTATCATTCTTCTTTCGAAAATAGAAAATGAAAAACAAGTAACAAATATTGCCGAAAGAATTATATTTTCACTCCAAAGTCCTTGGAATCTGTTTGGGCAAGAGTTTAAAACGACATCCAGTATTGGGATTGCCTTTTATGAAGAAGGAGATACTGAAAAAGAATTGCTGAAAAAGGCTGACATAGCTCTATATCAGGCAAAATCTGAAGGGAAAAATACGTTTTGCTTTTACCATAGAACTGCAAAAGAAAAAAGCAGTAATAAAAAATCCTTATTGTGAGAATAGGAATAAGGAAAACTGGATCATGCTATTTTGATACAGTTAAGGAATAATCTGGATATTTTGATTGATTTTATACGTTCTTTACACCTTCCTTTTTCGTCTTGGAGTTATCAAATGGGAAACATCCATATCGATGGGGATATGGGCTTTATTTTGTGCGTAAATATGGTTGATATCAGCTTTTCGATTCCACCCTGATTTTGTGAAAATAAATTAAATTTATACTTCTTGAGGGCATCGTTGTTGTTTCTTGGAGTTGTTTCAAGAGTCCTTTTTTAAACAAGAAAAACCGTTGAGAAATTCATTTTTCTCAACGGGTTTTCTTATTTTCTGGATCTTTTTTCTGAAGCAGGCGGTTCTTTTCCGCCTGCTTCAGTAGGTTGTGGGCGATGGCGACCAGCCTCCGAAGAAAATCTGCGGAACCTTTGATATGACCAAACACGCTTTCTACCTCGATTCTTCTCCGGCGTAGATTTGCGCGCCCTCGTCAGACCAAAGGCTTTTTTTGGCTTTTGCTTTCATTCCTTCATACACCGGATTATGGAGGATTTGCCGGTTTCCTTTTGCTTTTGTGCACCTTTCTTTCAGCGGGCAGTCTGTACAGTCTTCACACCCATCATTTTTAAAGTCACGTGTTAACCCATACTGATCTGTTTTCGTTCTGTAATGTTTAAAGGCAACCTTCCGATGATTCAGGCAAATGAAGAAGTCGTCTTTTTCACGGTATTCCCAGTTGGCGGCATTCCGTATATTTTTTGTAAGCCCGGGTCTCTTCCTTCCTCATGGTATTGTAGGGAATCAATGCTTCTTCATGCGCATACAAATAGTTGGCTTCTCCGCCGTAGCCGGCATCCGCAATCATCCGTTTTGGCTTAGGCAGGCCGGATGTTTTCAGTTTTTCCAAATGCGGGGTGAAGCACCTTGTATCTGTCAGCCTTTGGTGGATGGTGTATTCCGTTCCGATTTGGACATTGTAACCCGGCTTCAGCCGGCCGTTTTTCATATGGTCTTCTTACATGCGCATAAAAGTGGCATCGTGGTCTGTTTTGGAATAGCTGTTCCGGTCACCGAAAATTTCCATCTGTGCTTCATATTTCTTCAGTCGCGGCGAATAATCTTCTTTAAGCTTCTTATAAATTTTCCGTTTCAACCGGTATGCTGCCTTCTTCTCTTTTTTTATTTCTTTGTTCTTTTCCTGTTCTGCATCTGATTCAGCTTCTTTGACTTTTTGTTCCACCAATTCGGCAAACTTTTCCAGTCGTTCTGCGCTTACACGCTGTGTCGGTTCTTTCACTTCTTTCAAAGATTTCTCATCTAATTCGATGGTTTCTTCGATCAATTGGAACGTCTTTTGAAGGTTTTGTATGCTGACTAAAATGATTTACGTATTGAAAACCATAAAGAATTAATGCCCTAAAAAGGTCGATTGCTAAGTATTGGAATTTGGTTAATTTTTTCAAAGTAAATATTTTATAACGGTCTACAAGTTCTATGCCTCCCAAAAAAATAAAACAAAAGTGAAGAATTGTATTTGAAATTAAATATAAAGGAAATTTACCAAAAGTCATTTTTAACATCCAAAGACTTGTAACAAGATATGGGCCAAAGTTAAAAAAATTCATACTATCCGAAGGTGGTATTCCTTTATAAAATCGCCACCATCTTTTCTTTTCACCGAATAGGTCTATTGCTTTAGTGAATGTACTCATAAATATTGCGGCTGGGAGATATTTTTTAAATGAATTTCGACCCAAAAATGGTACTGTTAGCCAAGGTAGAATTAGCGAAGCCATATAAACTAATTTTGAGTTTTTCATGATGCCACCTCCAATGATTAGGATGTGTATTTTTTTTAAAATGAATCCAGATACAAATGATTTTTTATATTTCAGGGTTTATGGCCTATTCCGTAAGAATAGCTCATGGTGCCCTATACATAAAAGAACGGCTTGGATTATCCGATCGTGAAACGGCTGGACAGATCACAGAAAACCCGTATCTGCAGTATTTTATTGGCTTGCCGGAATTCCAGGAAAAATTTCATCATTCTTTGATGCCGCGTTTTAGGAAACGGCTGGAAGCAAGTATCATCAATGAACTGATGAATGGATTGTCCTGGGACAACAAAAACGCAAATTGGAAGAAAACCGTGAAGAGGAGGAAATGGTGATCATGATGATGAAAGCAACCATCCTTCCAACCCCGGTTCGAAAAATCCCGGTGAAACCGGTTCTTCGACTCGCCTATCCTACATATCCCGAAACCTTGAATGAAGCCCGGGAAATTGGAACATATCATTGATGTGCTGCACGAACCCCATAAAGGAAAATAACAAAATCCCTGGACCTACAGAAAAAGGGCACGCAAGGACGATCTGTGACGACGCGCAGCGCATCACGGAATCATCGACGAATCAACTGCAATTTGGAAGAAATTGTACGAGCTTAAGGAACGATGGGAAGACACCTTGATTTATTTTGATGCAGGTGTCTTTATTTTTATTAGGGAAACAATTTTCTTTGCTTTCAGGGCATCAATGGTAAGTACTTGGTTGTAGCCGTGTTGGTACTCCACGCGGGAAGTTGTATCAACTGGTAGCAATTCCACACAAAACATTTTTTAGAAGCGTGAGCGGCAATATATCATGAAACAAAATTGATATTTTGCCCCGCAACATTACCCTTTTGCCAAAGGCGGCTGCTCGAACCAGTTGTTATCAATCATGATGTTTAATCCGTCTTCTGAAAACTTTAATATCTCTATTTGCAACCGTGAATAATCTGTAGCCAAATCGCTTCTCATACATTCTGAAATGGCTGTGCCATAGTTGCCGATTCCGGCATAAATCATCAATCCAAAATGGTACATCATTAATTTATCTGAAAAAGGCGGTTCCGTTAAATTCGTAACGTCTTGGTTAACCGCTAGTAGCATAGGAACAGGAAGAGAATGGTGCTCCAAATAATCGCTAAAGACTTTTATATGTTTTTGGGCAAGCTCTTTTCCTCTGGCAATATAATCGCAAACTTTCTTGGACTTTGCCGTCTGGGCAAATCCTGCAGCAATACAGGAACCAAAAAGATTTGTCATGATATTGGCATAAAGAGTTGTAATTTCTGTAGCAGTAAGAGATCTTTTGCCCAAAATCTCCAGGATAAATGACTGTTTTTGAACAAATTCCGTTTCTTTCGGATATACAATATAAGGCGGGCGTTCTGCCAATCCTTTTTTTAACAAAATTTCTGTTGTTTCCTGATTAAGTTCAATATATGAGGACAAGCATTTTGCACCAAAAGAGAGAATATCTTCCCTGAATAACTGCGGCAGCGTGTTGGCGTGCGTAACGAGTCCGCCCCTTACCATGTTTTTGACGTAATGCAAATAAAATACGTCAGAAAATAAGGTACCGTCAAGAATTTTGTGTAATGTAAGATAGATAGGGTATCTCTGAAATGGATTTGGAATGGATAGGGAACCGGTTTCCTCCACACAAGAGACTGAATATTCAGTCTCTTGTGTGGAAAGGGAAAATCCCCTTAATTTGTTTATTTACAATATTTGGTTAACAATAACGTTCTTCAAACATTCGTTGAAGGGCTTCTTGCGCTTCGGCAAATCCTCGCAACTTTCGCCCTGCCCATTTCTCGTTAAAGTCCTGTATCGTCAAATATACGACTTTTTCAGCGGCTTCTAAACTGCTCAAACTGTTCATCGGCTTTAGACGTTTCCGAATCTCCTTGATCGTTCGTTCGATGGCATTGGTCGTATAAATCACACTTCGAATACTGCTTGGATAGTCCATAAAGGTGAGAAGGACATCCAACTCATTTGCCCAAGATTGGACTTCCCTTGGGTATTTGTGAGACCATTTGGATTGAAACTGTTGAAACATCTCCAATGCGATTTCTTTATTCGGAGAACGATAAATGAGTTTCAGGTCCTCCGCCATTTCGAATTGATCTTTTTTCCGAACACGGCTGAGGGTGTTGCGGACTTTGTGCACGACACAGCGCTGCACATCGGCTTTCGGATACACCGCCTTAAAGGCTTCCTCCAACCCCGGAAGGCCATCGAAGACGCCAAGAAGCACTTCCTTGACGCCTCTTTGGTAGAGCTGTTGGAGAATCTCCTGCCATACATAGGCGCTTTCTTGTCCTCCTACGAAGAAATCAAGAATTTCACGATACCCTTCTTCGTTCACCCCCAATACCACATAAATAACTTCTTTCTCTACCGTATCCCGGCGAAGTTTCACGTACAAGCCGTCCAAAAATATAAGACCGAATAACGCTGGTGTAGTGGACGAGCGTGCCATTTCTCGATGTCTTCCTTCACGACATCGGTAATCCGGCTGATCGTCGCAGGAGAATAGGTGCTTCCTAGAATTCGTTCGATAAACTTGCCAATTTCACGCGTGCTCATGCCACTTTGGTACATCCTAATGATTGCTTCCTCCAGCCAGCCCGTGTGCCGTTGGTAAGGGGCAAACAACTGTGTTTGAAATTCCCCGTTTCGGTCTCTTGGAACCAAAAGACCCTCAATCCGGCCATATTGTGTATCTAGATTTCGCTGATAGTAGCCGTTTCTCATATTCGGCGTTCCAGCCTGTTCGATTTCGAGGAAATTTTTGATTTCTTCCCGCATAATCAGTTCTAATTTTTCTTTTACAAACTGACGAATGGCATTTTCCAGTTGATTTGCCCAGTCGACATTCGGTATACTTCTTTTAGACATAGGTAGGGTACTCCTTTCTCTGGAATGTGTTGTGGTCCAAATCAGAGAATACCCTACCTTTTTTCTTTTGTTCTAGCAAAATGCTTTACACAAAATTTTATACATCATCGAAAATAAACGACCTGCATTTACATTTACATCTTCGTCCGAGAACCCCATTGGTCCAGAGATCTTTTCTTCGAAAAGATCTTTTCTATCATTTCCTTGTGCTGTTGCGACACATCCAGGGCATGTTCAACAAGTGTTTTAATGTTGGCATCCTCTATATGCTGGAGAAAATATTTGAATACACAGATGGACATCGTTTCTCCAAGATACCCTGTCCATAAATATCCGAGTTCTGCAGAAGTCAGGCGTGGATTGTGTTCGATATTCATACCGGTCATCCTTTCTTGCCAATGTTTTTTATATTTTCTTCTCTTTTTCATAAAATATCCGGTTTATGAGATTAAGAAAAACTGGAAGTTTAAATTCTTCAGATGGAGATGGTACATAACTATATGGTTAGACGAGCAAAAATAATTACGGATTACTTTGGAAAGGATATGGAAAGCATTTGTTGATGGGAGCTGCTAACAAATGTTATTTCTTATTCTTTCCATACTAAATAAGGGATATTGTACTATTCGGGGTGATACGCTATGGATGAAGATAAGAGGGAACCGCTCTCACAGGGAGAAATGGATAACCCTGAACAATATGCAACCGAGAACGAGAGTCTGCAAACTGTTGATCCGATTCCGATAGAAAAAGGGGGTCATGATACAAAAGATAATTCCTCAAGCGAAAAAATATAAACCATAAAAAAATCAGATCCCGGAGATCGGTTTCAAGGAGGACTATGGTTGAATTGAAAAGACAAGATCAATCATTTTCCGGCATCGCCGGGTGTTTACTTCATGAAGGATTCCTCCGGCCGCTTTCTCTATGTGAGAAAGGAATCGGCAAAGAAGAAACAGACGCAGCTCAAATTTAAAGAAGAGAAAGGACAATGTACAATTTGGTCTGGACCGATCAAAAATTCGAATTGATGTACACTTCCCGGCGGAACTAGTTTCCACAATGTCGTTTAAGTGGAAATGTATGAAAAATAAATCATTGAGCATAACGATCAAGAAATTAAGCCGTTTGGATGGAGTGATGGTATGCACATAGAGGGAAACATTATTTCCGGGGAATTCGATGAGAATCTCAATGAATTTTCTTTGCAAAATGTCAAACATTTTTACATAGCGTCCACGATAAGAGAGAATCAATTCAGAGCATTATATGATTATTTGAAAAAACATCAGCATAACAATGAAGGCCAGATCATCACCCTATATGATCAAATGCCAGTCAGTTTATCAGCAGAGGAAATCAATCTTCTTATACAAGATCTTGAAAAAGTCCAATCGTTGTACCGCCCTGAGAATATTTGACCTTAGTTTTGAAAAAACGTGTACATGAGTATCTCTATAAAGCATGTCAAGGATCCCCTTTTTGCTGTTGGAGCAGTAAAGGGGATCCTTTAATTGAAATAAAAGTCACTGGACTGCCTGCTGCAGCTCTCCTTCTTTTTTCCGTGCTTCTAAGTTCGGAGTGATGAATAAGAAAATCAATGTTCCGGCCAAACCAATCATCCCGATAAAAACCGCCATGGCCGAAGACGGAAGGACAGCTCCTAGAGAAACAGTTATTGAAATGATCAAGTTGGAAAAATTGAATTTAAGGCCATTGAAAGCCATATATGAACTTCTTGCATCGGCAGGTGGAATAGCTGCCATATAGGCTTGTTCGACCGGCACGCGCGATACTTCCCCAATCGTTGCAATGACCATAAAAATGAGGAGAATCCATATGTGATTGGAGTAGGAAATGACCGTATACCCGGCAGAATAAATCAAACAGCTTGCGATCAGTACAGACCGGTCTTTAAAACGATTGGTGATTTTCATCATAAAAAGCGCGAAGATTACAACCAAAATGGTGTTTTCGCTTCGAAGAATCCCAAGCATCTTGATGCCGTCAATTTTCCAAAATAAAAACTGCTGCGCCGGCATCTCATCACTGAGCCGGATTCCGATATAATTGGTTAATTGGGCTTCCATGGATAGTATGAGGATTCCTGCTAAGATGTACATGATGAACACGCGGTCGATGATCACTCTTTTGTAGTTAGAAAAAATTTGGATAACATGTTGTGCTGCTTTTACTCTAGAGCGCTGTGGCACATAGCTTTCATCGATCAAACAGGCGATCAGCACTACAACTACGGCTGCAACAACCGTTAAAGCCACGAACAATTCGAATAAATAATCTTTAAATAAAAAAGCACCCAGGATGCCGCCTATGGAATAGGAGAGATTATTTCCCCAATATGTAATCGAGTACATATATTTTCTCTGTTCCGGCGTGCTGACATCTATCAACATAGCTTGGTTGGCAGGTCCTGCGAGCCCCCAGCAAATGCCGTTTACTGTCATCATTAAAAACGTAATGAACGCGGATTGAAACCAAGGTGAATTACACAGTGCCATTGTGAAAAAGGCAAAAAACCTTATGATTGCGGCTAAAAGGATCATTTTTCTCCGGCCGAACTGATCAGAAAAATATCCGCCAATAAAATTCATCCCGATTCCGATAAAAACATTGATTAGTAGTAAAAGCCCCGTCGTTTTTGCATCAAAGTGACTCGATAAATAAATCGCCATAAAAGGAAAAACCATACTGGAAACTGTTGAGCTCAAAAATGACTCAACAACCCGGACTTTTATGTTCTTGTGCAGGTCTTTAAATCTTATTTCATTTCCCCTCGTAGAAAACAGGCCAATTATTTTGAAAATAATTTATGCTATAAATTTATGTTATTTTAGATATATATGCAAGGAAATTTCAAAAGGGTGGCAAACATTTTTCTCGAAAACCGGGGTTGTGCCAACAATTGGTGGAGAGAAAATAGCCCGTATTTTTTGAAATGTAAAGATAAGTTAAAGAGTAATGGTGCCTGCAGAAGATAAAAGCAAGACCATGAAAGAAAAAGTCAGACTTTAAACCAATCGCTCATAATCGTTTTTTATTCTAAGTTTTGCGGATTTTACACGTTTATCGAAATAATCGTTATTTCATTGCCATTATGGTATGACAAATGTTTTTAATAATTT
>NZ_BKZP01000053.1 GCF_008974185.1 Weizmannia acidilactici
TCTGTTAATTCTATTTTATCGGTTACATTCATTTTCAATGTGCACGAAAAGACAGCCACCAGGGCATCAAGAAATTGACCAAAATCATGTCCAGTTGAAAAGCAATGATTGAGTTTGAAAATAAAATCTAAAACTTCTATATATAAGCATTATCATCCTTATAAAAGGAAATAAATATAATACACATATTCCGCGCGCAGGTTTACGAATGGGAAAGAGACCAATACATTGAAATGTATTAATCAGTAAAACCCTTTGAAGCGCAAGGATTTGAGGGATTTCCCTTTTGGACAAAAATTTATTTTATGCTTCGGTTGACTTCTGCTCCCATTCTGCCCCCAAAAATATTTTCTGTATGTTTTTCAAACCGGATGATCCCAAGGTTTTATTTTACCAGGCACAAGTGGCTTCAGTGCCCGAAAATCTCCAAGCAAGATATGTAATGAGTGGGGAAGCATAAGTGCTTATGACCCGTAAAATTAGCAGTTTTAAAGAAGGGGAAGTGGGAAATATGCCGGTGAAATTCGGCCGCGTTGTGATCAAAGAAGAACTTGTTGCCTTAACGGGAGATTATAAACTTGCAATAGTGCTGAACCAGATGCTCTATTGGTCGGAAAGAATTGCCGATTTCGATCAATTTATTTTGGAAGAAAAGAAGCGCATGATAAGGGAAAACATTGATTTGTCCTGCTTAGAACTGCAATACGGCTGGATTTACAAAAAGGCGGATGAACTGGCAAAAGAATGCATGATTACAAACTCGGGAGCCACCATGCGCCGGTATTTGGACAAACTGTGCGAGCGAAGCTGGCTGTCAAAACGGATAAACCCAAAATACCGTTGGGATAAAACGATGCAATACCGGGTAAACCTTACCAAAATTCAGCGCGATCTCGCAAAACTGGGTTATGTTTTGGAAGGTTACAAACTGCCGGTTTTTAATGATGACGGAGCGGAATTTCAAAATGAAAATCCGGGCCATCAGGATGAAAATCCAAACTTTCAAAATGAATGTTCGGACGATCAGGTTGAAAATACATACTTTCAAAATGAAAATTCCAACGATCAATATGAAAACCCATGCTTTCAATATGAGCGCTCAAACGTTCACGATGAAAGTGCAATACCAAAGACTACTTCAGAGATTACTACAGAGACTACGGCAAAGATTACTACTTCTTCAATAGAGCACTTTCCCGTTTTTGAAAAAGGTGAGGAAACAAAGAATGTAATCGCGTTTTATGAACAAAACGGCTTTGGAACAGCTGGTTCCTATATTGCCGAAAAAATTTTTACATGGTGTGATGAATTAACGGCGGAACTCGTGATAGAAGCGATGAAAACTGCAGTGGAACACGGCGTAGCAAACTGGAGATACTGTGAAACGATCTTAAAGGACTGGGCGGGGAAAAATGTGCAAACAGTGGAGGAGGCGCGTGCATTGCAGCTGGAATTTATAAAGCGGCGGCAGGGGCATTCTGGAATCCGGAGGAAAGAAGTGCTTCCCAGCTGGTTTTCGGAATTCGAGCACAGTTTCCTTGGCAGTTCTGCATTGCAGGAAAAAAGCCCGGAAGATATCGCCGCCCTGCGGCAACGCCTTGAAAAAATAAGGGAGCAGTATCGAAAAAAAGAAGCGGTCAAATCTTGACCATTTTAAAAACTTTAAGAAACGCAGCAAATCCATCGCTCGGAAAATTTGCTTCGTTTTCCGGTCCGCTGGTTAACCGGAAGGGCTGGCTAAATCAGCAAAAAAAGATGGAGGTGGAAGGTGCCGGCTTCCGACGATTCCCGTTTATTCGGGCGTACGTCCAGGCCGGCAACCGATGGAAAGGAAGGGGAAGAAGATGCGGGGGAAAATGGCGGCATCGGCACTACTTAAACACCGTATCGAAAAATCGTTCAATGCCTTCTTCGTTCAGCGCGCTCGTATTTTCCGTAACGCCTCTCATTTTTTTAACCAGCATTTTTTCTAAAAAGTTCATTTCGTCCAGCTTATATGCGTATCCGAACACTTCTTTGGCTACGGCGTGTTTCCGCAGTGCTTCCGGAAAGGCATGGTTAAATTCATCTATGACTTTTTTGCGGTCTGTTTCGCCGGCGCATAAAAAGAGGCCGACACGCTTCTGCAAAAGGATGTCCAAATGGTGTTTGATAAATTTGGTAAGCGGTTTCTGGATTTTTCCCAGATAAATGGATCCGCCGATCATGATGTTTTTGTAATCTGAGAGATTTGGCGGTTCTTCTTTTAAAATATTAATGGATAAAATTTCTTCCGGCGATTTTCTTAAGAGAGACCTGACAATGCCCTCAACCGTCCCGTGCTTGGAAGCGTAAACAACAATGTTGTTCATTTTTCTCAGTCCTTTGCTTAAAGTAACTTCATTAAAACTCCCAATATTAGGATAACCCTAAACAAAGGGATTGTTTACTATTTTTTTGTTACATTTTACTAATGATTCGAGAAAATTCGTTTTACCAGTACTAGCCGCAGAATTTCTTGCCCAAGTATGTTTTGGGAAAAATATACCTCATTACGGTATTTCGGCATTCATAATATCTTTAAATCTCGCATATCCTCTATTAAAAAAGAAGCAGCAAACAAACTGCTTCTCTCTACTTCAATGCACCATTTGACGGTACAGGCCGATGACTTTACCTAATATGGTTACATTTTTCAGAATGATCGGTTCCATTGTCGGGTTTTCAGGCTGCAGCCTGAAATGGTCTTTCTCTTTGAAAAACCTTTTGACGGTTGCTTCATTTTCGTCCGTCATGGCGACGACGATATCCCCGTTATCGGCGGTCTGCTGGGAACGGACAATGACGTAATCACCGTCCAAAATGCCCGCATCAATCATGCTCTCGCCTTCGACTTCCAACATATAAACAGAATCGTCGGAAGGGACAAGATGTTCCGGCAGCGGGAAATACTCCTCGATATTTTCAATTGCCGTAATCGGGATGCCGGCAGTGACTTTCCCGACAACAGGCACATTTACAACATTTTGAAGAGGAATTTCTTCTTCATGGTCCAAAATCTCAATCGCCCTCGGCTTCGTAGGGTCGCGCCGGATCAGCCCCTTGCTTTCAAGCCTGGCGAGGTGGCCGTGCACAGTCGAACTGGAAGCAAGGCCGACAGCTTGGCCGATTTCCCTTACGGAAGGGGGATAGCCTTTTGTCCGTACTTCCTGCTTAATGAAATTTAATATATCCTGTTGCCGTTTTGATAGTTTGGTCATAAAATTCCACCTCGTCGTTCAATTGTGATCGGCACATCCTTACAGCCGCACCTGCGAACGGCGGTGTGCCATTATTTGCTATTATTATATCACGCCGAAGAAGAAAAAACAAACATAAGTTCGAAAAAACTATTGACTAAAACACATGTTCGTTTTATAATTTTATTATCCAAACATCGAACAAATATTCGTGGAAGGGTGATGGCGGTGGCACGGTTATGGAAACAGTATAATTATGTTATGATTTTAATAGTTGTAATACTCATTTTAGGCTTTTATATGATTGCAAGTCTGCAGGACCGTTCAAGCTGCAGGGAGATTGTTGTCGGGGAAGGGCAAACACTTTGGAACATCGCTGACCGGTATGCCAAGGCCGGTTCCATGAACAGGGAGGAATTCATTCGTTGGGTGGAGGCCCATAACGATATAGATGGGAATATGATCAAAGCCGGCGAAAAAATCGTCATTCCGGTTGAAAAAAACGGCGTGCCGGGAAACGAAAATGAAATGGCATTTAAGTAAGAAGCAGGAGATTGGGAAAATGAAAGTCGTTTTATATTGCAGAGTAAGCACGGATAAAGAGAGCCAAGAAACTTCCCTGCACAGGCAGCGGGAAGAGCTCGAAAAACTTTCCGCAAGGCTCGGGTTCGAAGTGGCGGCCGTGATCGAAGACAGGGCGAGCGGATATGACCTGGACAGGCCAGGTGTGCTCGACCTGCTCGAGCTTTTGGATGCCGATCGGATCGATGCGGTGCTTGTCCAGGATGAAACGCGTATCGGACGGGGGAATGCAAAAATTGCACTCATTCATTTTTTATATAAAAAAGGGGTAAAAGTATATTGTTATGCCCAAAACGGGGAATTGGAGCTGTCGGAATCCGATTCCATGGTATTGAAAATAGTCAGCATGGTGGAAGAGTACCAGCGGAAGCTTCACAATTTAAAGATCAAGAGGGGCATGGAGCGTGCAGTAAAAAAAGGCTACCGCCCGCAAAAAAATTTAAAGGGACACGGCAATGTGCACGGCAAGGAAAGGAAAGATGTTCCGGTTGAAGAAATCGTCCACTTGCGCGAAAATGGTCTGACTTTCCAGGAAATTGCCGCCACTATGCGCGGATTCGGCTACCGCGTTTCAAAGGCAACTGTGCACCGGAGATACCAGGAATATATGGAGGAAAAGGGTTTTTCGGAATAGGGCTGTGTTGCCGGTGCGCATCCGTTGCGGGCACGCCCGTTTTTTAGTAAGATAACTTAAAAACATGAAGATAAGGAGAGAAACGATGCTTTCTAAGGACAAAATGTCAAGGATTAATGAATTGGCGCGAAAAGCCAAAAACGGCGGGCTGACGGATGAGGAAGCAAAAGAACAGTCCAAATTGAGAAGCGAATATTTGCAGGCGTTCCGTTCTTCTATGAAACAAACAATCGAAAATGTCCGCGTCTTTGACCCTGACGGAAATGACGTCACACCGGAAAAAATCAAGCTCATTCAAATGAAGCGGAAAATGCACTAACGGCCCCTGAGTGGGCTTTTTGCATAAATAAATGTGTGCGGGCATACCAGCCTTTTTGCGCTGAAAGCCTGTAAGAGCTGTAAAAAAGTTGTGTTATTGGTTTAACTTGCCTTAATATAGGAATGTAACCACCGAGAGAAAGGATGATTAAGATGTTTGATAAAACGGATGAACTGGCAATCACGACGATCCGTACGCTGTCCATCGATGCCATTGAAAAAGCGAAATCGGGCCATCCCGGGTTGCCGATGGGGGCTGCTCCGATGGCGTACACGCTTTGGACAAGGTATATGAACCACAATCCTGAAAATCCGCACTGGTTTAACCGGGACCGCTTTGTATTATCCGCCGGCCACGGTTCTATGCTGCTGTACAGCCTGCTTCATTTATCCGGCTATCCGTTAAGCATGGACGAAATTAAAAATTTCCGGCAATTCGGAAGCAAAACCCCTGGCCATCCTGAATTTGGGCATACAGAAGGCGTTGAGGCAACGACCGGCCCGCTTGGACAAGGCATTGCGATGGCGGTCGGCATGGCGATGGCGGAAAGGCATCTGGCGGCAGTTTACAATAAAGAAAATTATCATGTCATTGACCACTATACATATGCGCTTTGCGGCGACGGGGACTTAATGGAGGGCGTTTCCGCGGAGGCGGCATCTTTGGCTGGACATTTAAAATTAGGCCGCCTCATTGTCTTGTATGACTCCAATGATATTTCCCTTGACGGTGAATTAAACAAGTCGTTCTCTGAAAGCGTTGAAGGGAGATTTAAAGCTTACGGCTGGCAATATTTGCGCGTGGAAGACGGTAATGACATCGGGGCCGTTGCAAAAGCCATTGAAGCAGCCAAGGCCGATACAACCCGCCCGACGCTGATTGAAGTGAAAACAATCATCGGGTACGGTTCCCCTAACAAATCTGGTAAATCCGCCGTCCACGGCGCTCCGCTCGGGGAAGAAGAACTGAAACTGACTAAAGAAGCGTATAAATGGACGTTTGAGGAAGACTTTTATGTACCGGATGAAGTATACAGCCGTTTCCGCGAATTAGTCATTGAAAACGGCGTGAAAAAGGAAAAAGAATGGCAGTCTTTGTTCGCTGAATATGAACAACAATATCCGGAACTTGCCGCAGAGCTGAAGCTTGCCATCAAAGGGGAGCTTCCGGAAGGCTGGGATAAAGAGATTCCGGTTTATGAAGAAGGGAAAACGCTGGCGAGCCGTGCATCAAGCGGGGAAGTGCTTAATGCGGTTGCGAAGCGGCTGCCGTCATTATTCGGCGGTTCTGCCGATTTGGCCGGTTCTAACAATACCCGTATGAAAGAAGACAAAGATTATTTACCGGATGTTTACGAAGGACGCAATATCTGGTTCGGTGTCCGCGAATTTGCGATGGGCGCGGCATTGAACGGGATGGCCCTCCACGGCGGTGTGCATGTTTACGGCGGCACATTCTTTGTTTTCTCGGACTACCTTCGTCCGGCTATCCGGCTTGCTGCACTCATGGGACTCCCGGTTACGTATGTGTTTACGCATGACAGCATTGCGGTCGGGGAAGATGGTCCGACCCATGAACCGGTTGAACAGCTTCCGTCACTGCGCGCAATGCCGAATTTGTCCGTCATTCGTCCGGCTGATGGCAATGAAACGGCGGCAGCTTGGCGCCTCGCTTTAACATCCAAGGATCATCCGACAGCCCTTGTCTTGACGCGGCAAGGGCTGCCAACGATCATAGGAACGGCCGAAACAGCGCAGGAAGGCGTTTCGAAAGGGGCTTATGTCATTTCACCGGCCCAAAAAGAAACAGCCGACCTCCTTTTGCTTGCCAGCGGCTCGGAAGTCCACCTGGCTGTAGAGGCCCAGAAACAGTTGGCAGGAGAAAATATTGATGCAGCTGTTGTCAGCATGCCGTCCTGGGACCGTTTCGAACAGCAAAGCCAAGAATATAAAGAATCCGTTCTGCCTAAAACCGTGAAGAAACGTCTTGCAATTGAAATGGCTTCCTCGTTCGGATGGGAAAGATATACCGGCGATGAAGGCGATATTTTGGCAATTGATACTTTCGGTGCGAGCGGAAAAGGCAATACGGTTGTGAAAGAATACGGGTTCACCGTTGAAAATGTCGTTGCGCGCGCGAAAAAACTATTGGATTTATAATCGATAAAATAAGAGCCTGCTTGATGCGGATTTCCGCAAATGGCAGGCTCATTTTTGTGTTTGCAGGGTGTAAAAACCGTTAACGGTGTTATTTTCGACACAACTTACAGAATTTTATAACACCGTACGACAACTTTTTTGAGGCTTTTCCATTATAGTAAGGGTAATAATGACGTTGGGAGTGATGCATGCATGCGGACTTATTATATTTATTTAATTGAAGAAGAAATTGCGCAGTATTATTACGGCAGGGAACGCATGTTTTTTGATCTGTTCAATCAATATTCCAGCGTGACCGGCAGATTAAAAAACGTTATCCGCCAGCAGATCGATTATATTACGAAACCGATTCCGCTTTTGTCCGTGCAACATGTCTTGCAGCAGATATTTCCCAATCAAAATGAAATGGTATATGAAAACGGCGCTTACCGGCTGATCTCAAACAAAAAGGGCCAGTATGCCGAAGTAAATATTGAGCAAAGGCTGCTTCGCCTCCATGCATCCGGCAGCTATGATACGGAAACAGCTATATTTGAAACTTTAAGGAAATTCAACGGCAATCTTCTTGCAATCGATTACGACAATAAACGGTTCGGTTGGATCAAGCCGGTGAAAGAAAGAAAATTCGTGTGAGGCGGCAAAGAAGTATTGTATAATTCAAGAGGATTTAGTACACTGTATGTGAGTGAAGGAGGTATACTATGACTTGGGTTTTTATTCTCGTAGCCCTTATTGCCCTTTTGGTCGGCATTGCGATCGGTTTTTTCATCGCACGTAAATATATGATGAATTACCTGAAGAAAAATCCGCCAATTAACGAACAAATGTTGAAAATGATGATGATGCAAATGGGCATGAAGCCGTCACAAAAGAAAATCAATCAAATGATGAATGCTATGAATAAACAAATGAAATTGTAAGCTGGATTGCCGGCTTTTGTGGGATATCTATTCCACTGTACAACTTCGCACGAATTTATAAACCACTTTTTCTGCCAAGATTCCACACAGAAAAGGTGGTTTTTGAGTTTATCCGCCATTTTTGGCCAACCCCCGGGACGTTTTCCTGCGATTCCCTTTCGATCAAACGGCGTGCGGATTTTCCGCCTTCTGGTAACTTTTTTTCATCAAACGGCTCTTTTTTTGTTAAAATGAATCTATGCCGGAACAAGGAGTGGACCAATGGCTGATATAACAGTATGGTTGTCTTTCGGGGCAGGCTTTATGAGTTTTATTTCGCCTTGCTGTTTGCCGCTCTATCCCGCGTTTGTTTCTTACATAACGGGTGCCTCTGTCGGCCAGTTAAAGGCGGGGCATGCGATGCGGAAGTGGAGGAGCATCGCGCATACCGCATGTTTTTTGGCAGGATTTTCCGTTGTTTTTATTGCCTTGGGATTCGGGGCTTCATGGATCGGGAATATGTTTATCACTTACGGGGACTTGATCCGGCAGCTCGGCGCAATTTTTCTCATATTTTTCGGGCTGGTGGCTGCCGGGGTTTTTCAGCCGCGGATATTCATGAAAGCTTATCGGTTTGATATAAAAAAACGGCCACTCGGGCTCGCCGGATCTTTTCTGGTCGGCCTCGTGTTTGCCGCAGGATGGACGCCGTGCACTGGCCCGATTTTGGCTTCTGTTTTGGCGCTGGCGGTGGCGAACCCGGCTTCCGCCTCCGTTTATATGGCTGCGTATGTGTTCGGCTTTTCCATTCCTTTTTTGATACTGGCCTTTTTTATCGGCCGCCTAGGGTGGATGCAGAAATACAGTGCGAAACTCGTAAAAATCAGCGGATTTGTGATGGCGGCTGCCGGGATCCTGCTCTTTTTTGACTGGATGGCCGTCATCTCCGGTTATATCAGTGCCTTATTTGGGGGATTTCAAGGTTTTTAGATGAAGAGGAGGAACACGTCCAATGGCAAGTATTTTAATCGTTGATGATGCAAAATTTATGAGAATGACTTTGGCTAAAATGCTGGAAAACGGCGGTCACACTGTTGTAGGCGAGGCGGAAAACGGGCAGCGGGCCATTGAATTGTACCGTGAATTAAAACCCGATGTAGTGACGATGGATATCACCATGCCTGAAATGACAGGCATTGAAGCGGTCAAAGCGATTATCCGCGAGTTTCCGGATGCGAAAATCATCATCTGTTCCGCACTCGGCCAGCAAAAATTGGTTGTTGAATCGATTGAGTCCGGCGCAAAAGACTTTATTGTCAAACCTTTTGACGAAGTGCGCGTTTTGGAAGCGGTTGATCGTGTGCTGAATTGAAGCCAGCGCTGTGAGAGGGGGCGGAACCAGGCTTTCCGTCTGGACAAAATACCCGTTTTTATGGTTGAATATAGGCATAAGAAAGCATATGTTTATCGTATCAATATTTTATATCGTAAAAAATTCGACTTTAAAGAGGGTTGAAGCATGGAAGGCATTATCATTTCGTTTGTGATTGCGATTTTGATGGGGTCTTTGGTGATTTTTGTCCGACTGAAAGGGCAGAACAAACCGGTTTCCGCAAAAAAAATTATTTTGCCTCCGATTTTTATGAGTACTGGGGCGCTAATGTTTACGGTTCCTTATTTCCGGGTGACTTCCCAGGAAGTATTGGAAGCCTTTGTGATGGGGATGTTTTTCTCGATTTTTTTAATCAAAACATCCCGTTTTGAAGTGCGTGACGGGGATATTTACTTAAAACGTTCCAAAGCATTTCCGTTTATCCTGATCGGGCTCCTTTTGATCCGCCTGCTGATGAAAGTGTTCCTCAGCTCAACGATTCAGGTCGGCCAGCTGAGCGGCATGTTTTTCCTGCTTGCGTTCGGCATGATTCTTCCGTGGCGTGTTGCCATGTACATACAATACCGGAGGCTCCTGCAGGAATTGGATGAAGGGGTCCGGGCTTAAGAAAACATCATTCGCAACTTCGGCGAATGAT
>NZ_BKZP01000054.1 GCF_008974185.1 Weizmannia acidilactici
ATTATCCGTAACTAAATTCCAATTTGCCCTGCCATGTTCTTACCTATTCTCAATGAATAAATGATTTCTAAAAGAAAAATTGTTGAAACTTTTAATCTTACATGTTAAAAAATCAATCCGCAACTAATTTGACTGTACTTGACTTATTAATATTTTTTGGATTTGAGAAGCAGCAGTTAACGCTATCCGATCTTGGAAAATCTCACCGGGTTTGTTTCCTCTGCCGAGTACGTATCCCTCAAAGGAAACTCCTAAAAAATTAAAAATGTATTGAAACTGTTGAATAAGGGGAAGCCCTTTTAAAAAAGGTTCGTCTCCACCAACTGCAATTACATATGCCTTTTTGGAAGACATAGCTATTTTGAAGTCAGGATATTTCGGATCTTTTAATGTTTGTGACCACCTATCAATAAATACCTTCATTGTTCCAGTCATGCTATACCAATAAATAGGTGTGGAAAATATAAGCAAATCATGATGAAGAATGCGTTCAATAATGAAATTATAATCATCATTGATTTCCTGAAATCCATTTTCTGTATGGCGTTGATCTTTTATGGGCTGGATTTTATAATCTTTTAAATATATCTTTTCCACAGGAATATCTTGAATTGCCCGCTCAGTTAGGATTTCGGTATTACCATTTTCACGGGTTCCTCCATAAATAACAGCAATTGTCATCTTTTATTCACTCCTACCTATAACTTGCTGTTTAGTTATTAATATTTTATAATTAATTTACAAATCATAAAAGATGATTATTTCTATTATATTAATCGAAAATAACGATTAGGTAAGTGAGAAAATTGGATGTTAAACAATTGATTACATTTAGAACCGCTGCAGAAAATTTGAACTTCACGAAAACTGCAAAGCTGTTAAAATATGCTCAATCCAGTGTGACTGCCCAGATTCAATCCCTTGAAAAAGAACTGGATACGCAACTGTTTGAACGTCTGGGAAAGAAAATATATTTAACAGAATCTGGACGTAAATTTAAAGTATATGCTGACAAAATGATTTCACTTGCAGATGAAGCAAAATTGGTTATTAGTGGGTTTACAGAGCCAACGGGGGTCCTGAAAATTGGAGCACAAGAAAGCCAGTGCACATACCGCCTTCCCCCTATTCTAAAGGAATTTAAAAATCAGTTACCCAATGTTAAACTAATTTTTAAACCTGCTCATTCAAACGAAATGGTCAAAGAGCAACTGCAAAGTGGTAATCTTGATGTAGCTTTCATTATGGATGTAGTTAAACCGGAAGATTCTTTAATAAAAGAACCGCTTGTTAAGGATGAACTGAAATTAGTTGCCTCACCCGATCATCCCTTAGTAAATAAGGAACTAATTTTTGCCAAAGACTTGGAATATGAGACTCTTCTTCTTACTGAGCAAGGATGTTCATATCGCAAAATATTTGAAGATTACTTGCGAGAATCCAATGTGTATCCCAGTAATAAAATTGAATTTGTCAGTATAGAAGCGATTAAGCAATGTGTAATTGCCGGACTCGGCATAGCTATATTGCCGGGCATGGTAGTAGAGCAGGACATTAAGGATGGGACAATAAAAGAACTTAAATGGGAACAGTCTAACTTTCCTCTTATCACTCAAATTGCATGGCATAAGGATAAACAAATGACAGTTCCCTTAATATCTTTTATAGAATTAACACGAAGAATACTCAAAATGACTATATAATTAGGGCCTGCTGAATAAGCAAATACTCAGACCAGACAAGAATTTTGGCTTCTTTTGTCAAATAAAAGGTGTAAGGATTTTATGGTTAATGCGCCAAAAACCTTGTACTTGAAGGCCGTATCAATGTATAAAAAAACGCAACATCAATTAACATTTTCTGAATTGTTTATTTTAAATGCGAAAAAACGGTGAAAAAATGGGGGAAAAACAGGCGGAAAAACGTCCATTTTTGAATCAAAAATCGGTGAAAATGGGGGTTTGGTCGTAAAACTTTATTTTGAATCCGACGGTGGAATGCGGGGTGGAGGGAGCAATTTGGGAAAAGTTTATTTGGAATGAACATAGTAGAGAAAAGATTTAAAGTTAAGTTTGTAATATTCCCTCCATAATATGGAATAAAGGTGTTAAGAGGAGAGAGAGAAATATAATGTAGATGTGCTGTAATACGAACCCGAAAGAGCAATATTCCTGTTTTTCTTTTGATTTTTGCCTTTGTTCGGAGAAGAAATATTTTACAATATCACAATATTCTATACAACCCAATATCCTAATTTTAGATAAAAATCTGCTGCTTTGGGGACTAACTAAGTTCCATTGCCATAAGGGAAAGAAGAGGGGGAGGAGTAAGGAAAGTAAGGTATGAAGGTGGAGTCAGGGTCGAAACCTAAAGTTACAGGTAATTAATAAAAAGCCATCCAGACTCTAGAGAGTAATTGGATGGCAATTTACGGTAGGTTATTTCTTTATGGCATGTATATAATGAATCGTTTCAAAGGCTGAAAGGTAGTCGTTTCGGTTGGAAAAGTAAGTTTCATCAATTTCGCTTGGTGATAAATGTTCATAAATAAGTAATCCTGCTTTTTCTAACATATTCTCAACTTCATTATAAGAAAAGCATGACTTCATTGGTTCACCACTTGCCAAGGCCATTTTTACCATGTTTTCAACTCTATCTGATTTTCCTTTCACATCAAATAGTGTTTCATCTGCGTAATCAAAAACGATGGAACTACCTATAGGAACTTCAGCGAACAAATTCTCCAACAATCTTGCATTTTCTTCTTTCGTTAAATAATAAGAAACTCCCAAAAGACTAAAGAATGTTTTCTTATTTTCAAATCCTGCATTCATCAGTTTTTGGTAAGTAAATGCCTTGGTGAAGTCCATCGAAACAAAATGAAGATTGTGTGGTATTTCCAAGTGAGCGTTTGATAATTGTTTCTTCTTAAACGCTTGTGTTGCTGGATGATCAATTTCAAATATTTTTATGACATTTTTCAATTCTGGATGACGAAAACAAAAAGTATCCAATCCAGCTCCGAGTATTACATATTGTTTCAATCCTAAATCGATTTCGTGAAGCAATACTTTCTCGCAAAATGCAGCCCGTGCTATAGGGGTTGGAGAAAGTTGAATCTGTGTAATCCATTTTAATATTTTATCTGTATTTCCATTGAATAGTTGAACTTTTTCTTTGTTGAAGAATTCTATCCCTTGAACCAAATTCATTTTAATGTCATTAAACTCTTTTTGTGTTATTAAATCTTTAGCGATATAGTCATCAAAGATTTTTGGTGTATCATATTTACTATGATAAGCTCTGCAAAAAGCTGATATTAAGGAAGTTAGACTGGACTCATTTTGCTTCATACAATTATCCTCCCGCATGAACAAAAATAAGATTCCCCTGGCCAGGAGAGTCTTATTATATCATAAAATATAAAATTATAAATTATAGCATAATTAAATAATTTTGTCAAGTATTTTGCTTGTATCGTATGTATCAAGTTTTTCTCTACAAAGTTAATTTTCCTGGTATCCAGGTACTCTTTTTGTACACTTTTGGCTACCGCGCTTTTCTTGCTTCCCTTGATAAGGGCAATCCCAAAAGCTGTTAAACCGGGCATATGGGTACCCCTTTTTGACGATCGCGAAATTTACTCTCTTTCCGTACGCGTCGCGAGCCTCCTCGCTCGTCCCTCAAGCACACCGGGTCTCTTCTTGCTCGCGTTTCCCGCAGGAGTCTCAGGAATTAGCGATCATCATATATTCTCAGCCTTTTAAAGGATTTTGGGATTGCCCCTTATCCAGGTAAAGAGAGGAGCTGTTAAAGTAGGTTTATGAGGAAAAATATACACCAGAATTCAAGACTTAAATTGTGCTAGAAGTCCTAAAAGAAGATGAGCGAGATTGCTTCAGATCATGGGATCCATGTCAATAAAGTTCGCCAATGGAGGAATGCGTTTCTCGAACAAATGCCTAAAATTTTTGGAAAAAGATAACAAAAAATCGATAATATGAAAGCCGAATACGAACAGACGATTGAAAATCTTTATGCAGAAGTCGGCCGCCTTACCACGCAGTTGTCGTGGCTTAAAAAAATCTGGAATGAAGGAGTATGGCAGAACGTATTGAAATAATCGACTGGGAAAACGCAGAACTGCCGATAACTGTACAGGCCGAACTGCTTAGTCTTAACCGTTCAAGCCTATACTATAAGCCTGTCGCCCCCTCTCCTGAAGAGGTGTACATCAAGCACCGGATTGATGAGATATATACCCAATATCCTTTCTACGGTTCCAGGCGCATTACGGCCGTGTTGAATGCCGAGGGCCTGGTCATTAACAGAAAGGCTGTCCAGCGCATATGAGGGAAATGGGAATTGCAGGGATCTCGCCAGGCCCCAACCTGAGTAAGCGTAACCTTGAACATCGGAAAAGACGAACAAAGGAGTGCTTTTTTGAGTAAATTAGTGGTATTAGAAGTAGCGATGGAAAAGAATGTTCCGGAGTTATATAATGTCTATTTTGGTGACAAAGCCCTGCTATACTATAACGATGAATCCCCTTTTTCGTAATTGGCATGAAGGATGGAATGAGTAAGGCCGCAGCAAATGAATACTTATCGGATTGTCGCGGAATCAAAAAGTACTATAAAAAATTATTTGGTACCGAAGTTCAGGTCTTTGTAACGGTTGAGGAACAGTTTAGAGAAGTCGAAGATTGGAGAAGTTATTTTCGTCAAATAGGATTATCCCATATATTAAAAAAAGATTAGTCCAGAAAGAGGAACCGTAATATTAAAGTCAGAAGTGGCTTACAATGATTCGTGGAGTGGATCAAAATTCAATAACCAAATACAAAGGGGAAATGATCGTGGTATATTAGCGGTTGGTTTTGGGAAAATAATTCATTATTAACAAGGACGGTAAAAGGGAATCCACTTCCAGAAGCACTTTTTACGGATACAGAAAAGAAAGTTTATAGCAATGATGAGACAGTTTCCCTTTTTACAAAGCATTTCCATTTAGTCAACCGTTTTAATCTTAGGTATACGAAAGAACTAAGCAAGGCAGAACGAACGAATTTAGTTCAAATGTCTCCACTTGCCTGGAATTCAAAGAGAGAATATGCAGAACTATTGATTAATCAAAATTCCTTTGAGATAACCGTTGATTTAGATGTTTTGGTCGGAATTAATAAGCAGATGAAGGAGGACGGAGAGTAATCCTAAGAAAACAGAGGTGAATTTTGATTTAAAAGGGAAGCTGTCTATTCCTGTAAACGATAACATTATTCCGAGTACCCTTTTTCAAATTAATTCAGGTACATTTTCGGAATAATGCGCTTATTTTGTTTCCGTTATTTGGGAATACGGAAACTTTTTTCAAATTATTTCAGCGAAAAACCAAGAGAAAAAGCTCCCATCAAGGAGCTTCAGGAATCGAAAAATATTCTTCTTTCTGGATTCTAACTTTATAAACTTCATACGGATGGAGGATAATACATACGTTGAACGATTTTCGGAGGTAAGGCGATTTACCAAAATTTCGGATCTTCGTCAAATAATGCACGTCTCTTCCTACATTCCAAATCCATCCCCTGAATCGGCAAAAAAGCTGTGGATCCATGTCAGATAAGTCTAATCCGAAATAATGGATAATGAACATATAAAATCCCCTGATATATTGTGCAAAATGTTAATCACATTATATCAGTGGAGATCGCTTATGTGTCTGGAATAATTTGAAATAATACCGGCCTTTTTTACGGATATAAAGTGAAAATGACTGTTTACATTAGAACTTCTAGCACGATTTGGGACTTGAATGCAGATGTGCATTGTTTTTTTCATAAACTTACTTTAACATCTCCTCATTTCGTGTCTAGTTTTATGGGCTCCTTATACTGTCATAAAATTACCGCTTCCAAATTCATGTTACTGAAATTGACCATATTGTAAGTGTCCAACTTGGATAAATACGCTTTGATATACTTATATACGATAAATTAAATATCTACTTGAAGATGAAGAGACGGATACACTGAATAATCAATAATCTTTTCTTCCGTTGTAAAATGGCGAGGAAAATATTTCTCCATCGGTCATTAAAAAAGGATATTCTTTCATCAGCTTAGTATGCTCTCCTGCAGACACTGACCATGCGTTATATGCTTGTACAAATAAAGTCTTCATATTGTTTATGCCTAATTTCTGCAATCTTTTCCCTAGTACATATTGGCTTGTGTTATCTTTATGGACCCAAACAGATATTGTGGCCTCATGATTACCAAGATGAGTTAACAAATTTCGAAGTTTATTATTGATTTCATGAAATAATATATCGGGATTTTCAATATTTTTTATATCAATATAATGAGTATATTTTATTGCTTTTTCTACATCACAAAGAGATTCTAAAGACTTTTTGTATATGGAAAAATATTCCTGGTGATCAAATATTACACAATGCCTGTTTTTCTGAATTGCAGCGTAAAGATAAGCTAAAACATGAATATAATAGTCCTCAATTTTGTCATAAAAAAATATCAATCTTATCTGTTCTGTGTCTCTAAAAAAACAAAAAATATTATAATCGAAAGCATCATTTTTAAACAAATGAGCCCCTCCATCTATCTTATTAGAAAATGCAAGTTCATCTTTAAAGAAACACAATGGATTAAAATCCAATACTTTAGCAATGTTTATAGCAACATCCGGGCTTGGATTCCGCTTCCCGTTTTCTATTTGAGAATAATATGATCTGTCTATAAAAGAGCTGGAAGCAACTTGTTCTTGAGTTAATTTTTTTGATTTACGAAGTTGTTTCAACCAATCCCTCATCAAGCCCCCACCTTGCAATTTATATGTAAAAATTTCTAATAGCTGATTATCATGTTACTAATAAATAACTGACGGTTATATTTTGATTTAATCATAGCATCTACTAATTAACTATTGGATAATAATGGTAATAATGTTAAATATTATGGTAGTGTATTAACAGAAATATTTTTATATTAATAAAAATTGATATATTATTAATTAAAGGAATTTCTTAATATATTTTAATCAAATTTGCTTTAAGTTAACGTTACAATTAGACACGTTTTCTAGGTCTAAAGTAAGTATGGGCCGTGATGATTTGGGTCGTTTCTCTAAATTAGTGTTTTTCCGTTAGATAAAGTAATCTCCTTCAATTTAACAGATTAAAGCACCATATTCCTTGGGCTGTGCAGAGCCAGATTCCTTGTTGGGTTTGGCTTTTAAAGATCGTAATCATGCCCGTAGAGGATCCATGTCAAATCGATTTTGGGTTATGTATTTTTCATTGCAATTTACTGTATTTAGTTTTGCAATTTTATGCACAGCCTTTCTGTATAACATAGGCTCTCAAACTCTTCCCGGTATTCATCTTTCAAGATCCTTACTTCATACCTGTTAAAGCGCTTTTGCAAGGCTGTATCTTTGTTAACTGCATACACATTTTGGCATAAAAATTTAGTAGAAATAATGAACATATAATACATATTAATTTTACTAATTGAATATACATATACGCTTTACAAATATGAGTATGTGGCGGTTTGCCACATATTTCAGGAAAAAAGTAATGTTAGAATTATAAAATAAATGATTTAACTATCATTGAATGGTAAACCTATCATTTTTTCCTTAGCATAAGAAACGGGATAACTAACTTGTTTTTGGGTTTTTAAACATTAAGGGGGGGAAATCTCATGAACTTAGCTGCCCTGATTACTGTAGTTATTTTGAACATCATGATGATTTTGTTAATCGTTTTATACTATACTAAGCAAGTTGAACAAAGGGATAAGAAGATAAAGGCGTTATCAAGATCTTTGAATAATTTGGAAAAAGAGTTAAAAGGAATGGAACAGAGGGATGCACCTCGTCTTAACTTTTTAATTGATCTGCCATGTACTTTTGAAGTATTAGAAGTGGGAGATCAGTCTCTGGAAAAAATAAGAAGTAAATGGGTAAAAGGGACTATAAAAGATATAAGCAGGACAGGATTAGGGGTGTTGTGCAATATTGATTTTCCTATTAGAAAGAAAATCGTTGTGCAAATTCAATTTAACTTTAAAAGTGAGAAGTTTTCCCTCAAAGGAATCATAGTACGCAAGCAAGAGGAAATTAATGGCCGTCTATTATATGGCATTAAGTTTGAGAATAGTGACTTAAAGGAACAACAAAAATTTGCCGTATTATTAAATAAAATTGAAATTAGCCGTCGACAGGGGAGAATGGCCTGATCTTTACAAAATCAGCATTGTATGTACTCAGCTTTAAAAACAATAGCGAAGTGTTAGGATAATCAGAAAAATAATTATTAATCTCAATCTCTTCTATTATATCAGATTACCTGGATAAAGTCAAAGAATTTTCATTCAATTATTATCAGAAAAATATTGAAGAACCGACATGAGTATATTTAATTCCTGATTATTGGAAAAGGTAAAATTTAAGATTCATTCATTCATTCATCATTCATCCTTTCCGTTTTAAGGATAATGTAATATATTATATCAAGCCTCGGGATTAATTTGTATTCAAAAGAAGGTATAATCATGGAAAGATTATTCAAAAAACCAGAAACATCTACACAAGGATTAGGATTAAATGGAAAAGACAGTTATCAATTTTGGGATGAATGCAAACAAGATGTAGGATACGAAAGACTTGAATTAGAAACCGATCTCCGAAAAGCATTGGAATGCAACGAGTTTCAACTTTATTACCAGCCAAAAATCAATCTAAATTCTGGAAAAATAAAAGGTGTTGAAGCTTTAATACGGTGGTTCCATCCAGAGAAAGGGCTTATCCCACCTGATAAATTTATTCCTTTGGCAGAAGAAACCGGGCTTATTGTACAAATAGGTGAATGGGTATTGCGTACAGCTTGTAAGCAGGCAATAATATGGCAAGATACAGCCATTGCTCCTTTTGAAATGTCAGTAAATATGTCTGTAAGGCAGTTATATCAACCTAACCTGGTGGAGATGGTAAGGGAAGTTTTAGAAGAAACCGGGCTTAACTCAAAATACCTTGAAATTGAGATAACAGAGAGTGTAATGGCTGATAGTGAGTATATCCTTAAAGTACTACACGAACTAAAACAGTTGGGGTTAAAAATAAGCTTGGACGATTTCGGAACTGGTTTTAGCTCACTGCATTATTTAAAAGAAGCACCATTTGACACTTTGAAAATTGATCAGTCATTTGTCCGTAACTGCACAAATGATGAAAATGATGCAGTTATTGTCAAAACTGTCATAGCAATGGCACATCAATTAAAACTTGAAGTAGTCGCTGAAGGAGTAGAAAAAGTTGAGCAACTTATTTTTCTCCAAAAAAATTTATGCGATATCGGACAAGGCTATTTATTTAGCAAACCTTTACCAACAAAGGAGTTTGTTAACAAGATTGAAGAATTGGAACAAATTGTGGGTAAGAATGGTATACCTAAGGATTTGAAAAATCAAAAATATTTGGATGAGGATTTGAAAATTGCCCGACAAGAATTATTAGATACTC
>NZ_BKZP01000055.1 GCF_008974185.1 Weizmannia acidilactici
AAGCTGCCATCAAGTAATATGAGCTGTAATTCATCCGCTGCATCTTTTAGAAATCTGTTAGAAACAAAGCTGAGCCGTGGGCCGGGTGAAGTGTCTCTTAAAAGCCTCTAAGAGATAAGACAAAGCCTGAAACCGTGCAAAATGTCTTTAAAGAAGAGCCCAACTAGACAAAAGCCGGGGGACAGCGGCCGAAATGTCTCATAGAGGGTTCCAAATAGACAAAAGCTCGTGGATTCGCGACCGAAATATCTCGCATACGGTTCCAATTAGACAAAAGCCCGTGAATCCGCGACCGAAATGTCTCGTAGAAGCCTTTACTTGCAATCATATAGCTTATCGTGGTCCGCCTTGGACAACTTATAAAAAAGAGGGTGCCCGGCCTTTTAAAAACTCATGGGCAGCCCCCTTCCCGGCGCGTTTAAACTTCTTCTTTCAATGCAGCCACGCTGTTATTAAATTCCTCCTCAATTTCCGTGTGGTGCTGATAAGTAACCAGGCTGACAACGTAACTAACAATCAGGTTAAATGCAAAGCCGGGAACCATGGAATACAATTTGGCGTCCAGCCCCGACAGCGTCCACACAATCACGGTGACAGCGCCCGTAATCATGCCGAAAAGCGCCCCTTTGTAATTCATCTTTCTCCAGAACAGGCTCAAAAAAATGACCGGCCCGAATGAAGCACCGAACCCCGCCCACGCATAACTGACCAGCTCCAGAATGGTGGAGTCGCGGTTTAAGGAGAGCAATGCGGCCACGACGGAAACAACCAGCACCGCCAGCCTGCCGAAGAAAACCGATTCTTTATCCGAGGCATTCCGGCGGAAAAATAATTTGTACAAGTCTTCCGTCAGCGCGCTCGAGGTGACGAGAAGCTGGGAGGAAACTGTGCTCATAATCGCAGCCAGCACCGCTGCCAGTACGAATCCGGCAATCAGCGGATGGAACAGGATTTGCCCGAGCTGGATAAAGACCGTTTCCGGATTTGCCAGTTTATGGCCTGGCTGGTGGAAATAGGCGATCCCGATTAAAGCGGTAAGGGATGTGCCAACGAGTGATAAAATCATCCAGCCGATTCCGATTCTGCGCGCGTTTGCCGTTTCTTTTACCGATTTGATGGCCATAAAACGGACGATAATATGCGGCTGGCCGACATATCCGAGCCCCCATGCCAGTGCAGAAATAATACCGAGTACCGTTGTCCCTTTAAAAAAGTCGAGCAGCTCCGGGTTGATGGTTTTCACGGTATGAAACGTTTCCACCGGCCCGCCCGTTTTCGTAAAAGCCACAATCGGCACAAGCACAAGCGCGGTCACCATAATCAGTCCCTGGACAAAATCCGTCCAAGAAACGGCGAGAAATCCGCCGAAAAGGGTGTACAGCACTACAACGCCTGCCACGATGACAAGCCCTGTATAATAGGACATATGGAACGAGTTTTCAAAAAAGACTGCGCCGGATACCATCCCCGATGAAACATAAAGGGTGAAGAAGATCAAAATGACAAGTGCAGAAACAAGCCGCAACATTTTTGTCGGGTCTTTAAAACGGTTTTCAAGATAAGAAGGGATCGTAATGGAGTCGCCGGCGACCTTTGTGTAGGAGCGCAAACGCGGCGCCACAAGCCTCCAGTTTAAGTACGCCCCGATCGTCAGCCCGATTGCAATCCATGCATCGGCAAGTCCGGTCACATAAATGCCGCCCGGGAGCCCCATCAGCAGCCATCCGCTCATATCGGCAGCACCGGCGCTTAACGCGGCAACAGCCGGGCCGAGTGAACGCCCGCCGAGCATATAATCATCCAGGTTGCTCGTCCGCCGGTAAGCAACCCACCCGATCCAAAGCATTAGCACCATATACAGGCCGATTGAAATCATCTTTAATGTTTGGTCACTCACAGAAGAAGTATCCCCCTTTATTTTTTGTACTTTCAAAAATAGTCTATCATTAGAAAATGTTTAAAAAAAGATCATTGTAACAAAAAATGCCCGAAAGAATTTTTTCGTTCTAAGAAAAGGATTCCGGATAGAACTGTAGTAAAATAAAGGCAAATAACGTGATAGCGGAGTGGTCGGCATGGTTTGGTTCCCCGTGAAATCGATGATCGAAATCATAAAAACACAAGGCCCTGTCGTGATCAAGTGGGTACACGATTATTGGAAAAGTGCAAGCAAAATCATCGGGGCTGCCGGATCGGCCGGGAAAACGATCCAATGGTATCGGAAATATAAAAATAAACAGCTGGGAACCCTCAAAAACCAATATGAATATTACGAAAAGCAGGTGCTGGGCCATTTCAGCGGCTGTACGAGAAAAGACCTTTACCAATATATATTGGAAATCGAAAAAACTATTCAGCAAATTGAGCAGGAACAGCAATCCAACATGTTTTTGTTAAAACCGTTTTATGGACAGGAAATCCGGAAGTGGAACGCAATCTTTGCCCAAATCACAGATAAAATGTCGGTGAAAGACTACCAGGAATATTTGCTGATGTATAACAATCCGGACTATGAGAATGGTTATTTTAAGGGCTTTGATGCCCTAACCGGCAAGTTTAAAAGCATTGCGGCTTCCGGGGACATGGAAGCTTTGTACCGGTTTATTTCCGAAAAAACCGGCATGCCGATGGAAAAAATAAAAAGTGATTTTTCATAGCGCTTTTCTTTATGATACAATTTCCGTAGCCATTAAGACGTAAAGGAAGACGTGCATGAAAAGAACATTACCGGTCCAAAAGAACGATTGTATAGACGTTGTTTTTGAAGATTTGACGCATGACGGCGCAGGGGTGGCCAAGGTGGACGGCTACCCGTTGTTCGTTAAAAACGGCCTGCCTGGTGAAAAAGCAAAAATAAAAGTTATTAAAGTTAATAAGAGCTACGGGGTCGGCCGTCTGCTTGACCTGTACGAAAGGAGCCCGTACCGCGTTGATATCCCGAAAGAAGACGCTCCTAAATACGGAGGCTGCCAGCTTGCCCATATCAGCTATGAAGGGCAGCTGAAATACAAGGAGAACCAGGTCCGCCAAGTGATTGCCCGGATCGGAAAAATCGAAGGTGCGCGCATCCATCCGATCATCGGGATGGACAACCCGTGGCAATATCGCAACAAAGCCCAGGTGCCGGTCGGGGAAAAGGATGGAAAACTCGTTGCCGGCTTTTTCAAACCGAGGACCCATGAAATTATCGATACCGACGAGAGTGTGATCCAACTCCCGGAAGTCAATGAAGCGATCCATACGGTGAAAGAAATCTGCAGCGGACTCGGGATTCCCGCATACAATGAAGAAAGCCACAGCGGCGTGCTCCGCCACATTATGGCCCGGTACGGGAGGCAGACGGAAGAACTGATGGTAGTGCTGATAACACGGACGGATAAAATTCCACGCCAAAACGAGCTGGTTGAGCATATCGTTTCGCGGCTTCCAAAAGTAAAATCGGTGATCCATAACGTCAATCCTAAACGGACGAATGTCATTTTGGGTGAAAAGACGGAGACATTATGGGGCAGAGATGTGATATATGACATGATCGGGAACGTAAAATTCGCCATTTCCGCCCTTTCTTTTTACCAAGTGAACCCGGTGCAGACAAAAGTGCTGTACGAAAAAGCGCTCGAGTACGCGGAGCTTACCGGCAGTGAAACCGTCATTGATGCTTACTGCGGCATTGGGACGATCTCGCTTTTCTTGGCGCAAAAGGCCCAAAAAGTGTTCGGCGTTGAGGTTGTGCCGGAAGCGGTTGAAGACGCGAAACGGAATGCGGCGCTGAACGGGATGTTGAATGTAAATTTTAAAGCGGGGAAAGCGGAAGAAGTCATCCCAAAATGGTACGAAGAAGGGAACACCGCCGATGTGTTGGTGGTCGACCCGCCGCGCAAAGGCTGTGACGAGTCGCTGCTTCGAACCATTTTGGAAATGAAGCCGCGGAAAGTCGTCTATGTTTCCTGCAACCCGGCCACGTTGGCGCGCGATTTGCGTATATTGGAGGACGGCGGCTACCGCACAACGGACGTCCAGCCGGTGGATCAGTTCCCGCAGACCGTGCACGTGGAAGCAGTGGCAAGGCTTGTACTCGGTTGTAGCCCACAAATAAACTTTTCCGATCCAAAATAAAGATTTCTGATCCAGCCCTGATTTTGTGAAAATAAACTTTTCCGAAATCAGGGCCTTCTTATGTTCAAACACTTGTTCTGTATGGGGATCCTTTTCGTCCTCTATTTTCCAAAATTTGACCAATCATAAGTACTTTCTTTTTGTATTTGCCTTCAATGGCATTACGTTCAGAGGCATCCTGATTCGCCGAGAGGACGGGGGCTAGTCACCTCCTCCTACTCGATGGCTTGCTGAATAAGCAAAAATTCCAGATTTGACAAGGGTTTTAGCCACTTTTGCCGAATATAAAGTGTAAGCGTTTTTGGAAAATGCGTAAAAACCTTGCGCTTGGAGACCAAAAAATGGTATATTTTACCATTCGGTGAAAAATAAAACAGGGCTTGCATCTGATTCGTTCAGCAAGCCCTAGTTAGAAAGGGTGTAAAGACCGTTCGCGCATAAAAAACAGCGCGAATGGTAGTTAGAAGGGTTTTAAGGACCGTTCACGTATAAAAAAATATTGCGAACGGTAGTTAGAAAGGGTGTAAGAACCGTTCACACACAAAAAAATAACGCGAATGGTAGTTAGAAGGGGTATAAGGACCGTTCGCGCATAAAAAAACAGCGCGAATGGTAGTTAGAAGGGGTATAAGGACCGTTCGCGCACAAAAAAATAACGCGAACGGTAGTTAGAAAGGGTGTAAGAACCGTTCGCGCACAAAAAAATAACGCGAACGGTAGTTAGAAGGGGTATAAGGACCGTTGACGCATAAAAAAACAGCGCGAATGGTAGTTAGAAGGGGTATAAGGACCGTTCACGCGTAAAAAAACAGCGTGAACGGTAGTTAGGGCTTGCTGATTACAAGGGTTTTAGCCACTTTTGTTGAATATAAAGTGTAAGCGTTTTTGGAAAATATGTGAAAAGCCTTGCACTTGGAGGCCATTTCAATGTCCAAAAAAAGGAACATCAGTTGACCCTATTTGTCTATCATGAGTGTAGATCAACCCCCAGCGGTCAAGAATGCAGAACGGGTATGTATCCAAAAATAAAAATTTACAAGGGGCCGGACAACACGTGTCAGCCATCTGGGGACATTGCCCACCAATCGCCCTAATTTTTGGAGTGCGGTTTCTGAAATTCCGGGCAAACATTCAGATCGTCCCCATCTTGTTCTGTCTGAAGCTTAATGGATACAAGGCAATTGATCCAGTACTCTACATAAAACGAAAAACAATCTAGCCAACGGTAAAGAGTTGATTCATCCGCAGGGAAGTCATGCTTAGAAGGGCTCGTTAAAACCGCTTCTATACAATCCGATTTATATCTTTCCTGAATACGTGACGAAAATTTCACACAAAGTCATACAATTCGCTTAAAACCAAGTATAATATGGGCATAAATCCAATTTAACCAATTCCACAATCAGGTGATCTTGTGAAAAAGTTTATTACAGAATATACCAATGAACGGATTGTTGCCCAATCTGGATTAGCGATTGTAGGAAATTTACTAGATCAAACAAATTTAGCTTCAAAGTTAAATGCCTATAAACTGCCGGGGATTTCCAGAAATCCCAGCTGCTCCAATGGCGATGTAGCCAAATCCTATATCGGCCTGCTTTGTCAGGGGAAAAGCGATTTTGATCATATTGAAACATTCCGGGATGATGCCTTCTTTCAACTGGCTTTGGATATCCAAAGGGTTCCTTCCAGCCCGACTTTAAGGCAGCGTCTAGACCAGGCTGCCTTGACGAAAAAGTGGAAAGAGATCCTGCATGAAGAATCACTGAATCTCATCCGCCGGACAAATGCTGAAATCAGCCCTGTTTACACCAAAGACAAGGCATATATACCGGTTGACCTAGATGTCTCCCCATTTGACAATTCCAAGACGAAAAAGGAAGGCGTGGAAAGAACCTATAAAGGCTGTGACGGTTACGCCCCCATGTTCGCTTACATCGGGCAGGAAGGCTTGAGAGAACAGGATGCCCCTCTGAAAAAGAGAGCCACGAGGAGGAGAATTAGAACCGTCATCCAGAACATGATCATCATGGCTTCGAAGCTGGTTACCAGGGGCGCCAATGGAAACTAAAAGTCAGCTTAACCAACAGATGGCGTCCAACCCTTGAGCGCCTTTATTATGCTTTTTTCTAATGCCGGCATGAAATTCGGAGTTGACAGAAAAACTTGCAAAAAATGGAAACGGCAAGTTTATTTGGCATACCATAAAACTGCTCAAAATATAAGGAGGTGCTTAAGTTGATTAAAACCATTTATGCTTTGGGAAAGAACTATTTAACAGCGGAAAATCCATCTATGATTCAATCTATGACTCTACCGATTGCCAGGTCCGATGATGCCATTAAATACGCTGTTATTGTTGATTTTTCGCTTACAGAAAAAAGAGTTCGGTTAACGCCGAAGGAAATAGGAGAATCAACGTCATCGGAGTTGTTATGGATTGGTACGGTGGATGGAGCTGCGAGTCCGCAATGGTTTGGAACCGTGAGCATTAACAATGTCGAATATTTGCTTAGTCAGACGATTACTAATCTCCTTGATCGTTGGAACCAAGAGGACCCCTATTACTCTCTTTTACAAGAAGTGCAAAATGTTTTCTTCGTAGATCTTGGAGCGGAAAAAAAATCGGAAGAACGATATCGCTATGTGTTTAATCCAGCCTATGTTGGCGGCGAATTAACGGAAAAAAGTGCGAAAAAAGCTGTCAAAGCAGTTGCAAAACAATTCCAAACTTTTATGGAAAAAGAAGCTAATGTCCGGGCGAAAGATGTTCTACTATACACGTTGGCTATCGATGGACAACTTGTAGTTTCGCAACCCGAATATGAACGGCTTGTGATTGCCCAAAAATTAAGTGTTTTTGAACATGCAAAAAAAGGAGTGTGCGCTCTTACTAATGAGGAAAGTTTGGTTACAGGTCAAACGACAAAACTAAAATTCAACTATTACATAAATGACAAAATCAACTTTGCGAGCGACCTTGAGGAGAAATCATTTGTCAAAAATTTATCCATCAGTAAAGATGCTTATCAAGCGATTATGGCGGGAGAAGCCTATATTCTTCGCCACTTTAATACTCGTTTCAGTGGTCTCCCTTGTTATATTATCCCAGACTTTCTATACGATGTGCCGTTTGAAAATATTCCATTTGAAAAGATTCGTGAACATATTCATCGGTTTGTCCGCACAATCAAAACGGTGAAAGTTGCGGAGGATTTGGAACAGGAAATCGAAGACTACAAAGAATACGAATACCAAATGGACAACCATATTTCGTTACATTTTCTTTTTTACACAAAAACACAGTCGGCTTTAAAAGTGAACAAGCTGTTATCTGATGTTCCCCTCACTCATTTTCGACGGCTACGTTCCGCGATGAGGAAAATTGGAGAAACTGGGCAACGCTTTTTTGAAAACGAAAAATTCAATTTTGGTTTAGAACCTATTTACTATTTAATTCCAATGCATGCTCAAGGTGGAGAAAATTCCGAAAAGCGCAAAATTTTACAAGTCTATGAGTCGCTATTAACGAATAAACCGCTTTCCTATCAATGGTTAATTGCGCAATTTGCACAACTTGCGAAAATTCACATGTATGCGAACTATAGTGTTTATCAGTATAACGATAAAAAAGAGTATAACGATTATAATTTAGTAGACGCGATGGTGCGAGCGCAATTGTTTTTGAAAATGTTGCAAGATCTTAGCTTAATA
>NZ_BKZP01000056.1 GCF_008974185.1 Weizmannia acidilactici
TATTACTTTTTTGAAACTTTTTTTGGGGCTGATCGTAAATTAATGTACCGCACAGGGCGGAGGGGGAAAATGGAAGCGATTGTAAACAGAAAGATAAAACAAGTTATGAAAGGCGACCAAAACGCGTTTAACGATATTGTTGAAATATATAAAGATAAAGTTTTCCAAATCTGTTTCCGCATGATCGGCAGCCGCGCCGAAGCGGAGGATTTGGCGCAGGAAACGTTTATCCGTGCGTATGTCAATATCTGGAGCTTTAAGCAGGAACGGAAATTTTCTTCGTGGCTGTACAGGATTGCCACGAACTTATGCATTGACCGGATTCGCAAGAAAAAGCCGGATTTTTATTTGGATGCGGAAATCTCAGGGACGGAAGGACTGACGCTTTATTCGACCGTGCCTGCTGAAGGGAAGCTGCCGGAAATGCAGGTGGAAACGTTGGAAATGCAAGAAATGATCCAAAGGGAAATTTTGAAATTGCCGGAAAAGTACCGGATCATTATTGTATTAAAATATATTGAAGAACTGTCATTGAATGAAATCAGCGAAATGCTGGACATTCCTTTAGGGACGGTCAAAACGAGAATCCACCGCGGGCGGGAAGCACTGAGAAAACAGCTGGGGAAGTTATAAGGAGGAAGCAAAATGGATGCATGTTCTGAGAGAATGATTCTCTATATGCATGAATACTTGGATGAAGACATTCCGGAAGATCATAAGAAAATCCTCGAGCACCATCTGGAAACATGCCGGGCGTGCAGACAACATTTTTACGAATTAAAGAAAAGCATTTTCTATGTCCAAAGCCTTCCTAATATACAAGCCCCCCCCGGATTTGCCAGCCGCGTGATGGACAAACTGCCGAAAGAGAAAAAACGGGTGGGGGCGAGACGCTGGGTAAAGTCGCATCCTTTCCTCGTCTCCACATGCTTGTTTTTAATCTTAATGGCGGGTGCGATTTTTTCGGAATGGAACAACCCGAACGAATTTTCCGTTACGAAAAATAAAGACATTATTGTCAAAGGGCATATGGCGATTGTGCCGAAAGGAAAAACCATTAAAGAAGACATCACCGTAAAGAATGGGAATATCCGGATTGAAGGGAAAGTTGAGGGGAATGTTACGGTTATAAGGGGAAATGAGTACATGGCATCCGCCGGGGATGTGACTGGGAATGTGGAAGAGATTAATGAAGTTTTTGAATGGATTTGGTATAAAATAAAGGATACGGGACAGGATGCATGGAGGCATTTGAATTGAATATAAATATAATGATGCGGGGCCGGGGACCGGTTCCCGCTTCCTTTTCGCGGGAGGTACGCAAAAACTCCTTTTCTTCTGCAAGAAATGATATAATAGAACAGTTGAAAACAGAGGATATGAAGTTTGATGAATTAATGGAGGCAGGGTCATGCATATTGCTGATTTCCCCATCTTGAACTATCTCTCCAATATTGTTGATGTACTGGTCGTCTGGTATGTGATATATAAATTGCTGATGATCATCCGCGGAACGAAAGCGGTCCAGCTTTTGAAAGGGATTTTTGTCATCATCATTGTCAGGAGTCTCAGCAGTTTGCTCGGCCTCCAGACGCTTGCGTGGATGATGGACCAGGCCATTACATACGGCTTTTTGGCGATTATCATTATTTTCCAGCCGGAATTGCGGCGCGCGCTTGAGCAGCTGGGAAGGGGGAGGTTCTTTTCACGGGCAAACAGCCAGGAAGAAGATGAACAAGCCCATTTGATTGAAGCCATTGTCAAGGCGACCAGCTATATGGCCAAACGCAGGATCGGCGCCCTGATCTCGATTGAAAGGGGAACAGGCTTAAGTGATTATATCGAAACCGGCATTCCGCTTGATTCCGTTGTCTCTGCCGAACTTTTGATCAATATTTTTATTCCGAATACTCCGCTCCATGACGGCGCCGTGATTATCCAGAAGCGGAAAGTTGCCGCCGCTGCCTGCTATTTGCCGCTTTCTGAAAGCCCCTTTATTTCGAAGGAACTCGGGACAAGGCACCGGGCGGCAGTCGGGATCAGCGAAGTGACGGACTGCCTGACAGTTGTCGTATCTGAGGAGACAGGCGGGATTACGGTAACAAAAAACGGTGAGCTCCACAGGGATTTGAGCCTGGAACAATTACAGGAAATGTTGGAAGTTGAATTGAAACATGTCCAAAGAACAAAGGAACCTTCCTTGTCGAAATGGAACTGGAGGGTAAGAAAACATGGATAAACTAATGGATAATCGTTGGTTTATGAGGATTTTGGCCCTTATCCTGGCAATTCTGCTCTATATTTCAGTGGCGGTGGAAAACGACGGCAGTAATAAAATTATCGGCGCCGCGACGAAAAACAGCAGCGGCACCATCCAAAATGTCCCTGTCCAGCTCATTTACGACAATAAAAACCTTGTCGTATCGGGGGCCCCTAAAACCGTTGATGTGACGGTGACCGGCCCGAAAGTCATTGTCCAGCAGGTAAAAGCAGCAAGGGATTTTACCGTTTATATGGATTTGAGCAATGCGCAGATCGGCAGGCAAAGAGCCAAGCTGAAAGTGAAAAACCTTTCGGACAAACTAAAATATAAACTGAGCCGCACTTATGCATACGTCATGGTGCAGGAAAAAGTATCCAAAGTTTTCAATGTGGAAGCGGAGTACGATAAAGACTTGCTGGCAACCGGATACGAAGCATCCGCACCGATTGTCAACCCGAGAACGGTGAAAATCACCGGGGCGAAGGATGTTGTGGAAAAAATCAGTTACGTCAAAGCGACTGTTGAAAACAGCAGACCGATTACGGAAAGTTTTACGAAGGAAGCAAATATTAATGTTTTGGACAAGAATTTAAATAAATTGGATGTCACCGTTAATCCAAGCAAGGTGGATGTCACGGTGAACGTCACGAATCCGAGCAAGACCGTGCCGATTTCCGTGAACCCGATCGGCACCGAGAATGATAATGTCACAGTGAAAAGCATTACGACCAACCCGAAAAAAATCACCATTTACGGCACAAGCGCCCGGCTTTCCGGTATAGAGACGCTGCCTGTCAATATCGACATCAGCAAAATTACGAAAGATGCAAAAATAGATGTGCCGATTTCCCTGCCGGACGGAATCAACAAAGTCGATCCGGAAATGGTCACCGCCACGATCAAAGTGGAACCAAAAATGGATGAGAAAAAACTGACGGATATTCCGATCAAGGAAAAAGGGCTTGACGGCGGTTATGAAATGGAATTCCTTTCCCCGAAGAGCGGAACGATTGATATCGTTGCGGAAGGCACGAAAAGTGATCTGGACAACATTTCGGCCACTGACTTTAAAGTATCGGTCAATTTATCCGGTTTACAGGAAGGGAACCATGAAGTCAATTATATTGTGTCGGGGCCGAAAAACGTGACATGGAAGTTGTCCAGCGATAAGGCCAAAATACGTATAACTGAAACAGCACAAAAGACAGAATGACTATCCGGAAAAGAAGGAGCGAAACCTGATGGGTAAATATTTTGGAACAGATGGAGTTAGAGGCGTTGCAAATACTGAACTTACGCCGGAACTTGCTTTTAAACTGGGCCGCTATGGCGGATATGTTTTGACAAAACATGCAAATGAACGCCCGAAAGTTTTGATTGGGCGGGATACCCGCATTTCAGGGCAAATGCTTGAGGGGGCGCTTGTTGCAGGGCTTCTCTCGATCGGTGCGGAAGCAATGCGGCTTGGCGTCATCACAACACCCGGTGTTGCTTATTTAACAAAAGCACTGGGGGCACAGGCCGGCGTCATGATTTCGGCATCGCACAACCCGGTGGAAGACAACGGTATCAAGTTTTTCGGCCCGGATGGTTTTAAGCTGTCCGATGACGAGGAAGCGGAAATTGAGGAACTGCTCAATCACGAAACGGATGACCTGCCGCGCCCGGTCGGGAAAGATCTCGGCATTGTGAGCGACTACTTTGAAGGCAGCCAGAAATATTTGCAGTTCCTAAAGCAGACGGTTGATGAAGAATTCACGGGCATTCACGTAGCGCTCGATTGTGCCAACGGATCCACTTCTTCGCTTGCCACTTATCTTTTTGCTGATCTAGATGCGGATGTTTCCACGATGGCCGCGTCCCCGAACGGCCTGAATATTAACGACGGGGTCGGTTCTACGCATCCGGAATCCCTTGCCACATTCGTAAAAGAAAAAGGCGCGCATGTCGGGCTTGCGTTTGACGGCGACGGCGACCGTCTGATTGCGGTCGATGAAAAAGGCCAGATCGTTGATGGCGACCAGATTATGTACATTTGCGCCAAATATTTAAAAAACGAAGGGTTTTTAAAGAAAAATACGGTTGTCTCAACGGTGATGAGCAATCTCGGTTTCCATAAGGGCTTGGAAGCGCTGGGGATCAACAGCGTCCAAACGGCGGTGGGCGACCGTTATGTTGTGGAAGAAATGAAAGCAAACGGCTATAACCTGGGCGGCGAGCAGTCTGGCCATATTATTTTCCTTGACCATAACACGACCGGCGACGGCTTACTGACCGGTCTGCAGCTGATCAATATCATGAAGATCACGAACAAGCCGCTTTCCGAATTGGCGTCGGAGATGAAAAAATATCCGCAAAAACTGGTGAACGTGAAGGTAACCGATAAACATCACGTCGAAGAAAACGAAAAAATCAAGGCGGTCATTGAAGAAGTGGAAAAGGAAATGGCAGGAAACGGCCGCATCCTTGTCCGCCCGTCAGGCACCGAACCGCTTGTCCGTGTGATGGCGGAAGCGCCGTCGGCAGAAGACTGTGAAAAATATGTTTCCCGCATTGCTTCTGTCGTTGAAGCCGAAATGGGCCTGAAAGAATAATGGTTTTCCTGATGCATAAGGGGGGAACGCAGCAACCCTCTTATGCATATTTTATGTTGTAAGTTGTAAAATATGTTGACGAAGAGAGCAGGAATAGGCTATGATAATGGTGTTGTTTTCTCTTCATTTTGCAGGGAAGGAGGATAGTGGAAAGATTTTCTATAAAGCGCCAGAACTAAATCCGGGACGGAAATGGATTTAGTTGACGAGGAGGAGGAGTATCGAAGTTTTCGGCGGATACCTCCCGGTTGCCACACAGCCGTATGCTTTTCCACAAATCACCGGGGTGACCCGGTGGACAAAAGGAAAAGTATGTGGAAGAGAAAACGGATCATGTTTGATTTTTAACGTGCAAGAAAAACAGAATTTCAGACATTTTAAGAGATAAGGGGGCAGGACTGCTCCCGGTGGTTCTTGCCCCCTTGTGGTCCAAGGAGGAAGAACAAATGTGTGGTATTGTTGGTTATATCGGAACAAATGATGCGAAAGAAATTTTATTAAAAGGCTTGGAAAAACTTGAATATAGAGGTTATGATTCGGCGGGGATCGCACTCCGGAACGAAGCGGGCGTACATGTTTTCAAAGAAAAAGGGCGGATTGAAGACCTCCGCCATATAGTCGACCCGAATGTTTCGGCTACAACCGGCATCGGCCATACGCGCTGGGCAACCCACGGCGCGCCAAGCAGGGCAAATGCCCATCCGCACCAAAGCGCATCCGGACGTTTTACCCTTGTGCACAACGGTGTGATTGAAAACTATACATTGCTGCAAAAAGAGTATCTCCCGGATGTGGCTTTAAAGAGCGATACGGACACCGAAATCATCGTGCAATTGGTGGAAAAATTTGTGCAGGACGGCCTTCCGACGGCGGAAGCTTTCCGGAAAACGCTGCTGCTTTTGAAAGGTTCTTATGCCCTTGCCCTCTTGGATGAACAGGACGGAAACACCATTTATGCGGCGAAAAAGAAAAGCCCGCTCCTTGTCGGGGTCGGGGACGGCTTTAACGTGGTTGCGAGCGATGCAATGGCTATGCTGCAAGTGACAGACCAGTTTATTGAGCTAATGGACGAAGAAATGGTCATGCTCACCCGCGAGCATGTCACCATCCAAAATTTGGCAGGTGAAATAGTCAGCCGCAAGCCGTACAAACCGGAAATCGATGCAAGTGACATTGAAAAAGGCACATATCCGCATTATATGCTGAAAGAAATCGATGAGCAGCCGCTTGTGATGCGGAAAATTATCCAGGCGTATCAGGATATTGATGGCAGGCTTTCCATCTACAGCCAAATTATTGATGCCGTAACGCAGGCGGACCGGCTTTATATCATTGCCTGCGGTACAAGTTATCATGCCGGCCTTGTCGGGAAGCAGCTGATTGAAAAACTCGCAAAAATCCCGGTTGAAGTCCATGTATCGAGCGAATTTGTATATAATATGCCGTTGCTTTCGGAAAAACCGCTGTTTATTTTCATTTCGCAAAGCGGCGAAACAGCTGACAGCCGCGCTGTGCTTGTGAAAGTCAAAGAAATGGGCTACAAGGCGCTGACAATAACCAATGTACCAGGATCAACTTTGTCCCGTGAAGCGGACTATACTTTGCTGCTTCATGCCGGACCTGAAATTGCGGTGGCATCGACAAAGGCGTATACCGCCCAGATTGCTGTCCTGGCGATCCTTGCCGATGTGGCAGCGAAATCGCGCGGCTACAGCGAAGATTTTAACCTCGTCCATGAGCTTGGCCTTGTTGCAAATGCGATGGAAGTGCTGTGCGGGTCAAAAGAAGAAGTCGAACAAATGGCATATGATTATTTGACCGTGACGCGTAACTGCTTCTTCATCGGTCGTTCGCTCGATTATTTTGTCTGCCTTGAAGGCGCGTTGAAGCTCAAAGAAATCTCTTATATTCAAGCGGAAGGATTTGCAGGGGGCGAGCTGAAGCATGGCACGATTGCGCTGATTGAGGAAGGTACACCGGTTGTCGCCCTCGCAACGCAAAAAGATGTCAACTGGAGCATCCGCGGTAATGTGAAAGAAGTCATTGCCCGCGGCGCCAACCCTTGCATCATTTCCATGAAAGGCTTGAACGAGGAAGGCGACCGTTTCATCATTCCGAAAGTACACGAACTGTTAACACCTCTTATCTCTGTTATACCGTTGCAGCTGCTTGCTTATTATGCGGCCCTGCACCGCGGCTGCGACGTCGATAAACCGAGGAATTTAGCCAAATCGGTTACAGTTGAATAAAAAAAGGCCTGGGGAAAGCCAAGTTTTATCTCCCTGCTAAAAAGTCCGTACCCATGCTAAAAAGTTGGTACCTGCTGTTAAATAGTCGGTACATTAGAGAAAAGAGCGTGGGGAGAAAAGAACGGGCAGACAATTATTTATTCAATCGTTAAATCAATACCAATTCAGGCTGGATCCAATAGTGGTCCAGTCTTTTTGTTTTGTCCAATAATTCCTCAATCCCTTGTCAATAGTGGGTTTACGGGGTGTCCAACACTGTTCCAGTTGGTATCTTCACAATATCAAATTCAATATGATTCCATGTCTCTTTCAATAGTTTTTAATCATTTTTTCCATTATTTTCTCTTGATTCTTTTCTCTGTTCGGTACGAATTTTTTTACATTTGCAGAATATTCGATACAAGCCAGAGCGGAAAAAAGAGGGGATATTGGAGGAAAGATGGGCCTTTGAGGGAAGAACTTAATAACAGAAGAAAGAAGGAAAAAAGGGGGCGTGGAGCTTAGAGCCGCAAGGGTTTGAGGGGGGTGAGGGAGTGAGGAGGGAAAATTCCAAGTAAATAACAGCTAAATACCGAAACTTCAATTTTTATAAGTT
>NZ_BKZP01000057.1 GCF_008974185.1 Weizmannia acidilactici
TATTTTTTCGGTGCAACAAAGTCTGTAAGCTGTGCCATTAATTTACTGCGTGATCTTTTATTTCTCATCAGATAAACGACACCCAAAGCGACAGTTGCCATGGCAAGTTTTTTTCTATCCATATCATCACCACATCCCTTTCATTGTCATATGTTCGTACTTTTCCCTGTACAGGCGCATTTAAACGGGGGTTTTCACAAATAAAAAAGGCAAACATGGACATGTTTGCCTTGAAAGGATGGAGTTGTTTAATGGGCGGCACCTTTTCCCGGTTGCGGTTTATGCTGTTTTTGGAAGTATTTTTTTACTGCAGGTACAGCGAGATGATCCAGACCCCAGACATAAGAAGCGCTGCCTGTAAACAACAGAATCATTGCAACGGTGTAAAGGATCGGGTTCGTACTCGTTGTGCCGGCAAGCATAAAGTTCAGGTTCATAAATGCACCTGCAAGTAAAGCCGGAATGGTGGCCAATCCTAAGATGAGGCCAAGGCCGACCAACATTTCGCCCCAAGGAACAAGCACATTAAATACGTCAACATTTGGGAGAGCGAAATGGCTGATGAACGAAGCATACCAGCCCTGAACAGCAGGATTTTCACCCGCGGTTTTCGCCAATGCGCCTTTTAAAAATCCGGAAGCGTCAAAACCGCCTGTTAGTTTATGAAAGCCGGCTTCAAGCCATTGGATGCCGAGCCAAATTCTTAAAATTGCCCAAATGATACTGATTTTAGAATCATGATACCATTTCATGATTACTCATCTCCTCAAATAAGGAATTTTAAAAGTCCCAAATCATGTTAATAAATATATTGTGAAACATTTCACATATATCACATTATTAGAATACAACATTTACAAGTGGGATACAATAGTCTTTTGAAGGTTGTCAAGAATTTGTGATATTTTTCACATTTGTGAACAGACCCGGTGTCGTAAATCGGGAAAATCCAACTTTTAACGTTAAATATACGAGATAATACTCAAATTAAGAAAAATCTCAATCACCGGGGGATCTGAACCGTTCTGTACTACTTCTGGAAAAGAAATAGGCGGAAACGAAGGAATATAAAAAAATCAGCGGGAAATCGCAGGAAATCAGTGAATGGCTTGCTGAATAATATACGGGTATCAGGGTAGCAAGTATTTGAATACTTGTTCTAAACTGTCAATAATATGTCAAGGAGCTGATGCTGGCAGGGATGGTATAATCTCTATAGAGAGTAATCGTTTTCAATCGATTTTAAAATAGGTGGTGGGCTTATGGCAACGGCAGCATTGAACGACCATTTCACGTATGCAGATTATATGTCCATAGGAAAAGATAACCATTTTGAAGTGATAAACGGGCAGGTTTTTATCATGCCATCTTCCCCCGAACCACGTCATCAGGAAGTCGCCAGAAGGCTCAAAAATGCTTTTGCGGCCCGGCTTAGGGGCTCCTCATTGCGGGTTTTCTCCTATTCTGTCGATGTCTGTTTATGTAGCGGCTTTATCGCTCTTGATGAGGTGAAAGAATGGGTGCAGCCGGATCTGGCAATTGTCAGCGCCCATTATAAAATCAGCGAAACAAGGATCGTGGGCGTCCCTGATTTAATCGCGGAAGTGCTTTCACCTGCAACTGTTAAGAAAGACCGCGTGGACAAATTTTACCGCTATCAAAGAGTCGGCGTGTGGGAATACTGGCTCGTGGACCCGTTCAATGAAGTGATTGACGTTTATATATTAAAAAACGGCAAGTACGAAAGTAGGGGCACTTATTTTAAAGATGACCGGATTCCGGTCTCTATTTTGCACAGTGCTTCCATTAACGGAAAAGAAATTTTTACAGTGCCTGTTCTGGAATAAGGGGCGGCGCACAGGCCGCCCTTTCCGCATCAATTAATTGTCTTCCCGAAGCTTCCTTCAAATACCGATTCTTTCACCGGCCTGCGATCGGACGGGGTTTCCCTTTCCTGCAATGCGACCGGCAGTGCATCTTTTTCCCCCTGGTAGCCGATGGCAATGAGCGCGTCGATTGCATAATCTTCCGGAATGTTTAGAACTTCACGAGCCTTTTCAAAATCAAAACCGGTCATCGGATGGGTTGCGAGCCCCTTTCTCACCGCTTCGAGCGACAGGTAGCCCCATGCGGCGCCAGCATCAAAAGCATGCGAACGGATCGGGCCGGTATCGCTTTCCGTTTTCGATATAACGAGCGCAAAAGAGGGAACGGTCTTACACCAAGTCTTGTTAAATTCACCGATGAAGGACATAAATTTTTCCCTGTCTTCCTTCGTGCGGGCAATGATAAAACGCCACGGCTGGTGGTTGAAAGCGGACGGCGCCCAACGAGCCGCCTCAAACAAGCTCATCAGCACATCTTCCGGTACTTCTTTTTCCAAAAACGAACGCGGCGACCATCTTTCTAGATAAACGGGGTCAATCTCATACTGCGCTTTCCGGGGCGAAAATGTTTTTACCATGATGACTCCTCCTCGTTTTTGTCATAATCCGCTTTTATTTTAAAATAACTTAATCTCTCATACAAACGATTGAACCTGAGGCCAAAAATGTATTTGCATCACGGATCATGTATAATAAAAGTTATGGATTAATTGGAGAATAGGATGAATGATGTTGGACGAATTTTCGCTTTCAATGCAGGACATAAAAGGAATGCACTCGAGTGCTGTTTACCGCCGGGGCATGTCTTATTACCAGCAGGGCCGTGTGAAAAATTTGGAATTTGATGATCTTTTTGACAGATGGACTGCAACCGTAAACGGAAGCGAGCCATATGATGTCAGTATTACTTTTGAAGATGGCATGTTTTATCCCGAATGCAGCTGTCCGGCTTTTTTGCAATACGGCGAATGCAAGCATGAAGTTGCAGCCATGATCGCAATCGCGGATAAGCGTGAAAATAGCTGGCCCGTTATAGAGGATTTCCTGGAAATGCGGAAGCGGGAGAAGGCTGAAAAATTTATGGATATTTTCTCCGGCCTCCAACAAATCCGGGTGGAGACGAGCCAACGTACGGCCAAAAGGCAGCTGCGTGTGGAATACATTTTAAAGCCGACGCAGATATTTTACTTAAACCGTCGTTTCTATTTAACGATTGAAATCAAAGTCGGACCCGAACGGACGTATGTGGTCCGAAGCATGAAAGATTTCCTCGGGAAAGTCGGCCGCGGACTCCCGCATGAATTTACAAAAAAATTCACATACGATCCTGAAGAATATTATTTTGCCAAAGAAGACAAAGAAATTGTGGACATGCTGCTTGAGATGTTTTCCACCCAACAATTATATGAGTCTTCCATTGATCAATGGCGCTATTCACCGAACCGGGACAGGGAACTTGTCGTCCCGCCGTTTATGGCGAGACAACTGGTGCAAAAGCTCTCGGGGCGGGAATGCAAGTTTGAAGACGGACTTGATGTGTACAGCCCGATTGTTGTCCGGCCAGCGAATGAACTTCCGCTTTCTTTCGAGCTGGACGAGGGGGCGGAGGGGCAAAACGGATTTTCGCTTCACCTTGAGAGCCTCGGAGACATCATTTTATTTGGGGAGTACGGGCTCGTGTTTTATGAAGGGATCTTTTATGAAACGGCCGCTGAGCAGCTCAGGCTTTTAAAAGAACTGGTGGAATTTAATGCTGGCGGCGGAGATGATGTTGCAATTGAAAAAGAACAGCTCAGCCCGTTCCTATCTAATGTTCTCCCGGGCCTGAAACGCATCGGCAAAGTGAAAATCGCAGATACAATCCAAGGCCGGTTGGTGCAGCCGAAACTCCATACCAAAATTTTTATGGACGAGGAAGACGGCCGGATTACATTGCGGATTGAACACCATTACGGCACCCGCGTGATCGATCCGTTTGTCCGGAAAGAAGCATCGGATCAAGATGTAATTTTACTGCGTGACCTTGAAAAAGAGCAGGAAATCATGACGCTCATTGAACGGTCTCCGCTGAAATACAACGGAAAACAGTTATATTTGGATGACGATGAAGAAGCATTGTACGAATTTATTGTTGATATTCTGCCGAAACTCGAAGAAGCGGCCGAAGTGTATATCGCGGGCAGAATCAAAACGTATTTCCAAATGAACCGGTATACGCCGGTCACATCGGTGGATATTGAATCGGACGGAAATTTTCTAGAAGTCAATTTTGACATGGACGGGATTGATGAAGAGGAAATCCGGAATGTGCTCCGGTCCGTTGTGGAGAAAAAGCGGTATTACCGCCTGCCGAACGGAGCTTTTGTTTCCTTGGAAAGTGAAGAATTTGAACATATAGGGCAATTGCTCGGAGAACTGAATATCCCGTCCAGAGAGCTCCGCCATGGCAGCTTAAAAGTTCCGCTCTACCGCAGCCTGCAGGTTGATGAGCTGATGAAAACGAGGGATAAACATGCCGTGAAATTCGGGAAAGCTTTCCGGAAACTTATACAGCATCTGAAGAACCCTGAAGATATGGATTTTGAACTGCCTAAGGGCTTGAAGGCGAAAATGCGGGATTACCAGGTAACGGGATTCCAGTGGTTTAAGTCGCTTGCCCATTACCGGCTCGGCGGCATTTTAGCAGACGATATGGGGCTCGGAAAAACGTTGCAGAGCATTTCTTATCTTCTATCGGAAAAAGAGACCAACCCGGATGAGGCGCCGTTTCTGGTTGTGGCGCCGGCTTCCCTCGTTTACAACTGGAAGAGTGAGATTGAAAAATTTGCGCCCGGCCTTAAAGCAGAAGTTATGATCGGAACGCCGTCCGAGCGTAAAGCGTTTTTCGAAAATGGCGGGTTGCCGGATGTGCTGATTACATCTTATCCGACGCTTCGACAAGATATTGAGAACTATGAAAAAATCAAATTTGATACGATGATTTTGGATGAGGTGCAGGCGATTAAAAACTATGCGACGAAAACAGCCGCGGCGGTACGGAGCGTGCAGGCGGCCAAAAGGTTTGCGTTAAGCGGCACACCGATTGAAAACTCGATAGATGAACTGTGGTCCATTTTCCAGGCCGTTCTGCCGGGTTTTTTCCCGCCGCAGGCCGAGTTCCGGAAAATGGAACAGGAAAAGATTGCCCGCATGGTGCGCCCGTTCATTTTGCGCCGCGTGAAAAAAGATGTATTGAAAGTGCTGCCGGATAAAATTGAGACGAACCATTTGTCGGAACTTACAAAACCGCAGAAAGAATTGTACTTGGCTTATTTGGAAAGGATCCGGCAGAAAACGGAGAAAACGCTTGCGGAAGGCGATTTTAACCGGAACCGGATCAAAATTTTGGCCGGGCTTACCCGGCTGCGGCAATTGTGCTGCCACCCGTCCCTTTTTGTGGAAAATTATCGGGGCGAATCGGGAAAATTGGAGCAGCTGGTCGAGCTGACGCAAACTGCGATCGAAAACGGAAAGCGTCTGCTGATTTTCTCACAGTTTTCCAGCATGCTGCAGCTGATCCGGGCGCGGCTTGAAGAAGAGGGCATTGATTCTTTCTATCTGGACGGGCAGACGCCGTCGCGCGACAGGGTCGAAATGGCCGACCGTTTTAACGGCGGAGAAAAAAATGTATTTTTAATTTCGCTTAAGGCAGGCGGCACCGGATTGAATCTGACTGGCGCGGATACCGTTGTACTGTATGACTTATGGTGGAACCCGGCGGTGGAAGAACAAGCCGCCGGCCGCGCACACCGCATCGGCCAGAAAAACGTCGTCCAGATTATCCGCCTGATGGCCCGCGGCACGATCGAAGAAAAAATTTACGAACTCCAGCAGAAAAAGAAAGAATTGATCGAAAAAGTCATCCAGCCGGGCGAAACGATGCTGAATAGCCTGAGCGAGCAGGAGATCAGGGAATTGTTGAGTATGTAACAGAACACCCAAAACCCCGCTGCTTCAATTTGCAAGCGGGGCTTTCTTTATGATGCGGCGACCTGCTTTTTCCTGCCTGCATATGCGGATAGCAGCACGCCCAGTTCAAAAAGTACCAGCAGCACGATCGAAACAAGAAAATCAGAAATAAAATCTGGCGGCGTCAGCACAACCGAAACAGTCACGAGAATAAAGTACAATACCTTTCTGCTTTTTCTTAACTGCTGTGCCGTGACGATATGAATGGAAGTTAAAAACATGATGATGAGCGGAAATTCAAATAAAAACCCGAATGGAACCGTCAGTTTCAGCAAAAATTTAAAATAATTCCCGGGAGTAAACAGCAGTTCAAACTGTTGACCTGATAATTTTACCAGGAAATGAAAAATGGCGGGATAAACGAGAAAATAGCCGAATGCAATGCCGCCCGCAAAAAAGATAAAAACGCCGGGATAAATAATAGGCTTTGCGGTGCTCTTCTGGCGTTAAAGCCGATTTTACAATCTGCCAGATCTGGAAGGCGGCAAAAGGTATTGTCAGGCCGATTGTTGTGGCCCCGGCAATCATGCAGTGATATCCCCGGGACCCAGCACCGCTAAATGGCCGTCAAAACCGCGAAGAAGCCAGCGGTAAATCGTTTGGACAAAGCACATGGCAAGAATGAAAAAAGTGGCAAAAACTGCAGCAACCAAAAGAATCCTTTTTCGTAATTCCTCCAGATGCCCCATTAACGGCATCAATTCAATCACCCCATTTTAAAGCACACTTACATATTCTTCGGCTTTTTTTCCTCCTGTTCAGCAGAAGGCACCAAATCTTTTGTCGAATTTTTGAATTCCTTTAATGTATTTCCGACGGCCCTGCCGATTTCGGGTAGCTTGGACGGCCCGAATATGATAAGTGTAATAATTAAAATAATAATTAATCCCGATATGCCGACATTTTGAAACATAAGAACACCCCCTTTTATTTAATCGGCTGCTTTTCTTTTTTCCGTTCCATTTTGGATTTCATGGGCCCGTTCGTGTGCGCGTATCCGGTCTTCCTCCGTTTCAGAAGACCTTTTGCGGCCGCCTGCCACTTCAGCCGTGGATACTTCTACCAATCCGTCGGCACATTTTTTATAAACGAACGATGCCCTCGTCGTCATATCCGCACCAGGAATGGTTACATAAGGCACAACTCGGTAATCTGCCCGCCACTGTTCCGGCGTTACAGTGCACCTCACATATCCGCGATAATCGTTAAAAAACTTAATATGCTGGTTCAATCCTAAAATTTTATCCGTATCTGCACGTTTATACGCTCCGTTGCCGCCCGATGCAATGGACGTCCCGATAAACTCAACTCCGAGAAGTTTTGACCGGGCATCGTTAAAATCACTTAAAATATTGGAAGCCCAATTGGCATGGACATCTCCGGAGATCACAAAGCTTGCCAGTAGATCCATCCGGGTGAAAAAAGAAAGACCACTTCTTAATGCCAAATGAACAGGCGTTATGGAAGTTGGTTTTGGTGCGTTTACATTTATTGCATTAAGGCTTTTTAGTGTGAAATACAATATTTTTCCACAAAAAATTGTTGTTTATTTCAATGCATTAAATGGAGATAAGTGAAAAATTTTTTAGGTGCCCATATTGTGACTACCTTGGTTGTTATAATGAGCTTATAAA
>NZ_BKZP01000058.1 GCF_008974185.1 Weizmannia acidilactici
TATGTTAATTTTCAGGGTAAATCACTGGGAAAAATATCAAACTTTGTATCAGGTGAATTCCACTTCTCTCGATATGAATTATCTACAGTCAGCATTCTACACATGTGGAGTGTGTCGTGCCTTTATCCTTGAAATAAAAGGGTTTGAAGGCAAGGTATGTTCACATTGACCACATTTTGACCACATACCTTGCCAATTTATATTTTGTAATGTATTTTTCAAATAGATCAACGGATTTTTCAGCCATTTTTTCGGTCACATGTGCATAGACGTCTCCGGTGGTTTTTATGCTGCTGTGTCCCAATCTTACTTGCAGTTCTTTTAGAGGCATTCCTGACTCAAGACATATTGTTGCATGTGTATGTCTTAGGTCGTGGAACCTTATCTTGGTAACGTTGGCTAATTTGATTATTTTATTAAAATCAGATGTTAAGGATCTCGGAAAGACAGGCTTACCTAATTTTGTAGTAAAGACAAGATTAAGTTCATCATTATAACTGTTTCTAAACGCCATTTTTATTTTTGTTTGCTGGACTTTCCATTCCTTTAAATCTTTAATCAGTGATTCCCCAACTTTTATTACTCGATTTGATGCTTCGGACTTTGGAGTACCGAAGCGATAGCCATCTTTATCGTAAATCAAAGTTTTTTCTATTTTTATTGTTTGTTCTTCAAAGTTTATATCTGACCATTGTAGTGCAAGTATTTCCCCACGCCTAGCCCCTGTTTTTAAAGCTGTACTTACTATCGCGAATGTTCTTAGATCATAAATTTTTGCAACCTCTAAGAATTGATTCATTTCATTTAATGACCATGTTTTTTGTTCTGATCTTCTCGGCCGCGGTCTTTCAACGTCAATTAATGGATTTGAATTAATGATTTTCCATTTCCTTGCTGTTTCTAAGCAACCATACAAAATAGTGTTGATGTATTCAACATATCGAGATGACAAGCCTTCATCTGACAGGTCGTTTATGAATTTTTGAAGCAAAATAGGTGTGAGTTGTATTACCTTATAGTTTCCTAATACAGGAATTATTCGAAAATTGACGGCATTATTGTACTCGCGAAGCGTGGTTTCTTTGATTTTCCTTTTCATTATAAGTTCGAACCAACGTTTAAATAAATCAGATACAGTTATATTCAAGGTATCTTCATCGACTTCCAATTTATCCTTGCGCTTAAGTTCTTCCATTGCTTCATTTACTTTTTGCTGTGCTTCTTTTTTTGTATCTGCTCTTCTGGTTACTTGTCTACGTTTTCCTGTTATAGGATCACGTGGCCCATCCTCAGTGCATTTCCATTTGTAACCCTGTTTATTTTTAGCCGGCACCTTTTGAAAGTAAGCCATAACCAATCTCCTTTCGACCACATTTTTTGACCACATGATCAGCATTTAAAATTCTGTAGTATTGGTCAATAGGGATAGAAATACATATTAATTTTAAATGTGATCCTCCTCTTCAAGCAATTAGACCGGCGTATCAACTACTCTTTCCGCCAAGGCAATCATACGGCCGTTTACAATATGTATTTTTGACAATACGGGGATTGGTGCGGTTTTTTGCTCTGGATCTTTTTTGTTTTTGTCTTCCATCGAACTTACCCCCCTTTAAAGAATATTTGTTCTTGGAATGTATGTTCTGTTTAAAGTTCTAAGAAAAAGCCCTCGAGGGGCATGTAAAATTTTCACTTTTGAATTTATATGACCTTTAAATTTGTTACCCATTCTTGCCTTTTTGACCATTCCAAAACATCTACAGAATAGTTTTTAAAAGGACCTAAAAAACTATCTGACAGTGGTTTATTGGTGTCATTGGCAATGATCAGTAATTCAGAATTTTTCCTAGCATCTTTAATATCAAGCCATGAGAACAATGGTTCAACATAGCTATCGCCAGAAGGAGAATTAATTGCTTTTATTAATTTTTCATTCCTTGTTTTAGATCGTGGGAGAGCAAAATCAAAGTGGTTTGTTTTTCCTGAAATTCCTACATAGCTTGGGCCTTCGCTAAAGAAAACACCATTTTCTAAGAAGAAGTTTGATATTTCTTCTGTAAAAATGCTGATGACGGTGTTTCTTGAAGTTAAAAGCATATCTGAAATTCTTAAGACACATTGAATTAATCGATGTTGCGCTTCTGGATAGTCATTCACATTGTCAAAAGTAGAAAAAAGTTCTTCAGTATTAGGATTAAAATTAACTCCAAATGTTTTCAATGTAATATTAAAAAATTCTTTTCTTTTTTTTTTGAACTCTTAATATCAACGCCGAGTATGCTCAGTTCATTTATAGTGTAGCCATCGTCAGATATGATGTACTGATTTTTTTCCTTAGATAAAAATAACTGAATATAATCGTGGTGCATATCAACAAAAGGAGTAGTGATAGCAATAAATGAATCAAAATTCTCAAATGCAATTTTCTTTTGATTCCATTCATTGTATGTTCTTAGTAACTCATCAATCATTGATACACACCTCCAGTTCGCTAAAATAATTCTGCCTGATATTCATAATTATAGTCATTAATATTCCCGACATTACATCTTTCTAAAAACTTCCTCAAAATAACAGTAATTTCTTTCAATTCTTCTTCCGTCAGATACATTTTAGCATAATTGTCATCTAGGGGATATGCAATACTGTCTCCGTAATCAGGATGCGCAATATGTAAATGAGGGCACGGTATCACCTGATTTGCCAGAGGAAAGTAGCCTGGTGGATTCGGGTGATCTTGTACAATAATATCTAGTCTCAGTAGAGGGCTTTCCTTATGTTGTTGCTCCCTTAATTGGAAAGTACATTGCAGCTTTTTCCTGCCTTTTCGATTGGTATCAACCCAGAAATAAAAAGAGCTACTTTTCAGTTCTATTTTTTTATAATCCCCTTTTTAAGGGAGTTCGATTGGATTATTTTTTTCTATGATTCTTTTTAAGCAGGATATTAGTTCATTTATTGTATTAAAATCCACTTTATCATCTGCTTTCATAATGGTTTAAGGAAAAGCCCACGGGGGGGGGCTTCCTTATCTCCTCACAAGCAATGCCATCTTTATCACGGTCCAGTTTGTGGTTTGCGTTGTAAATCCCCCCTAAAAAAAATAATTGGTATTGATGTTAAAATAATAATAGCTAATAGAAAAACTGAACATCCAGTTGCACCCCTTTTTGCAGCAGCAATTTCCTTTTTGAAAACAGGTTTGTATTCATATTCGTAAGGTGGTTGTTCACGTTCCATTTTGTAATATGATGTATTACGGCTTTTACAGGCGGGGCCAGCGTACAAACGGCAACGCAAGTAATCTCCGAGAACAGTAAAACATTCCGGATGAAAAACAGCCATGAAACACTGATTGAAGCAGGCATAAAGGAACTGATTGAGGTCATTCTGCAGCTGCTTGTGGTTTATGGAGAACTTCCGGCCATGCCAAAAATCGAAGTGACAGTCGACTTTGACGACTCGATTGCAGAAGACAGGCAGGCAAACGCGACTTATTACAGCGGATTGGTAGCACAGGGTCTCATGCCGAAGGTGAAAGCGATCATGCGCATTTTCGACTTACCAGAAGAAGAAGCGCGTAAATGGCTTGAGGAAATCCAGCAGGAATCCGCAACAGCGACGGCTGCGGCGATAGATCTGTTCGGTACTAATCAAGAAGGTGGTGGATAACTATGAAAAGCAAAAAGCAATTAGAAGAAGAGGCTCAAGAAGTGTTAGAGGCTATTGGCGACTTAATAAAGCAAAAAGCAAGCCAACGTATTGATAATGAGAACTTGACAGAATTCTCAAACATTGTTTGTTCGTATGAAAATTTATATCGCACAATCAATGAGTGTTGATAATCATGGATCCACTCAAGCAACAGCAAATTTCAGTACCGACCATAGAGGTGTATTTGGCAATCGAAGAACAAATCTTTTTGAATGTCGCTAAGTGCCTTAAAAAGAATCAATCTTTGCTCACGCCGGAAAACATTCACACATGGCAGGCGCAGCAGCTAGGTTTGCTTGGAGCACTCATACAAGCCAATATCATTACGATTGCGAAGAATAGCGGCAAAGCCATTGATGAGATATCAAAGGCCCTGAAAGAAGCTGGCTACTTGGCAGCAGGAGAGTTTGAAAACGACTTGCAAGAAGCAGTGAGACAAGGGAAACTTGTTGAACCGCCGGGTGCATTGGAAAATAGCAAATCGCTTGAAAATATCTTATCCGCATTTCAGGCGCAGGCAAAACAAACCTTTAACATGGTCAATACAACCATGCTGCAGCAGTCACAGCAGGCTTATATCAATATTTTAAGCACAACGGTAGGAAAGACATTGACGGGCGCACAAACGCCATTTCAGACCATGTCAGACGCCGCAAAGCAATGGGCAGAAAAAGGTATTCCGGCACTGGTTGATAAGGCGGGAAGGCAATGGAGCACAGAAGCGTATATGAACATGGTAGTAAGGACATTGGTAGGAAATGTCGCCAACGAAATGCAGTTGGGCCGTGCTCAAGAATACGGCGTTGACCTGGTTGAAGTCAGTTCGCACATGGGCAGCCGGCCGTCACATGAACCATTTCAAGGGCATATTTTTTCGATCTCAGGAAAGAGCAACAAGTTTCCGCCACTGAGCAAAACCGGTTACGGTACACCCGGTGGATTGCTCGGCATCAATTGCCGTCATGAAATTTTTCCGTACATTGATGGGGTAAGCAAGAAGACTTATCATCTGGTTGACCACGAGAAAAATAAACAGGCATATATTGAATCGCAGAAACAGCGAGCGCTAGAACGCAGAATTAGAGCGGCTAAGCGTGAACAGATGATGATGGAGGAAATTGGCGATAAAGAAGGTGCGCTGAAAGCAAAACAGAAAGTACGAGAACAGCAGGCGGATATGCGGGCGTTTATCAACGACACTGGCAGGACACGTCGGTATGACCGGGAACAAATAGGTTTAATGACTAAACGGAACGCGGAAGAAACATATCAACAATTGACAAGTAAAAAAAGAGATTAGAAATAAAATTAAAAATGGAGTAATTACAACTAATATTAATCCCGAAAAACAAGCACGGCACATTTACGGTAATCCATCATATGAAGCATATAAAAATAAACTGGAGAAAAAAGGAATTCATGGTCTGAGTTACATTATAATTTCACAAGAAGAAGCTCAAAAATTAGTAAAAAAATATGCTGGAACAGGAAGAATATGGTTGAATGGTTTAAAGTTCGCTAATAAAGAAACAATTCTTAACAACGAACAAAAAATAGGGTATTATGTAGATATAGAAGGAAATCATATTTTAACCAGTGTGTTTGATATACGGTATTCAAAGACAGGAGTCCATATTTTCCCGACAAAGGGAGATGGTTGATTTTGAAACTTATGCAAATAAAGCCATATTTGGAGAAGCAAGTAATACTAACCGATAGTAACGGAAAACGGTATGAAGGCTTTCTTACTAATTATGTTCCAGAATTAGATGATGATAATTTAATTGAAAATGTTGATTTAATACCAAAAGATCAACAAAATACGACTAAAGGATATGGATTTACTTTCACATTGGATCAGATTAAAGATATACAAGCAATGTGAATATTCCTATATACTCAAAATAGGCAAGCTATGAAATATCAAGTTAAAGGAATCATCTTTGTGGTATCTGAACAAATTGAATAGATAAAATAAGCATCCAAATTAGTGGGTGCTTTTTATTTTGTCTATAAAACGAAGAATGAGGGATAAGGCATGAAATACGATGTGAAAACCAAAGATGGGGGATTTGAAGTTGACGAAGTGACAAGTGTCACAGTTGATGAAATCGGTGTGTACTTCATGAAATTTGGTGTAACACTCGCTTTCGTTCCACTTAGTGAATTGAGCTATTTCAAAAAATACGAGCCTGAAAAATTCGTGAATCGTACTTACGATGGGAACGGAAACGCATTTGTTTCTGCCGAAGGTCCCATTCAAGGATACGGACCGGTTGTATTAGGGGATGACAAATGAGCGAAATCAGAGTGACGCAAGAAAAAGTTGACGAAATCTATGAAAATACCATGTTTCTTGAAAATACTGTGCTTGACAAAGTATTCCTTTGCATCGCACAACTGCCAAGCGGCTTTACTATCGTGGAATCATCCGCTCATTTTTCGTTTTGAACATTTCCGTTTCCTCCTTTAGTTCATTTCTTTATCTTTCTGTTAATATTCCAGAGCGTTTTTTTGCAAATAAAATAAAAAAATCCCGAAAAAATTTCGGGATGTGTAGACAAACAGTTCTTTAAGAATTGTTTCTTCTTTCCACAATCAGTTTTTCGAGTTCCTTTAAATCTTCTTCCGTTGCCAGATTTCGAATAAAGGAACGGGCGGAGGAGCGCAAGGATAAAGTTATCTTTTGTTTTAGTGTTTTTGGATGAGCAGCAGCATGTTTACTACCGGATCCCGCCTTTGTCAATGGATAGCCGACAAATCCAATGACCAATAAAAACACAATGATTAAACCAATCTTGAATTTTTTAATAGCGCTAATATTATAAACGCACTAAAAATAATTACTAACCACCCTAAAATTTTTAATAGCAAAATAAAATCCCCCTAATACTTTTTTGCTTATATATTATCATTATCATGTAAATTGGAAAAGCGGTTCCGCAAAAATTTTGTCAAAAAAACTGCAAAAGTGGCTGGCCGGGATAAATATCCAGATACTCACTTTTGCAGAGGCAAAATAATTTTGCATTTATTTTGCATCAAGGTTTTTTAAAATGCTTCTAAAGCTTTATATATCAAGCTTTTTGTACTATAAGTTCGATTCCTGCCGAGAATTCAACAACCAGCCCTGATACAACAGTGCAGTAGGTCAAAAGAAGGATAATCTCCTTTTCTGTCGAGTATTTTCGATGAAAAGGAGGAAATAATTGATGGATGATATATGAAAGGGATACAAGAAATAGAGTCGAGTGAAGGATGGAGAATTATTAATAAAATAGATAATTTACAACTTAGTTATACAGTTTTTCGAAGAAATTATGAAGAATTAAATAAACTCCTTTCTAAATATGAAAGCGATCAGGATTTAGCGCTACAATTGATGGTACGTGATAACAGAGAATCATTTAATGCTTTTTTGGGTGAAATAACTAGATTACTTCATAATTTTCTTGTTTCGGTTAAATCCTTAGTAGATCATACTCGTATATTTTACCAAGAGGAATACGAAGGAACAGAATTCGAAAATGATTACAATGAAAAAATAGAGGAACATTTCAGTAATGTACCAGTGTCAAAATTCGTTCAAGAATTAAGAAATTATACTCTTCATAAGGCACTTCCTTTAACAGGAGCGACAATTAACATTGATAAAGAAAAAGGTATGAGCCAATCAATCACTCTTAATATTGATAGT
>NZ_BKZP01000059.1 GCF_008974185.1 Weizmannia acidilactici
GTATATTAAAATTAGTGTTTAAAAAGAATTTTCGTGTTCGTGTCTGCACACTCGTTTAAACTAAAAAATTCATTAATTTTTTTCGCCGATTTCTCTTATAGACGGTGAATAATCATTTTTTCAATGTATAATTTTATTTTTTTGTAACTGTCTACTTGACAGGGTGCAGTTCAGTTCATTATGAGACAGCCTCTTTGTGTTATATGTTCTTTACACTAACTGTTTTCATGGACTAATCCTATTTGTTTCTTATATTCTCTTCTCCGGAATAACAGAATCAAAGACGGCAAAATGGTTAATGCACTAATCAGGGAATATGCCGTGTCAATAACCGTTGTGATCCCAAATGTTTTAAGGACCGGGAAACTTACAAAGATGAGAACGGAAAAGCCGCCAATTACTGTTAATCCTGAAGCCGTTATGGCTTGACCAACTTTGGAAATAGCCACCTTAATGGCTTCACCTGCACTATGTCCTTTTGCTTCTTCTTCACGGTATCGCTCCATTATCAAAATGGTAAACTCAGTACCAATCCCTAATACAAGAGAACTTAACGCTGTTGTAAGCGGATTGTACGAAATGTTGAGAAGCTTTAAAGTTCCCGGTGAGAAACCAAGTACCAAAGCAATTGGTACCAATGGGTAAACAGCGTGCTTAAAACGCCTGTAGACCAGCAACAGTCCGACAAAAATGATGGCTAAACCCGCGCCGATCATAAGTCCATGGTTCGACCCAATATTATTGATTCCCTGCAGCATCATGACCTGGGCGCCGGCTGGATTTGCTGTAACACCTTTTGGAGTATTGACATCTTTAGTAATCTTGTTCATTAATTTCAACTGTTCGTCTGTGGATAAGTCTTTGTTAATTTTAAACTGGATGGTAGCGTATTGATGATTTTTACTAATCAGCGTTGTTTTCATCAATTCAGGCATGTCATTCACTTTATTCTTAAGGTCATTCTTCTCGACAGGCAAATTACCATTATTTATTGTTCTCAGCGTTGTTGCTAAGCTTGTAACGCCCTCTACATCTTGATATTTCTTATTTTCCTTCTTACCAAACTGATCCATCCACTTCACTACTTCCGGTTTAGTGACGTCTTCAGCCTCAACCAAATAAGTAATGTAGGTGGTAGACCCAACAACACTTTGCAAATATTTAGTGTTTTTCAATGCAGGCAAGCTTTGCGGAATAAGCTTCTGAATATTGGTCTCAGTTGGGATGGAGCTTTCTGCAGAAAAACTAAGGCCTGCTAAAATGACCGCCGCAACCAATATCGGAATAGAAACTTTCCCAACCCAACTAGTATATTGACTTAAGAAACGTGATAACAGCGACTCATCCGTTTTGCTTTTCTTAATTTGCTTTTCTTTTCTGTCTAATAATCGGAACGTGGAGAACATCATGACTAAGTCAACCGAATAACAGCAAACAACACCGATAGCTAAGGTTAATCCAAACTGCTGCATCATTGGCGCTTTCGATAAAAACATCGTTAGAAAGCTTAGAGCCATAATCAAAACCGCAATTCCGACGGCAGGCCCGATATTGGAAATTGCCCGCGTTATGGCAAGATGGACATTAGCTTCCTTTGAATATTCTTCTTCGTAGCGGTTATGGAACTGTACCCCGAAGTCGGTTCCCAAACCGATGATAATTGGTAAAGTCGCCATGGTTGCAAGTGTAATTGGAATCCCTAACCATCCCATTAAACCAAAAGTCCAGATTAAGCCAATCAGTACAAAGCCTAAGGCCAGCAACCGCCGCCGTACCGGAAACACAACAAATAATACAATAATCATGACGACAACCGCTAAAACCAGCATAAGTTCCATAGTAGTCATTACACTCGTTTTAATTTGCCCCAAAATAGCTGGAGTACCTGCTACTTTAACACTAACTCCTGTACCAAAGTCACTGTTCTTCACCAGCTTATGAATATCACTGTTCAGTTTCACATACGTATTCATATCTGTGTTCTTGGATGTGTTTAAAATCAGTAATACGTGCTCTCCGTTCTTAGGCAACAAAATGTTCAACTGTGACGGAACTTTTCCGTGATCTGAAAAGATGATCTGCCGCAACAGCTTATCGCTCATGTTTTGTACTTCCGGCAGATATCCTATTATTTGTTTTTGTAACTTCGTCTTTTGTTCACGGTTTAACAAACTCATCACATACTGCTGTTCTTTATCCTTCTGCTGCTTAGTCAGTAATTTTTGCAGCTCTGCCTGTTGCTGCTCGATGGTCATTTTCGTTCCTGTTACAGCATTTTTCCTTGCTAAGTCCGCCATTTTCGTCTTCTGTTCGGTTGTTAATAAGTTTTCCAAGTAAGCCTCCACTTGCTTTTTCTGGCTAGTCGTCAATGAATTTTGCATGCTAGTTTGTATTTTTTGCTTTTGGTCAGCTGTCAATGAATTCATAATGGTTTTCTGTAACTTGCTGTTACTACTTAACTCAGAGCTACCCAAAGATCCATGCTTACTGTTCAGTTCAGAGTTCAACACATTAACGAAATTAGTTCCACCTGTAATATTGTCAATTCTATTGGCTTTGCGCATAAATTGATCAATTTCCTGTGCTGTGTGGTGTGAAACCAATTTATTTTTATCACCCGACAGTAAAATAAATAATGAATCTCCACCAAAATTCTTTTGGTATATCTTTGTATTCTTATAAACACTCGATGATTTACTGATAAACACCTCGTTACCCATTTGCATTTGAATTTTGGGCAATCCCAAAGCAAACATAACAGTTAGCGCTAGAAAAATCATAATGTTCACTCGCGCATGCCTGCTAATAAAATCGCCGATTGTCACAAATACTTGTTTCATCTATACGTATCCTCCTTATAATTTCAAATTGTTACGAATTCAATTGAAATGACTAAGATATAAAAAGAGCCAAACGTCTTATAGTACGAAAAATTCAGTGAATTTGTATAATTGAACTTGTTTTAGATCATGACATTACAGTTACAGAGTCAATATTTTTCTAGCCAAGAGTTCTATGTACATATTGCTGTCACTGTAATGATTTGTCTCGTTGTTAGTATTTTCATATAATCGCTTTTTTCCGCAAAGAGATTGGGAAGTTTAAGCCTATTTATAAGCTAGAACTCATTACCGAAAAGTTATATTTATTCGTTGCAACAAAATATTTGTCATGAAATAGCAGTAAAAGGCTTGCACTCAGCTCATGAATTATCATTTTTTTAAAAGACGTTTATCCAGTAACTTAAACTCTTCTCTCGTTACTTATTTTGTAGTCCGTTATGCTTCAAGTAAGTCACTATCATCACATCCTTCCATCCCCCCTTTCTAGTTGTTGAGCTGTTTGCAGGCTGTTCAAACAATAAAGTAGAACTTTTCTTACAAAATGAATTCAAAACCACTATGTGAAACTAAATCACCCTTGTTAAGTCGCTTATTCACGCTTGTTTTTGAAAAACGATTCAAACAACTCGGCCCCAAATTTCATTACCCTTGCTACAATTACACAAAAAACCAAAAAACTGTTCATAACAATACCAAACTAAACATTTTATCGTCATTCCATTTTTCATCATGGTATTTCAATGGTAGTGAGCTTTTTTGGGTCTATCCTTCAACTGCCATTATGAATCCCATTCTGACCAAAATCGCTCTCCCAATGGTTTCTCAAATGTCATTCACTTTTCCTATCGTTTTGTACATATCCTAACTAACGGTTCGCTCTTTACACATGATTTTCAGTTTTAACTCGTCTATCATTTGTTCAGCCGCTTCCTCACCCGCTTCAATACATTCCTGCCATTTCCTAAAATCAAATGCCGGAATATGCCCCACTTCTGGTCGAATGATAACATCAGCACGACTAAGACTGTTATGCTTTCTTTTAGCGGTCATCAGACTGTAGGAACGATACACAACTTCAACCATATTACGCGGCGGTTTCTTATTATGTTCCCGGGCTACGTCGACGGCAATGATCAACTGACCATTTTCCTGACCCAATTCTTCTATCGGTAAATTATTTAGTACCCCTCCATCAACCAACATTTTACCTTCATGCATCACAGGAGCAAAAACACCAGGAAAAGCTGTAGTAGCGCGTAGTGCAGTCTCCAAATCTCCCTTGTCAAAAATCACCTGCTTGCCTTCAATCAAGTCGACGGAAATAGCTTTAAATCGAATGGGAAAATCCTCAATCATCAGCGTATTTTTTCCATGCTGTTTTAATAGTTTATGAACCATCGTGTTAATACCATTGCCGGCAATCAATCCCCGATGCCTGATACCAACATCGAACAAGCGATATTTTGGTGTCTTTTGTATAAAAGTTTCCAGAGTATAAGGTGAAATTCCAGCTGCATATAAACCTCCAATGGCACCGCCCATACTCGTACCCGCAATTCTATCAATATGAATCTTATGTCTTTCAAATGCCTTCAGTACACCAAGGTGAGCAAGTCCCCTAACTGCTCCACCACCTAAAACCAAACCAACTTTTCTCATGTTTAGCTCCTTTGTATCAAGTTTATTCTGCACTATCCACAAATATTGAGCGAAATTTTTTCTTACGAATAGACTATATTTACTAAATGTTCCAGAATGTAGCCATTGAAAATTTGCTTGTACAATACAAGCTAGTTCATCTAATGATCGTGCAGTGAATTTGTTCTTTTCATCCAACATTCAAAAGTTGCCGCAGTCAGAAAGTTAGGAACTTATACAACAGATATTGAAGTGTTACGTACTAAGGAATGGTAAACATCCAGTTTTCACATATTCTATTCAAATCATCACAAAAAAACCAAAAACAAACCGAAGAGTTTAGCTTTTCTAATCAAAAGCTGAACTCAAGAAATCGGAAAGCATATCTTTCTCTTCATCCGAAAGCCCCGCGATCAATTGAAGAAACTTAGAAACAAGATCCACTATTTCAACACCAAGATCATCATTCATTGTGTCAATAATCGTTCCAAGAACGGTACCAACAAACATCGTCATTCCCATCTCTTTGTTAGGCGCCTTTTGGAAAATACGATGAATCAATGATTCCGTTTTATTCCCAAGCTTCTTCAGATACATTACAAATAAACCAATAATATAGGCACAAAAATTAATTCTAGTACTAATATTAGGAATTTCATCCAATATGATCTTTGTTGCATCTTTAAGACTGCAGTTATTCAAATTTTTCAATAGCCCCAAAATATTTTCAACCGTTTTTTCCCAGTCTGTAAGATCAATCGTTTCGTTTCGAGCTTTCTTGAAAAGATCCCAAGCTTTAGATGTAGGGATAAACACAACCTGTGAGCGCCCAGTCTCCTTGTTATTGACTTCATAACTGCGAGAAATAAAACCCTGTTTTTCTATTTCTTTTAACATATCATAAGCCGTCCATTTACTAACTCCCATTGATTGTGCCAAGGCTTCGTAATGAATGGGTAGGTTCGTTTTCTGATGCAACTCCATTAATTTATGTAAAAATTGCAAGCGGCGTTTAGTTAGCGGCACGATAATTATATACCTCCCTATTCATCTATTACAAAACGTTTTTGTGCTTTTTGTGTCTTAAACTTTAACATCAAATGCCTTTATAGTCAAGTTGAACCTCTATGAGTGCGAGTCAATTTTTTGTATGATCTTTTTTCCTCTTTCCCTCCCTTCTCTCCAATTTTGAAAAGCCTTTCAATCCTTTTAATGTGTATCTACTTGAATCACTTCAATGGTTTCCGTGGTTTTTTGTGATATCCACTTCCTAATATTCCTTATCATGTCTGTCTCTTTTCCCATTTTTTCTCCCCCTCTTATAAATCGGATGGATTTTTTTATACAAAATAAAAAAATGACCACTGAACAGTATTCAGCGGCCAAAATATACTATGGAAAAAAACTATGATATTATAAAAATAATTTTACAACTTTTGGATAATGAAATCGTAGTACCCCATTTAATTTTTATGTATCCTCAACTTCCGCATCGATCATATTTTTAATTGTGCAAATTTTATATTGGGTTTTGATTCACGTT
>NZ_BKZP01000060.1 GCF_008974185.1 Weizmannia acidilactici
ATTAATTCGGTTTGAATACATGGCATAAAGGAAGTTAATGAGTCTCAATCAGAAAGGCAGATTCTACTTTAAGTTAGAAGCCGCCTTCTGGTTGGTTGATTCAATTTCTAATTCACAAATCCTTTACAACTTCTTCATCCAGAATCACTTTTCTCTTCTCCCAATCCGGCATTAATGAATAAAGCATTTGGTAGAAGTTTTCACTGTGGTCATTGTACTTAAAATGAATGAGTTCATGGAGAACTACATAGTCGATACAGTATTTTGGTGCCTTTATGAGTTCAGAGTTCAAAAGAATTGTATTCTTATCGGTTAACGCAGAACCCCAACGAGCTTTCATCAACCTTACATCAATTTCTGGTTTCACCACTCCGTACTTTTGTACCATAGGATACATTTTTTCAAGTGATTGATCGAAAATCATTTGGGCTTTTTCTCGATACCATTCGTCCAGCAGCTTTGCCTTTCGGATAACATTATCAGTGTCTTTCACATACAAATAGATGAATCCACGAAAGTATTTCACCATTTCTTCTTCCGTTGCCTTCTGAACCCGTAAACGATATTGTTTTCCCAAATACTTAAATGTCTCTCCACTTACATATTCACGTTCACTTTGCTTTAAGGGCTGTACGTCCTTAAATTGCCCCACATTTTTGAGAATCCACGAGCCTTTTGATTTTACAAAATCAGAAATAAAGTCTAACGGTACTCTGTCATTTGCAGTAACCTCAATCGTCATATCTGGTTTGACATGGAGGTTTACATTTTTCACGTTTTTACGTTTCAGAACGAAATCAATGACTTTGTTTGCGTACTCGATCTGATGTTTTTCCATTCTAAAACCTACCTTAGTAACGTCTTAGAGCAACCGTTTTGATTTGCTCAATGATCTTATCAATCGTATCAAAGTCAATATCTATATTGTGCTTTTCTTTAAAATCAAAGAGAAGATCATCCAGTTCTTGTGCAATTCGATTATGAATCTCCAAATTATCATGCCAATCTACTTTTTGATGTTCCCTTATGATATTATCCATTTCGGATGCCAACTCACCTAACGTATTCGTGTCATAACTTGCAGCCGTTTCTTTCGTTTCACTCAAAATGTCCTTTGTAACGCCATAAAAGGCTTGTGCATTGCGATTTTCTTTAATCACGTTAGGATATTGTTCCGTTGTTTGACCGCTCTGATAATCCTTCATAATATCCTTCATACGGTTCAAATATTCAGCTTCGGAGATCCTTTTGTCTCGATATTCTTGAATGGCTTCTTGTATTCGTTCGGAAAACTTTTTGTAGTAGGAAGGATTTTCGTCCCATTTTGCATGAACACTCTTTGTTAAACGAGTCCGAATCGCATCGGCTTTCGCACGTTTGGAACCAAGTCGTTCTATCTCCTCTTCAAAAGCCTTTGTATTTAAAATATCAACTGGATTAGTAATACGAATGACTTCCTCTGCAGAAATGTAGTTATCCATCAACTTCTGCATTTTTGCCTCATATTCTTTATGGTCAATCGTATCCGAATACCTTAGCTTTACAGTTTTTCGCAAATCCTGGAAAAACTTGAAGTCTTTTTTGTATTTTTGCAGTTCTTCAGGTGGTAAGGCATTATAGATTTTTTCCGATTCTAAAGCAATACTAAGATTTCTTCCAAAATTACTTAAAACGTTGTAAAAGCCTTCTCTACGTTCTTCATCTTCCAACCATACCTCATACTCTTCCCTATCATTTTTGTTCTTAATCGGTGCAAATATTTGCAGTAAATCGGAATAGTATTGCCTTAACGAACCAATGATACTAATAACATCATAAATCGCACCTTTTAAATCTTCAGGATCGAAGTTTTCCAACCCTGCTCCAGAATACATCTGCATCGCTTCATCCAATTTGTCCAACAGACCACGGTAATCAATGATTAATCCATAATCTTTTCCTTCATAAAGTCGATTTACACGTGCAATAGCCTGTAAAAGTGTGTGTTCCTTCATCGGCTTATCAACATATAATACCGTTGCACGAGGAGCATCAAAGCCTGTAAGCAATTTATCAACAACGATTAACAAATCAAGCTCATCACCATTGACAAACTCATCTTTAATCGCATCTTCATATTTTTCAGGTGTTCCATAACGGTTCATCATCCGTTTCCAGAAACGTTGAATTTTATCCTTGGATTCCTCATCTACTACTTCATGTCCTTCACGTTGGTCAGGTGGAGAAATGACTACCGCACAATTCAAATCACCGAATTCTTCAAAAGCCTCTAAATAGCGAATGGCTTCAATTTTACTATTGGTCGCCAACATCGCTTTAAATTGACTTCCTTGAGTCTTGTAGTTCTCCAAAAAGTGTTTATTAACATCTTCCGCAATTAAATAAATTCGCTGTTCAGATGAAGCCAATTTCTCATATTTACTCCATCTTTGCTTTACTTCTTCTTTTTGCTTATCGTTTAGATTCCTTGTGATCATTTCGAGGCGATGGTCTATTGCCTTTTGATTGACGGTTTGTTCCACCATTTTTCCTTCATATAAAAGTGGGACAATTGCTTTATCTCGAACCCCATCGGCAATTGTATACTTATGAATGAGCTTTCCAAACTTTATCATTGTACTTTTTTCTTTCTTCATTAGTGGGGTTCCTGTAAAGCCTAAATAACAAGCATTTGGAAAGACTTTCTTCATTTTTATATGAAGTTCACCATATTGCGTTCGATGCGACTCGTCAACCAATACAAAGACATCCCTTGATTCGATTGGTTTTTGCTTAACTGATGCCGAATCGAACTTATGAACTAACGTTGTGACAATATCCGAGTTGTTGTCATTGATGAGATCGACTAAATGACCACCTGAGGTAGCCCGGCTCGCTTTTAACCTTGTATGGCTAAATGTTTTATGAATTTGTTTATCCAACTCGACCCGGTCTGTTACGACAACAACCTTTGGGTTGTATTCATGCAGCTCTGATAGGATATATCTAGCTAACATCACCATTGTTAGGGATTTACCGGAACCTTGAGTATGCCAAATCACACCACTCTGGCGATTACCGTTTCCATCCCGCTCCTCAATAGTCTTAATGATTTCTTTAATGGCAAAGTATTGTTGGTAACGAGCTACTTTCTTTATATCTTTATCAAACAGTGTAAAGAATTGGGTAATCTCAAGCAGTCTCTCCGGATGAAACAATGAGATGATGTTCTTATCCTGTGTGGTTGCAAGTCTGCCCTCTACCGTTTGATCCAACCAAGACTCAAGCCACTCCTCTTTTTCCTCCTGCCATACAGACCAAAACTTTTTCGGTGTATTACAAGTGGCATACATCGTTTCATTTTTGTTTGTTGCCATGACCAATTGAACGAACTTAAACAAATGCGGAACATAATCTTTTCCTTGATTACGAATCATTTGACTAATTCCTTGGCTCATGGAAATAGATGCTCTTTTACATTCAATGACAGCAAAAGGAATCCCATTGACAAACAGGACAATATCAGGTCGAACTGTTCCTCGCCCATCCATACGTTCAACTTCGAATTCTTCCACTACATGAAATACATTGTTGTCTATGTTTTTCCAGTCGATATACTGAATCGTAAACGACTTCTTTGAACCATCTGGTAAAAACTCTGTATAACTCCGTCCGTTCATCATTGTTTCATAAATGGCTTCATTTGTTTTCACTAATCCATTGGTTAACGACTCATCTAAATCCCGAATCGCCTGCTGAATATTGGTACCACTAAACTTACGAATTTCTCCTTTGTATTCATACGAATTTAATTCTTTCAGTTTCTCCTCTAAAACTGTTCTCAACAAAACATCGTGGAGATTCGAACGCAATTGATTTGCTTTTTCTGGTGATATATATTGATACCCTATCTTTTGCAATACTTCGATTGCGGGAACCTGACTAATATACCGTTCATCATAACTCTTCTCCCTTGCCATGTCTACACCTCCATTTTCAAAAACGGAAAAGGGAGTGAAGGCATTACACCTGTACTCGAACTTTTCCTGTTAAAAGTAATTGCATGAGACCTTTCTTTTGTTGCTTTAGGGCTTCAAGTTCTTGCTCTAATAAATTGAGATTGTTCTCTATGTTAAATATAACTTCAGCAATAGCACTTTGCTCCTCTTTTGGTGGAACTTTTACTACAGTATTCTTTAAATCGCTATATTTATAAGATAGTCTTGTGCCCCCTTGTACATTTCTTAATATATTCTTCTTAAAATCATAAGAATTCAAGATACTCTTAAGAAATAAAGGATTTATATTCGTTGCTTTAAAAACCGCATAAGCAGGACTGACTATTCCAACTTCATATTCTTCTAACTGATTGAAAACAAAGTTCCCATCATCACTCATTGTTCTATAGGTAAAATCACCTTTTCTTACAACTTTATAACCTATGTTGTTTTCGCTTGCTACTTGCTTAGAGAAGTATTCTTCTTGTAAGAAAATCCCTTTTCTTGATGAAGTTAATACTGGATATTGATTATTCACAGTAGTTTTTTCCGTACATTCTTCTATCACAGTTCCTAACCTAATTTTTTTCCACTCACCTTTAAACCCAGGCAACCTCACTTCACCCGTCAACAACTTCTGCATTAACCCTTTTTTCTGCTCTTTTTTCTGCTCAATCAGCTTTTCTTTTAGCTCAATGGCCTTGTCCCAAGTGGAAAGAATGGATGCAATTTTTTGTTGTTCATTTAACGGGGGTATCGGAAAAATAATTTCCGACATGAAACTCCAATCTGCCCTTGGCATTTTAGTTCCAGTAGATTTATTTGCATTTTCATTAAATCTATTTGTTTGAACTAAATAATATAGATATTTATTGTGTATTTTTTCTTCATTGTTATGGAGTACCCAAATTTCAGATGAACATACACCTTCAAAATTTGGAAAATAAAACTTCCTTAGATACGGCCGAAGTTTTCCGTATAGTACATTACCCGGCTTAAATCTATTTTTAATACTTCCTTGATCTAAGGAATTGGTATGACCAAGTAATCTTCCCGTTTCTCCTTCAATATGTTCTAATTCAATACATGGTAAATTTTCAGTTTCCTTTTTCGGATTATATTTTTCTTTTGATAAACTTACAAGTTCTTTTAATTCATAGGTTTTCCACCCTTGCATGCCTTCACCTACTATCCAATCTAATTCATAAACCCTTTGTTTCGTTCACTTACATTATCTTTGTCCGCCCCTATTTACTTTCCTCATCCTTATCCAACAACTTTTTCTGCTCCATTCTTTCAATTTGTTTTATGCTTTTCTCTGGTGTTGGAAGGTCTTCTGGCATCGTACCACCAAGTTCTTGGATCGTTTGTCTTACTTTTGCACCTACCTCAAAATGAGTGCGATTGGCATTTGCCTTCCCTTGAATATTTTCACGTCTTAGTTTTTCATCTGTCTGTGTAGCTCGGAATAGATTTGCAGCAAGTTCCGTACTGCCCATATGGTCGAGGATTTGCTGATTCTTTTTTAATCCCTTACGTTGATGAATTTCCTTTGCACCTAATCCGCCATATAACCCTTTATATCCATGATTTTGAAAAATCGCATAATCTAAGCTAGTTTCTACTCCTGCATTCTTTGCAGCTTCTGCCAAAGATTTATTATGTTCTCTTAACTCCTTCAATATAGTACAATTATCTCTTGATATCTCACTCATTCTCAAAATTTCATAGGTATTTGATTCACACCTAAATAGTTTTCACACCTTTAAATGGATATAGACAGAATTTTCTTACACGG
>NZ_BKZP01000061.1 GCF_008974185.1 Weizmannia acidilactici
ACGCACGCCGATCGAAGAAACCGACATCCCGGACATCATCGAACGGTTCCAACATTTAGATGCAGAAAAGGACCGCAAACGCACGGAGCAGTCTTTCTTCGTCCCGGTGGAAGAATTGCGGGAGAATGAGTACGACTTGTCGATTAATAAGTATAAAGAGATTGAGTATGAGGAAATTGAGTATGAGGCGCCGGAAGTGATATTAAATAGAATAGAAGAATTGGAAAAAGATATCTCCAAAGGCATTCAAGAATTGAAAGCAATCATTAGGAGTTAACTGTATGAAATTAATTAAGTTAAAAGATGCATTCAAAATAAGAAAAGGAAAAAAAGTTGAGCCGGTTAAAGTACCTGGAGAAAATACAGTTAGATATATCCAGATTGAAGATTTGAGGGATAATCACAATCCGAAATTTTGTCAGATGCAAGAAGGATATATCTATGCTAAAAAAGACAACATTATTATTGCATGGGATGGCGCAAACGCTGGAACAGTATCCTATGGTATTGAAGGAGTTATCGGGAGTACTTTGGCTGTTCTTGAAACTGATTTAGAAGAAATATACACGCCTTACATTGGAAAATTTTTGCAATCGAAATTTCAATACCTAAGGAATACAAGTACAGGAGCAACCATTCCACATATCTCGAGAAAAGCGCTTGAAAATTTAGAAATACCGCTTCCTGAGGTAGAGAAGCAGAAACTTATTTCAAAAACATTAGATCAGGCACAGGAATTAATAGATAAACGCAAATCCCAAATCGAAGCCTTAGACCAATTAACGCAAAGTGTGTTTTTGGAGATGTTTGGGGATCCAATTACAAATCCAAAAGGTTGGAAATTAGCTATTTGTAAAGATATTACATCCAAGATTGGTTCAGGAGCAACTCCAATAGGTGGAAATGCAAGTTATAAGCAACAAGGTATTAGTTTAATTAGAAGTATGAATGTTTATAATAACAGTTTTAATTATAGTGATTTAGCTTTTATAGATGAAGAACAAGCAGAGAAGCTAAAAAATGTAATTGTTAATAAAGATGACATATTACTTAATATTACTGGTGCTTCAGTTGCAAGAAGTTGTATTGTTCCTGACGATGTTTTGCCAGCTAGGGTCAATCAGCATGTATCCATCATCAGAGTAATCAAACATTTGATTAATCCTATTTTTCTAAGCTATATGCTTACAAATGAAAGCTATCAAAATTATTTATTAAGATTATCTACAAGTGGAGGGGCAACAAGAGAAGCAATAACTAAAAAACAAATTGAAAATTTGCCGATTATTATTCCCCCACTAGATTTACAAGAACAATTTGCTATCAAAGTGACAAAAATTGAAGAACAAAAATCTTTTATACAGAAAAGTATTGGAGAAATTGAAAATCTGTTTAACTCGTTAATGCAAAAAGCATTTAAAGGTGAATTGTTTAACGAAGAAAAAGTTCCTAACCTTTAATCAAAGGGAGGTGGTTACGTGTCAAACTTCAACTTTTTAAATGAAAAAAAACAATATAGTAGTTTTGCTAGTGCTTGTTTTGAAGCAGAAAAAGGTTTAGTTGTAAGTCCCGCTGTCAGCGCGATTCAGTCACGACGTGCGCTGGAGCTGGCTGTTAAGTGGGTATATAGCTATGACAGTGCTTTGAAAGTTCCTTATCAGGATAACCTATCTAGTTTAATTCACGACCGGGAATTTTTAGGAATTATTGATGAAGATTTATTGCCGATGATGAAGTATGTGGTGAAACTTGGTAATCAAGCTGTCCATACCAATGCACCAATTACACGTGATGAAGCTGTTTTATCCCTTCATCACCTATTCCAATTTATCGCATGGATTGATTATTGTTATTCTGATGAATTTACTGCTGGGGAATTTGATGAATCACTACTACCGATTGGAGAAGAAAAGAAGGTCCGTCCGAAAGAATTACAAGATTTATATGAACAATTAAGTGCGAAGGACAGGAAGCTTGAAGAAATTATTAAAGAAAATCAACATCTACGTAAGAAGGTAACTGAAAAACGTGAACATAATACGAAAGAAAATAATTTCCAAGTAGATCAATTAAATGAATTTGAAACAAGGCTAAAATATATCGATTTAGATTTAAAACTTGCCGGTTGGGAGTTTAATAAAGATATTGTCCGAGAATATAAAGTTAAGGGTATGCCAAATGAAACTGGTATAGGATTTGTGGATTACGTTTTATTCGGAGATAATGGGAAGCCACTCGCAGTTGTGGAAGCCAAAAGAGCTTCTGAAGATCCAAATAAAGGTAAACAACAAGCAAAATTATATGCTGATTGTATCGAAAATATGACAGGTATTCGGCCGATTATTTTTTACACGAATGGTTTCAAAACATATATTTGGGACGGAGATTATTCACCAAGGGTAGTATCAGGGTTCTATACGAAGGAAGAACTAAACTTGTTAATGGAACGCCGTCAAATGAAACGTCCGTTAACAAACATCCAAATTAACGACGATATCAGTAACCGTTATTATCAAAAAGAAGCCATTTTATCAGTTTGTGACGCATTAAGTCGAAATCAAAGAAAAGCACTTCTGGTTATGGCAACGGGTAGTGGGAAAACGAGAACAGCAATTTCGATTGTTGATGTCTTGACTCGTCATAATTGGGTGAAAAATGTTCTCTTTTTAGCAGATCGTAAAGCTTTAATAAACCAAGCATATCGTAACTTTAATAACTTACTGCCAAGTATACCTTTATGCAATCTTTTAGATAACAAGGATAACCCAGAGGAAAGTAGAATCGTTTTTTCTACATATCCGACAATGATGAATGCTATTGATGAGGCGAAAAGACAAGACGGGAAAAAATTATTTACCGTTGGACATTTCGACCTTATTATCATTGATGAGTCGCACCGGAGTATTTATAAAAAATACCGTAGCATTTTCGATTATTTTGATGGAATTTTATTGGGATTAACCGCTACACCAAAAGATGAGATTGATAAAAATACGTATGCAGTGTTTGACTTGGAAAATGGCGTTCCAACATATGCCTATGAACTCGATCAAGCTGTAAAAGATGGGTTTTTAGTTGATTATCGAACGATTGAGACAAAGACGAAGTTTTTAGAAGAAGGTATTCATTACGATGATTTATCGGAAGAAGATAAAGAAAAATATGAAGAAACCTTTGATGAAGAAGACTTTAGGGAAGATATTGACAGCTCAGCCTTAAATGAATGGCTCTTTAATGACAACACCATCGATATGGTTCTGAAAGATTTAATGAATAAAGGGATTCATGTGGAAGGCGGCGACAAGCTAGGCAAAACGATTATTTTTGCAAAAAATCATCGCCATGCAGAAAGAATCGTAGAACGTTTTGATGCATTATTCCCAGAGTATGGTGGAGATTTTGCTAGAGTCATTGATTATAGCATAAAATATGTTCAAACATTAATCGATGACTTTTCAGATAAAAGTAAAATGCCACAAATAGCTGTATCTGTGGACATGCTTGATACAGGTGTGGACATACCAGAAGTGGTTAATCTAGTATTCTTTAAAAAGGTTCGCTCGAAAACAAAGTTTTGGCAAATGATTGGTCGTGGAACACGGCTTTGTCCAGATTTATTTGGAATTGGACAAGATAAAACGCATTTCCTCATCTTTGACTATTGCGGAAACTTTGAGTTTTTCCGTGAAAATCCAAAGGGCATGGAAACTCAAGTTGGTAAAAGCCTCACAGAAAAACTATTCAATGCTAAAGTGGATATAATCCGTGAGTTACAAGGAACTGAGTATCAAACAGAAGAATATATCAACCATCGCAGTGAATTAGTCCATGAAGTAACAAGGGACGTTCTTGCCCTTGATAATGAAAATTTCCGTGTTAGACAACATCTGCAATATGTGGAGAAATATAAAAATAAGGACAATTGGGTGTCATTATCTGTTCTTGATACGAATGAAATTAAAGAACATATCTCACCGATCATTGTCCCAGTTCAAGATGATGAATTTGCTAAACGTTTTGATTTATTAATGTATACGATTGAATTGGCCAAATTACAAGCCAACAATGCCACAAAACCAATTCGCAGTGTCATTCAAACGGCGGAAGCACTTTCTAAACTTGGTACGATTCCGCAAGTAATGGAACAAAAGCACGTCATTGATAAAGTGTTGACGGAAGAATTTTGGGATAGTGCTGATATATTTGAACTAGATGATGTGCGTGAAGCGTTAAGGGATTTAATCAAGTTTATCGAAAAAGAAACTCAGAAGATTTATTATACAGACTTCCAAGATGAAGTAATCGAAGTAAAAGAAAACGCTCCAATGTTTCATGTGAATGATTTACAAAATTACCGGAAGAAAGTAGAATATTATTTAAATGAACATAAAGACCAAATGGCGATTTACAAACTGTACCATAATAAACCACTAACAGCCCAAGATGTAAAAATGCTTGAAGATATACTTTGGAAAGAACTTGGTACGAGAGAAGATTACGAAAAAGATTTTGGTGACACGCCGATTACAAAACTAGTTCGGCAAATTGTTGGCTTGGATCCGAAAGCAGCCAACGAAGCATTTTCCGAATTCCTTTCAGAGGAGCGGTTAAATCTAAACCAAATTCGATTTGTTAAACACATTGTTGATTATGTCATTAAAAACGGAACACTCGATAAAAAAGTATTACAACAAGAACCATTCAGATCAGTTGGCAGTATTGTTGAACTGTTCAAGGACAATATGGATGATGCAAGAAAAATCATTGGCATTATTGATGAGATCAATCGAAATGCGGAAGATATTGCTGGGGCATGATTCAATAAATGTACAAACATGATTGAGACACCTTGGATTTTCAGGTGTCTTCTGTATTTTTGAGGTGAAAGAATGGTAACTGAAATATTTAAAAAGGAAATTATTAAAATACTATCTATCTGAAGCAAAAAAACAAGGACTCTCTTATATTGATCTTGTATCAGGTGATATTCATAGAAAAGTAGGAGGATATCCGTCAAATAATCATCGTATGCCCTCATGCTGTAAGGCCATGTATTCATTAATGAAGCCCGGTGATGAAGTTTTATATGCACCGCAAAAAGGAAAAGGAGCAACATTAAAAATTAGATATTATATTAATGAGGAGCGAGAAGGTTGAAAAGTACAGAATATGAATACGGACCTATTCAAAAGTTATTCATAAAAAGTTGTTTTATTTTTAAAAGTATTAACCTCAAACTAGTTGTATCGTCTGATTATACAGAAACTGTAAAGCTCTATTTACCAAAAGAATTAGATGATAGTCAAATGCAAATTGGTTCAATTCAATATGGCGGGGTAAAATACCCGATAGTTGATAAAGATAATATCAGTCTTAAATATGTTGAATTACGATTAAAAGTCAACTTTTTAAAAAGTATTAGCAAATATGATGATGTTTTTCATTTACTAAAAGATAAA
>NZ_BKZP01000062.1 GCF_008974185.1 Weizmannia acidilactici
GTTCGGGCATTCTGACCCAGCAAAGGAGCATATCCGGCCTCCACCTCATGGATACGCAGGACGGAGGAATGAGTGGGTCCCAAATCTTGGGAGATGTAGGAGGGTGAGCGACCGTGAGTTGTGTGGAGTATTTACGCACGGTTATATTCTTTTGATTACCAAATATAACCAATTTGGTTGTTAGGATGGGATTCATCATGTAAGAAAATTCTGTCTATATCCTTTTAAAGGTGTGAAAACTATTTAGGTGTGAATCAAATACCTATGAAATTTTGAGAATGAGTGAGATATCAAGAGATAATTGTACTATATTGAAGGAGGAATAAATGAGGCTTACGATTCGATTTAGACCAAAAAATGGAACCCTTACATTACCTATCAATTACGAAGAAGTGTTGCAAGGATTTTTATACCGCTCCATTCAAGATTTTGATCTTGCAGATTTTTTGCACAATATTGGATATCCGAAAGAAAAGCGGCGGTTCAAAATGTTTACATTTAGCCGGCTATACGGAACATACCATATTCATCGGCATGAGAAAAAAATCGAGTTTTTTGACCAAGTTACATGGTATGTTTCATCTGTGGTGGATTCGCTGATTGTAGATTTGGGAAGAAGCTATATGTTGCAAGGACAATTTACCCTTTATGGACAGCCAATTCATATTGAGGAAACAATAGTGAAAGCGCTAGATATCACCGCAAAGCGTGCTTATCCAATTCGAATGCTTTCCCCACTTACGATCTACAGTACTTATGAAAACCGATATGGCGACAAGCGAACCCATTTTTTCTCGCCGTCTGATCTTGTTTTTTCGGATATGGTTGAGAAAAATTTTTGTAATAAGTTTGAAGCTTATTTTCAAGCACAACCAACGGAGAGAGTTACTATTAAGCCGATCAAAGTAACAGAAAAAGATAAAGTGATTACAGCGTTTAAAGGATTCCGTATCAATGCATGGAATGGAATTTACGAAATTCAAGCCCCGTCCGCTTATTTAAAATTTATGTATGACGTTGGCGTTGGTGCCAAAAACTCACAAGGATTTGGAATGTTTGAAATCATGGAGTAGGTGTATTTTTCTGTCGTCGATCCCCAATAGCGTATGAATTCCAAGGGATCGACGACAATTCTCTAGTTGCCAGAATTCCAACTGGCGAAAGGAAAACAATGAATTGATTAAATGTTAAAAAACGTTTATACTAAAAATGTCTCTATTTTGCAAACGCTTATTTTATAAAGACTTTTGGGGTTTCTATCTTACCTATGAGGAATTGAAACTTCATGATGCTAGTATAGTTTCATGGACACCCTTTAGTGAAATATAATATTAACGAAGGGATGTGTCCTGATATGGGTAACACAAGCGAAAAACGTAAAAGTTATAATGCTGAATTTAAGGAAATGGTGGTTGAGCTTTATCAAACTGGAACACCAGTAAACAGATCTGCAGCGAATATGGCTTGTCTGAAACGATTTACAAATGGATCAGAAAACACAAACTGGTTAAGCTAGATGACGGAAGTTCTTTCACCCCGGAAGAATTTCTGAACCTGCAAAAAGAATTGCGCCGGCTGAAAGAGGAAAACGAAATCTTAAAAAAAGCTATGGCCATATTCGCAAAGAAGTAAATCAAACCACTGTTATATCCATGATTGACGAGATAAGAGCCAAGCACCATTATGACCTTAAAACCATGTGTACGGTCCTTGGCGTGCCGAGAAGTACCTACTATCAATCCAAACAAAACATTCATGATCGACTCTCTCTCAACCCGGCATGAAAATAGCACAAGGTTTTTTTCACAAAAAAAACAGGTCAAAAAAAAACGGGAAAACCGGGAGCTGACTGACAGAATACGAAAAAACCATACGGAAAGTAAGCAGAGATACGGAGCACCGAAGATCCACAATATGCTTGAAAAGAAGGGCTCAAAGTCAGCCTGAAACGGGTTCAGCGTTTGATGAAGGCTGCCGGCATTTATTCCATTATCAGAAAAAAGTGCCGCTCCCATTCCAATAAGGGCAAGGTGGAAGAACGCGATAACCTGCTGAACCAGGACTTCTCAACGACGACCATCAACGAGAAGTGGGTTACGGATATTACGTATATCCATACTCTAAAAGAAGGCTGGTGTTACCTGGCTTCTGTCATGGACTTGCATACCAGAAAGATTGTCGGCTACTCTTTTGACCGCCATGTGACGACTGAATTGGCCCTTAAAGCAGTAGAAAATGCTTATCAAACACAATGGCCGGGCCCGGGATTGATTTTGCATTCTGGTTTGGGGTCCCAGTATACAAGCGAAAAATTTGCTGAATACATGGAAAAGAAGCAGTTTAAGCACTCCTTCAGTAAAAAAGGTTACCCATATAATAATGCCTGCATTGAGTATTTCCACGCAATTCTGAAAAAGAAAGTGATCTACAGAGTCAACTATTTGAACTTTCAAGCTGCCAGAAGGGCCTTATTCGAATTTATAGAAGGATGGTACAATCGGAAACGGATTCATAGCTGTCTGTGACGCCACAAGAAGCAGAAGACAGGGGCAGCGTAGTGCTCTTCACAATATTACAAGCATCCGCTTTACATGGAGTGGCGGGCGTGGTAGGCTTGTTTGCCATGCGAAGGAAATCATTGCCTCTTGCGCCTTCGCATAACACCACGCCCGCAGATGCTCTATGTCAAGCGACCAGCAGTCATGAAAAATATGGCATGAGATCAAAATTAAATTTCACTTATTGGTGTCCAAAATATTGACTTAAATCCACTAGCCGTAAAATTGAAGGCAATGATCGGATTCCGTAATATTGCTGTTTACGATTATCAGGCTATTAACTTGGAAATATTGAAGCAAATCATTGAGAACCACCTTGATGATTTTACTTCGTATACAAAACAAATCTTATTTTACAGGAAACAGGAGTGACATTATGCCATCTTATATCGTAGTCGGCGGCGGTGTGCTCGGGGCATCTGCTGCTTATCATCTGGCAAAAGCGGGCGCAGCCGTCACACTCATTGACAGGGCTGACAAGGGGCAGGCGACTGAAGCAGCAGCCGGAATCATTTGCCCGTGGCTGTCGCAGCGGAGGAACAAAGACTGGTACCGGATCGCCAAAGCAGGTGCAAAGTACTACCCTGAATTAATCGCACAATTGGAAGAAGACGGAGAAACGGAAACCGGATATAAAAAGACTGGTGCCCTCAGCATACATACGGGTGAAGAAAAACTCGATAAAATGCAGGAACGGGCTTTGAAGCGGCGGGAAGATGCGCCCGAAATTGGCGAGATCAAACGGCTGTCGCCTGAGGAAACGCGCGGCATGTTTCCGTTGCTTTCCAGTGGCTTCAGCTCTGTCTATGTGGGCGGGGCTGCCCGCGTAAACGGAAAGGCGCTGCGGGATGCGCTAGTGAATGCTGCCCGAAAAAACGGGGCAGAAGTCATACATGGAAATGCCCGGCTGCTTGTGGAAGGCAGAAAAGTAATCGGGGTTGAAGCCGGAGGACGCACGATGCATGCGGACAAAACGATTGTGGCAGCGGGCGCATGGGCAAAAGAGTTGTTCAAACCGCTCGGCGCAACGTTCCAAGTCAGCCACCAAAAAGCGCAAATTATCCATCTGGAGCTGCCCGGCACGGATACTGGCGGCTGGCCTGTCGTGATGCCCCCGAATGACCAGTATTTGCTTGCGTTTGAAGGCGGTCGCATCATTGCCGGCGCCACCCATGAAAATACGGAAGAATTTGACCAGCGTGTGACTGCAGGCGGGCTCCACGAAGTTTTATCCAAAGTGCTGCCGGTAGCGCAAGGCCTGGCAGATGCAGCAATTATTGATGTAAAAGTTGGCTTCCGTCCGTTCACGCCGGGATTTTTGCCTGTCATCGGCGCGTGGCCCGGTTTTGGCGGGATTCTTGCCGCAAACGGGCTAGGTGCTTCAGGCTTAACCGTCGGACCGTTTTTCGGGGCTGAACTGGCAAGGCTCGCACTCGGCCGGGAAACGGAACTGGATTTATCACCGTACGGACTGGAACAGGCAATAGAGCATCATTCGTTTCGTTCCGGAATGAAACCATAATAAACACAGGAGTAATGGCATGAACGATTCTTATATTGACGGGCTGTTAAATATTAAAACGACCGGGAAGCAGAAAAGTTTTTACGAATCGCTGCATTACAACCGGTATGAGCCAACGCCGTATTATGCGCTTGATGAACTGTTTGACCATTACGAACTAAGGGAGAGCGATCATGTTGTGGATTTCGGCTGCGGCAAAGGGCGGCTCAATTTTTACATTTACCATCTGTTCCACGCAACAGTGACCGGCGTTGAGATGAATGAAGTTTTCTACCGTGAAGCGCTCGAAAACAAGAAACGCTACGAGAAAAAATTCCCAAACCATCCCGGCCGGATTCATTTTAAACGATGCTTGGCAGAGGAATATGAGATCGCGCCTGAAGATAATCGCTTTTATTTTTTTAATCCGTTCTCGGCACAGATTTTTATGAAGATCGTGCAAAATATTTTACACTCGGTGGAAGAAGCGGGCCGGGAAACAGACATCATTTTATATTACCCATTGGAAGACTATATTTATTTCCTTGAAGACCGCACGCCGTTTGAAAAAATGCTTGAAGTCCCGCTGGCGCTTTTATATGAGCATAATCCATATGAAAAATTTGTGGTGTACCGGCTCGTATGATCATGTTGCCCATATTCAAAGAACAACGGGAAGCAGTGGCGGGAGAGTACATGAATTCATGCTGGAATTTCCGTTGCGTTAAATGTGGTGTATGAAAATCAAACAGTTGTTCCATTAAAGTCCTCTGAAACATAAACCGGGGGATTTTCTTTTTTGTAAGAAATTGGTAAAGACAATGGACAATGCATTTTTTCCACGGAGGAAATACCGCTCCCTGCTTCCATCATCCTTTACTTAGTCGCTATAATAGTAATAAGTTCACTCAGGAGGAAGAAGTATTTATGATTACAGGAGAAATGAAAAATAAAGTAGAGAAAATATGGGAAACATTCTGGACAGGTGGTATTACAAACCCCTTAACAGTGATTGAACAATTTACATACTTGCTGTTTATAAAAGGGCTTGATGATGCGGAGTTAATTAAAGAGCAGGAAGCGGAAGTTTTAGGGCTTCCGTATGAAGGCATATTCCCGGAAGACAAACAGCATCTTCGCTGGCACCGGTTCAAACAGCTTGGATCGGCAGACGAAATGTATGAAGTCGTTTCAAAAGAAGTGTTTCCGTTTATCAAAAGTTTGCATGGCAATGAGGACTCGGCGTATTCCAAATACATGGACGACGCC
>NZ_BKZP01000063.1 GCF_008974185.1 Weizmannia acidilactici
AAAAAAAGGCTGAATGACCGGGGAAACCCCCTGTCATTCAGCCTTTTTTTATTCGAAGCGTCCCAGAAGGGATTCGAACCCCCGACCGACGGCTTAGAAGGCCGCTGCTCTATCCAGCTGAGCTACTGGGACATTTTTCAAATGGCTCGTTGCGAACATACATTATTATACTCAGCAAACAATCAGTTGTCAATCCTATTTTTGCCAAACGATTTGATTATTTTGGGGAAACATGCGATGTTTTTGCGGAATGGAATTGGATTTCGTAGTGGGCACAATAACCTTAAGCCAATCATGCTCTGATTGCATGCCGCAGAACCAGCAGCTGCAATCAGAGCATGATTGACATTACAGCACGAATTCCTGGCGCAGATCTTCCAGTTCCCGGTGCTTGTCCGTATAAAACGAAACACGGATCGTATTGCCTTCTTTCTCAACGATGGCATATGTTTTCTCCACCCTGCCCCGCGGCATTAGAAGGCTGCCGGGATTGAGGAACAAGCGGTTGTCGATCATCTCCGCGCCAAGCACGTGGGAATGCCCGAAGAAGACAAAATCGGCGTCGACTTCTTTCGCTTTATAATTCAAATTCATCAGCGTCATTTTTACATTATAATGATGGCCGTGTGTGACAAAAATCGTATTGCCGTCAATTTTTTTTGTAATATCGAGCGGGAACCTCCGCTCGAAATCGCAATTTCCGCGCACGATCAAAAAATCTTTAATTTCTATCTGTCCGGCCCGCAGTTCGGAATCGCCGCAATGGATCAATGCATCGACAGAATCACCATATTGCTCTTGAAGCTCGGATAGTTCTTCTGTCAAACCGTGGCTGTCACTGACAATGAGCAACTTCATTTTTTGCCTTCCTCCCCTAAAATCAAATGCAATGAATCCGCCAGATTCGCTAATGCGTTTGCCCGATGGCTGATCTTATTTTTTTCTTTAGCGGGGAGCTGGGCCAGCGTTTTGCCGGACGAAAGCATAAAAATCGGGTCGTAGCCAAAACCGTACTCCCCCATCCTTTCGCGCGTAATCCTCCCTTTTAACGTTCCCGAAACGGTAAAGGTTTCCTTTCCGGGCTGCGCCACGGCAAGCGCGCAATAAAACGAAGCGGTGCGCTTTTCATCAGGCACATCTTCCATCTCGGAAAGCACTTTGTCAATATTGGCTTCATCGTTTTTTTCTTCCCCGGCATACCGTGCCGAATAAACGCCTGGCCTGCCGCCGAGCGCATCAACCATGAGCCCGGAATCGTCGGCGATCGCCATCATGCCGTAAGCTTTTGAAGCCGCCTCTGCTTTCAAAATCGCATTCTCTTCAAACGTACTCCCGGTTTCTTCGACATTCGCCGCACCTTCAAAATCCAAAAGCGTTTTAACTTCAAGCCCGAACCGGGAAAACAATGCTGCAAATTCTTTTGCTTTGCCTTTATTTTTTGTAGCGATTAATACAGCCGCCAATTTTTCCCCCTCCTTACTGTCCGATGAGCGGCAGCAAATCACCCAATATTTCTTTTTGTTTTTCAAAAAGTTCCTCCAAACCGGTTTGCGCAGCCGCGAGCAGTCCGTTCAGCTGGGCAGGGGTAAACGTCGCCCCCTCGCCCGTCCCCTGAAGTTCGACAAACTCCCCCGCGCTTGTCATCACAACATTCATGTCAACCAACGCCTTGCTGTCTTCCTCGTAATTGAGATCAAGGACGATCCCTTCTTCCGGGATAATGCCAACACTCGTTGCGGCCAGTAAATGCTGGATCGGGAATGTTGCGAATGGTTTTGATTTATGTATGTTTGCGATGGCTTCTGCCACAGCCACGAAAGCACCCGTCACCGAAGCGGTTCTTGTGCCGCCGTCTGCCTGGATGACATCGCAATCCACCCAGATCGTTTTTTCCCCAAGCTGATCCAAATCAACTGCCGCGCGCAAAGCCCTGCCAATTAACCGCTGGATTTCCATTGTCCTTCCCGACACTTTTCCTTTGGAAGACTCGCGGATATTCCGCTGCTGGGTTGCCCTCGGCAGCATGGAATATTCCGCTGCAATCCAGCCTTTTCCGCTCCCCCTTAAAAATGGCGGAACCCTGTCTTCCACACTGGCCGTACAAATCACCTTTGTATTGCCGACAGATATGAGGACAGAGCCTTCCGGATGCATTAAATAACCACTTTCAATATGTACAGGCCTTAATTCGGATGCCTCCCGCCCGTCTGTTCGCACTTCTCCGCTGCCTCCTTCAACAATATCCATACAACAAATAAGAGGTAGCCCGACTACCCCTTTTTAGTGTCCATATTTTATAGTATAACAAAAATATGCCCTTAAAAACTACCCGTGTTTACTTTTTCCGGCCTTGTGACCGGTTCAGAAAGCGGTTTTCCGTCTTCAGTGACAAGCTTCTTGCTGCCATCCACTTCCACCGCGACACTTTTGATGCCTTTCTGCTCCGTCAGCGTGAGGACTAGCGGTTTTAACACCTCATTGGAAATCATTTTTTGATCTAAACTGCCCAAAATTTCTTTGTTGAAATTGAGGGTAACTTTTCCAGCCTGAATTTCCGGCTTATTCAGCAATTTAACATCATCCATGAATCCGGAAACAAGACGGGAACTCGGGGACGGGCCATTGACAAGCTCTTCGACTGCCGCTTCCACATCATCTGACATTTTATCCGGAACGCGCTTTGTTACCGGCACGTAGTATTCTTTATCCCCCGTTTGCGCCAAATAATAGACGGTCACCGAATGGGTATTCGTAATATCAGCGACTTGATCGATATCCGTATTGATGCCGACAGCCCTCGTCAATCCGTCCTCATTAATCGGCGTTCCGGCTACCGGCATCGCCTTCAGCGCCTTTCCGTTCATCTTGAGGTTCACTTTTTGAATGGAATCGAACTGAGTGAGTGTCCACGTAATCGATTCCATGATTTTTTTCTCATCTGCAGCTTTGTATCCTTTAAAATCATCCGAAAAATCAACAGCCGCCACCTTGTCTTTTACATCAAGGGTGAATTGCGTATTGGCAGGAAGCACCGCGCGGAATCCGTTCGGAAGCAAATTGGACACAGGTCCGTCCTGCACCAAATATTCTAACGCCTGCTTTGCGACACTTTTGCTTTCAGGCAGCGCAATGGTTTGCGGCACGACATACCCATACTTATCTATTAAATACAATTCTGTCAGCACTTGCCCTTTTTTCGCTTTTGCCGCTGTTTTTGTCCCATCTTTCAAGGAAACGCTTTGGTGCGGATCTATTTTTTCCGGCTGTTTGTCCGGCAGCAGGCTGCATCCCGACATGTAAATGCCGGAAGCCGCCAACACCGCAGCGATGGTCCCGGCCGCTTTCGATCTTTTCAACATCCCTTCCCCCTCCTGAAGACTGTTTGTACTACTATGTATACGGGCACCGCCAAAATTTAGACCGGCCAGGCAAAAATTTCGGACTTTAACAAGCAAGTCGTTTTGAAATTCAGCATTTCATGGAACTCCATTATTTCATGGGCCGCAAGACTTCTGTATTCCATACGAACACCTCTGTTTTACAAGAGGTGGTTTGCCACATGCAGCCCTGTTCTATGTTGTTTCCTGGAACCGAAAGGAAAAAACCATCCAATCAGGAGAAAGTTTCTCCCAATTGAATGGTTTCAACATCGGTAATATCCTGCTCCAGCCAGTCGGAAGCAAGTGCGGCAAATATTTTTCTTGACCCTGTTGTAAAGAAGCGGTGTTTCGCCCTTGTATCTTCCATATTGAAAATATCGTGAAAGTAAAGGATCGTGCTCACTTCACGGGCCGTTTCTTCACCTGAACTGATGACCGATACGTTCTCGCCCATCACATTTTTGATGATCGAGCCGAGGAGCGGATAATGGGTACATCCGAGGATCAAAGTATCAATCCCGCAGTTTTGGATCGGATAGAGCGTTTCTGCGACAATTTTTTTCGCAATCGGGCTGTTGTACTGGCCGCTCTCCACAAGCGGTACAAATTTCGGGCAGGCAAGCGCCGTAATCCTGACTTTTTTATTGATGCTTTTTAACGCCCGTTCATATGCTTGGCTTTTAATTGTCCCGATGGTGCCCAATACGCCGATCCGGAAGTTTTTTGTATGTTTTAAAGCAGCACGTGCGCCTGGGTAAATAACACCAAGAACAGGAATTTTGAGCTGCTCCCTTACTTCGTCCAAAATGACTGCCGTCGCCGTGTTGCAGGCAATAACAAGCATTTTGATATGTTTATCAAGCAAAAAATGGATCATTTGCCATGTAAATTTTTTCACTTCTTCAACAGGTCTTGGTCCGTATGGGCAACGCGCCGTGTCGCCCACATAATAAATCGATTCATTCGGGAGCTGCCGCATCACTTCCTTAACAACAGTCAGACCGCCTACTCCCGAATCAATAATGCCAATTGGTGCATTCAAACTTCTCGCCTCATTCTGTCTTCATTTCCTGATGCAGTTTCACTAAGTTGCTTTTTAATTTTACGAGTTCTTCCGGTGAAAAATGGCAGAGTACAGAGTTCAAATACGTCTGCCTTTTTTTGATCACCTCGTCGATCAGCACGCGACCTTTTTCCAACAAGTGGATGCGCACAACACGCCTGTCATGCGGATCTTTTACGCGCTTAACAAGCTCATTTTTTTCCATCCGGTCAATCAGGTCAGTCGTTGTGCTGAATGCCAGATACATTTTTGTCGACAGCTCCCCGATTGTCATGTCACCTTCTTCAAAAAGCCACTGCAGTGCCAAAAATTGGGGAGGCGTTATTTTATAATCGCTTAATAATTCCCGGCCTTTTTGCTTGACAATACCGGAAATATAGCGTAAGTCTTTTTCAATCTGCGCCACGATTTCCGGATCATGTATGTACGGTTGTTGTTCCATGTCCAAAGCGGCCCCTCTCCGATAAAATACGTTTCCTACTATTATTATATAACAGAATTACTATATGCTATTTTGACCTTTTTCGCGGAAAATTTCAAGCTGGTTTTTACTAT
>NZ_BKZP01000064.1 GCF_008974185.1 Weizmannia acidilactici
TTATAAAATTTTATGTCGAATGAAAGACATTTATCAACCGTTTCGACATGTGTTACAATGAACTTATCCATGAAAACAATAAAAAGGAAGCGATATTATGCATTTTGCAACGGTAGGTACAAGTTGGATTACATCCGCGTTCATCGACGCGGCCCGTTTATCCGGAAAATTAACCCTCGAGGCGGTTTATTCGCGCTCAAAAGAAAAGGCTGAAAAAATGGCAGCAAAGCATGACGCACCACAAATTTTCACCGATCTTGAAGAAATGGCAAAAGACGAAAAGATCGATGCAGTTTATCTCGCATCGCCGAACTCCCTCCATTTTGAGCAGGTGCTTGTTTTTTTAAAAAACAAAAAACATGTCATTTGTGAAAAGCCGATTTTTTCCAATACAGAAGAATTCAAGAAAGCATTTCAAATTGCCGAAGAAAACGGAGTATTTTTATTTGAAGCGATCCGGAATATCCATTATCCGAACGCCAAGCTTTTAAAAGAAAAGTTAAAAGATGCCGGGCAGATCAGAAGCGCCATATTCCAATATGTACAATATTCCTCCCGGTATGATGCTTTTCTTGCCGGCGAAGAGCCGAATGTGTTCTCGCGGAATTTCTCGGGCGGCGCATTGATGGATTTGGGCGTATACCCACTGTCGCTTGCCATTTATTTGTTCGGGGCCCCGAAAAACAGCCATTATTTCCCTGTACTGCTCCGGAACGGTATTGACGGGGCCGGCACGCTCGTTTTGGAATATGAGGGATTCAACATTACCGTAATTTGCTCAAAAATCTCCCATTCCTTCATTCCAAGCGAAATTCACGGTGAAAAAGGGAGCATTATTATTGAGGGCATTTCCGAATTGCAAAATATGAAGTTTGCCGATGTGCGGACGAAAGAACCTGTTTTATTTTCCGGCGAACAGGTGGAGCAGAACATGATGTACGAAATCATTGATTTTGCCGATATCATTGCGAAAAAGGACCGGAAAGCATATGAAGCATTGAAGCAGTCCAGTTTTGAAGTCCTGTCCGTCATCGAAAAATCGCGGAAACAAAACGGGATTGTTTTTAAAACCGACCGCAGTTAAGCCTGTTTTTTTCCATTAATACCTTGTTTATAATTATTATAATTTAATATTGACTTTAATATAAAATGTATTATAATAAAATATGACAAGGTTATTCAAAAATTTCGTGAGGAGGTATACATATGTATATTGAATCCGCATTAAACGTACAAGTTGCTAACTGGAGCGTACTTTACACGAAACTGCACAATTTCCACTGGTATGTGAAAGGCCCGCTGTTTTTTACTCTGCACGAAAAATTCGAAGAACTGTACAACGAAGCCGCTGCCGTCGTAGATGATTTTGCCGAACGCATTCTTGCCATTGGCGGAAAACCGGCCGCTTCTTTCAAAGAATATCTCGAAATCGCAACAATTGAAGAAGCAAAAGCAGACTTAACCGCTGAAGACATGGTAAAATCCCTCATTAGCGATTACAAACAAATCGCCGGTGAATTAAATAAACTGATTGAATTTGCCGAAGACGAAAAAGACCATGCCACAGCCGACATGGCTACAGGCCTTGTTGAAAAAATCGAAAAAACCGTTTGGATGCTGAACGCATTGCTGGCTGTTCCAGTTGCGCATTAAAATAATGAAAGACCCGGTGCCGTCTTATGATGGCGCCGTTTTTTTGAGAAGGCGGGCAGCTGGCCGGGGAATCATCGTTGTTCTGCCGGGTGGTCTGAAATCCTGATGCCCGGCTTTTTAAGAAGAACCGTGGTATATTTTAAATTTTTCCTCAATAGGAACGCTGCGTTTGATGTTTTTATATAAACGATAGGAATGGCGGATTAAATCCAGTACTTTATACGGAATTTTCAGCAGGAATTTATATAATGTTTTTAAATAAATTTTATAGTAAGCTTTCACAAAATCATCCCATTTATCATCTTTCCCTTTTTTATAAAAATCGGAGACATCCACAACGTAGCCCTTTCCGTCTTTCATCATCACATTTTTTGCATGCACATCATACGGGTTTAGGCCCTTCTGTTTCGCATATTCAAGCGCTTCATTGATATCTTTGATCACACTTTCAGGAATCCGGATCCCCTTCGCAATGGCATCATATAAAGTGATCCCCTTCAATTTTTTTAAAACCAAATAATTTTTGCCTTGATAAATACATTTCGAGTACGCCGGATGATCCCCCAACCGGTTGTATACTTCCGCTTCTTTTTCCAGCAGCCCGGCATTTTTCCGCATGACTTTGACCACCCAATCAGGCTGGGAAGGGTGGGAAAAAACTGCCGCGTAATTTCCGGTCCCTATGCAGCTCCATCCATCGGGAACATACTTCGCGATAATCGGATCATGCGGATTTTTGCTTTCCAGCATAATATGTTTCAACAGCTCTTCTTCTACCATCTTTCTAAATTGTTCGTTCATTAATTTTCACCTTTCATGTGATGCATAAAACAATCGTAACACGTTCCCTTAAAAAATGCTTTAAAGGGGCATTTATCAATATTGTATTCAACAGAAAACACGGCTTACAATTCAAACGCCCGGTCTTATCCGTGAATATGTGCATGGACGCAGCGCCATTTTCCGGATAAAATGGAAGCAGTACACTGTGAAAGGGGCTTGTGCATGCATGTTTCAATCCTTGTGACGATGCTGTTTGTCGGCGTGACTTTAGGGTTTATCGGGGCAGGGGGATCCGGATTCATTATTTCCCTGCTGACGCTTTTGTTCGGCATCTCGATCCACACGGCACTGGCAACCGCCCTCACAGCCATGATCTTTTCTTCTTTTTCAGGAGCGGTCAGCCATTACCGGGAAGGCAATGTTTCTGTAAAAGCCGGAACAGCGGTTGGGATCACCGGTGCAATCGGGGCATGGTTCGGATCGCATTTTTCCGCTCATATCCCCGGCGGAGAGTTAAAATGGTTTACTTCCGGCATGCTTTTGTTTTCGGCATTCCTGTTATGGCTCAGAATGTTTCTGCTTTCGAGGGAATCGATCCAGACAAAAAGCATTCCATCCGGCATGAATTTCACCTTCCGGGCGCTTTTGCTTGGCATCGTCACCGGATTATTGTCCGGCATGTTCGGAATTGGGTCGACCCCGTTCATCCAGCTCGGATTAATGGTATTGCTCAGCCTGTCCGTACTCCAGGCTGCCGGAACGACGATGATGGTGATCATTCCGATTGCGCTTGGCGGCGGGCTCGCAAGCTTCCAACAAGGTTACCTGGACATCCGGCTTTTATTGGAGGTCGTTGCCGGGACAATGACCGGCACTTATATCGGCGCCAAATTCACTAACCGCGCACCGGTTCCGCTGTTAAAGTCTTCAATGATTGCTGTGCCGATTTTGGCAAGTGTTTTGCTGATCGTATGAAAAAATGTTCGGGAGATTTCCACCCGAGCATTTTTGGAAAAGGGAAGTCTCAAAAGCCGATAAACCAGGCAAAAGAGCACCCATTTTTGATGATCACGAAATGACTCGCTTTCCACACGCCTCCCTCCTCTCGCTCGTACCCCACTGCAGGGTCTTTGCTTGCTCTTCCCACAGGAATCTCAAACATTATAGTCATCGTATTTTCCTGGATTTTTAAAGGATTTTGGTACAGCCCCTTTCCCGCTGTTATCCGATGCGCACATGTTAAAGCATCCTAAATTCTCCATTTGCCGCCGGTTTTATGGCAAATGGGCCGATTTTTTGACCGGATATGTTTTATCCTTGTATTCATAGTCCCATTACATCATGTAACACTTTGCAAGATTACAGGTTTGGACCTTAAACATCTCTAAATTTATGAAAACGCTTTAATAACGGCATGGTTCTTGCAGGTAATCAAAGTGAATTTTATTTTTAAGGGGAGGGAATTTTATGACATCAAAAAAATTGATGAAAGCTGCTGTGGTGAATGAGTTCAAACAAGAATTGGAAATCAAGGAAGTACCGGTGCCTGAACTGGGGCATGGTGAAATTCTAGTCAAAATTAAGGCTTGCGGTGTATGCCACACTGACTTGCACGCCGCCCATGGGGACTGGCCGGTAAAACCGAAACTGCCATTGATTCCCGGTCATGAAGGTGTAGGGATTGTTGAAGAAGTAGGCGAAGGAGTTACTTCCATCAAAGTCGGGGACCGGGTTGGGATCCCATGGCTTTATTCCGCTTGCGGTGAGTGTGAATATTGTTTAACAGGACGTGAAACTTTATGCCCTAATCAATTGAATGCAGGTTATTCAGTTGATGGAGGTTATGCAGAATACTGCAAAGCACCTGCCAACTATGTCGTAAAAATTCCTGACAATCTTGACTTTGAAGAAGTAGCACCAATTTTTTGTGCCGGCGTAACGACTTATAAAGCATTAA
>NZ_BKZP01000065.1 GCF_008974185.1 Weizmannia acidilactici
CAACCTGTGCCATAAGAAAAGATACGGCTGGCTTCCATAATAGAACGAAACATTTCCGTGTGATTGACAGTATTAAAATATTTGATGGTTTTATCAATGTCTTCATGCAATTGGCAATTAATATTTTCTGGCTGGCCGGTCATTTCTTTCAACGTGTTTTCTTCCTTTTTGATTTCATATTTTAATTCAGAAAAACCCGAGTACCCGACCTTCTTGATGGTTCTGAACAAGAAAGAAGCGGAAACATGGCAAAGCTTGCTAATTTCATTTAAAGTTGAATTGCTAACAATATCTTTATGTTCGATAATAAAATTCAGGCATTGTATTTCATCTGAATTTAATTGTTGGAAGCTTTGATTCACCTTTTGTTCCAAATCCATAGAGAGTCAACACCCTTTCTTGTGTCCTTACATCCAATTTTATCACTATATAAGATGTTGACTCTATCCAAAAAGTTTTATTGTTTCAACAGTTCTTCAAATTTTTCCCTGACTTGGGGGACATCTAACCCTACGATAACTTGGAATGCTCTTCCTGCTCTCACAACACCCGCAGCTTTTCCCGCTTTAAATGCGCTATCCGGTTTCACTTTCTTTGGATCTACTACTGTCACTCTTAACCTGGTAGCACAATTGGTCACATCACTGATATTTTCTTTTCCGCCCAACGCATCCAGGTAAATTGCCGCTCTTTCCGAATAAGGATCTGTGTAGGATGCTGCAGCTGTTTCTTGCACTCCTTGTGCTAATTTTTTATTTTTATAATCCTGTTTTGTCTTTAATGTAATTTCTTCTTCCTCATCTGCTTCCCTGCCTGGCGTTGCAAAGTTGAATTTTAAAATGAAAAACCTAAAGACAAAGAAGTAAATAGCCGTGAATATCAGCCCAACTACAATTTGCGTTAAATATGTTGCCCAGTGATTTTGAAAAAGCGGAATCCAGTTTTTCCCGGCCATATCAATAATGCCTCCGCTCAAATCACCTACTACACCAAATAAATACAATGTCGTATCTAATGTTGCTGCCAAAAGGGAATGAATCACCCATAAAAGCGGCGCTACGAATAGGAATGTAAATTCAATTGGTTCGGTAATACCGGCAAGTACAGATGTAATGACTGCCGGTACCAGCAGGGCCAATACTTTTTTCCTGTTTTCTTTCTTTGCCGTAAAGTAAAATGCCAAAGCAATTCCTGGTATACCAAAAACCTTTTCATTGCCATACATCAGGAATCCCATTTGTGGTGCCATTGATTTCAGTGATTCCTTACTATTAGCAAATGTCTCCAAGTGCATAAGCCACCATTTCGTTAGGCCTTCCGGAACTGCGGCTGGCCCATATTGGAAAGGGATATAAATAAAATGGTGAAGACCTGTTGGAATTAAAACACGTTCAAGGAAACAGTAAATCCAAACCCCAACAGGACCTGCATGAGCCATGAACGATTGTAATGATCCGATGCCGAATGAAATTTTCGGCCAAATTAAACAGGTAATGAATGCCAAGGGTAAAGCGGCAAAAAAGCCAAGAATGACGACGAAAGCAGAGCCCTGGAAGGTGCCCAAAAAGTCAGGTAATTTATAGTCAAAAAATCTGTTATGCAAATAGACAACGATTCCCGCTATAATTAAGGCACCAATGATGCTTGTATTAAAAGTTTTAATGCCGGCAATCATTTTTAAGCCTTCGTTTGTGCTATTTTCAGCTAAAGCCCTTCCGTAATGCATAATTCCAAAAAATTTTCCCCAGTGGGTAAGGATGGCCGCTATAAAATAATTCCATGTAAGATACGTAACCAAAGCTTCCATTGCAGCCCTTCCGGAAGCTTTTTTTGCCAGCCCGATAGGCAGGCCGACGACAAATAATAATTCTATTTGATTAAATACTGTCCATGCACCTTGTTGTACAGTATCCCATATGCCGTACCATAAGGTTCCTTCACTTGCAAGGCTTCCAAAAACAGACGGATTGCAAAATAATATGCTGATGGCCAGCATAATGCCAGCAAATGAGAAAAGTAAAACAGGTGTAAACATTGCACCGCCAAATCTTTGTATACTTTTCATTGTTTATCCTCCTCCTCCAGACCGGAAACCGCTTTCCTTTTTAGGAATATGATGAGAAGCGATAAGATCTTTTTTCTTTTTAAAAGATTTACCGCTCCTCATTTTTGGTTTCACTTAGTAATGATGTAAAGGAGCATGTTTAAATAATCCCTTTAGTTGATTACCTTGTATGATCAGCTTAAAACCGTTCAGGACGCCCGATTTTTAATTCCGGCCAGTAATCCTTATTTGCTTCAACCAGTTCATCCAAAATAATTTTGGCCAGTCCTGCATCTGGTACAATCTTACTTAAGCTTAATGCTTGCCATAATTTCGTATATGAACCCTCTGTCCAGGCATCGACAACCAGGTTTTCAACACTGTTTTGTTCCTCAATCAACCCTTTTTGGAAGCGCGGGATTTTACCCTGGGCGAGTGGTTCAGGCCCATTTGCACCAATTAAGCAAGGAATTTCCACCATTGTATCAGAGTCCAGATTTTCTACTGCCCCTTTATTTGGGGTAATGACAAGCATGCGTTCTTTTGTGTTATAAGCAATAGCACGGCATAAATCAATAATGTAAGAAGCATGTTCATCTGATTTAAAGGCGCTGTTTGCTGCTGTTCCGGATTCCGTAATTTTGGCACATTCTTCGAAAACAAATTTTTCGCGGCCCAATCTGATTTCATCCGTCCTTGTATGATTCGGATCAGAATGTTTAACAACTTCCTGCGGATATAGATAGTATTTCAGATAAGTGTTTGGCAATGTTTCCGGATCGAGTGCATAGACATTTTTAGCCATTTCAAAAGTCTCTCTCCAGCTTTTTTCTGTCCCGCTTTCATCAGGCAATATATATCCGTGTTCCCTGACATAGGCTTGAAGCTGCGGCATTAAATTATTGCCTTTCTTATCTCTTACAGCCGTCCACCATCCAAAGTGATTCAAACCATAATAGTCGAAATCCAGTTCTTTATAAGAATCTAATTTTAATATTTTTGCCATCCGATCCATAATTCCAATTGGCATGTCACAAATATTGATAATTTTAGATTTCGGTCTTAAGCGATTTGTAGCTACAGCCACGATTGCAGCCGGGTTTGAGTAATTCAACATCCAGGCATTTGGAGAATATTTTTCCATATAGTCAATAAGCTCTAAAACGCCTCCGATGGACCTTAAACCGTAAGCAATTCCTCCAGGCCCTGTTGTTTCTTGACCCACAACCCCATGTTTCAATGGAATTTTTTCATCTTTTTCGCGCATTTCATATTTTCCAACCCTGATTTGTGCCATTACAAAATCGACATCTGTAAACCCTTCTGCAGGATTGGTCGTTGCCAAAAATTCTATTTCCGGGGCCCTTTCTTTAATCATGATAGCGCAAGCATCCGCAATTTTTTGCTGCCGCTCCCCGTCATTATCGTAAAACTTTAAACTTCTAATTGGAAACTTGTCTAAATTGTCTAGCAATGTTAAAACAATTCCCGGAGTATAGGTGCTGCCTCCGCCGGCGATCACTACTGAAAACTTTTTATCTGGCATAGTAAATCTCTCCTTAAAGAAAACGTTATCTTTATTACGTGATCATTATCTCACGAAGAAAAAATTATTCAATAAGATGCAATTGTTTAAAAAATAAATTTGCAAACAAAAAAGAATTTCATTTTCCGAAAAATATTTCATAGATTTTTGCCGCCTTTTCATATCCTTCATAAAGCAGCAATTTTGAGTAAAACGGGCTGCAATCCGGCAAAAGCAGTAAAGTTTTTTATATACAGGTACAGGTAATCGAGTAGGAGGAGG
>NZ_BKZP01000066.1 GCF_008974185.1 Weizmannia acidilactici
ATTAAAAGTTTCGAATGCAAGACCGGGAGATTGGGTTGCCATATATGGAATTGGCGGGCTTGGCCATGTTGCACTTCAGTATGCTAAAACAATGGGATTCAATGTTATAGCGGTAGACATTCAGGACGATAAACTGGAAATGGCAAAAAATTTGGGCGCGGACATCGCCATTAATGGCTTGAAAGCCGATCCTGTACAGGAAATTAAAAATCAAGTCGGCGGGGTTCAGGCTGCGGTAAGTGTCGCTGTAACAAAAAAAGCGTTCGAACAAGCTTATAGTTCTGTAAAAAGGGGCGGTACTTTAGTCGTTGTCGGACTTCCAAATGATGAACTGCCGATCCCAATTTTTGATACCGTACTGAACGGTGTATCGGTAAAAGGTTCTATTGTAGGAACTAGAAAAGATTTACAAGAAGCACTTGAATTTGCGGCCCAGGGAAAAGTGCGCACAAAAATTGAAGTACAACCGTTGGACAATATAAATGAAGTATTTAAGCGCATGGAAGATGGAAAAATTAACGGGCGAGTTGTACTTAACATTTCCTAAAATCAGAATATGGGTCCAAGATCATAGTTACCACAGGAATGATCAGCTCATCATTACAATAATGTAAATGCGTATCCGGGCAAAAGATCAAAAATAATGCCCGGATTTTCTTAAATATTTTATCTTTTTTCATTTAAGAGATATCGGAGCTTTCTTATTGTAATTTTCAATCGTCTTGCTGCTTCATTCCTGTTTCCGCCGGCTTCTTTTAATGTTTTCATAATAAAAGCTTTCCCAACTTTTGACTCTAATTGCTTTATTTCTTCCAGCAATTTTTCCAAATGGATTTCTTCCTTTCCGTTAAAAACTGAAAGAATGTGATTTGTCCAATTTTGCAAGTAATGTTCAAGATGATGTTCCCCATTGGCTGTTATGGTATGAGGTTGTGGCTTAACAGGGGTTGGAACGGATGTTAAGTTTGAAAACATTAAATCATCTGCAGTTATAACATTTTGTGTAGGATCTGACAAAGCTACAATGCTAGTAATGAAATTGGATAATTCGCGAACATTTCCCGGCCAATTATAGCTGAGTATAGCTCTTAAAGCATCTTCAGAAAAAGATATATCAATGCCTGGAAAACGGTGTAAAATATGATCAATTAATAAAGGAATGTCTTCCTTTCTTTCCCGGAGTGGTGGCACTTTTAAATGTACAACATTTAAACGGTAATATAAATCTTCCCTGAACTTCTTCTTTTGTACAGCTTCAAAAAGGTGTTTATTGGTTGCAGCAATAAGCCGTGTATTGGTGCGTAAAATTTTTTCACTCCCGACAGGCATGAACTCTCTTGCTTCAAGAACGCGTAATAACTTTACTTGAATGGACCGGGAAGCTTCACCAATTTCATCAAGGAACAGGGTCCCTTTACTGGCAATTTCAAATAATCCTTTTCGTTGCTGCGTCGCCCCGGTAAACGCCCCCCTTTCATGGCCAAATAGCTCACTTTCCAAAAGCGGCTCAGAAATTGCCCCGCAATTCACCCCAATAAACGATTCATGGCTTCTTGGACTTGCATGGTGAATGAACCGCGACAAAACTTCTTTACCGGTTCCTGTTTCACCTTCAATCAAAACGGTAATATTTTTTTGTGCGACTTTATAAGCGGTATGAAGCAGCTTACCCATTGTTTCATTTTTTCCAGTAATGAGGCCTACTTCATTGGCTAAATGCTTTATATGTTCATCTGCGTTGGTATCTTTATCTTCCAACAAGTCATCAATTTGTTTTTCTAATAAATCAATATCATCAAATGGTTTCTCAATATAATCGCAGGCACCAAATTTAATTGCTTCTACGGCAGTTTTTATCGTACTGTACCCTGTCATAATAATGGTTTTGCATCTTGGCTGCTTCTTCTTTATTTGTTGCAAAAGTGTAAGTCCATCAGTATCAGGCAATTTTAAATCAATCATAGCGGCGTGAAATTTTTGCAATGACAAATTAATAGAGAAAAATTCCTTGCCGCTATTGACGACTTTTACATTGTAACCTTTTGCTGTAAAGAGATGCGACAAGAAATGACCGATTTCTTTTTCGTCATCAACAATTAATAAATTGGTCATGATTTCACCCCCAATTCTTTGGATGGCTGCAGCCGCAATTTTAATATGAATGTACTACCGGCATTCGGCTTACTGATGACTTCAATGGTGCCCCCGTGGGTTTTTGCAATCCCCAGACTAACTGACAGCCCCAGTCCTGTTCCATTTTTCTTTGTTGAATAAAAGGGATGGAAGATTTCAGAACGTCTGTTTTCTTCAATGCCAATCCCATTATCAGTAACAGATAAATGAATCTCATTACAATGCTTGAACGTTTTGATTGTAATTTCTTTTTCCGTACTAGAAGAAAGTTCTACTGCATCTTTTGCATTTAAAAGCAGATTAATAATAATTTGTTCAATTTGCGTCTGGCTGCCTTCAATTAAAGGCAAATCGTTTTGTAACATGAGATTGAGTGAAATTTGATTATTTTTAAATTGAAATTTTAATAGATTAAGGACTTGCACAATGGCTTCGTTAAGGGAAAAGGTGTCAAAGATATATTCATCTTGACGCGAAAATGTAAGCAAGCTTTTAATGATCTGTTTACAGCGGTCCCCGCAATTCTTTATATCATGAAGAAGGGAGAATGCCGGATCGTCCTTTGAAAAACTTCGTAACAATAATTGTGAATTTCCTAAGATAGCAGTGAGCGGGCTGTTTAATTCATGCGCAATCCCGGCGGCCATTTCTCCAATCGCAGCTAATTTGCCTGAGTGAAGCAATTGTACTTCCATTTTCCGCTTTTCTGTAACATCCTTAATATAGGCAATCACTCCATAAACATATTGTTTATTGTTTTGGATTGGATATGTGTAAACCTCATAGATGGTTTGATTGGGGTAATGTAATTCCATATAGCCTGTTTTTTGGCTTTGAAATGTTTCTTTAATGAGATCAAGGAAAGTTTTTTCTAATTTGGGATTGTTGGTGTTTCCAGAAAGCTCAATCAGTCTTTTGGCTGCATCATTGAACTGAACGATCTGGATATCTCCATCAAAAACAATAATCATATCATTAACAGCTTTAAAGGTATCTTCCCATTCTTGTTTCGCTTGTAGGACTTCACTATACAATTGGACATTTTCAATGCTAACTGCCAGACAATCAGTAAGTTGTTCCAGAAATTCAATTTCAGCTGTAGTCCATCTTGAATGACTATTACATCCAATACTTAAAACGCCGATTTTTTTATTCTTACTGTAAATTGGCAATACTAAAATATTTTTCAAGTGAAGGAGAGCCAAATATTTGCTTTCATAAAACTGAACACTTGGATCATCCAATCTTTGGACCATAACTTTTCTTTTTATCAATGCTGACCAATAAAGAGAATTTTCATTGCGGATAATAGAGCCTATTTTCATAAAACGTGGATTTAATGGAAATACATTTGTTAATACAAGATGATGATTTTGGAGTAATGAAATACTCAGGTGATCAAAATGAATAAGCTTTTTCAGTTTTTCAATCATATTTTCTAAAATAGTGCCAAGCGGCATATCTACTTTTATGCTTTTCATGAT
>NZ_BKZP01000067.1 GCF_008974185.1 Weizmannia acidilactici
ATAAAGATGAGAATGGATGGGTTAAGTATAAATTTACATATTGCAAGGAAGATTTAATTCTAATAAAAAAGGTAGCACAACATATTTCTAGAGGTCTTGAAAGAAAATTTAGGAAACTATATCTAACAATTGGCATTGATAAAAGAATACTAGATTTACCTAGGCAAAGGGCAAAATACTCATTTACATACAATCAATATGATGCGATACAAATAATATCGGATATACTTATTGAACAAGGTTATGATATTTCTCGCTCATCTAAAAGTAATCCAACATACCATATTACTGCAACCTATAAAGGGAAAATAGCGAGAATATTGGTAAGGCACCTTCAATATGATTCCGCTTATAAGGAATCCACTATACCTTATCAAGTTTATAAAATTGATGCTTTTGAAACAGTTGATGAGCAAGAGGAAGGAATAAAAGAAATTGACTTTGTAGTTGGTTATAATTTTAGAGACAATGTATTTGCGTGTCTAAGTATTGATGACTTTCTAGATAAACGTAGCAGAGTTGTACATGAGAAAGAGGGGTTACGCTCCGAATATTTTAATTCATGGCATTTATTAAGCAATTATTTTATTAGTAACTATGCAAAGGAGTTTTTTGAATGGGAAGCGGAAAAATAGATTCAGATAAAAAGGTTTTACAGAAAATTTTTTCACCAGATTTTTGGTTTTTAATTCCAGAATATCAACGCTCATATGTATGGCAAACTGAAAATATCATTGATCTCATTGATGATTTATACTATGCATTTACTTATAAAAATGAAAATGAATATTTTCTAGGTTCTCTTGTACTAAAAAGAACAGACAATGATGAATTTGATGAATATGAAGTGCTAGACGGACAACAACGTCTTACTACATTCTTTCTGATGTTTGCGGTTTTAAGAGATTTACTAGAAAATCCTTCATATAAAGATACTCTACAACAAAAGATTTATCAAAGAGCAGATGAATTACTTATGATACCAGAAAGACAACGCATTACATATCAAATTCGGGATGATGTAGAAGGCTTTATAAAGAAATATGTTATTGAAGAGAATGGTACTAGTTTAATTGATGATTTAAAAGGAGAACGGGAAAAGGATAATATATCGATTTCAAACATGGCAAATGCTTTATTAGTTCTAAGGGAACAACTGCAGGAAAAGGATAATTTAGATAAGTTTGTCCAATTTATTTTAAACAAGGCACTACTTATTTATGTTTCAACAGATAATACTGAGGATGCATTTCGAATGTTTACGATTTTAAATGATCGTGGAATTCCATTAACAAGTGCTGATATTTTAAAATCCATGAATATTGGTCATCTAAATAATGATAAAGATATTAAGAAGTATGCAAAATACTGGGAAGAAATAGAAGGTAGATTTGGAGAAGGTTTTGATCGTTTTTTGAATTTCATAAGAACAATTATTGTTAAGGAAAAAGCAAGGTCTAATTTACTTGATGAATTTGAAGAAAAAATTTATAAGCTAGGTAAACTTAAAAAAGGTCATGATACATTGGAGTTTATCAAACAGTATGACGAAGTGTATCAAAATGTAATAGAGCTGGAAGATAACGAATTAAGTAATCAATTCAAAAACCTTATTACAATCATGAAAATTGGGCTTCGGTCAGAGGATTGGATTCCAGCCATAATGTTTTATTATGCAAAATTTAAACATCAAAAATTAGATGAGTTCTTAAAGAAATTAGAATTTAAATTTGTTGGTGATTGGGTAGTAGGTGTTAATCCAACTCCGCGACTTGAAGCAATGAATACCATTTTAAAGGCTATACAAAAAGCAAATAATCCAGATGAACTATTGGAAAACAAAGATATATTTAAAATTGACCTAGATGAATTTAAAAGAAATATAAGCAGTGATATTTATAAAAAACAGTATGCAAAGTATCTTTTGTTGAAAATAGAATACTTAAAGAGTGACAATACCGTTCACTTATCAGGATATAAAAATATTAGTGTGGAACATATTTTACCACAACATCCTAATTCTGAAAGTCAATGGGCTAAGGACTTTACAGAAGAGGAACATAAATTCTGGGTAGATAAAATTGCGAATCTCGTATTAATCAATAAGAGGAAAAACAGTTCTTTAAGTAATCTGGATTTTATTGAGAAAAAGAAACGTTATTTAAATGGTCGTATTGATGTATTTCGTGCAAATAAAGTATTTATTGACCAGAAAAATGAATGGACACCAGAAGTTCTTAGGAAACGGGAAAATGAGATTGTTGAAATGTTAATCAAAAACTAGGCAATTTTTAACCTGTTTACTTATGTGGGAGGTAATTATGTGTCTCAGGGCAATCAGAAAAACCTAGTTCAGTTTTGCCTTGAACTTGGTTCTGTTGTTAACGAAATACTTGATGGTAGCGATGAATTGTTGTCTGCCCTTGAAGAACTTTTTGATTTATACCAACCAAGATCACGCGAAGAGGCAAAAGATTTTTATGATATTAGATTTAAATTGCCAGATTCTGTCGGTTTACTATGTGGTATTCAACAAATAATAATTCCAGATGACGACGAATTTTATGATTCAGTGGCACCGTTAAGTGATACTGCCCTTGATGTTGCCCAACGTATGGTAAGTGCTAGTGTAATAATCAATGATATCATTACCATGTATTTCGAACCTCATGAATATGATATGTATATTCATTTATACCTTGCAATGCTGGAACCTATATCTAACAACATTTCCTATATGCGTAGTAAATTGGAAGAACTTTATAAGGAAACTAGCAAAAAATGGCCAGACCTAATAGTATCAGACTATCACACAGATCAGGAAGAAGATCTAGTTCTACCCGGAGATGTAGAAAGCTTTCAAATTATGAGAGACATCCTTGTCAAAACCTTTATGGAATATACTAAGGAACATGAATCAGAACGAATTTCTGAATTTTTTATGGCAATTCAAGATTACCTTGAAGCCTTTGCAAATGGAGTCGAACCTGAGCAGGAATTCGATTTTGGTTTTGTTTATAAAACAAGAGACTACCCTCATGAGGTTAGATATGTAGATTTCCATTTTGAACTAGGGGTGCTTCAAGTGTCATCTGGTGGTACTGTTTTTACTGAATATATAGGAAGCGATAGTTACACTGATTGGATTTATAGTATAGGGCTAAATGGTAGGGATGAAGGGAATTACGATTATCAGTTTATGACAGTACTTGAATTAGTTCGATCCGGCGCAAAGTTAACTATTGCAGAACCAGACGAGTATTTTTGATTACGAAGAGATGAATAACAAAAGTAAATAAGAAGCTCGTTATTCAAAAAATATTTATGTTCTTTCACTTACATCCTTGTAATGAAAATAATCTACTCATGGCTATAATGTAGATACTTTCTTTGTGTTTTATTCAATTTAAAATAGACGATTCAATAAAAATTATTGGAATTAATGATTAATTTTAATGCATAAGAGTTTACAAGTTCTAAAATAGTAACGGGAAGATTAAATTTTGTATAAGCGGATATAATAATTATTGTCGATGAATTGCAACAAGGACAT
>NZ_BKZP01000068.1 GCF_008974185.1 Weizmannia acidilactici
GAATTAATGCAGTTGTCGTTAAGGTAAGTGATGGACAAACAGTTCTTGACCCTCCTGCAAGTGTAAATATTAAAGATACCGAGCGTCAAAGGTCCATCATATGCTCACAAAAGAAGGGCGTAAAGTCAGCTTGAAACGGGTCCAGCGTTTAATGAAGGCTGCCGGCATTTATTCGATTGTGAGAAAAAAGTACCGTCCTCATTCCAATAAAGATAAGGTGGAAGACCACGATAACCTTGAACCAGGACTTTTCAACGACGACCATCAACGAGAAGTGGGTTACGGATATTACGTATATCCATACTCTAAAAGAAGGCTGGTACAACCGGAAACGGATTCATAGCTGTCTTGGTTACATGGCACCACAGGAAGTAGAAGATCGTATCAAAGGGGCATCATAAATCTTTGCATATAGTTACAAGCGTCTGCTTTACATGGAGTGGCGGGCGTGGTAGGCTGGTGCCTATGCGAAAGAAATCATGTGTCCCTTTCGCCCTTCGCAAAACACCACGTCCGCAGAGGCTCCATGTCAAGCAACTAAAGATTAAAGGAAAATATGGAATGGGATCATAATTTAAATTTCACTTTTCGGTGTCCAAAATATTGATTTAAATCCAGGGATCCACCTTACAAAATCGTTTTGTTCCTCGTGTACAACCCATTATCCCCCCCGTTAGTGGAAGTTAATCGTGTAAACGTCTTTACTGTTCCTAGACACATTGTTAGACCTATAAGAAGAAATGTTGTTACGTATAATCATTATCCTAGACGTCATTGGTGATTTACCGAAATGCCAATAATGAAGCACTTTCTATTCTATTACACTTGCCCTTTTTCAAAGTAATTCCATGCTTTGCCCTTTCTTTTACGCCAAAACCGCATATTTTATAGTATCTCCCGCAAAGGAGGTGATCATGATGTCAGATGGCGGATATGGCCACGGTTTTAATTTTGCTTTAATTGTAGTTCTGTTCATCCTACTGATTATTGTGGGAACATCTTACATGAGTGGCTACGGATACTAATCTTATAAAGATTAATTAGCCAACAACCTAACAGAGAAAATTAAACATTATAACCTCCGCTCGGTTACCTTCTTTACTGAAGCGTAAAATTCGCTTCTTTTTTTCTTTTTTGCAACAATATCCTTTTATACTTGCAGTCCTTCAAATTACTGTTGTGCAGCAAAATAACATCACCTGTTGAAATTGTTTAGTTTCATTAACATAACTCACAGATGATTTAACCTCTACGGAATCAGTCGATAGTGCAAGATTTTCAGCATTTAAATACAATTTTTATATACACCTGAATCCGTGAAGAAATTTTCACTCAACGTCAAACAATCAGCGTAAAATCTAGTATAATATGGACAATAACTCCATTTTAACCCATTCCACAATCAGGTGATCTCATGAAAAAATTGATAATTGAATATACAAATGAACGGGTTGTTGCCCAGTCTGGATTAGCGATTGTAGGAAATCTACTCAATCAAACGAATTTAGCTTCAAAGTTAAATGCCTATAAATTGCCGAATATTTCCCGTAACCCCGGCTGTTCCAATGGCGATGTTGCCAAGTCTTATATTGGCCTGCTTTGCCAGGGCAAAAGTGATTTTGATCATATTGAAGCATTCCGGGATGATGTCTTCTTTCAACTGGCTTTGGATATCCAAAGGGTTCCTTCCAGCCCGACCTTGAGGCAGCGCCTTGACCAGGCGGCCCTGAAAATTTCTTAAATGAAGGAGGTTTACCTCAAATCGAAACATTACAGGCAGCTTAGAATAAGAAAAAGTAATAGCTTTTGATTACCTGTTTCATTTTCAGAACAAACACCAATAGTGCAGAGCTGGAGCTTATTTATTCCGTTCGGGCAAACGACCCAGCAAAGGAGCATATCCGGCCTCCATCTCATGGATACGCAGGACGAAGGAATGTACGGACCTTGATCCGGAGAGATATAGGAGGGTGAGAGACCGTGAGTCGTGTGGAGATATTACGCACGGTTATATCCTTTTATTTACCAAACTTATCCAGTTCGGTCGTTAGGATGGGACATACCCTGTAAGAATATTCTGTATAAACCCGTTTGAAGGTGTGACAGCTATTTGGTGTAAATTAAACACCTATGAAATTTTGAGAATGAGTGAGTATTCAAGAGAAAACTTAACTTTATTGAAGGAGGTAATTCGTGAAAATAAAAAACAAATTGCCACAGTATAATGAAAGTCTACATTTTGAGTTGATTAAAAATGAATGGGTTCCAATAAAAGAACCTAAATATTTGATAAGTGCTATTTTTTTATCTTTTCCTTTAATGATTATCAATGCACTTATCTCTGTTGGGATAATAAATATTTTTTCAAATGTATCATTGAAGGAATTTGGAATAGAACCTAATTCTATTTCATTTACCATTAACTTAGGAAGTATTTTCTTTATAATGTTACTTATAATTTTTCATGAATTACTTCATTTGATATTCATACCCAATTTTATTAAATCAGAAAATACATTTATTGGGCTTACTTTGTTTGGGGTGTTTGTAGCCACTGAAGAAAATATTCCAAAATCAAGATTTTTACTGGTTACAATAGCCCCATTCATAATCATCTCAGTTATTTTGCCAATAATATTAGGTTTTTGTGGGCTATTAACTTCAACATTAAAATTTTTGATTATACTAAACTCTTTAGCTTCATCGGTAGATATACTCTATCTTCTTCTGATAATTAAACAAGTTCCTAAGAATGGAATTTTAAAAAATAACGGACATAAGACGTATTGGAATAATAAACAAAGGGGCTGTCCCAAAAGGCAGTAATCTGGCTGAAGGGGCGCCCCTTTCTTTGTGAAAAAATTATTATCGTTGGTTGTTGATGATCGCGAAATTCACTCGCTTTCCGCACGTGTCGCGAGCCTCCTCGCTTGTTCCTCACGTCACTCGCTGCGGGGTCTCTTCTTGCTCGCTTTTCCCGCAGGAGTCTCGTAAATTTCGCGATCATCAACGTGCAATAGACGAAGTAAGTACAAAAAAAACCGCCTTTTCCATTATAATATTTATAATATAATGTAGGTGTCGAACAAACATTGAATGGAGGCGGTTTTTTTGAGTAACTATTCAGCTACCTTTATTGATTATAACATGGGACAACTCATTCTGCCATGGATTTCAGTGACATGATTCCAAAAGGCCATGTAGCCCGCGTTGTTAAGGATATGGTAAATCAAATCAGCGATGACTTCTTCTTCTCGTAATATAAAGGCGGAGGCCGC
>NZ_BKZP01000069.1 GCF_008974185.1 Weizmannia acidilactici
TATCATGGAATACATTGCGCATATTCGGAGAAGTGACCGAAAAATTCAGACAGTTAAGGAGCATCTATTGGATGCGAAAGAATTAGCTGAAACTTATGGTGAAAAAATCGGGGTGAAACATATAACCGGGCTTGCCGCATTGCTTCATGATCTTGGGAAATACACTGGCGCATTCCGCAACTATATTTTGGAAGCGGTAAACCATCCGGATTTGCCTCCAAAAAGAGGGAGTGTGGATCATTCTACTGCTGGAGGGAAGCTTTTATTTGAAATGTTTCATCCTTCGGCAAAAGCTAACCCTTATAAAGCATTATTGGCTGAAATTGTGGGCAATGCAATTATTTCCCATCACTCTTATCTTCAGGATTTCATCAGTCCGGAACTGGAACTAAAGTATTTAAATCGGGTCCAAAATAAAAAAATAGAAGAATTTGAAACGGCCAAAGCCAATTTCTTTGAAAGAGTGATGGACCAATCAAGTTTTATGAATTACGTCAACCAGGCTGAAGAAGAATTGAAACAGTTTATTATTCAAGATCCATCGAAACCTCTTGCCCATAAACTGATGTTTTTAACTAAATATATTTTCAGCGCTTTAATTGATGCGGATCGGACGAATACAAGGTTATTTGAGGAAAACATGCCGCATGGTAAGACTGATAATATTAAAGAATTATTTAGCCTGTATTATGAGAGGTTAATTTCTGTTATAAAGGAATTTCAGAAAAAACCAACTGCTAAAACTTCTATCAATTTACTAAGATCCGAGATGTCAGAACAGTGTGATGTGTTTGCAGATAAGCCTTCCGGTATTTATACACTGTCTATTCCAACCGGGGGCGGCAAAACGTTAGCCAGTTTGCGGTATGCTCTTAAACACGCTAAACTTTACGGTAAAAAACGCATTATTTATGTAGTGCCTTATACAACCATCATTGAACAAAATGCAGGAGAAGTACGAAAAATTTTACAGGATGAAGTCAATATTTTAGAGCACCATTCCAATGTGGTGGAAGACTCAGATGAAAACGATGAGTTACAGGATGGAATTATGAGTGTAAAGCAGAGGTTAAAACTCGCTAAGGACAATTGGGAAGTTCCTGTCATTTTTACAACGATGGTTCAATTTTTAAATGTTTTTTATGCGAAAGGCAGCAGAAATATTAGACGGCTTCACAACATGAGCGAAGCAGTTTTGATTTTTGACGAAGTACAGAAAGTTCCTGTATCTTGTGTGTCTTTGTTTAATGAAGCACTGAATTTTTTAAAAACATATTGTCACTCCAGCATCCTTTTATGCACTGCAACCCAGCCAGCGCTGGATTTTGTTGAACATAAATTGCAGTTAAAACCGGATGTGGAGATTGTTCGTAATTTGGACAAGGTAATTGAAGCGTTCAAAAGAGTTGAGATCATTGACAGGGCAACAGACGAAACCTTCAACACGGAAAAACTCACTGGTTTTATTAAAGGAAAAATTCAAAAAACTTCCAGTGTATTAGTCATTCTGAATACGAAGGGCGTTGTAAAAAAACTATATGAGCAGTTAAAAGCAAGTGGGAATGAAACCAAGATTTTCCATCTGAGCACATCTATGTGTGCGGCTCATCGTAATCAAATATTAAAAAATATACGAACTTGCCTTGGAAACGGAGAAAAAATCATTTGTGTAAGTACGCAGCTAATAGAAGCAGGAGTGGATGTAAGTTTTGATTGCGTGATCCGCTCTTTGGCGGGGTTGGACTCGATTGCGCAGGCAGCGGGCCGATGCAACCGCCACGGGGAAAAGAAAATGGGTTATGTTTATGTGATAGACCACAAAGAAGAAAATTTGGACCGACTGCCGGAAATTAAGAAAGGAAAAGATATATCCCAGAAGATTTTAACTGACTTAAAAAATGACCCGGGTTGTTATGATGGAAATATCCTTTCAACAAAAGCAATGGAGAAATATTTTAAAGAGTTTTATAGGGAGTTTGATTCAGACTTAGATTACTTTATCCCAAGTCTTGAAAAAAATATGATGGAGATGTTGACAAAGGATCCCAATCATTACAGCTATGCTGTTGCTTATTACAAAAATAAGAAAAAGAAATTTCCTTTGTTTTTAAGTAGCAGTTTTTATACAGCGGCGGAAAATTTCCACGTCATTGATGATAAAACAACTTCTGTTATTGTGCCTTTTCACGAAGGAAAAGACGTAATTGCGGAATTAACCAGCTTAACCAGCAATGCTACTATTGAAGATCTTGGTAAACTTATGAAAAAAGCCCAACAATTCACGATTAACCTTTACAGCCAAGAACTAAAGGATTTGGAGAAAAATGGGGGGATCGTAAGTTTGTTTGACGGCAAAATCTTAGCTTTAAAAGAAGGCGCTTACGACGAGGAATTTGGTTTAAATATTGCAAACGACAGCCAATTGGGTTTTCTGGCATTTTGAAAGGGGCAGTCCCAAAATAAACTGGGCAAAAGGGGTGCTCGTTTTTGATGATCGTGAAATTTGCTTCTTTTTCGCACGCGTCGCGAGCCTCCCCGCCCGTACCTCAGCACGAGGGGCCTCGCTTGGCTCGCATTCCCGCAGGAGTCACAGAAATTAACGATCATCGAATTCTCCCTGTTTTTAAAGGCTTTTGGGACTGCCCCTTTCATATCATATACTATATTTTTCAATCCGCGCTTTATGGGTTTACAAAATTAAGGACACGTAAAAGCTTATCCACTTGTAGACTGTAGCTTCTGGAAGGCCATATTTACTGCAGATCTGTTTTACTGGGGTTCCAGTTTGATAGAGTTGAACCACCATTCCTTAAAAGCGGCATTATGGTTTTTTTGGCTTTTCGTTAACGTTATCTATATCGATACACCTCCCTTCTATCTTTTATTTAACTAAAAAGGTGTCCGTGAAACTATGATACCCATTTAGCGACAAACCCATTATAACATTAAAAAGGAATGATAAAAGCTAATATTATATATTATATTGAAGATTCTGTTTTTAAGTAGTATGATGTAATTGTCAAAAAGATATAAAAACTG
>NZ_BKZP01000070.1 GCF_008974185.1 Weizmannia acidilactici
TAATAAAATGTTCAAGTCTATTGTAGCAAAAATATGGAAAAAGTGCTTAGATCTTTAGTAAAATGGGTTATAAATACATATCAAAACTTACACGAACGGAGAGTTTTGAATGAATCAAAAAAAAGCCAGGCCTTAATGTTGGAAATCGAAGAAAAGCGCCGTGAAATGATCTATCTCGCCTCAAACGCCGCATACTGGGATGACCGGGTCTTACAGGCCAGCAGGCACTTGGACCAGCTGATCAATCAATTTAACAAGCTGAAAAAGCGATAGCCGGCCACTATCGCTTTTCACATGCATAAAAGATATCCACATTTCTATAACAGTTTTTTCCCAAACAAACTTTCCATCAGCTGGACTGCTTTTCTTGCCGTTTTATTGCGGTGGTCAAGAATCGGATTGGTTTCAACAAACTCTGCGGAAACAACCGTATCCGCTTCATGCAGTAGTTCCATGGCAAACCGGCTTTCACGGAAACTGAGTCCGCCGTATACAGGCGTGCCTACCCCGGGCGCCTCTTGCGGATCAAGCGCATCCAGATCAAGTGACAGATGGATGCCGTCCGTTTTATCCTTCAAATAGGCAATGCTTTCGCACATCACTTTTTCCATCCCGAACCGGTCAATTTCATGCATGGTATATGTTTTAATGCCCAGCTTGCGGATTAAATCCTTTTCCCCTTCATCCAAGTCCCTTTGCCCGATCAACACAATATGTTCCGGCTTGATTTTCGGAGCATAACCGTAAATGCCGGTTAAAGCTGAGTGGCCAAGGCCTAGACTTGCAGCAAGCGGCATGCCGTGGATATTGCCGGACGGGCTTGTCTCCGGAATGTTCATATCCGCATGGGCATCGAACCAAATGGCGCCCAGGTTTTTGTAATGCTTGCTGATGCCGGCAATGCTCCCGATCGCAATGCTGTGGTCCCCTCCCAGAATGAGCGGAACGAGCGGCTTTTTACAATTTGGTCTGCCTGCCGCGCAATCTCCTCACTCGCCTTGGCGACCGCTTTCAGGTTCCTCAAGTTGGCTTCATCATCCTGTAGCTGCTCCGCCCTGCCGATCGGAATGTTTTTAATGTCGGTTACTTTACATCCGAGCATTTCCAATCTTTCTTTTACGCCGGCGTAACGGATGGCGTCCGGTCCTAAATCCACTCCTTTATGCCGCTGCCCCAAATCCATCGGAATACCCATGATGGTGATATTTTTTTCCATATGACAGCCCCCTTCTTTTATATAAGGCTGTCTTTATTGTAAAATCGTTTGCAAATTGGCTCAACTGCACAAAATTTTGTATATTTATTCGATTTTGCCAGTTTATTTTTTAGGCTATGTTCGTGAACAATGTTGATGATCGCGAAATCTGCTTCGTCCGGCACAATCCCGGGACTTAACCTGGCAGAAACCCCAGAAATGATCATCAATAAATTGAACAGAACAATTTTTTAGTAAAGATTTTACTGATGCATGTGAATTTTGCCTTGCCGGGTACTTGCCGCTTCTTGGCCGCTGTTTTCCTCTTCTGGTTCCCGGCATCCTGGTAAAATCCTCAAGGTGGCTATCCGAAAACGCACAAGCGTTCAAGCTCTTCTCGGAGCCTGGACGCTTGTGGTGAAAGAAAGCGGAAGACGGGACTCGAACCCGCGACCCACACCTTGGGAAGGTGTTGTTCTACCACTAAACTACTTCCGCATATTTATAGAATAACATAAATAATATAAAATAGAAAGAGTGAGCCATGCAGGATTCGAACCTGCGACCCTCTGATTAAAAGTCAGATGCTCTACCGACTGAGCTAATGGCTCGTAACACTTTAAACAAAAATTTATATAAAATCGGAAATACCGATTCAGTACACAGGTGGCTGGGCCAGCTGGATTCGAACCAACGCATGACGGAGTCAAAGTCCGTTGCCTTACCGCTTGGCTATGGCCCAATAGGAATAGTATAAACAATTCCTGCTAAAAAATACATTAACATGCATGTCCAAATCTTCGGATGGTGGAGGGGGACGGATTCGAACCGCCGAACCCTGAGGGAGCGGATTTACAGTCCGCCGCGTTTAGCCACTTCGCTACCCCTCCGTCAGAGATGGTGCCGGCCAGAGGACTTGAACCCCCAACCTACTGATTACAAGTCAGTTGCTCTACCAATTGAGCTAGGCCGGCATATGAATGGAGGATGACGGGATCGAACCGCCGACCCTCTGCTTGTAAGGCAGATGCTCTCCCAGCTGAGCTAATCCTCCATGTATAAAAATGGTGACCCGTACGGGATTCGAACCCGTGTTACCGCCGTGAAAGGGCGGTGTCTTAACCGCTTGACCAACGGGCCAAAAAAAGAAATATGGAGCTTCCAATCGGGCTCGAACCGATGACCTCTTCCTTACCATGGAAGTGCTCTACCTGCTGAGCTATGGAAGCATTTATGGCTCCGCAGGTAGGATTCGAACCTACGACCGATCGGTTAACAGCCGATTGCTCTACCACTGAGCTACTGCGGAATATCTGGCCCGGCAACGTCCTACTCTCGCAGGGGGAATCCCCCAACTACCATCGGCGCTGGGAAGCTTAACTTCCGTGTTCGGGATGGGAACGGGTGTGGCCTTCCCGCCTTCATCACCGGACCTTAATGACAAAAATTATTCTACCAAAAATAATTTTTGTTTTCAATAGGAAATTTTTATTTATTCCCTCAAAACCGGATGGGAGAGAA
>NZ_BKZP01000071.1 GCF_008974185.1 Weizmannia acidilactici
CGTCACCGCGCTTCCACCCCGGACCTATCAACCTGATCATCTTTCAGGGATCTTACCAGCTAAACTGTGGGAAATCTCATCTTGAGGGGGGCTTCATGCTTAGATGCTTTCAGCACTTATCCCTTCCGCACATAGCTACCCAGCGGTGCCTTTGGCAAGACAACTGGTACACCAGCGGTGCGTCCATCCCGGTCCTCTCGTACTAAGGACAGCTCCTCTCAAATTTCCTGCGCCCGCGACGGATAGGGACCGAACTGTCTCACGACGTTCTGAACCCAGCTCGCGTACCGCTTTAATGGGCGAACAGCCCAACCCTTGGGACCGACTACAGCCCCAGGATGCGATGAGCCGACATCGAGGTGCCAAACCTCCCCGTCGATGTGGACTCTTGGGGGAGATCAGCCTGTTATCCCCAGGGTAGCTTTTATCCGTTGAGCGATGGCCCTTCCATGCGGAACCACCGGATCACTAAGCCCGACTTTCGTCCCTGCTCGACTTGTAGGTCTCGCAGTCAAGCTCCCTTATGCCTTTACACTCTGCGAATGATTTCCAACCATTCTGAGGGAACCTTTGGGCGCCTCCGTTACCTTTTAGGAGGCGACCGCCCCAGTCAAACTGCCCGCCTGACACTGTCTCCCACCCCGGTAAGGGGTGCGGGTTAGAATTTCAATACAGCCAGGGTAGTATCCCACCGGCGCCTCCACCGAAGCTGGCGCTCCGGTTTCCAAGGCTCCTACCTATCCTGTACAAGCTGTACCAAAATTCAATATCAGGTTGCAGTAAAGCTCCATGGGGTCTTTCCGTCCTGTCGCGGGTAACCTGCATCTTCACAGGTACTATAATTTCACCGAGTCTCTCGTTGAGACAGTGCCCAGATCGTTACACCTTTCGTGCGGGTCAGAACTTACCTGACAAGGAATTTCGCTACCTTAGGACCGTTATAGTTACGGCCGCCGTTTACTGGGGCTTCAGTTCAGAGCTTCGCCCGAAAGGCTAACCCCTCTCCTTAACCTTCCAGCACCGGGCAGGTGTCAGCCCCTATACTTCGCCTTGCGGCTTCGCAGAGACCTGTGTTTTTGCTAAACAGTCGCCTGGGCCTATTCACTGCGGCTCCTCGGGGCTTGCACCCCAAAGAGCACCCCTTCTCCCGAAGTTACGGGGTCATTTTGCCGAGTTCCTTAACGAGAGTTCTCTCGCTCACCTTAGGATTCTCTCCTCGCCTACCTGTGTCGGTTTGCGGTACGGGCGCCTTTCACCTCACTAGAGGCTTTTCTTGGCAGTGTGGAATCAGGAACTTCGGTACTTTAAATTCCCTCGCCGTCACAGCTCCGCCTTGGCGTGAAGGATTTGCCTCCACGCCGGCCTAACTGCTTGGACGCGAACAACCAGTGTCGCGCTTGCCCTATCCTCCTGCGTCCCCCCATCGTTCAAACGGTGAAGAGGCGGTACAGGAATATCAACCTGTTGTCCATCGCCTACGCCTTTCGGCCTCGGCTTAGGCCCCGACTAACCCTGAGCGGACGAGCCTTCCTCAGGAAACCTTAGGCATTCGGTGGAAGGGATTCCCACCCTTCTTTCGCTACTCATACCGGCATTCTCACTTCTAAGCGCTCCACCGGTCCTTCCGGTCCGGCTTCAACGCCCTTAGAACGCTCTCCTACCACGGACACCAACAGGTGTCCGTCCGCAGCTTCGGTGATACGTTTAGCCCCGGTACATTTTCGGCGCAGAGTCACTCGACCAGTGAGCTATTACGCACTCTTTGAATGGTGGCTGCTTCTAAGCCAACATCCTGGTTGTCTAAGCAACTCCACATCCTTTTCCACTTAACGTATACTTTGGGACCTTAGCCGGCGGTCTGGGCTGTTTCCCTTTTGACCATGGATCTTATCACTCACAGTCTGACTCCCAAGGATAAGTCTTTGGCATTCGGAGTTTGTCTGAATTCGGTAACCCGATGAGGGCCCCTCGTCCAAACAGTGCTCTACCTCCAAGACTCTTACCTTGAGGCTAGCCCTAAAGCTATTTCGGAGAGAACCAGCTATCTCCAAGTTCGATTGGAATTTCTCCGCTACCCACACCTCATCCCCGCACTTTTCAACGTGCGTGGGTTCGGGCCTCCAGCAAGTGTTACCTTGCCTTCACCCTGGACATGGGTAGATCACCTGGTTTCGGGTCTACGGCCCCATACTCATGCGCCCTGTTCAGACTCGCTTTCGCTGCGGCTCCGCCTCTTCAGCTTAACCTCGCATGGGACCGTAACTCGCCGGTTCATTCTACAAAAGGCACGCCATCACCCGTAAATGGGCTCTGACTACTTGTAGGCACACGGTTTCAGGATCTCTTTCACTCCCCTCCCGGGGTGCTTTTCACCTTTCCCTCACGGTACTGGTTCACTATCGGTCACTAGGGAGTATTTAGCCTTGGGAGATGGTCCTCCCGGATTCCGGCGGGATTCCACGTGTCCCGCCGTACTCAGGATCCACTCGGGAGAGAACGAAGTTTCAGCTACAGGGCTTTTACCTTCTCCGGCAGGCCTTTCCAGGCCGCTTCGCCTACCCCGTCCTTTTGTAACTCCCATATGAGTGTCCTACAACCCCGGAGGGCAAGCCCTCCGGTTTGGGCTGTTTCCTGTTCGCTCGCCGCTACTTGGGAAATCGCTATTGCTTTCTCTTCCTCCGGGTACTGAGATGTTTCAGTTCCCCGGGT
>NZ_BKZP01000072.1 GCF_008974185.1 Weizmannia acidilactici
TGAGGAACATGCGAGGAGGCTCGCGACGCGTGCGGAAAGCGAGTGAATTTCGCGATCATCAACAACCAACGATAATAATTTTTTCACAAAGAAAGGGGCTCCCCTTCAGCCAGATTACCGCCTTTTGGGACAGCCCCTTTGATTAGGATTGCGTTGCAGTTTTTGCCGGCTGTACCGCTTTTTCCGGAAGGCTGTCGCGCGGTGTTGTTTTCTGGATGAAAAAGGCGAGGATGAAAGCAACAGCTGCCAGGTAAGTGGCCACCATGAACGCGTCATTTATGCCCATGACAGTTCCTTCCCTTGCCGCCAATGCAGCATGGATTTTATCCGCCGGCGATATTTGCCCGGCAGCCATGATCGCCTTTGTATGGGCAAGCCCTTTATTCGTCATGATCGAGACGAAAAAGGCCGTGCCAACAGCGCCCGCCACCATCCTGAAAGTATTGACCATCGCGGTGCCGAATTTATTCATCGCAAGCGGAAGGTCGTTTAAACCGGCCGTAAAGATCGGCATCATTAAAATCGACATCCCGAAACTGCGGATCGTGTAGACTGTCACGACATACGTAAAAGTTGTATCCAATTCCAGCCGGGTCAGGGCATACGTGGTGACAATCGTAATGGCAAGGCCACCCAGGGCAAGCCATTTCACCCCGTAACGGTCAAACAGGCGCCCTGTAATCGGCGACATGATCCCCATTACGATCCCGCCCGGCAAAAGCATCAATCCGGACATCAGCGGGGTAAATCCGCGCACATTCTGCATGTAAATCGGCATCAAAATCATACCGGAAAACAGCGCCATCGTCACAATAATATTAATAGCCATCGTCAAGGTAAATACCGGGTAGCGGAAAATGCGGAACTCCAAAATCGGATGGTCGGTCGAAAGCTGACGCCAAATGAATAAAACAAAAGAAATGGCGCCCACTGCCAAAGTGGCCAACACTTCCACGCTGTCCCATCCTTTCGTTCCCCCGGTAGAAAATCCGTATAAAATGCCCCCGAATCCGATGGAAGATAATATTACACCGAGCGTATCCAGTTTCGGCCGGCTCGTTTCCGTCACATTTTTTACAAATATCGTTGCAAAAATCAAGTCCACAATGGCGATCGGCAAAATGATGAAAAATAAAGTGCGCCATGAATAGTTTTGCACAACCCATCCGGAAAGCGGCGGCCCGATCGCCGGCGCGAAGTTCATCGCCACGCCAAAAATCCCCATTGCAAACCCGCGCCGGTTTGGCGGGAATAAAACAAATATGACATTCGTCATGAGCGGAAAAATAATGCCTGCCCCGACCGCCTGCACAACCCGCCCGATAAGCAGAACAGAAAATCCGGGCGCAATTGCGCAAATCAATGTTCCGAGCGCAAACAACCCCATGGAAGTGAGATACAGCTGTCTCGTTGTAAAGCGGCTCATCAAATATGCTGTAACCGGAATGACAATCCCGTTTGTGAGCATGTAAATCGTAGATAGCCAGTTGGCGGTAGAAGCGGAAATATTTAAATGGTTCATGATTTGCGGCAGCGCGACATTAATCAGCGTCTGATTCAAAAAAGCAACCAATGCGCCTGCCATCATCACCGAAAAAAACGGCACAATTTTTACGGAACGGTTCAACTCGTTCGTTTTTTCCATTCACAATCCCCCATTCAATATAATAGTTTGAGCTTTGGTCACTGAACTATGCCGGAGAGGAAATATCCGATTGGTTTTCCGTCGGGGCAGACGAGGTAATAAGAAAACTCCCGCCTTTGGAACGGGAGAAAGCATTTCATTTATTTTGCTTAACTAAATATTTGGCACTCTAACTATTTTATTCATTTTTAACTGGAAGTCAAGAAAAAGAATTGAATCGGGTCCGCTGTTCCAATCACTTTTTATGTTCAGCACGGGACGCTTAAAAACAAAGGGCAATTCCGAACCTGTTTAAGTATGTGTAAAATTTTACTCGGGGACTTATGAATGAAAAAAAGTGGGAAGACACTCTATCATTTAAATGTACGTACCACGCGAATACATTTAGAAAGAGGTCTTCCCATGGAAAACATTATATCAAAAATTGCTGAGTTATTAAAGGATACAAAGAGCCTTATCGATTTTGAAGAGCAGTTCAAAATTTTTATGCAGGAGGTCTTTACGCAACTGGTAGGGGACGTATTTGTGAATTAGACCGGATGATAACAGAGCAGAAACTCGAAGA
>NZ_BKZP01000073.1 GCF_008974185.1 Weizmannia acidilactici
GAGTGTCTGGAAATCACTGATTTTTAAACGATGTCGAGAAAAATTTGATACATACAACCATAACAAAACCACCGTTATATGCTATAATAACTTGTCATATGATAAGAAAAACGGATGTCGTTTGATTGTCGGCGTATGAACTGCTGGGTCCCGACTGAGATAAAGGAAACACGGTGAGCCTTCAAGGAGAATCGATGTCGACTTATCGAGGGGGGAGGGAAATACTTTAGCCGATGGGCGGCGAAGCTGGACAATAGAAAAGGGGAGCCGCGCAGATCCGGGCAAAAAACTAACGCGTTGGCTTGACAAAGGAGGCCGCCAATTTGGACAATATACAATTGCAAAAGCTTGTTGAAGAAATTTCTTTACAGCACTTCCATAAACCGTTTCAGCACCGGGCTTCGTTTAACCCCCGCCTGCGCACAACAGGCGGCAGATACTTATTAAAAAACCACAATATCGAAATCAATAAAAAGTATTTAGAAGAACTGGGGGAAAAAGAACTGATCGGGATTATTAAGCACGAGCTTTGCCATTACCATCTTCATCTTGAAGGCAAAGGATACCGGCATCGCGACCGGGACTTCAAACAACTGCTGAAAAAAACCGGCGCTCCCCGCTACTGTTCTGCGTTGCCGAGCAAAGAGGATGCCTCCTCCAGCTGCCGGCCATCCCATCTTTATGAATATGTCTGTGGAGATTGCGGCGTCCTATACAGGCGGAAAAGAAGAGTGGACGTAAACCGTTACGTCTGCGGAAAATGCGGCGGGAAGCTTCAATTACACCGCCGTATATTCTGATCCCGGCGGGGAAATCATGATGTGTGAACCTGCGCCATTTCCGTCCATTTGCGGGCAGTGATATTTTTTAAAAATAAATTTTAAAATTGGGTTGACACCCTAGCCTTGCGTCAGTATAATTTTAAGAGTCGACAAGATGATATTAGTTATTCCGCAGTAGCTCAGTGGTAGAGCAATCGGCTGTTAACCGATCGGTCGTAGGTTCGAATCCTACCTGCGGAGCCATTTTGGGGAAGTACTCAAGTTGGCCGAAGAGGCGCCCCTGCTAAGGGCGTAGGTCGCGTTTAGCGGCGCGAGGGTTCAAATCCCTCCTTCTCCGCCATACATAAGCTGTTCTTTAAAAGCAGTAGTTGTTGCGGCCCGTTGGTCAAGCGGTTAAGACACCGCCCTTTCACGGCGGTAACACGGGTTCGAATCCCGTACGGGTCATTTGACATTTTATATTTTTGGGTGTTGGTTCCGTAGTGTAGCGGTTATCACGCCTGCCTGTCACGCAGGAGATCGCGGGTTCGATTCCCGTCGGAACCGTCATTGGGCCATAGCCAAGCGGTAAGGCAACGGACTTTGACTCCGTGATGCGCTGGTTCGAATCCAGCTGGCCCAGCCATTTTTTCGAGCCATTAGCTCAGTCGGTAGAGCATCTGACTTTTAATCAGAGGGTCGCAGGTTCGAATCCTGCATGGCTCACCATTTTCCGCGGGTGTGGCGGAATTGGCAGACGCACCAGACTTAGGATCTGGCGCCGTACGGCGTGGGGGTTCGACTCCCTTCACCCGCATTGAGTGTATGCGGAAGTAGTTCAGTGGTAGAACATCACCTTGCCAAGGTGGGGGTCGCGGGTTCGAGTCCCGTCTTCCGCTCCATTAAAGTAGCTGTTGACATTTGAAACGGTAATTGATATAATATAAAATGCGTGTTATTCTTAACGCGGTCGTGGCGGAATGGCAGACGCGCTAGGTTGAGGGCCTAGTGGGAGTTAAATCCCGTGGAGGTTCAAGTCCTCTCGGCCGCATTTACGCGCCCATAGCTCAATTGGATAGAGCGTTTGACTACGGATCAAAAGGTTAGGGGTTCGACTCCTCTTGGGCGCGCTCTTTTTTTATGAAAAGAAAAAGAATATGAAGCGGGAAATAGCTCAGCTTGGTAGAGCACATGGTTTGGGACCATGGGGTCGCAGGTTCGAATCCTGTTTTCCCGATTGGATTTGCGGGTGTAGTTTAGTGGTAAAACCACAGCCTTCCAAGCTGTTGTCGTGGGTTCGATTCCCATCACCCGCTCCATGAATTTATTGTTGACAGCTATTATAATTGGTGTTATTATGATACAGTCGCTGTTTTAG
>NZ_BKZP01000074.1 GCF_008974185.1 Weizmannia acidilactici
GAAAGCAACCGATAGGTTTCTTCGGCAAATTCGATCACATGGTCAGAGGAGTGGACATGACCCGGCCTGAGTACTCCGTTTAAACAAAGATGGGATTTCCCTTCGAAAACGAGGAGGGGATGGTAACTTTTTCTTCCTGGCTTATGAGAGTTTGCCCCGACTTTAGCACCTTCCTGGTTTCCGTAGACTGTTTCCACGCTTGAATCAAAATCCAGAATAAGATTAGAATCAAGCCAGGGTTCGAGGATGTCCATTTCCCGTTCTTTAAATTCTATGGCTGCGTCTTCAACATTCTTCAGCCTTAATAAGTCCTTGCTTAAAAGCGTGTAGTGCGGGCATTTTTCGCCTAAGAAAGCAGTGATCAAAGGATCTTTCTGTAAAGAGCGGAAATGGAACATGTAGGAACAATCTGCCAGCCAGCCCGTAATCAGATACAAAAATATTTTACTTAGAGGGTACTTGGCATTGCCTTTCTTTAAACAGTCAAAATCCTGGAAAGTCTGTTCAATCTTCATACGTTCCAGAAAATGGAAAAACAGGAGGAGCCCACCATAATTTGTACTATTCTTTAAATGGGCAATCACTCCAGCAAAATATGGACACCCTGCGCCGTCAACTTTTGGATATTTTAAGTTAGCAAAAACACTACAGCCTTAAGAAGAATGAGATTATGAAGTTAGAATTGGTGAATCGTTTGCTCGAAACTGAAATGAGGATTTCTTATAAATATAGCTTTGGATTTATTGATGAGAAGTATCTAAAAAGTGGTGCCCATATACCCGGTTTAACGACTTTTGGGATTGCCCCTTATCCAGGGAAGCAAGCAAAGCGCGGTAGCCAAAAGCGTGCAAAAAGTCTTACGGTGTGATATCAAGTGATAAAAACAGTTGAATTGGAAATTCTTCATGCCAATTAAGCTGAAGAAGGCAATACTTAACAAGCCTCCAGATGTATGTAATTAGGGCTTGCTGAACGGAATCAGATGCAATCCCTATTTAAATTTCCGCTGGATGGTAGTAAAGAATCGTTTTAAGAAAGTTAACTAATGCTCCGTTTTTTGATCATTAAAACGCCCTCCAAGTGCAAGGTTTTTCACGTATTTTCCAAAAACCCTTACACTTTATATTCGGAAAAAGCGGCTAAAACCCTTGTCAAATCTGGAATTTTTGCTTATTCAGCAAGCCCTAATTATCTGGAAGTTATGTCATTGGGTATCGATGAAGGAATTACTTCATCGTGTCACCTCTCCCTTTTGCGCCACATAGATTTGATTGTTGCGTAGCAGCGCATCAATCAGGCGCACGAGTTTTCTTGCGGTTAAGACGAGGGCTCGTTTGTGCTGATGCTTAGGGACTTCTCGATATTTTTTCGAGTAGTAACTATAGACAGACGTCGCTTCCATACCAATTTGGATCATCTTGATATGGTGAACCCGTGATGTATGGACAATGGCATCACGCAATTCAGTAGCACCTGGCAAGTTGTTCGCAACTGTAAGGGTGCTAAGCGTTTCGCCTTCCTGATTCATAGGGCAGGCTTTCATGTCCTTTGAGCTTACATCAATTCCGACAAAAAGTTTCATTGGATTGAACCTCCTTCAATATAGTACAATTATCTCTTGATATCTCACTCATTCTCAAAATTTCATAGGTATTTGATTCACACCTAAATAGTTTTCACACCTTTAAATGGATATAGACAGAATTTTCTTGCATGA
>NZ_BKZP01000075.1 GCF_008974185.1 Weizmannia acidilactici
CAGCTCTGAGGAGTAAAAATTTTTCGTGATAATTTAACTATCCCCCCCAAAAACGCGGCTAAATATGTAATAATTTAAATAATTAGAGCTTGCTGGACGAATATTTTGGCATGGCTTAGTGACAAGTCGAATACAAGCTAAAATTTGATTCGTTCAGCAAGCCCTAATTAAACTTGGCTGTTTTGAGGAGGTTTTTATTTTGGTTACCAGAAAAGAAAAAAGAAATCGTGAAAAAGAAGCAAATTATTTTTTCGAGTTCCTTAAAATTCAGAAGCATTTTTTCAAAGACCTGATGAATAACCTAAAAAAGGTAGCAGACCACCGACATCAAAGCTATATCACTTATGGTCCAGAGGTCCTTTTATTTACGATAATGTTGAAAAATATGACCGGCCTAAAATCCATGAGAAACATGAGTGAGAGTTTTAATAAAGAAGAATGTATTAAAAATGTAGGGAAGGTGTTAGGCTTAGATTCTCTTGAAGAACTTCCACATTATGATACAATTAACGACTTTTTATCTGGCTTAGATGTAAATGAATTAGAAAAAATTAGAACGTATATGATTAAAGAATTATTGAAAAAAAGGTCTCTCGAGTCTTATCGAATTGAAGGAAAGTACTGGGGTGTCATCATTGATGGAACTGGATTACACACCTTTCATGAGAAACATTGTAAACACTGCCTGAGACGGGCATATACAAATAAAGAAACAGGAGAAACGAACGTACTTTATATGCACCATGTACTTGAAGCCAAGCTTGTCGTGGGGGATATGGTCTTCAGTATTGCCTCCGAATTTATCGAAAATGAATCAGAAAATGTTTCTAAGCAAGATTGTGAATTAAAAGCCTTCGACAGGCTGGCAAAGAAAATAAAAAAAATATTTAAAAGACTACCGATTTGTATCTTGGGAGATAGTCTCTATGCATGTGAAACGGTATTTAATCTGTGCAGGGCGCACAAATGGAAATATATATGCAGATTTAAGGAAGGGAGAATTAAAAGTATCTCGACGGAGTTTAAGGCAATAAAAGAGCTGGAACAAAGTAAGGATCAGAATTCATTAGTTTGGGTGAATGATATTGCCTACAAAGACAGAACGGTCAATCTGATGGAGGCCACAATGAAAACAGAGGATGGGAAATCGAAAGAGTATGTATTTATAACGGATATTAAAATCACGAAAAAGAACGTGGAACGACTCATCGCTGCAGGAAGAAGCCGCTGGAAGATTGAAAATCAAGGATTTAACGAACAAAAAAATAATCGTTACAATATAGAACATGCCAATAGCCAAAACTACACAGCCATGAAAAATCATTATTTATTAGTTCAAATAACAGATATTATTAGACAGCTGTTTGAAAAAGGTTCGTCAATCTTAAAAGCACTCAAAAAAACGGCAAAAGAAAAATCCTCAAATCTGTTGGAATCGTTTCGGACACGCATTTTAACAGACGAGGATTTCACCCATTTAAGTAAGCCAATACAAGTAAGGTTTACTTAATGGTTATATTATAGCAAAGGATGTGATGTAAAAAAAGGTTTTTTTGAAGTTATCCACAATTTTAAAAAAGAAATTTGCAAATTCGGCTCTTTTTGGCTTTGAAAGCAGAAAAAATAGATGGAAAAATTTTCTAAATGTGGATAAGTCATTTTATCATAAAACATCTAAAAATTGATGAATTTACTCTTCAGAACTGGCATGAGTT
>NZ_BKZP01000076.1 GCF_008974185.1 Weizmannia acidilactici
TTCAAGAGGGACAAGCGTAAAAGTCCTTTCCACTTCCGGATCTTGGGCAAAAGTAACGGTGAGTAGTAAAACCGGGTATGTCCATGCGGATTATCTTTCTTCTTCGAAAGTGTCCACATCAGGTTCCACAAGCAGTTCTTCTGCTGCCAAAACCGTTACTAAATATGTCAATGTCGATCCCGGATCAAGCTTAAACATGCGAACATCACCATCCACTTCTGCTTCCATTATTACCAAACTGGCAAGCGGAACAGTTGTGCAGGTTTTATCAGAAGCAAACGGATGGGCAAAAGTAACGGCCTTCGGAAAGACGGGATATGTCAGTGCACAATATTTATCATCTGCAGAACCTTTGCAGGGGAAATCCATTTCAAAAAACTATCAATCTTATGGAATTTCTTTAAATGAAATGGTGAACATAGAGATGAAGGCAAACCCACAAACGGATAAAAAATACAGTACATATATCCGCTCAGATGCTTTAATTGTGGATAGCAAAACAAATCCTAAAAAAGGTGTTGTAGTGGGCTCCAACTGGAACATTAGAGGCGGGGCAGGTACCAATTATTGGGTTGTCGGGAAAGTTTCAAACGGTTCAACTCTGCAAATCCTTGGGACTGTAAAAGGAACAGACGGAAAAACATGGTATAAAGTCTCCTACAATAAAACATGGGTGAACGCAAGCCCCGAAGACGTCAAATACTATGTGAACCCGGCAAATTTTGAAAATGATCCGGTTCAGTGCTTCCAATTTCTTAAATTAACGCAAACAGCTAATGTGGATAAAGATGAAATTAACGAAAAAGTTTTAGCAGGAAAAGGTATATTGGCTGGAAAAGCGGAAAGCTTTATTACGGCTAGCAAACTGTCAGGCGTAAATGAACTCTATTTAATTTCTCATGCCCTGCTGGAAACCAAGAATGGGACTTCCGAACTGGCTAATGGTGTTCAATATAAAGGCCGGACCGTATATAATATGTACGGGATCGGGGCCTATGACGGTTCGGCAGTCACGAGCGGTGCAGCGTATGCTTATAATCAAGGCTGGTTTACGCCGGAAGCAGCCATTATCGGGGGTGCTAAGTTTATTGAAAGCAATTATCTGAAAAACGGCCAAGATACTTTGTATAAGATGAGATGGAATCCAAGCGCAGCTGTGTCGACACGCACCGCTTCGCACCAGTATGCAACTGATATCGGCTGGGCGTCCAAACAAGTCAGCAGCATCTATAATCTTTACAGTTTGCTTGATTCCGGCCAAATTATATTGGATATTCCTAAATATCAATAATCTGTCATATAATCGAGTAGGAGAGGGTGACTGGCCCCCGTCCTCTCACACCACCGTACGTACGGTTCCGTATACGGCGGTACAATCAAATAAATGACGCTTGTCACAATACTTTTCATACAGGCTTTTCAGCCCTTGGCGATTCCAGTAGGAGTTGCCAAGGGCTTTGTGTAAAATTGGGCTGTTAGAGATTCTCCAATATGCCATCCTTGAATTTCCCCACTCATATGCTTCATGTTGGGGCACTCCTAATTGGATCAGCTTCTTGATCTTCGTTTTTGGTTTCTTCCATTGTTGTGAATTTCCACATAATTTCAGATTGTGACTTTCATAGTATTCCAGATGTATAATATTCAATGTATGAGTAAAACGTTTACGGGGAGTAGATAAATTTAGGAATATTCTAATAAAAGCAATAT
>NZ_BKZP01000077.1 GCF_008974185.1 Weizmannia acidilactici
AATTAATACAATAAATGATATAGAGATGGCCAAGGTCCTTTATAATCAAAGAAAGCTTTACTGCTTTTACCGCACCAAAAATAGAACGGATATAGATAGAAAGTTCATAAAAGAGAGTATTAAAGAAGTATTACCACAATATATGATTCCATCAATATATATTAGGGTTGATGAGTTCCCGTTTACACAAAATGGAAAAATGGATACTAAAAAATTATTAGAAATGTGTGATCGTACCGAACGAAATATTAACAGTGTTAAGAAGAATGAAGAAAAAATAAAGAGCAAGGTGCGAAGTATATTTGCTGAAGTATTAAATATAGATGGTGAATTAATAGACGATCATAGTGACTTTTTTTATGATTTGGGAGGAGATTCTCTAAGTGCAATTTCTGCTACTGTTATGCTCGAAAGATCTTATGGAGTAAGTCTAGAAGACAATTTTATTTATAGTAATTCTACTATTTTTGATATCACTGATTGGATTAAAAATAATAGTTATATGTCCAAAACTGAAATAAATAATCAACAAGAATATGCGAAAAAAATAGGAGATTTTGAAAAACAATTGATTAAAGATACATTAAATCAATACGAAAAATATTTAAAGTTAATTAAACATAGTTTAAAGGAAAAGGATCGATATAAATGTTACAGGTATCAGGATAATTATTATGCAAATGGTTTTGAATCAATCCTATCTTTTACGATAGATATAAATGATGCCGAGCACGAGTTAAATTTACGAAAGTCATTTACTGATTTAATTAATAATAATGAGCTTCTAAGGTCAGTAATTTCTAAAATTGAAACAAATCTTTATTTTGTTGAATATGATAAACATGATTTTAATTTAATTCCAACTATAGTTCTTGATAAAAAATATGAGAAAAATATAATTGTAGATTTTTTAGATAATATATCAGAGAAAAGTCTGAAAAATAATATTTTGGATAACTTTCTCTTTAGATCATGTATTGTTTTAAATGGAAATAAAAAGTTTTTCTATTTTGGAATTTCACACTACATTTCCGATTTGTATTCTGTTCAATTAATGAAAAGAGAATTATTGTCTGTGAGTAAAATAAAAAATAATTTACCTAAATTAAAATATAAAGAATATATTGATTTAGTTACAAAAAGTGAACTAAATGTGTTCCGTAACACACTGTTTTTTAAAAGATTATTAAAAGTTGATAGAGTAAATATTCCTTTAATAGAAGATGAGGTAATATATGTAATAGAGGTTGAGAAAAATCAAAAAGTTGATTATAACTCTAGTAAAGAAATAATTGTTTATGCAAATTATATTATATCCAAAATAATTAAAGAATTATTGGAGATAGATTACGTACCGATATCAACCATAGTTAATATAAGAAATGTTAAAGAATTATCATTTGAGAATAGTATTGGCGATTATCATGGATCGTTTGTTTGTATATACAAACACGGTGATAGTTTAAAAGATTATAAAAAACAATTTGAAGAGATTTATACTTTATATGAAGATGGACAAAATTTCCAAACTGCTTTAATAAATAGCAACAATAAAGAATTGAAACGATTGTTTAGAGACGTCCAAATTTGTAAAACAGATTTTCTTGGAGCTGTAAAACCTAATGAAATTTCTTCTATGTTTAACAATGCACTACAATTTAAAAAGAAGAAAAAAATATGGAATGACAGAAGATTAT
>NZ_BKZP01000078.1 GCF_008974185.1 Weizmannia acidilactici
TGTTTTTGGCAAGTAGAAAATGTATGAAATGGCAATTAAAAATGCATACATACACTTGCCAAATTCCATGGTTAACGAGAGATTGAGTCTTTGTATCGGTGACTTTCACCATTGAAGATGATTAAATGAGAATGATGAATCAGCCGATCAATGACGGCCTCTGTTAAAATGGGATCGCCAAAGACATTATTCCATTGGCTAAAAGGTAAATTGGTTGTCACAATGATGCTTTTGGTTTCATAACACATGGAAATAACTTGAAATAATAACTCTGCCCCCTGTTTATGCAATGGAATATAGCCCAATTCATCAAGAATCAAGAGATCCAACTTTTCGATTTGATTGAGAAATTTACCAAGGTCACCTTTTTCATTGGCCTCCAATAAAGCATTGACAATGGAGGCGGCCGTATAGAACTTCACTCTTTTTCCTTGTTTTTTCATCAAATTGAGGGCGATGAGAGTGGAAAGGAATGTTTTACCGGTTCCCACTCCGCCATAGAAGATAAGGTTTTCCTGATTTTTCGTAAACTCACCTTCTAAAATATAATCTTTTGTGATGCCTGGGGCTAGTTGAATCTCCCGCCAATCATAAGGTTTATTTGGAATTTTCGGCAATGTCGCCTGTTTTAGTAGTAAATTTATCCTTCTCTCATCTCGATGCTGCACTTCTCGTTCAAACAGCTTCAGTAAAAATTCCTCATTTGTTTCCGCATGGATGGTATGGTAATTGGCTGGAATCCAGCTTAATTTTAGTCTTTTGGCATATTCCTTAATCATTTGTTCCATGATGCCACATCTCCTTGGGATTCGAATAGGCGGTCATAATGCCTTACTCCTCGGATGGCTTCCGGCATATCTGGAACGTGTTTTTTCGGTTGAATTGGCTCTCGTATACCTCTTCCATTGATTAATTGATAAAATACCTGTTTAATCGATTCTACTTTCGGATGACCATACTGGGAGGCAATCCTCAAAGCCTGTGTCGAAACTTCGAAATCATGTTCTTTTAGTAAAACAGCTAGTAGTTGTAATGCTTCCTTCTTTTCTTGAACGGTACAATTGGAAAAATAATTTTTCCATTCTTCCGGCATCTTTTCATAGAAATCCGTATATTTTAATGCATTTGGCCTTTTGGCCATTAACGTAAGATATGGTTGCCATTTCATTGATTTTTGTTTTGTGCCATATAAACGCTCGTGCTTGATAATCAGCTCATGCTCTTCTGTTAAAATGGCAATCTCATGATAAGAGATCTTTGCCAAAACCTTTTGTTTGGCAAAACGGGGAGACGTGGAATATAAATTGTTTTCTAAATGGATGAAACCGTACTTATCAGCCGTGACCTGCTCATATCGGACACATTCAAATTCTTTGGCTGGCAATTGAAGAAATAACGCTTGTTCTTCTTCAAATAATTCAGCGATGAGTCGCTCCTTCTCATAATGCGGACGATTCCAGTCCTTCTCACATTTCTCCCATAAAGATTCATTAAAACTTTCTAGTTGATAGATTGTTTGTTCAGGTAAAAAGAAATTGTTTCGAATATATTTCACCTTTGATTCGACATTCCCTTTTTCATTTCCGCTGGCTG
>NZ_BKZP01000079.1 GCF_008974185.1 Weizmannia acidilactici
ACTAAAACTTGAAAGTACGAAAATCGTGCAAACCCCTTGTCACCACTGCGGTTACCCCGGCTAATTTAGAGCTAAGCTGCTTTAATTAGGTGTTTTTGATAGCTGACAGGTAATTTTTTTAAAAATTGCTCAATAATAGTATTTAGTACTTCTTCACAAAGGATATACTCATCCTTAAAAGCTTCTTTAAATAAATCAATCAATTGTTGAATCGCTTCTGCGAAGGTGATGTCAGTAAGTTCATCAACCATGAGATAAAACAACTCACCCAGGGTCCGATCATCTACCTGTTCACGGTGTTGGACTGCAAGGATTGAGTAACCAATTGCGACAAGAGCGGTATGTGCAAAGATACCGTCATAAGACAATCCTTGATATTTTGCCAGGCGGAGGTACTGTTTACACATCTTGAAGTATACTTCAATCGACCAGCGCTTTCCGTAAAGCTGAATAACTTCATCTTCAGAGAGCCGGGTGTCCGTTGTCGCCAAGACAAGGTAATCATTTCGTTTATTGCGGTTGCGGATATAAACAAGTTTGACTGGCACCGACGTTTCCCCGTCAACTGCTTCAACAAGAACGGATAACAGATAGCGTGAACGTCCGCGACGTTTCTTCTGGGTGTTAAAGATCGTTTTCACATCCATCAGTCCACCGTTGAACTGGTAATAAACTTTCTTAGAACGTTTCACCATGGCTACTCCATGAAGTCCCATTTCACGCAACTGATGAAACATCTTAGGGCTAGAAAACCAGGAATCAAACAAGACGTAGGAAGCATTCACTCCTTGAGACAAGGCTGATGATAACAATTCCAACACTACATTGGTTGCTTTGCGCTGTGCCTGAATCTTACGCTTTCCTGAAAGTGTACGGCCGTCGATGGATTTTGGGCTGCACACTTGATTCTTGCCAGAAAGCAAGGAAAAGTTAACAGGGAGGAATGTGTTGCCGTCACTCCAACCTAGTTGAAGAAACCGAAAGCCACGGGTATGTTTGTGTTTCGCATGGTCAAACTGAAACGCCGCTAGTTCAACGTGCTTTGCGCTGGCTCGCTCATACATGGAATCATCCACAATGAATACATTCCGGCGTGTTGGTTCAGTCAAGGGTTCGATGAACACAATGATACGGCGGCAGAGCAAAACCAAGAACTTTTGCCAATTGATTTTGCCGTTATTCAGTAGATTACGGAAAGTCTTATCTGAGAATCCGAGCTGATCTTGATGCTTCAAATAATCACGGTATGCAGATCTGTTTGAGAAAAGTGTACTGATCAAATAACAGAACAGCGTTCGAAATGGAACACCTTTTGTCTTTACAGCGTTTGAAACCTTCGCAATTTGAGATAAGCGAAAACGCAAAAAAAATGCTTCGATTGAAGATAAAACTTCAAGAGATTGATGGTCGTTTTGTGTTATAATTTTCATAACATGAACACTCCTCGATTAATTGTTAGTTAGCACTTCAATTATACCGAGTTTCCAGTGTTCATGCTTTTATTTTTGCTCTAAACCCTTGTAAGACAAGTAATGAGAATGAATTTTAGTGTTTCAAGTTTTAG
>NZ_BKZP01000080.1 GCF_008974185.1 Weizmannia acidilactici
GGATTATGCAAGTAAAAAAGCGGAGATTTTACAGGGCGGCAAAGAAAAATACCACCAAAAAGACCGGGAGCAGGGCAAATTGTTTGTCCGTAAAAGGCTGGAACTGCTTTTGGATGAAGGGCTTGCGGCTGAGGACGGGCTTTTTGCCAATGTGCTCGCCGGGGATCTGCCGGCGGATGGCGTGGTGACAGGAATAGGAAAAATCGGTGGCCGTACCGTCTGCGTGATGGCAAATGATTCTACAGTAAAAGCCGGGTCGTGGGGCTGGCGGACGGTTGAAAAAATCATCCGCATCCAGGAAACGGCCGAAAAACTGCGCTGCCCGATCCTGTATCTTGTTGATTCCGCCGGGGCGCGGATTACTGACCAAATTGAAATGTTTCCAGGGAGAAGAGGGGCGGGCCGGATTTTTTACAACCAGGTGCGCCTGTCTGGAAAAGTGCCGCAAATCTGTCTGTTGTTCGGGCCATCCGCTGCCGGCGGGGCGTATATTCCGGCGTTTTGCGATATAGTTGTCATGGTAGAAGGCAATGCATCCATGTATTTAGGTTCGCCGCGCATGGCGGAGATGGTGATCGGGGAAAAGGTCACGCTGGAACAAATGGGCGGCGCAAAAATGCACTGCACGGTGTCAGGCTGCGGCGATGTTCTGGTGAAAACGGAAGAAGAAGCGATCCGTTATGTGCAAAAATACTTAACCTATTTCCCAAGCAATTTTTCCGAAAAACCGGAGAAAACGGAAGCGAAGGCGCCGGCCGTTTTTGAAAAAACGATCGAGGAATTGGTTCCGCAAAATCAAAATACCCCTTTTGATATGTACGAGCTGATTGCACGGATCATTGACGAAGGGTCGATGTGCGAGATCAAAAAGAGATTTGCCGCAGAAATTATTACCTGTCTGGCGCGGATTGGCGGCCGGCCTGTCGGGATCATTGCCAACCAGCCGCGGGTGAAAGGTGGCGTGCTTTTCCACGACAGCGCTGATAAAGCGGCAAAGTTTATCCACCTTTGCGACGCTTTCCGTATCCCGCTCTTGTTTTTGGCTGATGTGCCGGGCTTTATGATCGGGGCGCAAGTTGAACGGGCCGGCATCATCCGCCATGGGGCGAAAATGATTTTTGCCATGAGTGAAGCGACCGTGCCGAAATTGACGGTCATTGTCCGTAAAGCGTACGGTGCCGGATTGTATGCGATGGCAGGCCCAGCGTTCGAACCGGACTGCTGTATTGCGCTTCCGACAGCGTCGATAGCGGTGATGGGCCCTGAAGCTGCGGTGAATGCGGTGTATGCCAATAAAATCGCGGCGCTGCCGGAAAGTGAACGGGCGGCGTTCATTACTGAAAAGCGGTCGGAATACCAGCAGGATATTGATGTCTACCGGCTCGCTTCTGAATTGGTGGTGGATGCGGTTGTGCCAGGGAATGAACTGCGGGAAGAACTGGAGCGGCGGCTGGAGATGTACAGCTCCAAGTATGAGGATTTATCCGCACCGAAACATCCGGTGTATCCGGTTTAGGGATGAAAAAAGCAGCTGCAGGCTGATGCGCGGCTGCTTTTTT
>NZ_BKZP01000081.1 GCF_008974185.1 Weizmannia acidilactici
GTCTAACCCGTAGGCCGTTCCTCCGGATCTCCGTGCTGGAAATGAGCAGTTCCAGGCAGCCCACGGCCCGGATGAGTTCTCATACGCGAGGCTGACAGATCGGCAAGCCATCTGGGGATATCCCGAAGCGTCCGATTCCATCGATCCCAATACAGAGAGGAGGAAATCATATGCCCTTATTTGTCGGTATTGACGTGAGCTCCAAAAACCTCGATGCCTGCCTGATGGATGGAATGGGGGAAACGTTGGCCACCCAAACGGTGACAAACAATCTTCCCGGTGCCTCTGAGTTAAGAGACGCCATCCTCCAACATGCGGAGGCGGATGACACCATCCAGATCGCCATGGAGGCCACATCTGTGTATAGTTGGCACCCGGCAATGTTTTTCCATGAAGATCCCGAGCTGAAACAGCGTCGTACAAAGGTGTTTACCCTGAATCCGAAGCTGGTGAGAAATTTCAAAAAGGCTTATGCCGAGATGGACAAGACCGATCCCAAAGATGCCTGGGTAATTGCGGACCGCTTGCGTTTCGGGAGATTGCCGAAATCCGTGATTCAGTCAGAACAATACCTTGCCCTTCAACGGTTAACACGGATGCGCTATCACCTGATTCAAAGTTTAACCCGGGAACAACAGGTATTTTTGAATCATCTGTTTTTCAAATTCAGTGCCTTTAACCTTGAAGTGGATACACCGGTCTTCGGCCATGCCATAACGGAATTTTTGCTTGAGGCCTATAGCCTCGATGAAATTGCCCAAATGCCTCTGGAGGACTTAGCGATGTATCTCCAGACCAAAGGCCATGGCCGCTTTAGCGATCCCGAGGATTTGGCCGCATCCATCCAAAAAGCTGCCCGGTCCTCTTACCGGCTTTCTAAATGTGTGGAGGATTCGATTGACTTGGTCCTGGGCAGTTCTATTGAGATCATCCGGCATCTTAAACGCCAAATCAAGGATTTGGATAAGGCGATTGCCCGCGTTCTTGAAGGAATCCCGAATACCCTCCAGACCATTCCGGGAATAGGCCCGGTGAGCTGTGCTGGGATTCTCGCTGAAATCGGCGACATTGAGCGCTTTGACGACCAAGCCGCGATCGCAAAATTTGCTGGATTGTTCTGGCCCCGCCACCAATCGGGTGATTTTGAGGCTGATGACAAAATGCTTGCGCGTACAGGCAATCGTTATCTCCGGTATTACCTGGTTGAGGCTGCCAATCTGGTCCGGCGACACGAACCTGAGTACCGCGCCTTTTACCAAAAGAAATATCGTGAGGTGCATAAGCACTCACACAAACGCGCCCTCGTCTTAACGGCAAGAAAACTGGTGCGCCTGATCGATGCGCTGCTCCGCAACGATCAAATTTATGCGCCGAAAAAGAAGGTGACGCGATGAGGTAACCAGGTAACCATCATCGATAGCCTGAACTTGAAAACTTCCAGATTATTCCAATTATCTGGAGGCTTAGTTCAGTATTGCCATTTTTACGACATAGAGCCAACAAAATTTCCAATTCACTTGTTTTTAACCCTTGACATCACACCGTAGGACT
>NZ_BKZP01000082.1 GCF_008974185.1 Weizmannia acidilactici
AGTGTCTTGGAATACCCGATATTTAAACAGTGCCGAGAAAAACTTGACACATACCAGTTAAACTCAACGATTTTTTAAATAAAAAATATATAATAGAATCAAAATGAGGAGCTTCAATCTCTTTCTGTTTTAAATGTAACATGATTTTTTTGAAAATGTTTTCAAAAAAATGTAAAGGAAAAGAAAGGATTTTTTCCAAATCACTGTATTATAATGTGGGCAGAAAGAATGCGAACGATGACTTCGGTTTGAAAATCGCACAAGTATTATCGAGGAATGTCTGGTCAAGATGTTTAATTGGAGGAAAATAAAGTGAAGTTTATTTATTCTAATGAATTCATTTAAAAATACTACATAGGAATTTGGATTTTAACCGAAAAAGCTTGGCCTATTGATTTTTCTCCATCTGTCTAAGTGGAATGGTGACTTCCGTTTAAGGATTAAAGATAAAGATTAAGGAAGATTGCCAAAACAGAGTCTTCCATGCCATGACGAAATTTATTGAAGGCAAGAGCATATCGATTAGGCTTTATAGTCTACCATTCAATTCTCATGTATAGTCTGGTGCGTGAATTTTGAATGGCTCTTTAATATCTTAAAAACTACCTTTGGAATTTTAAAAGAATGAATTAAATTTTTACTAGTAATTTGTTCAGCAAACTCTAATTAAAATAACAGGTCTTTCCCAATACCAGTAAAGTAAAACTGGCTTTTGGGAAGGCCCACTTAGTTATATCACTTCAGAATTTTTACTATTTCCTTATAATAATCTTCTGTATGTGGGTTAATATTTTCATCTGTTATTATTGCAGTGATATTTTTTACATCATAAAATGTAAAAAAGGCCTCTGTACCGAATTTTGTACTGTCAGCTAGTATATACCGTTCAACCGCATTGTCAAGGATTATTTGGTGACCGTGTCCTTCTTCTTCATTGGCAGTTGTAATTTTTCTACCGCTGACTCCATTTGTACCAATAAAAGCTTTTTTTACTTTTATCTCACTTAACAGTTTGTTGGTAAAATAGCCTACGAAAGTCCCGCTTTTTTTGCGGTACCGTCCGCCCGTTAAAATAACCTCAGTATTTGGAAAATCTTTTGCCCGATTAAATACAGTCAGAGAGGTTGTAATGATATTCAGATTTTTTGCTTGTAAATAATCAAAAATAAAATCGTTTGTGGTTCCAGAACTAATAAAAATGGTATCATTATCTTCTATTAACTCGGCGCATAATTTGGCAATATGCTTTTTTTTGTCAACATTAATTGTTTGTTTCTGGGTGTACGGTAATTCAGTTATATAATCAGCATCTTTTTTTTTAGCGCCTCCATGAACACGCACTAAAAGTCCCTCATCTTCCAAGGCTTTCAAATCCCTCCGAATTGTCATTTCCGTAACATCTAAAGATTTGGCAAGTTCGGATACCTCCACAGAATTCTTTTCTTCGAGTGTGGATAAAATCAAGCGATACCTTTCGTGTTTTAACATATAAATACACCCACTACTGTAAATTTTTTGATATTCAATTGCAATTTACATTTAT
>NZ_BKZP01000083.1 GCF_008974185.1 Weizmannia acidilactici
ACTCAACTTTCGCACCAATAAAATAAGTGCTAATCGTTGGCTGTATTGAACTTTAAGTCTATCCATTATGTTGTTTGACAAAATGAATATAAAATGAAAAACACCTCGTTCCTTGGTATAGTGAGATTGACAAAAAATCACTACCACATAGAAGAGGTGTCCTCTACATGATAGACCAAAATTGCCAATACAATCAACTACCAAAAGAACTTGATTCTGTTTTTTCTGAGCTTGAAATGAAGAAGCACTTACGCCATGCTGGCATTAAAAAATCCTTTGGTTTTAGTTGTTCTTATTTGTTTCAACTTGTTTTCTGCTTGATTTTCCAACACAAGAATTGGTTTTCTCTTCTTGAGTCAAAGAAAGCAGATCAATTCCCAGCCAAGGACGCCGTGTATCGTTTCTTAAACCAATCGACGTTCAACTGGCGGCGGTTTTTACTTCTTTTGAGCACATTTACTATTCGCAAAGTAGAACGCCTTACTGACAAAAGTCGTCCTAAAGTCTTCATTGTTGATGACTCATCGTTTTATCGAAATCGTAGTAAAAAAGTAGAACTGCTGGCTCGTTGCTTTGACCACGCTTCTCTTAAAATGCGTTTTTATAAAGGATTTCGCATGTTAACTTTAGGCTGGTCGGACGGCTACACCTTCATGCCCATTGACTTCTCTTTACTCAGTTCCAAGAAGGCTCAGATTAATGGAATCTCTGAACAAATTGATAAACGTACCTGTGGGTATAAACGCCGTAAAAATGCTTTACAGTCAGAACCCGAACAGATCCCTAGTATGCTCAAACGAGCGCTTGCCAGTGGAATAAATGCAAGCTATGTTCTAATGGATTCTTGGTTTACTTTGCCTCCACTTGTCAAAGCCATTGTGGAACAAGGTTTAGACGTGATTGGCATGGTCAAGGAAACAAAACAACGATATAACGTTGACGGAAAGCTGGTTTCGTTAAAGCAGCTCTATCGCCTGGCTCAACCCCTACAGTCGAAGAAGGGTATCCTTCGCTCTATCCGTACCGTTATGGCGAATGGAACTCCTGTAAAAGTTATATTCGTTCAAAACAGAAACAAGAAAAGTGAATGGCTTGCCCTCCTCAGTACGGACTGCACCCTTTCCGAACAGGAAATTGTTCGAATCTATGGGATGCGTTGGGATATTGAAGTGTTCTTTAAGACGACAAAATCGCTTTTAAAACTTGAAAAAGAGTTCCAAAGTCGCTCATATGATGGGTTAATCAGCCATACCACTATTGTATTTGCACGTTTTATCGTGCTATCGTGGCAAAACCGCTGCAACACCGATCAAAGAACAATAGGCGGGCTGTTTTATGAACTTTGCGACGAAGTAAATGAACTTGATTGGGCTGTTGCATTGCAGCAGTTAATCGAGCTTCTTCAAGACGCACTAAAACAGACCAATAAAAGATTTAAAAAGTTAATTCAAAGTCAACTGGAACAGTGGATCTCTGGCCTACCTAGTTATATCAAAGCTTATTTGCCAATTTCACTCTGCGAAAGTTGAGT
>NZ_BKZP01000084.1 GCF_008974185.1 Weizmannia acidilactici
TTAATAAACCATAGATAAGGTGCATTCCCTGTAGTCGATAATTGATTTAAAAGATGTCTTTAATGAAATCGAGGTTGAAATGATTGCTACCTACGAAGCCTACACTACAGATCAAAAAAGGCAATCATTAGCGCTATGCCCATAATCGCAGGTCAAACCAAAGCATTGAGAGATTCAAACAGGATGCTTTTGATTCGCTTGAAGCGTATGGATAGGAGGATTGTCGGAGAATTGGGTAACAACCCCGTCTTAGATTTAAGACGAGGTTGTTTTTTGTCTTTTTAGTTTTTGTCCTTTAAGCGAGGGCTCTAAAATTTCTATTTTCTTATTAACATCAATTTCAATATCTTCACCAAATAGTATTGAGTTATCATATTTAGGTATATTCATATCCTCGACAAATGGTATCCAAGGCCAATTAGGAAAATCAATTTTAGGAAATGTATCCTTATTGTTATATTCAGGCACTCCGAAATAAGCTATAAAAAATGATTCAAGAAAATGGAGAATGGAATCAACTAATTTATATGGTTTTAGAACCTCTAATGGTAAATCAACGCCCTGTTCGCTGCCAACATCTGCATTAACTTCAACAGTGGCGATATAGATTTTTTTCTTATGTAAGTTTTTGTTCCATTTCGGATCATTTAATTTTTGGGTAACCTTATGTCCGTCTTTGTACCTACCGATAAGATCCGTACTTATTCCGACATAAACAATTTTTTCAACCAACACAGATTTGTTATCGTTAGGATCCTCCTTTTCACGTGATATATTTTCCAGTTTTTCATTTTTATCACCTTTCTTAAATGCTTCTATAAGTTGTATATCACTCTTGTTAAATTTCTTTGTTACGGTCACGAAGTAAAGGAAACATGAAAACTTTTTTAGGTGCTCCTCCACAACAGAATGTAATGCTTCTCCTTTTTCACGCTTTTTAAGTGAACTAATAATTAGTTCATTTAAAAAATCATAAGGAGTTGTTTTCATAGATGGCTTTACGTATGTAGCAATTTTTTCAACTTCATCACCTATTTGATGGGCCAACACATCTTTTCTAATGTTAATTGTGAATCTTTTCGGTTTAAAATATCGATTTCTGTCAACCTCAAGCTCTTCCCATAAATGACAGTGTTTCTCAACCCATTCTCTTAAGTTTTCCATACACAAACTTCCCCCTTTCTAACTTACCTCGATCTATTTTAATCGATTTTTTAATGGTATAGGGGAAATTTTACGATTATTAGAAGATTGTAAAGGATTTTTTTAGTAATTAGCAGTAATCATCACTCTCACTACTTATAATTAGAAAAATAGAATGTATAACCCCTTTGTGATTACGGTTTCCTCAGTCTTATCTGGATTTTCCTACAATTGTTTATATTTTATATGATATGGTTAAGCAATACTTGTATCATATTTAGTTATACGATGTGCAATTGTATGCCTCTACAAAATCTGAATATTTATTTTTTCATGATCGTGATGTTTTCCTTTTTAATAATGTAATTCTTTCCTCCAAAGT
>NZ_BKZP01000085.1 GCF_008974185.1 Weizmannia acidilactici
TTTTCTGTGAAAATAAATCTCCCCGGGTTTCCCTGCGAGTCCGGGCAACCCTAAAAGTAGCCAAAAAAGTCAATAAGAAAGCAGAGCTACCTCTGGCAAGGTAACTTTGTATAATACTTTTTGATTTTGGTTATACTAGCTAATTTGTTTTTCTTTGTAAACCTCCTTGTTGATTAAATGATCCGAAGCATTCGATGCGATATGGCAACGAGTGCTTTTTTCTTTCCCCTTCGTGCTGCTAATGACCAATATTTTGCTGCTAACCATTTATTCCTACACCTTGATACTGCCCACGCCGCCTCGCACATGGCTGATTTGATATGTGGACTCCCTTTTACCGTTCTTGTACTATATCGCTTGCCTGCACTTTCTTTGTTCCCCGGACACACCCCCGCCCAAGATGCTAAATGTTGCGAGGTTGGAAACCGGCTCATATCCACACCAATTTCTGCAATGATAACTGCGGCAGTATCTTTTTTTAATTCCAGGTATTGTGAGGAGTAATTGAACTTCTTCTTGATATTTCTGCAGTAAGACATCAATTCTTTGTTCAATTTCGGTAATAAGACATTCCAAATATTCAATATGACTCCATGACTGGGGATCAGAAAAAGCTGATGATCATTTATTGTGTCAAATAACGAATCCGAGATCTGCTGCTTTTTAGAAGCCATCCTCCCATGAATCCTTTCTTCAACATCTTTTACATCTACATAACCCTTTTCAATCAGCCGGTTAAGCAGCTTTCTTCCTGAAACATCAAACACATTTGAAATGACCGTGCTTAGTTTTACATTTGAAGATTCCAATACCTTTTGAATTCTGTTCTTCTCAAAAGTGACAGGCCAATCCATTTCTTTCTCAGCCTTGTTATAAATAACGGAGTTCCCGAATATCTGCTGGAGGAACAAAGCTCTTTTCAATTAATCCATAGCGAAGTAATTTAGCGATCCATTCAGCGTCTGAAACATCTGTTTTTCTTCCCGGCACGTTTTTAATCCTTTGGGCATTTGCCAATGTGATATCAAAGAAATCCTCTAAAATGTTAAACACCGGCTTCCAGTAAACTCCTGTACTCTCCATCGCAATATGCGTTATGTCACGGTCTTCGAGCCACTTTAACAGCCGGAATAAATCTTTGGTCATAGTAGGGAAAGTTTCCGTTTCCTTGATTAGCCCATCGTCTTTTGAACCAATCAGGGCACAAGCTACAATGGTTTCTGAATGCACATCCAAGCCGGCACATCTTTCAATCAATACTTCCATCAAACCACTCCATAAAATATAGGATCACAAACAGTGAGTGAATTTGAAAATAAGCATTTTTCTGTACGTAGTCATCCTTCCATTGGAAAGAGCTAACAAAGGGTTGAACACCAAATCCACTCAAACAGTTTTTAGTTCAGGGGCAAACCACCAAAAAGAGCCACGTATTATGAACTGTTTGTGTCTGTACCATTATGGACAGGAAGAACCTATTTTCATGCCTGGGTTGGGAGCGAACCGATCATGAATGTTT
>NZ_BKZP01000087.1 GCF_008974185.1 Weizmannia acidilactici
CCGTTTTTTGCTTCTTTTCGTATGCAAATGTCAATCGCTTATTATTGGCACAAACCCACTCATCCAACTCTTCATCGTAGGTCATATTTTCGACTCGTCCGACTTGGTTTTTCCATTTCTTTGTTTGTTCCTTATCTAACGTATTATATTTAACGAAAGCCTCAATCTCCTTCTTGTCACAGAAAGCATAATTTTCTTCACTGCCATACCCTGAATCCGCAATAAGCGCTTTTGGTTTTGGCCTGCCATAAGATTCGAGAATGCCGAAATGAGGTTGAAGGCATCCCGGATCACCCGCTCGTTGATGCAAACTAAATCCAACAATGAACTGATTCTCCGTACCTATTTGAACATTATACCCCGGTTTAAGTTGACCGTTTTTCATGTGGTCTTCTTTCATTCGCATGAAGGTGGCATCTTTATCGGTCTTTGAGTAGCTATTTCGATCGTTGAAGATTTCTTTTTGTGCCTCATATTTTTGCTTGCGAGGTAAGAGATCTTTTTCAAGTTGGCGTTTGGCTTTTTTGATCGCTTTGTTTTTGGGTTCCGTCTCTAACCTTTTTTCTAGGACACTAAGGGTGTCTTTAATTTGTTCAGAAGTGACAGGATTTTTATCCAACCTCTCTTGTAAACTTGATTCAACTTCAATTTTTTCATCTTCCTTGGTTATGGCCTCGATTCCGGCCACGATCGTTCGGTACTTTTCATCGAGTTTAGCGTCAAATTTTTCTGTTGCTTTCCGCCAAACAAACGTGTATTTATTGGCGTTGGCTTCGATTTTGGTTCCGTCTAAAAAGTATTCTTCCAATTGGATGAGCCCTTGTTGATGGAGGAGATCCACGATGGAAAAGAAGGTTTCATAAATGATATCCTTCATTCTTTCCGAACGGAAACGGTTAATTGTACGAAAATCCGGTTGTTGATAATTCGCCAACCACATGAAGTAAATATTTTCTTGGAGTTGGGAAGCGATTTTGCGTGAAGAATAAATGCCTTTGGTGTAGGCATAGAGGATCACTTTTAACATCATTTTGGGATGATAGGCTGCTCGTCCCCCTCCGGGATAAACACGATAAAGAATCTTGTCATCAATCTGTTCGACGACCTGATGAACAAGGCGAGAAAGATGGTTTGGGGGAATTTTAATCTCCAAATCCAATGGTAAAATGAGTTGGTCCATGTTATAATCAATGAAGGAAATATGATCATGTTTCATAAAAAATCGCTCCTTTGGTTAGTTATTGGTGTTACTTTAATTATACCAAAAGGGGCGATTTTTTTTT
>NZ_BKZP01000088.1 GCF_008974185.1 Weizmannia acidilactici
ATTCATCATCAATATTATATTTTTGTTTTACTTTATCTAAAAAATATTTTATTTTTAAATTCCATATATTATATTTTTCATCTAAATATTTTCCGACAGAAGATTTCCCGGATTCACTCATTCCAGTAATTCCATAAATTTTTTTATTTAATTTTAACGCTTTTTTAGATATTCCATTAATAATTTTTTCTTTAATAAGTTCAATAAAAAATTCATATTCTGGTTTTCCCGGATATTGTTGGTATTCTATCTTATAATCAAAGATTTGTTTTTTCAGATAATCTAACTGAATTTGATTATAAAGATAATATTTACTTGACTTGTTTAATAATATCTTACTATCTAATAAAATTCTGCAGGAAAAACTTTCTAAATCATTAACATTTTTATCAAAATAGGTTAGATATTTTTCAATAATTTCATCAGAATAGTTTCTAAACTTAAAGGTTGCGTAGACCCTTGCCCTCATTGTATCGATTCCTTTGTCTAAAAGGATAATCGGTTTATCAGATTTTGTCATTTCCTCATTTCGTTTATGGAGTGATCGTATGATTTCATCAATGAACTCCATAGGTGAACTTTCGTTAAACCACCAATTCTCATTAGACAACTTGTCACTTTTAATATTTAAGGAGTCAATAAAATAATGTCTATCTTTTAATAGTTCTATAAATGTAGTTTTTCCAATATCGTTACCACCATTAATAGAGAAAATAATTTTTTTCATATTATACCTCTTGCCTTTGATAATATTATTTCGTTTTTAATTATTAAAGGTTTTAAATCAATATTTGATAATTGGTTTAGGTTAACCCATTTAACCAAGTATTGATTATCCTTACCACTTCTTTCCTTTTCTTCACCCTGAATTGTATACTCCTTCATTTCCATAATTTTTGTAAGATAGTATCTCTCTTCTCTATCTTCTGTAGAAAAGGAGAAGAACTCAGTAAATCCTTCCATTTTTATTCCTAATTCTTCCATAATCTCTCGTTTAGCTGCTTCTTCAAAACTTTCACCATCTTCAACTGTCCCCCCTGGAATAACCCAATACTCCAATGAATTTCGGATTCTATGAATTAATAAAATACAATCCTTTTCTGGATTAATAATTAATACCCCAGCTCTTTTTTTCATAATTACTCCTTACTCCTTATATTTGTAGCAATTCAGTTCTAATTCTTTTACTACTTCGTTAATTTTTTCAGTATGGTTCATAAACATTAGATATAGTTTCTCTTCGGACTGAAAAAAATCAACGAATAAT
>NZ_BKZP01000089.1 GCF_008974185.1 Weizmannia acidilactici
CCCATATTCCGAAAGTAAAATAGTAATTTAAAATAAAAAAAGGGCCCCATCCTTTGGTATAATTGAGTTCGAGAAAAAACTAACAACCAAAAAGGGGGCACCTTTAAGGTGAATTATAACATTCCTGTTTCTAAATTTAAATATGCATTCAATTTAAAGAATAGTACAAATTATGGTGGGTTTCTCCCACTACTCCAGTTTCTGGAACGGATGAAGATTGAACAAACTTTCCGGGATTTTGACTGCTTAAAGAAAGACAATGCAAAATACCCTTTAAGCAAAGTATTTTTGTATCTGATTACGGGTTGGATGGCGGATTGTTCCCATATGTTCCACTTCCAATCTTTACAGAAAGATCCTCTGATCACTGCTTTCCTAGGAGGAAAATGCCCGCATTACACGCTTTTAAGCAAGGATTTACTAAGGCTAGAGAATGTTAAAGATGCTGCCATAGAATTTAAAGAACGGGGAATGGACATCATTGAACCCTGGCTGGATTCCGACCTCATTCTGGATTTTGATTCAAGCGTAGAAACAGTCTATGGAAATCAGGAAGGTGCTAAAGTAGGGGCAAATCCTCATAAGCCAGGAAGAAAAAGTTACCATCCCCTTCTTGTATTTGAAGGAAAATCCCATCTTTGTTTAAACGGCGTGCTAAGGCCGGGTAATGTACACTCCTCTGATCATGTAATCGAATTTGCCGAAGAAACCTACCGGTTGCTTTCCTCACAGTACTTTATCCGGTATGCCCGTTTTGATAAGGGTTTTGGTGGAGAAAAGTTTTACAGCCACTGGGAAAAGCACAAAATTGATTATGCCGGTAAACTGAGATGGACTTCGAGACTGAAAAAATTTGTTCAAAGCGATAATTCTCCGTGGACTCGTTATGTTGATGATGAAATGATTGTGATAGAGGGAAAAACAGTCCTGTATCAGGCCACTTCCTGGGAAAAGCCAAGAAGGGTTGCAGTGATCCGGAAAGCCGACAAGTATGAGGAAGACCAACTTCAATTGTTTGATTTTCTTTGGGACTATGAAGCTATTGTGACAACTATGGACTGGGAACCAATGGATATCTGGAGATTCTATAATCAAAGAGCCTGCCTGGAGAACTATATCAAAGAGTCTAAATATGGTTTTTCAATCGACAAGA
>NZ_BKZP01000090.1 GCF_008974185.1 Weizmannia acidilactici
TTAATTATGATTTAGTATTTAGGTTGAAATTATCAAAACTCGCTTTAATCTTTATTCATTTATTGGTTGTATTGTAATCTATTTTTTTGTAGATTTATAGTTTAGATATTACGAGGTGAAAGTATGGCACTCATAAAGAGAATGGTATCTTTAATTGAAAGAATGGCAAATAGATTAAATCAGTTCGATCCGGATAAAACAATGAAATTGTTAGATTGGACAATTCGAAAATTTAGAATACAAGCGAATGCACATCTACATAATAATAAAGTGATTTACAGAGGGGAAGTCTATTGGTGTTATTTAGGTGAAAATATAGGAAATGAAGAGAGTAAAAAAAGACCAGTCGTAATCATTCAAAATCAAAAAGGTAATGATCATTCTCCTACTACGATTGTAGCACCTATTACTAATGCTACAATAGATCTTCCAATTGCTGTACCAATTAATAGAGCTCAAAATCCAAATGTGACAGGAACAATAGATTTGGGACAGATAAAAGTTGTTCATAAGGCAAGATTAATTGGGAATAGTATAGATAAATTAAAGAACTCTGAGCTTAAAAAAGTGGATATGGCAATAATGAAATCTGTAGGTACGTATAACCATTTAATTCGGGAACAAAGGAAGTTTGAACAAAAAGAAAGATATGCAAAAAGTTTGAACCAGGTGTTAAGTGAAATCAAGAAGGAGCTTGGAATTACTAAAAATGAAGATATTCTCAATGCAGTTAAATCAATAAAAAGCAAATAATTATTGACCTTTTCCCCGGGTTATGTTTTAATAAAAGTACAGATAGAGCTTATCCTAGTTAGGATAAGAGGAAAAAGGTTTATATTCAGAATGAAGAGGAGATTTTTATCTTCTCTTTTTACGTATTATGGTTATTTTTTAAGATCTTGACTCATAATATATAACAGATGGTGCTTGGTGTTGTATACACCAAGAGGAAAATGTCCATCATCAGAAG
>NZ_BKZP01000091.1 GCF_008974185.1 Weizmannia acidilactici
GGATCATTGGCTTCAGCGGCCTTATACGCTTTTTGACGTTCTTTCTTTTCCCGGTTACTTAAGGCAGCTTTCATCCACTTTTTCAAATGGAAACGGTCATAGTTATAAAACGCATTGGGAAAGTAGTCTACACCAGCACGTATCCAAGACGCACCATCACCGTTAATAATGATTGGCGTTTCCTCGTTGATATCGTATTGCGCATACAGCTCACGACTAAAAGCCTCCCAAAATTCCTCACCATCTCCTAATGAAATGTAAAAAGATTTATTGACTAACTGATAGTTCTTGCTTTTCGGATGGCGTTTCTCCCAACCTTCATGAACCATACCCACTTTGACTTCATGTGTCTTTTGGGCCATTCCTTGGAGGGATGGATTGATGCCATCAACCTCTAGAAATAAAGCCTTTACCTTCTTAGGATGTCCTTCACGGGTTGAATGATCAATCTTTTTAACTCCCAGGACTTTTTGGCGAATGCTTTCATGGCTTATGGCTTGGTGATCGAGTAATTCTGTTATTCGGTCTCTCGCATCACGATAAGAACGACCTCTAACTGCCCAATCCACAGCCATATCTGTAATAAGAGGACTAAGACTATTGGATCCTTTGAATTTTAACACTTGGTCCAATAAGGCCACTCGGCGACCTGTCTGACGGTCCTTATATTTTCTCCGTTTAAAAGTCAAAGGACCAAAAAGGGTTTCCAGTGTACAAGACTGTCTTTCTCGATATTCAAACCGTTTAAAATCCCGATTTTCCATAAGCCAGACATCAAGTTCTTCAAGAGTGTGCGATAGAATGACTCGGAAGTATGTTTGTAGCTGTTTGAATAAATCCTTTTCTATCTCTTTTAAATTCGGTAATTCAATGGTATTCTTAGACATAGGAACTCCACCTTTCTTTTGATTTTCTACCAAAAATCATTTTATCAAAGGTGAGAGTTCCTTTCTTTG
>NZ_BKZP01000092.1 GCF_008974185.1 Weizmannia acidilactici
ATAATTATTATAAAGCATAGGAGTAATACAATGAACGCACTCATTTTTGAAGAATTTGGCGGACCAGATGTCTTGCAATATAAAGATATTCCGGATCCTATCATTAATGAAAATGAAATTTTGGTTAGAACGAAGGCAATTGGGTTAAATTTTGCTGACATATACATGTGAATTTCCACATAATTTCAGATTGTGATTTTCAAATTATTCCAGATGTATAATATTCAATATTCAATACACGGCTTGATATGGAGTGGTGGGCATGGTAGGCTAGTTAGCTTTGACGATTTTCTTTTTTCTCCTAGCCCCATCGCCATCAAGCCATGCCCACAGAGGCTCCATGTCAAGCCACCAAAGGGCATCATTATTCGTAATATACAGTGCATATGTTTAATTTTTCGTAAAAAATCTGGAGATGAAAAAAACCGACTGTTTTTTGCCGAAATAATGTGCCCGTTTACAATATACAAAAGAAAAGGAAACTATCATTTAGAAGGTATGCCTCCTTACATATTGGGTTATGAAGGTGCAGGTATAGTTGAACAGGTCGTTGACGCTGTTACAAACTTTAAAATTGAGGAAAGAGTCGGATTTGCTGATGTGTCATTTGCCAATGCCGAACTGGTTGCAGTACCTAAAGAAAAGGCGATACCATTACCGGAAAATACATCCTTTGAAACAGCCGCCTCTATTTTATTGCAAGGCTTAACAGCTCAGTATCTGACAAAGGATAATTATGCAATTAAAGCCGGAAACTGCATTCTCATTCATGCTGCAGCCGGCGGAGTAGGCCAAAATTTGGTTCAGATTTGTAAGCACCTGGGAGGAAAAGTGATTGGCCTCACCTCTTCAATTGAAAAAGCAAGATTTGTTCTTTCTCTCGGAGCAGAACATGTATTTTTATATAAAGAAAATCGGAAAATCCCGGGTCA
>NZ_BKZP01000093.1 GCF_008974185.1 Weizmannia acidilactici
CCTTCGTATCACCCTAAAATGATGACAAAGATTATCCTCTATGCTTACACTGAAAAAATCTATTCGTGCAGAGGCATCGAAAAAGCTCTTCGGGAAAATCTTCCGATGATGTGGCTTTCTGCCCAGCAAACCCCGGATTTCCGGACGATCAACCGGTTCCGTTCGGAACGGATGAAAGACATGATCGAGCCTCTTTTTACCGAACTCATCAAGCTTTTATTGGAACAAAAATATATCACGATGGAAAACTACTTCATGTACGGCACAAAGATCGAGGCAAACGCCAATAAGTACACGTTTGTCTGGAAAAAGGCAACAAAAAAATATGAAGAAAAGCTGCAGGAAAACCTTCAAAAGACATTTCAACTCATCGAAGAAATGATTGAATTAGATGAGGAAACATTGAAAGAAATGAAAGCTCCGGCTGAACGTGTAAGTGCAAAACAGCTGGAGAAGATTGCCGAAAAGGTGGAGCAAAAAGTCAAAGAAGCTGAAACAGACGCAGAGCAGGAAGAAGACAAGCAACTGAATGGTCGCTCTCGTCTTGGAAGGACCGAACAATCAAAGAGAGGTTTTCGTCTGGAAATTCTGTATGGCAATGACACAGACAATCCGAATCGGACTTACTTGAGGGAGGTAGTGGTGAATTCCATGAGGGACCTTAAGAGGGTGGAGCCAGAACAGGTTTATTGAAGGAATAGGAAACTCACGTAAGGAGCAATACACATGAGGATGGGGCAGGTATTATCACGTGAAAATTTACTGGAAGCACTTCATCGTGTGGAAAGGAACAAAGGCAGCCATGGAGTGGATGGCATGCAGGTTTCCGAATTACGACCGTATATTATGGAACATTGGCAT
>NZ_BKZP01000094.1 GCF_008974185.1 Weizmannia acidilactici
ATGTTTTTGATCCCGACAGCAAATATGCTGGCGAAAATTGTGGACGGCATTGACAACCTGCCGATGAAAGGGCGCGATACGCAGGGAGACCTGTACGAGTATTTGCTGTCCAAGATCGCAACGGCCGGAACAAACGGACAATTCCGTACCCCGCGCCACATTATTAAAATGATGGTCGAATTGATGAAACCGACCCCCGAAGACATCATCATCGATCCGGCGATGGGTTCGGCAGGATTTTTGGTGGCGGCAAGCGAATATTTGCATCAACACCATGAGGATTTATTCCTCGTCCAGGGATTAAAGGAACATTTCCATAATACGATGTTTTACGGCAATGACATGGACCGGACGATGCTCCGGATTGGTGCGATGAACATGATGCTGCACGGTGTCGATAATCCGAACATTGCCTACCGCGATTCGCTATCCGAGGCGAATAAAGACAAGGACAAATACACGCTTGTACTTGCGAATCCGCCGTTCAAAGGCTCGCTTGATTACGAAGCCGTGTCGAATGATTTATTAAAAATCGCGAAGACAAGGAAAACAGAATTGCTGTTTTTATCTTTGTTTATCCGGATATTAAAACCGGGCGGCCGGGCAGCAGTGATTGTCCCGGACGGTGTCTTGTTCGGGAGCTCTAACGCCCATAAGAAAATCCGTAAAGAAATTATTGACAACCACAAGCTGGAAGCGATCATTTCGATGCCAAGCGGCGTGTTTAAACCGTACGCAGGCGTTTCGACCGCGATCATGATTTTCACGAAAACGGGGGCAGGCGGAACCGACAACGTATGGTTCTATGACATGAAAGCGGACGGATTCTCATTGGACGACAA
>NZ_BKZP01000095.1 GCF_008974185.1 Weizmannia acidilactici
GGTTGCAGAACTCGCATTCAAAGCCATAATGTAAAACGAATCGTTGAAATGTCTCTGTCAATTCTCTTTCTCCGTTTGGCAAGATCGTTTTTACTGCAGGGGAGAGATTATCAAAACGAATGACCCTTGGAACCCTTCCCATATAGTGAAAGATTCGTTTTAATCCTTCCAAGAAACATTCTTGATTTTGAGCTGGCATGACTTGCACATAGGCCGCATTACTGTAAGGGAATGAAACGACCAGGTAAGGAAAATCGACGTATTTCCCCTGATAGAGAAAAGGAGCTTCTCCAAAATCAACTTGAGCCATTGCAGGTTTCGATTCTAAAGGTAACGCAGCTGGTTCACTTTGTTCGAGCAGTTCTTGTTTTCTTTTTGATACATAGAGCCGAACAGAACGATCTGAACCTGTAAATCCATATTCTTCTTTTAAGATTTCATACATTCGTTTCGCAGTTCTTCGATATTTTTTCTTCTTTGTCAAGTCCTCTTTAATCCATTGATCCAATATCGGTTTCACTGGATCCATCACTTTCGCTTTTCTCGTTTGTTTAACTTTTGAGGGATTGAAGTCTTCCATTTCCGCATACTTCTTCACTGTTCTTGGATCACGATTCATTCTTTTGGCAATATCGGAATAGGAACATCCTTTTTGGTTTGCTTCATATCTGATATAATGAATTTCAGCCACTGCTAACATCTCCTTGAATACCTCCCGTTGAACTGTTTTGTCCAACTAGGAGGGTAGTGTATTTGGGGAATGTTGGCAAGTGGTTTTTTGTTTTATAGGACCTGCATAAATTAATTGCCAAACGTTACATTTTTAGTTTGCCATAAACA
>NZ_BKZP01000096.1 GCF_008974185.1 Weizmannia acidilactici
TGAATCAATTTCATAATTGCTCTTTTTAAAAATACAAAGACCTGTAGAATTTCTAAATTAACGTTTTTTAAATTGCCTTAGTTTTATGCAGCTTGTTGCCCTTGATTTAACATTGCGTTTATGCGGTCTGCGGCTAGTTTTGAAGCATTGTAAATAAGCGTTACGAGATCGAAATGTACTTTTGCCCGTTTTCCGGTCCGGTAACGAACATTGTTGAGCTGAAAGTATTCCTTTAAATATGCATTAACTCGTTCTACGGCGTTTGAAAATCGTTTTCCATGCCTTTGACCCCCGGGCAGGTGCTGTATATTTTCGAAGGTCTGTTGTGATCTTTACTTTGTACACTTTCTGGCAGATGCCTTCATCGAACCCAATCCTTTCAGGCTCATTCCGTTTATTGTAGGCCATCACAGAATGCTGCCCCATTCGATAAACCTGTGTATAAATGGGTTCGAAATCATAACCGGCATCAATTACTTCATGACGTAATAAAGGGAGTGGTAAGCGTTCCTGAATTCCTTTGAGTAACGGAATCTCTGCCTTGCCGTCATTCAGGCTGCCCGAAGAGAATAGAGTCTGTAAAATATATTGGCTTGATGTACTGACAGCCAGATGGCCTTTATAACCAAACCAAAAAACATTTTTACCTTCACTGTTCTTTTTGACGCCCCATTTCGGATCTTGTGGAACTTTCGTGCGTCATTCATCCAGAGGGGCATCCAGTTGAGCTTCTTTTTTCTTTTGGAAAAATGGCAGAGTCGCTTCTTTTTCAGCCTGTTCAGCGAGCCATTTTTCACGTTCTTCTTTGGACTTTCTCCCTCGTTTTTT
>NZ_BKZP01000097.1 GCF_008974185.1 Weizmannia acidilactici
TTGCTCTCCTGGATAAATGGCACTAATTTTTCAAATTAATGCCATTTATCCAGGCTGAAATGAAAACCCAAAAATTTTTCTTAAATGCCCCATTGACGATGAGGAGCTTCCAAACACAACTCCCCGTTTTACTCCTACTGACGGGCGCACAGGCTGTTTAAGCAGCTGCGACAGCCTTATTGCTTGTTTTAATCCCCTTTGTTTTCTGGCGCTCCTTGTACGGTGCTTTAAATAGGCTTCTCTCAATGTCCGGTTGAGAATCCCTTGCTTAATTTTAACCATGGCTTCTCCGCCTTCTTTGCTCCAATGCATTCCCCGTTTTTTCATTCTGAATGAGATATGCCTTTGGTTGGATTCCATGGCCCCCAAACCTCTGGCGTCGTCTGGCGCGCTCTCCACCTGATCTCTCCAGTCAAATATGCGGTCCCAGTTTTTCTGGACATAAGAACGGAACTCCTTGACTTTCTTGAGACTCTTCTTGTCACTTTGTGTGCTTTCATACGTATCTAAATACAACGTGAATTGGCTGAAATCATGTGCTTTTATTGCCTTTCTAATTTGTTCCTTTATTTCGCTTTTTCCGCCCCCGAATGTCCTGACAACGGCCTGTGCAACGTGGTATGCATCCAGCTGATTGAGCACCGGAAACGCTGACTGTGAGAACGCCGTTTGAAATCTTTCAGCTGTGTACCCCGGATCTCCGACACTGTTTGTAATGATACGGGCTTTTTCAAGGGAGTATGTGCTGGCAGCTGTGGCTTGGACCTCATCCCAGAATTTCTGAATCGGTTCTGTTGTCATAACCACCTTGGGCTGGC
>NZ_BKZP01000098.1 GCF_008974185.1 Weizmannia acidilactici
AGTACTGGAGCTCCAAAAGGTGTTCTAGTAACACAAGATAATCTGAGATATATATTAACAAATATGAATAAGTATTTTCCTTGTAATAGAGGAGATAAGTATATTCTAACAACTCCATATACATTTGATGTCTCTATTACAGAGATATTTGGCTGGATATATGGAGGAGGTAGTTTATACGTATCTTCAAAAGTCTCTTCTAAAGCATTAACTGAATTGCCAAAGATGGTTATTGATAATAATATTACACATTTAGCCCTATCTCCATCGATACTAAATATGATCTTAAGCACTTGCCGTTATGAATATCTTGAAATGATGGATAAAACGTTAAAATATATAATGATTGCCGGAGAAGAACTTATACCTGAACTTGCAAATAAATTAAATAGTATTTTTAAATCAGCCAAGACTTTTAATTTGTATGGACCAACGGAAGCTACTGTTTATGCGACATATTATGAAATAAATAAATAAGAAAGGTATAAGACCAAAGTTCCAATTGGTAAAGCGTTGGATAACGCTAAAATATATATTGATCAATCGATCCAATCAACTCAAATCGATAATTATCAGGTTGGTGAAATATTAATTGGTGGTAATGGTGTTGCAAAAGAATATGTAAATAATCATAAATTAACTGCTGAAAAATTTGTTTGTTTAAATAATGAAAAGTACTATAGAACTGGAGATATTGGATATTTTCGAGAAGATGGAAATTTGATTTATTTAGGGAGAATAGATAACCAAATACAAATAAATGGTATTCGAGTTGAATTAGGGGAAATTGAAACGCAAATAATTAA
>NZ_BKZP01000099.1 GCF_008974185.1 Weizmannia acidilactici
GGGTTATGATTTTGTTTTAGTCAACCCGATGCACGTTAAGAAAAGCAAAGAGCTGGATGACAATTCCCCAACGAAAAACGATACAAAAGATGCCAAGGTGATTGCGCAGCTGATTAAAGACGGGCGATACTCCGTACCCAATCTCCTGGACGGTATTTATGCCGAACTAAGATAAGGCGCCAAAATAAGAGATCAGCTCGTTAAACAGCTCATGATTACAAATGGCCGAATTCAAAATGTCATTCAGCGTTATTTCCCTGAGTTCTTTGATGTATTTAAAGATTGGGAAGGCAAAGCAGCTATTTGTACCTTAAAAATGTTCCCATTCCCTTCGCAAATCAAGGATATGACTCCTGAAGAAGTGTTGGAGAAATGGAAGCCGCAGATTCAAAGGGGCATCGGCATTAAAAAGGCAACAAAGCTTGTGGAAGCAGCCAGAAAGAGTATTGGTATTCAGGCTGGCATAAAGTTTGCCAAACAAGAAATAGACTGCCTGCTTGAGCAGTATGAACTTTACAATCAGCAAATCAAGCAGCTGGATCAAGAGCTGGAAAGCCTAGTAGAAACTCTACCGGGAGCTAAACAAATGATGGCTATCCCAGGCTTGGGCAAGACCACAGTTGCTTTATTTTTCGCTGAGGTGGGCGATATCACAAAGTACAAACACCCCCAACAGCTTGTAAATTTGGCAGGGCTCTCATTGAAAGAACATAGTTCAGGGAAATCTAAAGGGCAAACAACTATTACCAAACGAGGGCGCAAGAGACTCC
>NZ_BKZP01000100.1 GCF_008974185.1 Weizmannia acidilactici
AATTTAGGGAAGTTGACGGAAAGGCATATTGAAAGATTTATGAGAGTCTTAGAAAAATGTTCGATAAAAACAAAAATGTTAGCAGGAATCCCGATTGATTGGTACATAGAGCAATTAATTACAGATTTAAAATCATATAACTGGTATGTTCAAAATTCTGTAATTGAAGTAATTGAAACTTTAGGTCCAGAACAAATTAATTTATTAAATAATGAAATTTTAATAGAGTTAGGAAGAAATGTTTTGCAATCTGCTGATGGAGGAGCAAGGAAAGCAGAGGAATTTGTTATGTCTCTTTGTAAAACTAGACTAAATTGGTCGTCTTTCTTTATCGAGGGGATATTTTTAGAAACGTTTATTAATCATAATGGAAAGTTAAGATTTAAAAAGTATTTCCGTTATGCTGTAGCGGCATTATTAGTTACAGAAAAGCAGGATAGAGAGAGAATTATCAATAAAGCAATTGAATTATTAAAACATGCATCACCAAAAGGTTGGCTAACGGAAAAATCATTTCAGAATTATTTAACCTTTTTACAAGAAGGAATTGAAAAAACAAATGGAAGCAGAAAGGTCCATTTAGAAAGGTTTAAGAGTGCATTAGAAGAAACAAAAGATAGAATTCTAAAAGAATTAGATGAAGAAGAAGGTTTCTAACACATAGTCAAAACTTTGAAATAAGCCTAACTTAAATACCATAAACCAGAAGAGTGAGTTTATTGTGGGGAGTGGAAAGCCTTAATTTTTAAAATTTTAATTCCTTTAT
>NZ_BKZP01000101.1 GCF_008974185.1 Weizmannia acidilactici
GATAAGCGAGGCTGATTGATCGGCAAACCATCTGGGGGCATCCCGAAGCGCCTGATCCCTTGATCCTAAAATGAAAGGAGGTTCAATCCAACGAAACTTTTTGTCGGAATTGATGTAAGCTCAAAGGACATGAAAGCCTGCCTTATGAATCAGGAAGGCGAAACGCTTAGCACCCTTACAGTTGCGAACAACTTGCCAGGTGTTACTGAATTGCGTAATGCCATTGTCCATACATCATGGGTTCACCATATCAAGATGATCTAAATTGGTATGGAAGCGACGTCTGTCTATAGTTGGCATCCGGCCATATTTTTTAATCAGGATGATCTGTTAAATCAGCGGAATTCTAAGGTCTATGTGATCAACCCCAAACAGATCAAAAACTTCAAAAAGGCTTATGCCGAAATGGATAAGACAGACATGAATGATGCCTGGGTCATTGCCGACCGGCTTCGTTTCGGGCGCTTGAAAAAGACGCTCATCATGAGTGAACAATTCCAAGCCCCGCAACGCCTCACACGGATGCGGTTCCACATTACCGAAAACATGACACGGGAGAAGCAAATGTTTCTTCAGCACCTGTTTTACAAGTGTAGCTCCTTCACCACAGAGGTGGATCAGTCCGTGTTTGGAACCACTCTTTTGGATTTCTTAATGGAGGCCTACAGCTTGGATGAAATCGCCCAAATGCCATCAAAAATCTCGTAGAATACCTCAAGACAAAGGGGCGAGATCGTTTTGCAGACCCGGAATGC
>NZ_BKZP01000102.1 GCF_008974185.1 Weizmannia acidilactici
TTCTTCCCAACGATCCTTAGACGGCTTATAAGGTACGTTCGATGATGATTTTTTCCTCTCAATGGTCCTTAGACGGATTGTAAGGTACGTTATGCCCTTTAAATTTTCCTGAACTATGTTCTTTCAAGGAGAGCCCTGCTAAATTTACAAGCTGTTGGGGGTCGTGATATCCCCCACCTCAGCGAAAAATAAAGCGACTGTGGTCTTGCCCAAGCCAGGGATAGCCATCATTTGCCTGGCCCCGGGAGATCTTCTACCAGGCTTTCCAGCTGACTGATTTGCTGATTATAAAGCTCATACTGCTCAAGCAGGCAGTCTATTTCTCGTTTGGCAAATTTGATGCCAATGCTCTTTCTGGCTGCTTCCACAAGTTTTGTTGCCTTTTTGATGCCGACGCCTCTTTGAACCTGTGTCTTCCATTTCTCCCCTTAAATTTGTGAAGGGAATGGAAACATTTTTAAGGTACAAAGGGCCGCTTTGCCTTCCCAGTCTTTGAAAACATCAAAGAACTCAGGAAAATAACGCTGAATGGCATTCTGAATACGACCATTTGTGATCATAAGCTGTTTGACGAGTTGATCTCTTAATTTAGCGACTTCTCTCAGCTCAGCATAAATGCCGTCCAGGCGTCCGTCCTTAATCAGCTGTGCAATCACTTTGGCATCTTTCGTATCGTTTTTCGTTAGGGAATTGTCATACAGTTCTTTGCTTTTCTTCACATGCATCGGATTGACTAATACAAAATCATAGCCT
>NZ_BKZP01000103.1 GCF_008974185.1 Weizmannia acidilactici
AAAAAGTCTTACGGTGTGGTGTCAAGTGATAAAAACAGTTGAATTGGAAATTCTTCATACCAATTAAGCTGAAGAAGGCAATACTTAACAAGCCTCCAGATATATGTAATTATCTGGAAGTTGTGTCATTGTGTATCGATGAAGGAATTACTTCATCGCGTCACCTCTCCCTTTTGCGCCACATAGATTTGATTGTTGCGTAGTAGCGCATCAATCAGGCGCACGAGTTTTCTTGCGGTTAAGACGAGGGCTCGTTTGTGCTGATGCTTAGGGACTTCTCGATATTTTTTCGAGTAGTAGGCGTTGTAAGTCGAATCACGCCGACGCACCTGATTGGCAGCTTCAATCAGATAGTACCGGAGATACCGATTGCCTTCTTTCCTAGGTTTGCGATCAGCGGCCTCGAAGTCACCAGACTGATGGCGACCCCATGTGAGGCCAGCATACTTAGCAATGGCGGCTTGTCCGTCAAAACGTTCAATGTCGCCGATTTCGGACAAAATACCTGCACAGGTCACTGGGCCAATTCCGGGTATGGTCATCAAAGTATTTGGAATCCCGCCCATCAAGCGAGTAATGGCTTTATCAAGCTGTTTTAACTGCCCGTTCAAGCTGACGGATGGCCTCAATGGATGATGCCAATAGGATATTCACAGAGCCCTCCACGCACTTAGAAAGGTGGTAAGAAGAACGGGCCGCCCTAA
>NZ_BKZP01000104.1 GCF_008974185.1 Weizmannia acidilactici
AAATATGAGCCATTAGCTCAGTTGGTAGAGCATCTGACTTTTAATCAGAGGGTCGCAGGTTCGAATCCTGCATGGCTCATCATATTTGCGGGTGAATAAGGACTGTGGAGCATCTGTGTATAGGCGTGAAAAGCGTTCTCTGCACCCGTATCTTTTGCGGAAGTAGTTCAGTGGTAGAACATCACCTTGCCAAGGTGGGGGTCGCGGGTTCGAATCCCGTCTTCCGCTCCATTTTTATCTTTGCCGGGGTGGCGGAATAGGCAGACGCACAGGACTTAAAATCCTGCGGTAGGTGACTACCGTACCGGTTCGACTCCGGTCCTCGGCACTATTGCCATTATAAAATATGCGCCCATAGCTCAATTGGATAGAGCGTTTGACTACGGATCAAAAGGTTAGGGGTTCGACTCCTCTTGGGCGCGCCATATTTCGGGAAGTAGCTCAGCTTGGTAGAGCACGTGGTTTGGGACCATGGGGTCGCAGGTTCGAATCCTGTCTTCCCGACCATTTTATACCGGGGCCTTAGCTCAGCTGGGAGAGCGCCTGCTTTGCACGCAGGAGGTCAGCGGTTCGATCCCGCTAGGCTCCACCACTAAGGTATTGACATTTTATAAAATAAAATGTTAAAATAACAAAGTTGCTATTC
>NZ_BKZP01000105.1 GCF_008974185.1 Weizmannia acidilactici
AAAGCGTAACCGACAATCTTTCTGGAATGTAAATCCATTACGGAAGCCAGGTAGCACCAACCGTCTCTCAAAGTATGAATGTACGTAATATCCGTAACCCATTTCTCGTTGATGGTTGTCGTTGAGAAGTCCTGGTTCAGCAGGTTATCGTGTTCTTCCATCTTGCCCTTATTGGAATGGGGACGGTACTTTTTTCTGATAATGGAATAAATGCCTGCAGCCTTCATCAAACGCTGAACCCGTTTCAGGCTGACTTTGAGCCCTTCTTTTTCAAGCATATGGCGGATCTTCGGCGCTCCGTACCTCTGCTTGCTTTCCGTATGGATTTTTCGTATTCTGTCTGTCAACTCCCGGTTTTCCCGTTTTGTTTTTGACTCTTTTTTTTGTTTGGATTGATAGTAGGTACTTCTCGGCACGCCAAGGACCGTACACATGGTTTTAAGGTCATAATGGTGTTTGGCTCTTATCTCGTCAATCATGGATATAACAGTGGTTTGATCTACTTCTTTGCGAATATGGCCATAGCTTTTTTTAAGATTTCGTTTTCCTC
>NZ_BKZP01000106.1 GCF_008974185.1 Weizmannia acidilactici
TGGATTTAAGTCAATATTTTGGACACCAATAAGTGAAATTTAATTTTGATCTCATGCCATATTTTTCATGACATCGCTGGTCGCTTGACATGGAGCCTCTGCGGGCGTGGTGTTATGCGAAGGGCGAAAGGGGCAATGATTTCTTTCGCATGGCAAACAAGCCTGCCACACCCGCCACTCCATGTAAAGCGGATGCTTGTAAAATTGTGAAGAGCACTACGCTGCCCCTTTGATACTGTCTTCTGTTTCTTGTGGCGTCATATAGCCCAAGCAGCTATGAATCCGTTTCCGATTGTACCAGCCTTCTATAAATTCGAATAAGGCTCTTCTGGCAGCTTGAAAGTTCAAATAGTTGACTCTGTAGATCTCTTCCTTTTTCAGAATTGCATGGAAAGACTCAATGCAGGCGTTATCGTATGGGCAACCTTTTTTACTGAAGGAGTGTTTGAACTGCTTCTTTTCCATGTATTCTGCAAATTTCTCGCTTGTATACTGGGATCCCAAATCAGAAT
>NZ_BKZP01000107.1 GCF_008974185.1 Weizmannia acidilactici
ATAATGGTTATATCACTAAAAAACGAACTTATCGCTGTTTAGATTGTCAAGGGTGCCCTTTCCAAGAGATTTGTGCGAAAGGTAAAGATACGAAAACCATTTCAGTTTCTTTAGAAAATCAACAGCAACGGAGAGAGGTTCGAGAACGTTTAGCCACAGAAGAGGGAGACAAGCTTTATCGTAGGCGAAAATGCGATGTCGAACCCGTTTTTGGACAAATCAAGTATAACCGAGGTTTCCATAGATTTTTATTAAGAGGCCTTTCCAAAACGACGGTGGAATGGGGTCTAATTTGTGTTGCCCATAACTTAACAAAATGGGCAAACCAATTAAAACCGAAGGTTAAAAAAGAAGAAAACAATGATAAAAAGGTCGCATAAGAGGGGCCTTTTACCAGAAGGATACCCATAATTATCCATAAAATAAAATGATCAAGAGAAGAGCCGTCTCAAATCAGTCCCTCTTCAGGACTTTTGAGACGGCTTCTT
>NZ_BKZP01000108.1 GCF_008974185.1 Weizmannia acidilactici
TTTCGCCTTTTTAAATTTTAGCCATCTGTTTCGGCTCTTCAAGGGTATAGGCTTCGCCCTCGCATGCTCGCCCTTGAAGCCCGCAACACAGATGGCTTAATGGGCTTCAAGGCGAAAAACGAGAAACTAAACGGTAAAGGTCAAAAAATTCCTTGATATCCTGCTAGCCCTTTTAGAGCTTCTATATACGGCTTGCCTTGATCCCGGCTTGCCAATGCAGGCAAATGCCCCGTAACCGCTCCTATTGATTCTCGAGTTTTTACTTTCAGCCACTGCTTGATATTGATTTTCTTATCCGGTTTTTCGTTCTCTTTTGCCGAATCAGCTATGGCTTCATAAAGGGTCCCTTCAAAGCGATGAACCATGGCTGTAGCCATTGAATGGAGGCCGGCTAGTCCCCAACTGTACCCCTGTTTTAGTCGCTTGGAAAATTGATTCATTTGGGATTCAGCGGCACCCATCGGTCGCATCCATGATGTATCTGTAAA
>NZ_BKZP01000109.1 GCF_008974185.1 Weizmannia acidilactici
AATTGAAAAATTTTATAGTTCTGTAGAAAAATATTCAAGTAGTATAGCTATTTATGATGACGAAACAAAATATACATACAAGGAACTAAAAATAATTGTTAATAAAGTTGCAAATGAATTAAAACAAAATGGAATAGAATTAAATCAGTGTGTCCCCTTAATTATGAAACCATCCACTAATCTAATAATAGTCATATTGGCACTCTATCAAATTGGTGCATACTATCTACCTATTGCACATTCATTTCCTAAAAAAAGGAAATTATTATTTCTAAAAGATAGTAACAGTGATTGTTATATTTCGGATGAAGAAGAATTGAAAACCAATAAAAAATATATAAATGTCATGAAATTGATTAATAAAGCAAAAAATAATAACCATATTGCGACACATTCAAAAATTAAGGAAGGAAAATATGCGTATAGAATTTATACATCTGGAAGTACTGG
>NZ_BKZP01000110.1 GCF_008974185.1 Weizmannia acidilactici
CTGACGGATACTAATCGATTGAGGACTTAACCAAAACGAAAAGCGGAAGCGCCTCGTTTATCGACGTACGGATTTCGACTGAGATAAAGGAAACACGGTGAGGTATCGAGCCGATGTTGACTTATCGTTATCGTAGGTAGAAGACGTAGAAATACGCTAGCTGATAGACGCTGGAGCTGGACAATTCTCAAAGTTAGAAGTAGAAACGCATTCTCAGTTTACAGTTTTTTCTCCCATCCGGTTTTCAGGGAACACATCCCAAAATAAAATACAGGTCCGGTGATGATGGCGGAAAGGTCACACCCGAACACATCCCGAACTCGGAAGTTAAGCTTTCCAGCGCCGATGGTAGTTGGGGGTCTCCCCCCTGCGAGAGTAGGACGTTGCCGGGCCATATGAAAACCGCAGACGATTTGTCTGCG
>NZ_BKZP01000111.1 GCF_008974185.1 Weizmannia acidilactici
TTCCAACGGATTCCTTCGGTGCCAACCATATGGATCTCCTGATTAAATTACTGGCGTACAATTTATTTGAGATCTTTAAAAAAGAGCATTGTCCGCCAGCATTTAAATCCTATACCATCAGAAGGTTCCGGAGAGAAATCATTTATTCAGCCGGAGTTTTGACATATCATAGCCGCAGCGTTTCACTTAACATTTGCGAAACATATGCCCATAAAAGGGCATTCGAGAAAATGATCAAAAGTGTGCGAATGATTGATTGACAAACAGGAACTGAATACTGGAAATTAAAAAGCCCGTAAAAATGGGGAGGGGGAAAGTATGCCTTCATACAGCCATTACCCTACGACACTATTCCAGTTTTTACATTTTATTCCAAACTGTCGAATTCTACCTACCAAATCGTTGCACTTTCGTAATTTGGG
>NZ_BKZP01000112.1 GCF_008974185.1 Weizmannia acidilactici
ACAGGGAACCCTTTTGCCATTGGTTTCCCACCCTTCATAAAGAATGGCATGGTGAACTTCCATACTCTGTTTCTTTTTCAATCCCCGGATGAATACGCCGTCAGCTTCTGCAAACAGGTATTCCACTTTCTTTCCCTCTGGCAGAAAAGCCGTTTCAAGCTCCTCTACAAGCGCCTGATCGGCTTCCGCCTGGGCTTTCCCCACACGTTTTACCATGTTCCCTACAGTAGTCCGGGTAAGACTCACTGCCGTCCATTCCTTTAAAATATCAGCTGTCTTCTGATAGGTACTTTCACTGGCCAGCTCCGCCACTTTTAATTCTACCAACGGGCTATATCGCTGGTACGGCTCCAACCCTAACCATTCATCCAGAGGATAATGCGAATTTCCCCT
>NZ_BKZP01000113.1 GCF_008974185.1 Weizmannia acidilactici
CTGTTTTCTCTTTGTTCACTTTTAGCAGTAATTTGCCTTCAATGAACTTTGTTACTCCCTCCATAACCCTTTGTCCAGCCTTCCAGCTCTTGACGTAGATATTACAGTCGTCTGCGTATCTTACGAAACGCAAGTTCCTGCGCTCTAATTCTTTGTCCAATTGGTCTAACATAATGTTAGAAAGCAGGGGACTAAGGGGTCCGCCCTGAGGTGTTCCTTGTTCATTGGCGGATACAAGACCGTTTTCCATGATGCCGGCTTTTAGAAATTGGCGGATCAAATGAAGAATTCTGCCATCCCTTATCTTCTTTCCAATAAGGTGCATGAGTT
>NZ_BKZP01000114.1 GCF_008974185.1 Weizmannia acidilactici
CTAGTCACCTCCTCCTACTCGATTATCGGTTCTGGTAAGGACGAAAAAATATTATTCTAATATAGTTACAAGTGGAATATCACCATCGCCGGGCATTTAAATACCATGGTTGTAAATCATCCTTTCGGTCCGATGAAATTGCGGTAAGTACAAGGTTTGTTCATATGCGCTGAATAAGCTCAAAAAACTATTGCATAAAATGCTTGAAGGTGGTATGTTATTTTTTGTTGGCCAATTAATCAGCGAGCAAGAAAAAATAGTTTAAAAAAGTTGTTGACAATAATATTGATTGGCAGTAAAATATAAAAGTCGCTTCAATAATGGCATA
>NZ_BKZP01000115.1 GCF_008974185.1 Weizmannia acidilactici
TGATGCTAGTATAGTTTCATGGACACCCTTTAGTGAAATATAATATTAACGAAGGGATGTGTCCTGATATGGGTAACACAAGCGAAAAACGTAAAAGTTATCATGCTGAATTTAAAGAAATGGTGGTTGAGCTTTATCAAACTGGAACACCAGTAAAACAGATCTGCAGCGAATATGGCCTGTCTGAAACGACAATCTACAAATGGATCAGAAAACAAAAACCGGTTAAGCTGGATGACGGGAGCTCTTTTACCCCGGAAGAATTTCTGAACCTGCAAAAAGAATTGCACCGGCTGAAA
>NZ_BKZP01000116.1 GCF_008974185.1 Weizmannia acidilactici
GAAGAGCCTTGTATCTGGCAATTCGCCCACTGGTTGTGCATAATCCGACGTTTAAAGCCCTGCATCAATACTATACAAAACGCCCTGAACGCCCGTTAAAGAAACAACAGTCACTCATAGCCCTGTGTTGTAAGTTATTGCGAGTCCTGTTTGTCATCGGCAACAAGCAGTGTGAGTTTGATGGTTGCAAATTACTACAAGGTCTACCTCAAATAGAAGCATTACAGGCAGCTTAAGAAATGTAAGATAACTCTTGATAACTGCTTCATTTCAAAACAAACACCGATAGTGCAGAGCCG
>NZ_BKZP01000117.1 GCF_008974185.1 Weizmannia acidilactici
GATTCAGGCAGGAATCCTGTCCGATTATGGACAGGGGGTTTCCCCATTCGGAAATCTCCGGATCAAAGCTTACGTACAGCTCCCCGAAGCATATCGGTGTTCGTACCGTCCTTCATCGGCTCCTAGTGCCAAGGCATCCACCGTGCGCCCTTTACAACTTAACCATGTTGGTTTCAAATCCAAAAGATGGCGATTCTCGGTTTACTTGGTTTTTTCTCCTATCCGGTTTTCAAAGAACACATT
>NZ_BKZP01000118.1 GCF_008974185.1 Weizmannia acidilactici
TTCAAGAGGGACAAGCGTAAAAGTCCTTTCCACTTCCGGATCTTGGGCAAAAGTAACGGTGAGTGGTAAAACCGGGTATGTCCATGCGGATTATCTTTCTTCTTCGAAAGTGTCCACATCAGGTTCCACGAGCAGTTCTTCTGCTGCCAAAACCGTTACTAAATATGTCAATGTCGACCCCGGTTCCCATCTCCTGCTCCGGCAGAAAGCTTCAACGAACAGCGCGATCCTTGCCAGCCT
>NZ_BKZP01000119.1 GCF_008974185.1 Weizmannia acidilactici
AAAGAGTGCAGTCTTACCCAGGGAGGTCTGACTGGTACGCCGACTAAGTTGGTAACTAGCCTAGTGATAGGTTATTGAACAGTCAGAAGTCAGCAGAGGTCATAGTACAATACGGGTCGCTCCCGTTTTGGAAGGACTGAACAATCAAAGAGAAGTTTTCGTCTGGAAATTCTGTATGGCAATGACACAGACAATCCGTAGTGGACTTACTTGAGGAAAGTAGTGGTGAATTCCATGAG
>NZ_BKZP01000120.1 GCF_008974185.1 Weizmannia acidilactici
CCGTCAACGCTCATCATCGGCATTGATGTCGCTAAAGACAAACATGTCGCACGTGCACAGGACGACAGAGGCATTGAGTTTGGCAAACGTTTGATCTTTGAAAATCGATTCCACGGCTTCCAAACCCTTTTGAACTGGATGGAACGCCAAAGGAAACAAAATAATAAGGACCACGTGATTTTCGGTGTTGAACCGACAGGGCATTTCTGGCTTGGCCTTGCTTATTTTCTTACGGCTAA
>NZ_BKZP01000121.1 GCF_008974185.1 Weizmannia acidilactici
ATGACGTCACAAGAAACAGAAGACACTTGTTTGCCATGCGAAAGAAATCATTTCCCCTTTCGCCCTTCGCATAACACCACGCCCGCAGAGGCTCCATGTCAAGCGACCAGCAGTCATGAAAAATATGGCATGAGATCAAAATTAAATTTCACTTATTGGTGTCCAAAATATTGACTTAAATCCAGGTTGATAGGCTCCCTTAAGCAGAGAGTTTCGGATTTCA
>NZ_BKZP01000122.1 GCF_008974185.1 Weizmannia acidilactici
ATGAATCCTTTCTAAATATATTATATTTCCTTTCATTAAGGGCCTGTAGCTCAGCTGGTTAGAGCGCACGCCTGATAAGCGTGAGGTCGATGGTTCAAGTCCATTCAGGCCCACCATCCCTTAATGAACGGGGCCTTAGCTCAGCTGGGAGAGCGCCTGCTTTGCACGCAGGAGGTCAGCGGTTCGATCCCGCTAGGCTCCACATGA
>NZ_BKZP01000123.1 GCF_008974185.1 Weizmannia acidilactici
GGACCTCAAGAGGGTGGAGCCAGAACAGGTTTATTGAAAGAAGAGAAAACTCACGCAAGGAGCAATACACATGAGGATGGAACAGGTCTTATCACGTGAAAATTTACTGGAAGCACTTCATCGTGTGGAAAGAAACAAAGGCAGTCACGGTGTCGACGGCATGCAGGTTTCCGAATTACGACCGTATATTATGGAACATTGGCA
>NZ_BKZP01000124.1 GCF_008974185.1 Weizmannia acidilactici
ACCTTAAACCTTGAATCTTGAATTTGTCCAGCTCCAGCGTCTATCGGCTAGCGTATTTCTACGTCTTCTCCCTACGATAAGTCAACATCGGCTCGATACCTCACCGTGTTTCCTTTATCTCAGTCGAAATCCGTACGCCGATAAACGAGGCGCTTCCGCTTTTCGTTTTGGTTAAGTCCTCGATCGATTAGTATCCGTCAG